>CAZJRQ010000006.1:0-93398 GCA_964548535.1 uncultured Oscillospiraceae bacterium
CGTTACCATAACCAGTAACTTTTATGCGAGGGCATCGCGCCGTCCGCGCTAGGACTAGCGGGGGGTGCCCATGAAGAATAGTGCCATTGTTCCTGGTCCTGAATGTGCTCCGATTACTGTGCCTGTGTATGAAATTATTACCTTTGTTTTTTTGCTAAGTTTTGATTTTGCAAGCTTCGCTACGTACTCTGCCTCTTCTAGACAATCACCGTGACATACCGCAATTACTGGGTTTTCCCAGCCTTCAATTCGTTCTTCCATCATTTCGACTAGCTTATTAAGTGAGGCTTTTCTACCCCTTACTTTTCCTAAGGCAATCAAATTTCCTCCGTTGTCTACGTGCATAAATGGCTTGATTCCTAGCAGTGTTCCTGCAATTGCTGTAGCTTTTGAAACGCGTCCACCACGATGAAGATATTTTAAATCATCTACGGTGAACACATGGCAAAGATTCAGTTTGTTGTCTTCAATCCACTGCGCTAACTCGTCAATTGAAAGCCCATCGTCCCTTTTTTCACAAGCTTTGTAGATTAACAAACCTTCGCCGGTTGATGCGCATAGGCTGTCGATGCATATAATTTTTCTGTCTGAAAATTTTTCGGTTTCTAGAATATTATCTCGTGCTATGCATGCGCTGTTGTAGCTTCCGCTTAATGCTGACGAAAATCCTATATAAAGTATATCATATCCGTTCTCAAGAGTGTTTTCAAACCACTGCTCATAGCTGGTTGGTGGAATTTGTGATGTTCTTACTGAACTTCCGTTACGCATACTGTCGTAAAATTCTTTGGAAGATAATTCGCCGTCTGAATAATTCTTGCCGTCAATTTCAAATGTCAATCCTAAAGTTTTAACACCAATTTCGTCCAGCACTTCTTTCGGCATATCGCAGGTTGAATCAGAATAAATCACGTATTTTCTCTGTTGTGACATAACATCCTCATTTCTCCACCGATTTTGTATTTTATTGAATAAAACGGCTGAATATTCGGTGGAATTTCAGCCGTTATTAATTATGCCATTTAATTATTTATAGTAACATTATAGCATATTTTTATTCAATTGTACAAGTGGATTTTCATGTTTAAGGTCACTTGAATTGTAAACATTCTATGAAATGCTATCTCATTTCATTCATCTCATGTTGTTTGACTGAAAATTTTCCGTCGTCTATTTCTAGGTAAATCGACTCGATTTTTTCGGTGCTGTAGATTATCATTTCGCTGATTATATTTTCAATTTCTGAGCGGACAATTCGTCTTACTTCTCGCGCACCAGACGTTTTGCCCATGCTTAGTTTTGCGACCTCTTGTGAAACTTCCTTTGAATACTGCAATGAAAAACCTAGTGATTTTAGCTTTTTGCAAAGGCTGTCAAGCTCTGTTGCGGCTATTTCTGAAAGCTCGTTTATGCCTAGCTGGTTGAACACGATTGTTTCGTCAATTCTACCTAGAAGTTCTGGCGATAGAAACTTTTGAAGTTCCGACAACAGGTCTTTTTTCATAGACTCATACTTGTCGTTTTGAGATTTGTCTGCACCAAATCCTAGCAGATTTTTGTTGGTTAGATTTTTTACGCCGATGTTAGATGTCATGATTATTATCACGTTTGCAAATGACACTTTTCGTCCTGATGAATCGGTAAGAAATCCCTCTTCGGTTATTTGCAAAAGCAGATTGAAAACGTCAGGATGTGCTTTTTCAATTTCATCAAGCAAGACTACTGAATACGGCTTTCGCAAAACCTGTTCAGTGAGAAGTCCGCCGTTCTCATAGCCCACATATCCTGGAGGTGCGCCGATTAGCTTTGATACGTTGTAGCGCTCCATATACTCGGACATATCGATTCGTATAAGTGCGTCGTCACGGTGGAAAATTGATTTTGCAAGCGATTTTGCAAGCTGGCTTTTTCCCACTCCGCTTGAGCCTAAAAAGATAAAACTGCCCATTGGTCGGCGGTCGTCTTTTAGTCCAACTCGACAGCATCTTATAGAATTGCACAGCTTTTCTATGGCATAATCTTGACCGATAACAACATTTTTAAGCTCGTTTTCGAGATTTTTCAGTAGGGAAGATTCTTCTTCATTTAGCGCACTGCAAGGGATTCCTGTTTGGCGGGAAACTACTCGTTCTACTGCTTCATTTGTAAGCTTGACGTTGTCTGTTTGGGTACTTGTTATTGCGTTTAGGTAGTCTTCTCTGGAAATTTTGCCTATCACGTAGTCATTGAAGACATCTGATATTTCCTGCTTTGTCGGCTCTTTTGACATTTGATTAATTCGGCAAAAGGCACACGCTTCGTCTAAGATATCGATTGCTTTGTCTGGAAAATATCTATCGGTAACGTAACGTCTTGCAAGGGTTACTATGTGTCTGATTACGTCTGCTGGAATTGCTACGTGGTGATGTTCTTCATATTTTTCACACAGGCCGTCAAGGATTGTTATTGTATCTTCAAACGACGGTTCTTCGATTTTTACTGTCTGAAAACGTCTTGCCATTGCGCTGTCTTTTTCGATATTTCTTCTGTACTCATCAAAGGTTGTTGCACCGATAATCTGCAAATCGCCGCGTGCTAGCTGTGGCTTTAGAATATTCGCCGCGTCGATTGCACCTTCAGCTGCTCCGGCACCCATTATATTGTGAAGCTCATCTATAAAAAGGATTACATTTTTAGCGGAAGATGCCTCTTCCATACAGTTTTTCAGGCGTTCTTCAAAATCACCGCGATATTTTGCTCCTGCTAAAAGCATTGTCAAATCAAGTGCATATATACGCTTTTTTGACAACAGCTCTGGTACTTCGCCTTTCATGATTTTTATTGCTAGACCCTCTACTACAGCTGTTTTTCCTACTCCTGCCTCTCCTATTAGGCATGGGTTATTTTTCGTCCTTCGGCAGAGAATTTCCATGATTCTTTGGGTTTCTTTATCCCTTGCGACCACTGGGTCGAATTTTTCGCAGATGTTTTTACGTGTAAGCTCTCTGCCGTATTTATCAAGATTTTTCAGCTTTACATAGTTTTGCTCGATAAAAAAGTCATACTCATTTCCTGCTGTTGTACAGTCAGAATACATTTTGGTTAGGTTACAGCAAAGCTCTCTTAAAATATCTGAACCGCACGAGTTGGACTGCCTTAACATCAGTGCCAAAATATACTCTGAGCCGATTAGTTTTTCACCAAAGCTTTCACCTAAGTTACACGCTCCTCTTAATATAGTAGTAGACACTGGTGTGAAATCATTTTGAGTAAGCTTACAAGGTGTGCCTTTACCGACTATTTTAGTAAGCTGTTTTTCTACTCCCTCTGTAGTTACGTTATGCTTTGTCAAGACTGCATAAGCTGTTGAGGTTCCATCTTCAAGAATTGATAACAGCAAATGTTCTGATCCTATATAAGTATGCCCCCAGCGTCCTGCACACAAGACTGCTCCTCTTATTATATCACGACCTTTTTTTGTGAATCTATCAATTTCAAAGTTGTTGTTTGCACCCACAATTATCCATCCTTTCATAAACAAAAAAGCATTAGTTTAATATTGAATGCTTAATTTGCAGTTTATAACCGCTCTAAAAACAGCATTGACATTTTTAATATTTTTTAATCTTAAATATATAAAAACATCTTAATTAAAGCCACTAATAACATACTATGCATAGGACAAATTTAGCTTTCCGATTATTTTTGTAACACAATTTTTAGTTTTTCATAAACTGTAATATAAAGCAAAGGCGGAGAGCCAAAAAGCTCTATGCGGCTTTATTAAAAACAATTTATTTTTAAAGGAGAATGTATTATGAACAATTGTGGATTCGGTGGCTGCTGGTGGATTATTATTCTTATCCTTATCATTTCTTGCTGTGGCGGTTGTGGCTTCGGCGGTTCTGGCTGTGGCTGTGACAATGGCTGTGGCTGCAACAATGGATGCGGATGCTAATCTTTTTTTCTACGATATTTTCAAAAAAGCAAAGCCGATTGCGGCTTTGCTTTTTTTTGCAATGAAAACTCATAGGATTTTTGACTATATCTATCTTTATGGAAAAAAATCAGGAGCGAATGTAATTTTCGTTCCTGATTTTCTTTATTGTATTCAATTTTTAGTTTACGACAGTTACTTTGTAGCCGTCTTTTTCTAGTAGGTCTAGTATTCCGCCTTCGCCTGGGAAATGTGCCATTCCTACTATATAAAATACATCTTTGTCGCCCTCTAGTAAGGTTTCTACTGCTGTTGCCATTGTTTTGTTTCGGTCATACAAAAGAGCATTGTTGAATTCTTTTAGCGCTTCGATTTCGCTGTCTGTTAGCGGTGTGCCTGACTTTTCAGCCTCTTTGACATACTCATCAACGTCGTTTTGACCGCTGAAAAAGTCTATGTCACCTGTCTTCCATGCTTCGTAAGTTTCAAATAGTGCGTCGGTATGTTCTTGTGCACTTTCTACGCTGTATGATGAAAGCAGAACTTTGTATACATCATCCGAAAGACTTGGGAAAAGTTCGGCTTGTGACTTTACTGTTTCGACCTCGTAAATCTCTTTCTCATCTTTGTGAGCTTGATTTAGATAGTACAAATCAATTCCGCGAGTAGTTGAAAGTCCTGATTCCTCAACGCTTAGAGCGTCTAGCATGGAATACAGATACCAAAGCTGGAAGTCTTCAAACTTTGTTGGGTCTTGACCTAGAAAATCTAGATACTCGACTACATTGTTGTAAACATCTTCGTCAAGGTGGTCTTTGACTTTGGATTTGTCTTCGTAATAAAGATGCTGTTGCATAATCGACTGCATTGTAAATGAGGCTGTTGCTAACGATACATCGCACTCTACTGCTAGTATGTCGGCGTTGTTGTACGCGTCCATCATTCTGTCTGGCAGCGGATAAACTTCAGTCTTTAATGCGTGCATTGAGCCCATCATTGTGATTTTTGTACCGTTTTCAGACGTTACTTCCCACATTGCTGGGGTTATGTCTGACTTTTCTTCGTCAGTATTTGAGGAGTCGGTCGCGCTTGAAGTATCACTCTGAGATGTCGGCAATGTGACTGCTGGAGCGGCTGAACCGCTTTTTGATGAGCTGTCGGCTGCTGATGATGAATTTGCATTTGACGAACATCCTGATAATAACACCACAGCTGTACACAGAGCACTTAGTATGATATTTCTAGCGTTGTTTTTCTG
Source organism: uncultured Oscillospiraceae bacterium (assembly GCA_964548535.1). Taxonomy (GTDB): domain Bacteria; phylum Bacillota; class Clostridia; order Oscillospirales; family Ruminococcaceae; genus CAZJRQ01. The sequence continues at coordinate 5,175 of CAZJRQ010000006.1, forward strand.
TTTCATTTGACTGACTCCTTAACTTATTCATGTTCTATTTTGAGAATAGAGATTTTTTCTTAGTCTTATGTGCTTTATTTCCAAAGCTGATTGACATTGTGAAAATTCTGTCGCTTGTAAATACTTTGATTGCGAATGACATACATACTATCAAGAAAATAATCTGATAAATAAATCCGCCCCAGAATAGTGTCATGTTGTCAAACATTACGTTTGTTGACGCCATCATTGTATGTGTAAATGGAATAGCGTAAACTAGATATCTGAATACTGGTGAAAGTGTGTTGATATCAAGGAACATTGACAGCATATATGGTATCATTGTAACGATTGTGATTGGCATGATTAGCGCCTGACCTGATTTTGCGTCCTTTGCTAATGCACCCAAAACAAGTGAGATTGAAAGGGCAATCAGAAGTGTTACAAACATTTGAAGTCCTACAAGCACATACTGACTGCTTGATAAAGTAAGTCCTAAATCTGCAATAATTGCGTTATACTCAGTTGTGTCGCCTAGTGAAAAGCTTGACATCATATTGTTCATTCCGAACATATAAACTGCAGCATATATTCCGGCTACTATTGCTGCTGCTAGCATTTTTGATGATAATACCGACATTCTTGACACTGGTGCTGAAAGCAATGTTTCAAGAGTTTTGTCGATTTTTTCAGTAGAAACAGCATTTAGAATCATCTGTGAGGAATACATAATCAAAAGCATTACGATAATTGGAATGAACATTCCCTGCATTTGAGAAAGTCCATACACGATAGACGCTGAAATGCTAGCTGATTTGTCGCCTACTATTGTAGTTTCATCAAGCTTGATTGGTGAATCTAGCTGTGTAATTTCAGTTTCTGTAAGCTGACCGTTTGATACTTTCTGAGTATAAATTGCGGATTTTACGGCAGCCTCGATAACCGTTAGGGCAGTTGTATCACCGATTGCGGCGTTTGACATTGCGGAAAGTGATGTCATTTTGCTTATGTATTTAGCATCGGCTTGTTCTCCATTATTAACCTGGTCGCTAAAGCCTTTTGGAATAATTATTATGCTCTTTACATCAAGTCTTTTAAGTTCTTTTGCATAGTCATCACTTTCAAGAGTAACAACTGTTACATCATTATCCATATCGGCAGTTGGCTTTTCTATAAAATCAATAACTGATTTTGAAAATTCGGTGTTGTCCTCATCACAAATTGTGATTTTTGAGATTTCTTTTTCGGTATCTTCCATTGCTCCTGTCATTGCATCGCCGGCAACTGAAAGCAATACAACCATTGCCAAAAGTGAGATTATCGTTTGAACGGTAACCATTTCGTGAAGCTCTTTTCTTAGCAGATTAAAGAATTTCATTATTGATCACCACCTTTTCAAATACTTCTTCTAGATTCTTTGTGTTATATTTTTCTTTAAGTTCAGCTGGAGTGCCTACTTCTAAAAGGTGTCCTTTTGCGATAATTCCTACTCGGTCGGACACGTACTCAATTTCTAACATATTGTGAGATGATAGCAAAAAGCTCATTCCCTTTGCAGAAAGATCTCTAATCATACGTCTTATTTCTAGTGCGTTTATGATATCAAGTCCTGAAGTTGGCTCATCTAAAATAGCTAGAGCAGGCTTTGACATTATCGCACGAGCAAGCAGAAGTTTTCTTGTCATACCTCTTGAATAGCTACCTATTTTATCGTTAAGACGGTCGCCAAGCTCGCAAATTTCTGAGCCAGTTTTAACATACTCAGCGGCAGTTTCTTTGTCTGGCGCATATATGCTTGCCATAAACTCAAGATATTTTGTGCCTGTCATAGTTTTGTATGCGCCTGCCTCGTCGGGCAGATATGTAATGTTTTCACGAACTTTGTTAGGCTCGCTCAAAATGCTGTGTCCTGCAACCAAAACATCTCCCTCAGTTGGAGAAAGCAGCGTTGAAATCATTCTTATAGTTGTTGTTTTTCCGGCTCCGTTTGGACCAATCAGCGCGAATATCTCGCCTTTCGTAATTTCAAAGGTGACGTCCTTTGAGGCGTATACGCCCTTTTTGTACTGCTTTGAGAGTCCTTTGACCTCAAGCACTTTTGGTGTATCAGTACCCATTTTGTAATCACATCTCTTTCTCATTTTTCGTGATATTTTAATAAAATTAATTATATCACACTTTGTTACACAAATCAATAATATTTAAAGGTAAATATCATTTACTATATTATATAGTATAAATGCTCACAAATCAATATGTTTTAATAAGTTTTTTTATGATTTTAATTAATATATTACAAAATAGTTATTCGAAATTTATTATACAATGAAATTTGTGAAAAAACTGTCAGTTTTTTTGTACTGCGAAGAAAATCTCTTTGTTACAGAACGATGACAAAACAGAGTAGAAAAATGTACTAGTGTTGAAAACTTTGAAAGTTTCTAACCTCAAAACAGGGAAAAACATATAGTTATAAACACTTTCAACAGAGTTTTCAACATTTTTGTTGGCTGACAGGCTTAGTTTTCAACTGTCCAAATAACTTCCTGTTACTGTTTTGTAATTTAATGGTCACTATTTGTAATGGATATTATAGTAAATTTGGCATAAATATATTTGATAACTAATAAATAAATCATTCGGCAAATAGTAACTAACTGTGTAAAATAAAATAATTTTTTTTAGATTAGTTTATCAAACATAACAAAAAATATATTTAGATTTTTCTTGATATTAATAGATAAATGTAGTATAATTAAAATGTATTATATTGAAAGGATTTGATTTTTATGCGTGCAAAATTTGGACTGCGTTCAAGCGGGATTTTAATGCATATATCCTCACTGCCTAATAATTACGGCATTGGAAAGCTTGGCAGAGAAGCTTATGATTTTGTGGATTTTTTGAAAAAATGCAGACAAAAATATTGGCAGATACTGCCTATTGCTCCTACTAGCTATGGAGATTCGCCTTATCAAAGCTTTTCAGTATATGCGGGAAATCCTTACTTTATCGGCTTTGAGGAGCTTGAGAGTGAGGGGTATTTGAAAAAGTCCGATTATCAGAAAATAAAATGGTCTAAAAGTCCTGATGCGGTTGATTATGGACTGCTTTATGAGAATGCTTTTGATGTTTTTAAAATTGCGTATGAGAATTTTTCAAAGTCGCCTGAGAGTGGTTATGCTGAATTTTTGGCTGAAAATTCTGACTGGGTTTTGGACTATGGTTTGTTTATGGCACTTAAGTTTGCGAATGACGGCAAAGCTTGGTATGAGTGGGACGAGCCTTTGAAAATGTACGAGCATGATGCTATAAAATCGGCATTTGAGGAGTATTCTGACGAGGTTGACTTTTGGTGCTTTTTGCAGTATAAATATGCTGGGCAGTGGAAAAAGCTTAAGGCTTATGCTAATGATTTGGGTATTGAAATTATTGGAGATATACCTATTTATGTGGCTTTGGACAGCGTTGAGGTTTGGAAATATCCGAAGTATTTTTTGCTGGACGAACTTAAAAATCCGATTGATGTTGCTGGCTGTCCGCCTGATGTTTTTTCAAAACTCGGTCAGCTCTGGGGCAATCCGCTTTATCGCTGGGACGTTATGGAGGCTGAGAATTTCAAGTGGTGGATTGATCGAATTCGTGCGGCGGCAAATACTTATGATGTGGTTAGAATCGACCATTTTAGGGGGTTTGAGAGCTACTATGCTATTCCATATGGCAGTGAAAATGCTGTTGTTGGCGAGTGGCGAAAGGGCCCTGACATGAAGCTTTTTAATGAGGTTAAACGTCAGCTTGGCAAGCAGAAAATCATTGCTGAGGATTTGGGGTTCATTACTCCTAAGGTCGCAAAATTACTTAAATCAAGCGGTTTTCCTGGAATGAAGGTACTGCAATTTGCATTTTCTCCTGACGGTAAGAGCAACTATCTTCCGCACAATTATAAAAATTCAAACTGCGTGTGTTACACTGGTACGCATGATAATGAAACTGCTGTTGGCTGGGTTAATTCTGCGTCGCGAAAGGAACTGAAATTCTGCCGCGATTATATGAATTTAAAGCGCAACAGGGACATTTGCTGGGGCATGATTCGCCTTGCGTGGTCGTCTTGTGCTGACACTGCAATTGCTCAAATGCAGGACTTTTTAGAGCTTGATTCATCCGCTAGAATGAATATTCCGTCGACTTTGGGCGGTAACTGGCAATGGCGCGCGACTGAAGATGTGTTTACTGATGAGTTAGCAACGAGAATTGCTGATATCACTAAAATATATGATAGAGATCGTTTTGAAATCGATTGATGTCAATGATATTTACCTTTTGATAAATATTAATTGAAAAAGTTGAGAGAGGGCTGTGTATTATGGATAAAAATTATTTTCTGGAAGAGCTTAGCAGGGACTTGAAGAGGAAATACGGTCAGACTGTTCAAAGCGCGTCGGCTGTACAATTGCACGAGTGCATATCGGCTGTTGTGATGTCAGATATTTCGGACAGGTGGAATGAGAGTACTGAAAATCACCTATCAAACAGGCGCGCTTGTTATTTTTCTATGGAGTTTTTAATGGGTCGCGCGATTTATAATAATCTGCTTTGTTTGAATCTTAGGGACACAGTCGACGAGGTTTTAAAAGGCTGCGGACGTTCACTTTGTGAGCTTGAAGAGATCGAAGATGCGGCCTTGGGTAATGGCGGTTTGGGACGTCTTGCGGCTTGTTTTCTTGACTCGGCGGCGACTCATGATATTCCTCTTGACGGCTATGGAATTAGATATAAGTATGGTCTTTTCAAGCAGACTATTGTTGACGGTTTTCAGCATGAGGAGGCGGACAACTGGCAAAAACACGGTGATCCTTGGTCGAAACGATGTGAGGCTGACATTGTAACGGTTGAATATGGTGACGGTGCGGTATATGCTGTTCCTTATGATATGCCGATTATTGGATATGGTACGTCAAATATCGGCAATTTGCGCTTGTGGCAGGCTGAACCTGTAAATGATTTTGATTTCACACTTTTTAATAATCAGGATTATGCTGATGCTGTTTTGGAGAAAAATATTGCTGAGGATATTTCTCGTGTGCTTTATCCAAATGATGACGCTAAGGCTGGTAAGATTTTGCGTCTTAAGCAGGAGTATTTTTTCTCGTCGGCATCGCTTACTGACATTTTGAAAAAGCACCTTGAGCGATTTGGGACGCTTGAAAATCTGGGTGATATGGTGACAATCCAGCTTAACGATACGCACCCTGTAATTTCGATTCCTGAGCTTATTAGGCAGCTTGTTGAGATATATGGTATGGATTTTGAAAAGGCTTTTGCAATTGCTCAAAAGGTATTTAATTACACAAATCACACTATTATGCAGGAGGCGCTTGAGAAGTGGTCGGCGTCGCTTATGGAGCAGGTTCTGCCTAAGGTTTACACATATATTTTGATGATTAACGAACGTTTTATTAAGGATATGTACGCTCTTGGCAAGGATAAAAAGCAGATTGAGAGCATTGCTTTGGTTGATGACGGTATGGTTAAAATGGCTAATATGGCGGTTTACGGCTCGTCGCACACAAATGGAGTTGCTCAGATTCACACTGAGATTTTGAAGGCTCAGACACTTAAAGAATGGTACGAAATTTATCCTGAGAGATTCCAAAATAAGACAAATGGAATTACTCAAAGACGTTGGCTTGCACTTTGTAACGAGGAGCTTTCGGCGCTAATCACTAGATTGCTTGGCAGTGAGGACTGGATTAGAAATCTTGATGAGCTTAAGAAACTTGAGAAATATGCTGATGATCAGCAGATTTTGCGTGAATTTATGTCAATTAAATCGGCTAAAAAATCACAGCTTGCAGGTTTTATAAAGGCTCATGACGGTGTTGAAATTGACGATAATTCTATTTTTGATATTCAAATCAAGAGACTTCACGAGTACAAGCGACAGTTTATGAATGCGCTTTCGATTTTGTATATTTATTATGGTATTAAGGACGGTTCAATTGCTGATTTTTATCCTACAACTTATATTTTCGGGGCAAAGTCTGCACCTGGATATCGACGTGCTAAGGCTATTATCAAGTTTATTGGAGAAGTTGCAAATCTTGTGAATTTTGACCCTGATACTAAGGATTTAATCAAGGTTGTTTTTGTGCAAAATTACAATGTTTCGTACGCTGAAAAGTTGGTTGCGGCGGCTGATATTTCGGAGCAGATTTCAACTGCTGGCACAGAGGCTTCTGGTACTGGAAACATGAAATTCATGCTGAATGGTGCTGTAACTTTGGGTACTTTGGACGGTGCAAATGTTGAAATCGTTGAGGAGGCAGGAGCCGAAAATAATTATATTTTCGGTGCAAAGGTAGAGGAACTTGAGGAGATTATGCCGAAATATGACCCTCGCGCTACCGCTTTCGCTAGTGATAAAATCATTCGAGTTTTGAATAAACTTATCGATGGTGAATTTTCTGACGGCGGAGTTTTGTCGAGTGAAGAGGGCAGTTTTAAGGAGCTTTATAAGGCTTTGATGGATGGTGCAAGCTGGCACGTTGCAGATCATTACTACGTAATCGGTGATCTTGAAAGTTATGTTGAGGCTAAACTAAAGGTGAATGAGGATTACAAAAATTCTCTTGGGTTTGCTAAAAAATGCTGGCTGAATATTTGCAATGCCGGTAAATTTTCGTCGGACAGAACTATTAAGGATTATGCAGAGAATATTTGGAATGTTACAAAGTGATTTGTGCAATATAAACATACTGAGTTTGTATAGTTGCATAAAACTATTCAAATTGTAATAAAAGAGTAATTGACTTTTACCCTAATTTGTTATATAATTAATTTATGGTAAATAAATTAAAAAATAAAAGAGGGTGACAAAATGGCTAAAATTAGTGTAGTTGCAATTGAAAGACAATTTTGTAGTGGAGGAAGTAACATTGGCAAGCTGGTTGCGCAAAACCTTGGCTGTGATTGTTATGATCATGAGCTGGTGGATTTGGCGGCAAAGCGTGTTGGCGTTTCGGCTGAGGAGATAAAAAAATTCGAAGAGGCTGTATTTAGTCCATTTACAACGCCTTTGTCTTTTAAAAAGATTTTTGAGCATAAAATGGATTTGCCTCAAAAGATTTTTGCGGCTCAGGCAGAATTAATTCTTGAGTCTGCAAGAAAAGGTCCTTGCGTTATTGTGGGCAGATGTGCTGATTATGTGCTTAAAAATGTAGTACCGACTTTGGGTGTGTTTGTTTATTCAAACAACGAATCTAGGGTACATAATGCTACAGCAAATCATGGGATTTCGTTTGACGATGTTAACGACGTTTTGAAAAATTATGATAAAAAACGTGCGGAATTTTATAATATCAATACCACGAAAAACTGGTCGTCGATGCAGACTTATGATTTATGTCTTGACAGCGGTCGTTTTGGATACGAGGGTTGTGCGGATATTATCTCAAATATTGTTAAGTCGTCTAAGTGATTTTTTGCAAAAATTTAAGCCGTAAGATTTTGGTCTTACGGCTTTTTTTGTGCTATTTGTATACTGATTGAAAGGTTTCTATAATCTCTGGAAATTTCCATGATGGCGGTGTATTTCTATCCATAAGTCCGAAATTTTCGCCTGCTCCAACTGTTGCGGCGTTGTCCCACCAAATACATGGAACGCCCTCGCGTTTTGCAGATTCTAGATAGTATGTAAGCCACTCGACTCTATCCCCTGTATTGAATTTATTTAAAGCGCCGAATTCGCCGACTATTACAGGAATTTCCTTGCTTGTGAACAGTTCATTTATGTCGTTAAACAGCATATCAATCGGCAATGAGTCGGACTCCGCGTCGAATTTGTCCGTGCCTTCTGTATCGAGCGCAAATGAATATGGCAGATATGCATGGACGGACACGATGACATTTTTGTCGTTTTCTGGGACATCAATTGACTCAAGGCATTTTCTGTTAGATGACGCCGCATAACCTGTCAGCATGAGGTGGCGCTTGGGATTATTTCCATCTGAATTTCTTACCGTTTCATAAAACGCTTTTGAGAATTTGCTTACAATTTCACGCGATTTATCATCTCCGCCAGTCCATTCAAGTGAGGTGTCAATCAGTCTTGGCTCGTTTAGTCCTTCAAAAATCAAATGCTCATCATAACCTTTGAACTCTTGCGCGATTTGTGTCCAAACTGTCTTTAGGATTTCGATGGACTCGTCCTCTTTATCACTCGTTGGAAAATACCAATCTTCATGATGAGTGTTGAGAATTACATACATATCGTTGTCAATTCCGTAGTCGACAACCTCACGAACTCTCGCCATCCATTCTGTGTCGATTTGATAATTTTCGTCCATGTGTCCGCCCCACGTCACGGGTACTCTTACAAGATTAAATCCGTTGTCTTTTAGCAAATCAAACATTTCTTTCGTGGTTTTTGTTCCCTGCCAAGCAGTTTCAGCATTGATGTCACTGCCCAATGCGTCAAGGGTGTTGCCCAAATTCCAGCCGTATGTCATTTGCTTAACCATGTCCCATGAGGTTATGTCTTTCATTTCTGAGATTTTTTGTTCCTTAGGTTCAGTTTCAGTCATGCTGCTCAAATCAGAGCTGTCTGAATTTTGATTTTTACCGCATGAAGTTAAGGTGCTGGCTGCTAAAATAATCGATAAAGATAGAGCTAGTATTCTTCTGATTTTCATTATCATCTTCCTTTCATATTTTTATAAAAATGTTTTATATTGAGTTTTTAGAATGATATGTATACGATTACACATTTGGGGGTTTTTGCAGGAACGTTGTTGACATAATAAACTGTTGAGGTATTCAGATGAAGTATCGCACAACAGCGTGATTTTCTTGGTGGATAATAATCAAGAATTTAGCTTTTAATGTAGTATAGCATATTAACTAAAGTTTTTCAAGTGGTTATGCAAAATATTATATATATTAATAATAATATTATATACTTAGTTTTTGTTATAGTAGGCAAAAAGAAAACGCAGAGGAAAAATTCCACTGCGTTTTTGTATAATATTTTGTTGGTTTAATTAAAAATCAATAGCTCTTTTAATAACCTCAAGATACATTCTTCCGTTGTGATATGGGCATTTCCATGGTCCAACAATTTCTTTCCAGTCGTGAGGAACGCCTTCAAATGAAATTTCTGCATACCACTCTGAACCTTCACGCTTGTCAATCATAGAATTGTCGATATAGTTCATTATTGTTCTTGCAGAATCAAGGAAAGTTTCGTCGTTTGAGTGCTGGTATGCATTTACAAATCCAACAACTGCCTCAGCCTGTACCCACCAAACGCGAGTTCTGTTGATTTCTTCACCGTCACGCTCATTGTTCATTGCTCCGTCTTCAATTGCAATGTTTTGGATATTTTTAGAAATATTCAAGTTGAGTTCAGTGAATTTCTTTGTAAGCTCGTCATCTCCAAGCACGTCACAAGCACGGTCAACAAGCCAAGTAGCCTCAATATCGTGACCATAAGAATGAACGTCGCCGATAACATCAAGCTTAGTGTCGAAGAATACTTTAAGAGCAGTATTTTCAGCGTCGAAAACCTTGTCTGACATTTGTGAAAGCAAGAATCTTAGTCTTTCGCCAACTACTTCATTTTTATCAGCAATGTAAAGCTCAGTGTAAGCCTCAATTAGGTGAAGAATTGTGTTCATTGTTTTGTCAGCTGAAAGTCCGTTTTCAGAAAGAGCATCGTTAGATACCAACTGCCAATCAATTGAGAAAGCTTCACGATATCCGTACTCGTCAAGAGTGTTTGTTTCGATATCATTGAAAAGCTTGTTTGCAAGGTCAAGAGCAAACTTGTCGCCAACCGCATTGTAGTAAGCTGAAAGTGCATAGATTGCAAAAGCGATATTATAAGTATGCTTCATTGTGTCAACTGGCTCACCCTTGTGATTCATCATCCAGTAAACTCCGCCGTTATCGTAGTCAATACATTTGTTCTTGATGAATTCAAAAGCGTGGAAAGCTAGTTCTTTACTTTTCTCATCCTTCAAAACCGCATAGCAAGTTGAGTAGAACCAAAGAATTCTTGAGTGCAGAATTACACCCTTGTCAGCCTCTTTTTCAAGGTCGAGGTCGTAGCTCAAGAAGCCGTAGAATCCACCATTTTCTTCGTCCTTTAGCTGTGCCCAGAATGGAATAATGTTCTCGGTAAGCTGTTTTTTGCATTGTTCAATAATCATAAATAGACCTCCGTTATTTTAATATTATTTAATATACTACTCTGTAATCTTTCTAGCCTCAACATAAAAACGCTTGTCCTCAGCGTGTCCCATTGAGAAAGTTTTTCTAGGCAATGCTCCGTCGCAGATTACTGTTGGGAAAAGCTCTTCTTTGCCCATATCAGGAAGAATAAATCCGATGGAATTGTCGTCCTGAGAAAGCTTATCAATTACATCAGTGCCATGAATATAGTCGATTTTACCGCCGTTTTTTGCAAGATATTCATCAAGGAAAATTTGCAGACTGCCAACTGTCAGCTTTGATTTTTCCTTAGTAATGCCCATGTTTTTAGTCACACCGTACTCGGTAACGCCGAACACCTGTGAGCAGTTTTCTGTATTTTCAGTAAGTCCAAGCTCTGCTGTTAGTTCAGCCATTAGCTTTTTCTTGTCGATTTCAGTAACGATTCTATGGATTGCCTCAAACTCTAGTGCAGGGGAGTGAAGATTTACAATCTCAACAAGCGCATATCTTGCTGGGTGATTTGACAAATCTTTGACTGGATTATTTTTCTTTAGCTGCTCATAAAACTCTTTTGCAGTCGCAAGCGAATGATTTCCGTCGCCCATTGCATACACAAGCGGAGAAGTTTCGTTAAGATTATACTTCTTGTTAAAGCTGTCGATATCTCCAAGACTTTCAAGAGAAGAAACAATTTTTTCGCAGTTTTCACTATCCAACAGCCATCCTTTAATGCTTCCGCCCTTTTGCATAAGCTTAAAGTCATAAAGCTTTGTCATATCATTTTTAATATTCTCCAAAGGCTCGATGATATTCTTATCATTGTCATCAATCAAAATCATGATGTGCGGAAGTTCAATTTCAGCGTTATTTCTAACCTTAATTCTAGGTGGAATTCTCTCTATTACAGTAGCCTCAGTTGCTCTGACTAGAGATTTTGAACCCTTTGAGTAATCATACATTTCAAGGTCGATTGCGCCGACGATTCCAGCACGAACTTTTCCGTCCGATTGCACACGCTCAATATAAATCATTGAGTTTTCATACTCGTCAAAAACTTTATCAGAAACATATTCGTTCATGTTGCTGTGGATTTTTTCGATACGTTCGTCGACGTCGCTGTTTTCAAGATAAACTTCAGGAAGAATTAGATTTAATGCAGATTTGTAACCGTCAGTAATCTTTTGTGTTTCAGTCCAGTATTCAGTTTGGGAAGTATACTGGTCGCAGGCTACTACTGCCCACTTTGACATATCATTATCCTGTTTTGGAAGTAAAATATTTGTAGACTTAAAAGCTGTAGACATAATTAAAACATTACTCCTTTATACTTTCTATATATTTGCAACATTAAAACAGGACGGTAAAAAAGCCGTCCTGTGTAATATTTTAGTCGTTATTGTTTGCAGAACCGCAGCATTTTTTATACTTTTTGCCGCTGCCGCATGGACAAGGATCATTAGGACCTGTTTTATTAATTTTTCTAGGAATATTGTGATGATTCGTACTTCCATCACTAAGTACCTGCTCACGCTTTGGTGCAGCGTTGTCTTTTCTAACCTGAATTGTAAACAGCATTCTTACAGTATCTTCACGGATTGAATCAACCATAGCGTCGAACATATCAAAACCTTCCATACGATACTCAACAACTGGGTTTTTCTGTCCGTATGAACGAAGTCCGATACCGCGTTTTAGCTCTTCCATATCATCAATATGGTCCATCCACTTAGTATCAACAACCTTTAGTAGAACTACACGCTCGATTTCACGAAGCAATTCAGCTCCCAAATCTTCCTCACGTTTGTCATAAAGTTCATCAGCACGGTCTTTAAGCTGTTTAATAATATCATTTCTAGAAACTTCATCAAGTTCGTTTGATGTATATCTAAAGTCGTCCTCAACAGTGAACAATCCCATTAGCTGGTCACGCAAGCCATCAAGATTCCACTCATCTTGAAGTTCATCATCAAGCAGATACATACTAACAGTAGTTTCAACGAAATCGTTAATCATTTTAACTATGTACTCGTGAATATCTTCACCGTTAAGAACTTTTTGTCTTTGACCGTAAATAATTTCACGCTGTGTATTCATAACATCATCATAGTTAAGAACGTTCTTTCTGATGTTAAAGTTTCTGCCCTCAATCTTCTTCTGAGAAGACTGAATGATTGATGTAAGCAATTTTGACTGAATTGGAGTGTTTTCGTCAACATTTAGAGTTTCCATCATATTGTTGATTTTGTCACCGCCGAAAAGTCTCATAAGATCATCTTCAAGTGCTAAGAAGAACAAGCTTTCACCTGGATCTCCCTGACGTCCTGAACGACCTCTTAGCTGATTATCAATACGTCTTGACTCATGTCTTTCAGTACCGATAATAAACAGACCGCCTGCCTCACGGATTTCAACAGCCTTATTTGCAACCTCTTCAGAGAATTTGCTGAAAAGCTCTTTATATTTTTCTCTAGCAGTCAAAATTTCTTCATCTTCAGTTTCAGCAAATCCAGTTGCTTCAACAACTAAATCTTCTTCGTAGCCAAGCTTATAAAGCTGCTCAGTAGCAAGATATTCAGCGTTACCGCCAAGCATGATATCAGTACCACGTCCTGCCATGTTTGTAGCGATTGTTACAGCGCCGAACTTACCAGCCTGTGCAACAATCTTTGCCTCTTTATCATGATATTTAGCATTCAAAACCTGATGCTTAACACCCTTATTTTTAAGCATTCTTGAAAGAACTTCTGACTTTTCAATTGAAACTGTACCAACCAAAACAGGCTGTCCTTTTTCGTGACACTCAATAACCTGTTCAATTACAGCATTATACTTACCCTTTTCAGTTTTGTAAACAACATCAGGGTGGTCAACTCTAGCAATTTCCTTATTTGTAGGAACTTCAATAACGTCAAGCTTATAAATCTCTCTGAACTCATCTTCCTCAGTTAGAGCAGTACCAGTCATACCAGAAAGCTTTGAATACAAACGGAAATAGTTCTGATAAGTAATTGTAGCAATAGTTTTAGATTCTCTATTTACCTTTACGCCTTCCTTAGCCTCAATAGCCTGATGAAGTCCGTCATTAAAACGACGTCCAGCAAGAATACGTCCAGTAAACTCGTCAACAATCAAAACCTCGCCGTCTTGAACAACGTAGTCAGTTTCATTCTTCATTGTACCATTAGCCTTGATAGCCTGATTAATATGGTGCAAAAGAGTAAGATTATCGGCATCCATAAGGTTGTCGATATTGAAAGCTTTTTCTGCCTTGCTTACACCAGATCTTGTAAGAGTTGCAGTTTTAGCCTTTTCATCAATAATATAATCTCCGCCTAAAGAGTCGTTGTCTGCCTTATCATCCATTTCAACAACGGTGATAGGTGACAAGCTTTTTGCGAATTTATCAGCAATAGTATAAAGTTCAGTTGATTTATCGCCTTGTCCAGAAATGATAAGTGGAGTTCTAGCCTCATCGATAAGAATTGAGTCAACCTCATCGACAATAGCAAAAGAGTGCTCTCTCTGAACCTTGTCTTTTTTATAGATTACCATGTTATCACGAAGATAATCAAATCCGAATTCATTATTAGTACCGTATGTAATATCAGCATCGTAAGCCTCACGCTTGGCAGTTTTATCCATACCGCTTAAAACAACACCGATTGACTGTCCCAAAAATCTGAAAACCTTACCCATTTCTTCCGCTTGGAACTTAGCAAGATAGTCATTTACAGTAACAACGTGAACGCCGTTGCCGTCAAGAGAATTTGCATATGCTGCAAGACAAGCAACCAAAGTTTTACCCTCACCAGTCTTCATTTCAGCGATACGTCCTTGATGAAGAACGATAGCACCGACTATCTGTACAGGATATGGTTTTTTGCCTAAAACTCTGAAAGCAGCCTCACGACAAACAGCCAAAGCGTCTGGCAAAACGTCATCAAGAGTGCCTAAGCCGTCAGCAATTTTATCTTTCATGATTTGTGTTTGCTCACGAAGTTCATGATCAGACATTGGCTGATATTTTTCTTCAAGCTCAAGAACAGTATTCTTGATAGGTTCTATTCTTTTTAATTCCTTTTTGGAGTAGTTGCCGAACACGACGTTCATCAAACCCATTTTTAATTCCACCTTTAAAAGTATTATAAAACATACGAAATGTCAATTTGTTTATATAAAGATACTATTATATTATAGCAAAAAACAATCTTGTTGTCAATTGGTTTTGTTAATATTTATACATTAGTTGTTAATTTTTATATAATAAATTAACTGTAACCCTATTTTTGCACAAAACAGGGGGAAATCTTTTGCTAAAGACTTTCCCCTTTATTTCATATTATTATATTTTGTATATAATTATGCTAAAGTTTAGAAATTACATTCATTTTACAAGCTTTAATGCACGCTGAGCAGTTTGTGCAAAGGTCATAATTTATTACAGCATGATTATTTTCAATTTTTATAGCTTGCTTAGGACAAGCCTTAGCACAAAGTCCACAGCCTATACAGCCAGCTGAACAGATTTTTCTTGTGATTTTTCCTAAATCTGCTGACGAGCAAGCGATGTCGACTTTTTGAGATTTTCTTCTTACGACAATCAAATTGTTAGGGCAGGTCTTTTTGCAAAGTCCACAGCCGACACATTTGTCGGGGTCGATATGAGCAATTCTATTTACAATGGAAATGGCATTTTCAGGGCAGATTGTAGCGCAGTCGCCATAACCTAGACATCCGCTGGTGCAGTTTTTTGAACCGTTGTAAAATTTATTGCAAGCTGCACAGGAGTTTACGCCCTCAAAATCATATTTGTGTGTGGTGACGTTGCAATCTCCCTGGCAGCGTAAAAATGCTATTTCGGGTATGACGTCCACGTTTTCTTTGCCCATGATTTGTGCAATTTTTTGAGCGCAATCGGTACCGCCTGGTTTACACATATTGCATTCGGCGCTGCTTTTTACAATAGCATTTGCGTAGTCACTGCAGCCAGAAAATCCGCATGCTCCGCAGTTTGCTTGCGGTAATACTTGTGAAATTTTTTCAATTCTATCGTCAGTTTTTACTGCAAAGACTTTTGACGCTACTGTAAGCAGTATTCCAGCTAGCAGTCCAAGAGCCGCAAAAATGCTTATAGGTATAAAATATTCCAATGTAATCCTCCTTTTTAGGTGAAGTTAGTTTTCTATGGTGAGAATCTGTGGTTTTTTTATAGAAATATTTACCCAAAAAGTCCTCCGAATCCCATAAAGCTTAAAGAAACTATTGCGGCTGCGATTAGCGTTGCGGGGACTCCTTTGAAAGTTTCAGGGACTGCTGAATCTGAAATTCTTGAACGCACTCCTGAAAATAAAACTAGTGCAAGTGAAAATGCAATTCCAGTTCCTAAAGCGTTAAATATTGACTGGGTAAAATTATAGCTGTTGTCAATATTTGCAACGGTAACTCCAAGCACTGCACAGTTTGTCGTAATAAGCGGAAGATACACTCCGAGTGCTGAATATAGCGCTGGGATTTTCTTTTTCATTATAATTTCTACAAGTTGTACAAACAGGGCAATTACTAAGATGAAAGCGACGGTTCGAAGATATGTAATTTCAAAATAGTCAAGCAGTTGGTAAACAGGATAGGTGCATGCAGTTGCAAAAACCATTACGAAGATTACCGCTCCGCCCATGCCGATTGACGATTTTAGCTGTTTTGAAACGCCCAAGAATGGACATATTCCCATAAATTGCGAGAGCACTATATTGTTTACAAAAACAGCACTAAGTACTATTATCATAAGTTCTTTCATGCTAGATGTCCTCCTTTACAGCGTTTTCACAGCTACCGCAAGCCGATACATTAGGACAGCTCTCACATGATATTTCTTTTGGCGGTTTGCGTTTTGCAAGCTTGTTGACTGCTGCGATTATACAGCCTAACACGAAAAATCCTCCAGCAGGCATGATGAAAATAAGCATTGGGTTATCACTTAAAACTGGGATTTCTATTCCGAACCAAGCACCAGAACCCAAAATTTCTCTGATTGAACCCATTAGAAATAGTGACAAAGTAAATCCAAGTCCCATTCCTAAACCGTCTAGGATTGAGGGGAACACTTTGTTCTTTGAGGCAAACGCTTCGGCGCGGCCTAAAATAATGCAGTTTACTGTAATCAGAGTTAGGAATACTCCCAAAGCTGAATATAGGTCGGGCAGATATTTTTGCATAATAAATCCGATTAGCGTAACAAATCCTGCGATTATAACGATAAAACATGGAAGTCGGACCTCTTTTGGAATGACGTTTTTGAGCAGTGAAATAACGATGTTTGAACAGACTAAAACAAAGGTTGTTGCAAGTCCCATACCGATACCGTTTATCGCCATTGTGGTTACGGCAAGTGTTGGACACATTCCCAAAAGCATTACAAGGTTGGGATTTTCTTTGATTAAGCCTTTTGTAAATTCATGCAGATTTGATTTTTTATCAGCCACCTAAAATCGCCTCCTTATGTTCTGAATATAGCGTTACAGCTTTTTTGCAAGCGGCTTTCATTCCCTTTGATGAGTAGGTTGCCGCTGTTACGTTGTCGATTTGGTTTTCGTCAGTTTCTGTGCTAAAGCCTATGAGCTTATCTATAAAAGATTTATCCTCAACTTTTGTGCCAAGCCCAGGAGTTTCGCCGTTTGACAGAAAATATATTCCCTCAACTTCATTATCAGTATTTACGCCGATTAGCAGATGAAGTCCGCCTTTTGAATAACCGTCCTGCGAAAGCTCAATTAGACATTTTTCTCCGCTTTTGTTAGTTATAATCGAGATGACTCCGTGTGTATCAAATGTTACAGGAGTGTCGTTTTCTAATAGAATTTTATAATCGTCTTCGCCAAAAATTTCGGTACAACCTGTTTTTAGCTGGTCGGTGAGAATTCCTGTTGTATCAACATAAGTTTTGTTGTATACAAGTACTAGCAGTCCTGAGATTACAACACAGATTATAGTCAGCACCAAAGGTGGCATTATGTATTTTTTCATGCGTTGTCACCTGCCTGTTCTTCAGCTGAACGCTTTTTCTTTATAGATATAGCTCCAATTGGCTTTTGTCGAGTCAGCATATCAATATATGGAGTGACTATGTTCATAAGAAGAATAGCATACGAAACACCCTCAGGTGACGAGCAGTAAAAACGAATTACACAGGTTATTATTCCGCAACCGATACCAAAAATTATCTTGCCGTCCTTAGTTACCGGAGTGGTTACGTAATCGGTTGCCATAAATATTGCACCAAGCATTACTCCGCCAGCAAGTATTTGATAAAGTCCGTCGCGTCCTGTTAGGTAAGAAAATATTGCGACTGTTCCTATAAATGCAACAGGCTCATGCCAAGTGATAATTTTCTTTGCAATAAGATAAAGTCCGCCGAGCAGCAGTGCAATTGCTGAAACTTCACCCATACAGCCGTTTGTAAATCCCATAAAAAGATTTAGATATGTTTCATCGCCTGAAACGAGCGGTGTAGGTTCTGTTACCACTATATCAGAAAAATCATAAAGCGGTAAAACCCACTCGGTCATTGCGGCTGGAAAAGAAAGCATAAGTACAATTCGTCCAACGATTGCGGGGTTTGCGAAGTTGTGACCCAGCCCTCCGAAAATTTGTTTTACAATTACAATAGCGACAAAAGTGCCAATTGCTGCCATCCAAAGAGGTATGGTGACAGGCAGGTTGAAAGCTAAAAGGACACCTGTTAATGTCGCGGACAAATCATTTACACTGTTTGGCCTTTTAATGATTTTGTTGCAGAGAAACTCCCATATAATTGAAGTTAAAACGCAAAATCCAGTGAGAATTAAAGCTCTTCCGCCAAAGATTATTGAAGCCATCATCAAAGCCGGGAACAAAGCAACTAAAACATTTCCCATTATTTTTGCGGTGGTTGTATTGTCGTTTATATGCGGTGAGGCTGATATTTTTAGATTTTCCAAAATCTTCTCCTCCTATGTCAGTTTTGATTGCTATTTGCTTAGCGCAAAGCCTTTGGCAAGCTGATTTTTTTCAGCAAGATTTCGCTTAGCAGGGCATACGTATGTACAGCTTCCGCAGTTCATGCAGAGGTTGATTTTAAATTTGTTCAATGTATCTTTATCCTGTTTGTCATACGCTTTTTCAAGTGCTTCAGGCATTAGTCCTAGAGGACAGGCATTTATACATCTTCCGCAGCGAATGCAGTTTGTCTGAACAGGCAAAAACATAGTGTTTTTTATATCGGCAGACTTTTGAAATGCTAAAAAAGCGTTGTTTGTTTTGCTCACAGGAGTGTCAAAATCATATAGGCAAACACCCATCATCGGACCGCCTGAAATAAGCTTGTTTATTCCCTCTAAATTAGTGTCGGTGAATTTTAAAATATCACTGATTTTTGTGCCGATTGGAACTCTTATATTGCATGGTGTATTTACAGCGTCGCCGTCGATTGTAACACGTCTGCTTACAAGCGGAACACCATTTTTTCTGTAGTGATTTATAAACCCGACAGTTGACACATTCATAACTATAATCCCGTGCTCGCTCGTGATTGTACCCTCAGTTATAATTCGTCCTGTGGCAGTGTATGATATCACTTTTTCTGCTCCTTGCGGATAGGTTGAATTTAGTCGTATAACCTTTATGTTTTCCTCTCCAGCCGTTAGCTGTTCGAAAGTTTTTATTGCCTTTGGCTTGTTTCGTTCAATACCGATATAGACATTTTCGATTTGCAAAATATCTTTTAGAAATTTAATTCCTTCTAAAACATTGTCGGAATTTTCAATCATTTCACGATAGTCGCTTGTGATGTATGGCTCACATTCAGCTGCGTTTATTATTAGTGAATCAATCGGAGTTTTCTTCTCGTCATAATCAAGCTTTACATGAGTAGGAAAGCCTGCTCCGCCTAGTCCGCAGCAGCCAGATTCTCTTACTGCTTTTACAAGACTTTTTTTGTCGGTAATTGCAGGTCTTTTGATATCTGCACATTTTGTTTGCTTACCATCGCTTGTAATTTCTACAACCTTACAGCTTTTCCCGTTTGCTAAGATCATGTCATCAATTTTAGTTACAGTACCTGAAACGCTTGAGTGAATTGGTACACACATTACAGTATCACAGTCGCCGATTTTTTGTCCGACTGTTACCTCATCACCGACCTTTACAATAGGCAAACATGGTGCACCCATGTGCTGTGACATTGAAATTCTAACAGTTTCAGGACATGGCAAGGTAAGCGTTTCAGAATTTTCAGTTCCTTTTTTGTGCGGCAGGAATATTTCGTTAAGTTTCATTTTGTCTATCCTTTCTGTGATTAGATTTTAATCACAAGGTTTCGATACCCATTACAGTTGTGCCCTCAGCTTTTTTAAATCCCAGATTTTCATAATATTCAACTAAATGAGGCTTTTCAGCGATTAAAATCAAATGCAAATAGTCAGCGTATTTTTCTTTCATCTGACCTATAAGCTCTCTGCCTATTCCGCATTTTTGATAGTCTGGATGAACTAGCAAATAGCATACAAAAGCGGTAAGCTCGCCGTCATCTAGAGCATTTGATAATCCGACTAATTTGTCATTATCCCAAGCAGTTATAACCGTTTGGCTGTTTTGCAACGCCTTAAAAAGCTTTTCAGGATAATTGCCTGAAAGCCACTCTACTGACACGAATAAATCCTCTACTTGTCTTTCTGAAAAATCTTTTTTATTAGAATACGTAATATTCATAATTTAATCTTCTCCTATCATCACTTAACAAAAGAAAAATCGTCGTCTGTTATTTCAATTTTATCTTTTGCATTTTCCGAGCAGTAAATGCGGTTTTGCTCGTCTATAGCTATAATCATAACGCTCTTGTCTGATAGATATTTGTCGATTTTCAAAGTCCCGTCAATGTAAATGCAGGTTGATAAAAAGTCGGTTAGCATGCCGTCGCTTTTGGATATTACTGTTACCGATTTCAAATCAGTTTTTGCTGGATAGCCTGTGGTAAGGTCAAATATATGCGAATATTTTTTACCGTCCGCTTCAAAATATCGCTCATATCCGCCTGATGTTGAAATAAAACATTCATCAGTTTCAAATGTTAGTGCAGTTTCATTAGGGTCGTCAGGATTTGCTATTGCAGTTTTAAACTTTTTGCCGTCAGGTTTTTCGCCGTAAAGAAGTATCGACGAGCCGAAAGAAACGGTCGCACATTTTATTTTGTCCTCATCAAACTTAGTTTTAATTTCATCTAAAGCAAAGCCTTTAGCAGATGCTCCGAAATTTATCTTGGCGTTATTTTTTAAAGTAATATTATTCCCGTTTAGTGAGATATTATCACTACCGATAGTGTCAAGAGCCTTGCTGATTTGTTCATCGCTTGGGATATGCGGATTGTCACCAGTAACGTTCCACAAATCTATAAGCTGTCCAGCTGTGCAGTCAACCTGTGGATATTTTTCGGTTAGCAAAATAGACTTGTTCATCAGCCTTTTTGTTTGCTCACTTATAGCTATATTTTCACCAGAATTAAGCTTTGATATCTCAGAATTTTTATTATAGGCTGAAAGCTTGTCGCTTAAATCGGTTATCTCGTTTTTATAATTATTTATTTTGTTATTGTCATTACTATAAATGGTTATACTGCAAGCTGTATCCATTGCAAAGAGCTGGACTTTATATGCCTTTTGTTGAAAACGCATGATAAAAACACCTGCTAAAATGCATATAAAAGCTACAATAATTACAGCTATTAAAGGTTTCTTTTTAGTCATAAGTTTTTACCTTTATACTTGAAAAAATAAATTTTATGTGGTATAATATAGAGCATAATAGTATTTTTACATTTTTTGATTATTTTCTATATTCGTCATTGTCAAAAATGGCTAGGAAATTTTCGCATTGTCCTATAAATTCGCGAAGTTTTGCAGACATTTCTACTGGCAATTCAATTGATTGCTTGTTGATTCTAGAGCTTGCTTTTATATATGAGCTGATTATCTGTGGTTCTTCAGTTAGAAATTTAGTTGTTAATTTATCAGCTTGGGTAGAATCCAGGTTGAAAATTGCAGATGAATTTCTGGGATTGCATTCGTAAAGTTTTCTTAGCATTTTATAAATACTTATGTTCATATATGCTCTTACAGATAGTGATATTTGCTTTGAATGTACCGCATCTGCAAGGTTTTTAAGTAGTTGTACTGGTTGGTCTAGCGGGCTGTTGTGAGAAACTTTTGGTTTAGTGATGTCTTCTGAAATTTTTCCGAAAACCTCTTCATAAGGGACTTTGTAGTATTTAATCAGCTTTATGATTGCAGGGCAAGACCACAAGCGAAGTCCGCTTTCAAGCTGTGAAAGACTGCCTTGAGTTACCCCAATTGCGGAGGCAACTTCTGATTGACTTAGCTTTTTTGATTTTCTGATTTCTGCTAGTCTAAGTCCAATCTCTCGGCTTGAATCTTGGGTATTAGTGTTGTTTGAATCTTCATGTTTCATGCTCTGCTACCTTCCTTCTTAATTAGTTTTATAATTAAGGATAGTATACCTTATTTTTGCGTATTTGTAAAGTCATTTTAAATAAAATATGAGCATTTTAAATAATTATTTTTCTTTAAAGGAGTTTTTAATAATGAAGGGATATAGACTTCAGCTTATTCGTCATGGTATTACTCAGGGTAATTTGGACGGCAAATATATTGGCACTACTGATTTACCGCTTTGCAACGAGGGAGTGCAGGAGCTTTACGATAAATTAGAGCAAAATGAATATCCGTCAGTTCAGAAAATTTATGTTTCACCTCTTAAAAGATGTATTCAAACTGCTGATATTTTGCACCCTAATAGATATACTGCTCAGCTTGGGCTGCTTATGGAAATGAATTTCGGCGATTTTGAGAATAAGACTGCTGATGAGCTTATGGAAAGAGAAGATTATAAAAAATTCTTGGAGGGCGGGCTTGATAATCCTCCGCCAAATGGTGAATCAGCAAGAGATATTATGAATCGTAGTTTTGAGGCGCTTAATATTATTATTTCTGATATGATGTATGAGGGCTTGACAAATTGTGCTGTTGTTACTCACGGCGGAATTATTATGAATATGCTTAGCGGATTTGGAGTTCCTAAGCTTAAACCGCTAGAGTATCAGTGTGATTTCGGTGAGGGTTTTGAGATACTTATCACTGCTGATATGTGGCAGCGTTCAAATGCTTTTGAGGTTTTGGGAAGATTTCCTCGTAAGTATCAGGAGCAGGACGCTGGATATTCTTTTGCGGATATTTAGAATAATTTAAGTTCAACGTAAAGGGGTGAGTAGAATTAATATTAATGAGATGAAAGAAACTGCAATTTCACGTTTGAAAGGAAACTGGGGTAACAGTTTGACTTTAACGGTACTGTTGATAGCGTATGTTGGGATTTTTATTTTAGCTGAAATTTTAATTTGGGTTTTGACTAAACATTATAATATTGAATATAGCTACTCATTCGATTATATGTTTGGGAGCAGGCTTGGGCGGCTTATTACTATTGCAAAGTCGGTGGTGTTTTTCTTTGTTTTAATGCCAGAAATTTATTTTGTGCGACGACTTTATATTGATGTATCTTATGGTGAAAGTTTTGTAACTTCAAGGCAGTATATAATGCGCAACTTTAAAAAAATATATTCAAGAGGAGTTGTGACTTCTTTTGTTTTGGCAATGTTAAAGTTTTTTGCGTTTGTTCCGCTGGCTTTGGGTGCTTATGAGGTTTATTACTGGGGCTGGGTGTGCAAACTTGATGAGCTTACATCTTGGGGACTTTTTGCGTTTATGTTATCAGTTGGTTTTACTCTTGTTTGGATAGGAGTTTTTATTCACTACTGCATTTCCTTGTCTTTGACCAAGTATATTATGGCGCTCAATCCTCGAGCAAACATTTTTGACGCTTGTGATTTGTCGGTTAGACTTATGGACGGAAAGCATGTTCAGTATATTGCATTTATATTTTCGTTCGTAAAATTCTTACCGCTTATAATTTTTATTTACCCTATAGTTTTTATTGTTCCTTATTTTCAAATGTCATACATTGTTTTTGTTGAAAATATTATGGGCAATTATTGGCAGGATAAATTTCCTGCTATGATACAGGGTTGGCGAAAGTTTAAAAGAAACTATAACTAAATATGAAAGGTGGGACTAGCTTATGCTGAATTTCATTAAGGTTTTGAGCAAATTTATAGCATGGGCATAAACATGTCCACTAAGATTATAATAAACTCAAATGAGGACGGAAAAAAACTCGGTGATGTTTTATTTAAAAGAGGAGTTTCCAGACGTTTGATTACCCGGCTAAAGCGTATTGACGGCGGAATTGAATGTAACGGCTGTCATATTCGTACAATCGATATTGTAAAGTCTGGTGATGAGATAACTCTTAACGAGCATGATGAGAAAACACTTGAACCGAATTTTGATTTGGCTGTGGAGATTTTGTATGAGGATGAGAATTTGATTGTGTTCAACAAGCCGCCGCTTATGCCAGTACATCCGTCAATAAAACATCAAGGGGATACGCTTGGCAACTTTTTTTCGGCGTACTGTGAAGGGCTTACATTTCGTCCAGTAAATCGGTTGGACAGGGATACTTCTGGCTGTGTTATAGTTGCGAAAAATCAGTATAGTGCCCAGCATTTGCAAAGGTCTTTTGAAAAAACATATTATGCTATATGTCATGGTCACCCAGAAATTCAGGGCAGAATTGATTTGCCTATAGCTAGAGAGAGCGATTCTATTATAAAGCGTCACATATCGCAAGACGGTCAGCCGTCGGTGACTAATTATAAAATTATCGGCATAAATGAAAAATATTCGCTTGCGAAAATTAATCTTGAAACAGGCAGAACGCATCAAATCAGAGTGCATTTTTCTCATATAGGTTTTCCTTTAGCGGGCGATGATATGTATGGCGGAACGCTTTTAGATTATAATAGACAGGCTTTGCATTGCAAGGATATTAGTTTTATTTCTCCTAAAAATGGAGAGAAAATTGTGGTAACGTCAGATTTTCCGAAAGATTTTAAGATTGAAACTTTTGGGAAGATTGATTGATTTTTATTTTGTGAATCATTAAACTTTTATATTATTATGTTGAAAAAATTATGTTAGGGAGGAATGTTTATGGTAAGCATCAGAAAGGGGTTTACACTGGTTGAAATGATTGTTGTTATAGCGATTATCGGTGTTTTAGCAGCAATTCTTGTACCAGCGTTGTTGTACAACGTGAAAAAGTCAAAGCTTAAATCGGTTAATGCGAATGCTAAAACGTTATACAATTTGGTGAGTAATGGTTCGGCGGATTTAATAGCTGACAGTAAATCAGGCAAAATTATTGCCAGCGGTGCTGTGATTGACATTGTAAATTATACAATGTCGGCAGGCGGTGACACTTTAGCAGACACAGTTGTAAAGGGTTTAAAGGATAATGGTTCAGGTGCTGGTTTTATCACTTGGGGTGTTGAGGATGAAAGAATAACTTTTGCTCAATGGGCAGATGCTGCTGATGATAAAATGGTTGGACAATGGCCTAATCCTGAAGATAGCATATTTGTTGAGCATACAATTGGTACATCTCAGTATAAAAAAGGTGTCGATAATTAACTCAACTGAGAAGAGCAGTCATTTATTTGATTGCTCTTTTTTATGTTAAAATTCACATAAGAACGCAAAAAAGCGGATTTCTATAAAAAGAAATCCGCTTAACATTTTTATTATCTGCTTTTATTTATTATTCATCAAACAAAGCAGTTGAAAGATATCTGTCGCCTGTGTCTGGAAGAATTGCAAGAATTGTCTTGCCCTTGTTTTCTGGACGCTTAGCAATCTGTGAAGCTGCAAAAAGTGCTGCACCAGAAGAAATTCCTACTAGAATGCCCTCAGTTTTAGCAATCAAGTTGCCTGTTTTAAATGCGTCTTCATTAGCAACAGGGAAAACTTCATCATAAACTTTTGTGTCAAGAACTTCAGGTACAAATCCAGCACCGATTCCCTGAATTTTATGAGGACCGCCGTGACCCTTTGAAAGTACAGGAGATGATTCAGGCTCAACAGCAACAACCTTTACGTCAGGGTTCTTTGACTTTAGATATTGACCAACACCTGTAATTGTTCCGCCAGTGCCGACACCAGCAATGAAAATGTCAATCTTTCCGTCAGTGTCTTCCCAAATTTCAGGACCAGTTGTTTCAAGGTGAATTCTTGGATTAGCAGCGTTTACAAACTGTCCCAAAATAACTGAATCTTCAATCTCATTGTTTAGCTCCTCAGCTTTAGCAATTGCACCAGGCATACCCTTTGCACCCTCAGTCAATACGATTTGTGCACCGTAAGCTTTAAGCATATTTCTTCTCTCAACGCTCATTGTTTCAGGCATTGTAAGAATTACCTTGTAGCCCTTTGAAACACCGATAGCTGACAAGCCGATACCAGTATTACCTGAAGTAGGCTCAATGATTGTAGCGCCTGGTTTTAGAAGACCGCTTTTTTCAGCGTCCTCAATCATTGACTTTGCAACTCTGTCCTTTACGCTTCCAGCAGGGTTAAAAGCCTCAAGCTTTGCCAAAATAGTAGTGTCCTTAACACCTAGAGTATCTGCAAGTTTTGAAACTTCAATGATAGGAGTTTTACCAACTAGTTGTGCTACGTTTTTATAAATGTTTGACATAAAATCAATCCTTTCAAATTTAAAAAGAATATTGTGTTTGTGTTTTCTTTATTATAATATACTCCTACTTTCATACAATGTCAATAGGAATTATATGTTTTCGTCACTTTGCACAAAAAACGAGCGTGTAAATTTAGCATTACAACTGAATATTTCACAGAATTTTATTACAATTTCATAGTAAAGCACTTTATTATATAAATCTTAAATCCATTATAAAGTCTGTTTGTTAATAAATCATGTTAATTTAGTGTGTATTCGATAATGCAAAAAGATTTTCCGTCATCACCTTGTAAATCTACTGACAAATTATTTGAATAGCTGTACACTTTGGGTGTAATTACGTCATTATATTTAGCTGGTTTTTTGTATTCGCAACGAATTCTGCCCACTTTTTTATCATCAGGTAGATATTCATCTGCAATATCAATATACCTCGCATTATTGGTATGATTATTCATATCAAGCTGATATTTTTTAATTTTAACCTGTTCAAATATAGTCGGTTCAGTGTCAGGCAGAGCGATTTTTCGAGGAGTATATTCCATTTCAAAAGCAGGGTTAAGCTTGATTTTTGCGAGCGTTTCCTTTGGTATTTGCATTGGCCGAGCAGTCTCTAAATTCATAAACGCACCAGTTGAGTAGGAAATAGCACATGGCTTTTCGTTCTCATCAAAAATAATCGTGTTACGAAAACCGTACATTCTACGGCAGTCATACGTCCATGTTTTTAAATGAACACGCTCACCATATTTCGGCTTGCGTATAATATCGGTCTGTCGTGACACCAAAAACATTCCGCAGTTTTGCTCCTCGAAAAAAGGTGCTAAAACTGGATGTGTGTCAAGATGAAAAATACTGCAATCCTGCAAAAAATCGACAATAGTGCTGTTCCTAAGACAGCCATCTGAACCTATGTTACTGCATTTAACAGTTCTGTACATTTCAAACAATGATATTCCTCCAAAATTAAAATTCTTGTTCCATATATTGTTTCAATTCCTCAATTAAAACATCGTTATCATCATAAAGTTTAGGAAAGTCTTGATTTATTTTTATTTTATTAGTTTGTACTTTTATACGAAAGCTATGATTACGCTCTTTTAACCAAAAGACTTTTTCTATCCTTTGTCCAATATGATAGAGATTTTCAGGACAAGTTTCCATGATTTTTTCAATAAAATTGCTTCTGACAAAATAGTCAATTCTTTCAGCCTCAATTTTACTTGATTTTATACTAGGGTTTGAAACAAAGCTTAATGCATAAAGGATTAACTCATTAACAGAACCAATATGCTCTTTTTTATCAGCTGGTAAATTGTTATAAATGTTTTGAAAAGGAGGACTGTTGTAATTAACAAGCCATATAAATCCATTCTCATCACGAACAAAAATCCAATCAGCTGTATTGCTTTTCAAACCTTTTTTCGACGCAAAGCAGGCAATCCAAATTGCGCATAAAATTAGGAAAATGAAACCAGCCCACTGTGCTAAATACTCATTAGAATTCGTAAGAACTGTAGGTAAATACAAAAAGAAAAAGTTAAGCAAAAATACAAAGATTATGCTGAGCAAAAGGGCAATGCCTACAATTTTATATATGTTTACTAAGGATTTTGTTCCGAGTTTCTCTTTAACATCTTTTCTGTGCCATATTTTATACAATATAAAAACCTCAATTCTTTGTTTAATATACATAATTTGCAATTGTGTCAATTTGAATCAAGTAATGATAAAATGTTAACAAACTAAATACAGAAATATATTTTAATTATACACTTAATATTGCATAAAGTCAAGGCGGTTTTTTTGTACATATTTTTGGCTAAATGAGTTGAATTTTTTGTGTATTTATGCTATAATATTAAGAGTTTTTACGTATTAAGGAGAATGAATATGTTTTTTCAAAAAGATATCGAAACCATGCCACGTGCAGAAATTGAGAATTTACAGCTTCAAAAGCTAAAATATTTGGTGAAATACTGTATGGACAACGTTCCGTTTTATAATAAAAGGCTTAGCGAAGCTGGTATAAGTGCCGATAAAATCAAGGTTTTATCAGACATTCAGTATATTCCGATGACAACAAAAGCGGATATGCGTGATAATTATCCGTTCAATCTTTTTGCCGTGCCGATGAAGAAAATCACAAGAATTCATGCGTCGTCAGGTACAACAGGAAAGCCGACAGTAGTAGGATACACCGAGAGTGACTTGGATATGTGGGGCGATTGCGTTGCCAGATTAGTTATGGCAGCAGGAGCGAGCGACGAAACGATAGTGCAGATTGCATTTGGATACGGGCTTTTTACAGGAGCTTTGGGACTTCATTACGGGCTTGAGAAAATTGGTGCGACAATAATTCCGACATCAAGCGGAAACACAGAAAAGCAGATTATGCTAATGCAGGATTTTGGCACAGATACGCTGGTGTCGACGCCGTCATATGCTCAATACATAGGTGAAAAAGCGCGTGAAATGGGCGTTATTGATAATATAAACTTAAAGCTTGGGTTGCTAGGTTCAGAGGGTTGCACTCCTGAAATGCGCACTCAAATTGAGAAAACTTTAGGACTTTTTGTAACTGATAATTACGGCATGAGTGAACTTATGGGGCCTGGAGTATCTGGCGAATGCACCGAGCGTGACGGTATGCATATTAACGAGGATCATTTTTATGCTGAGGTAATAAATCCTAAAACTGGTGAGGTAATGCCTAAGGGTGAAGAGGGTGAGCTTGTTATAACGACTCTTTCTAAGGAAGGTATTCCGCTTTTACGTTATCGCACAAAGGACATTACGCAGATTAATTACGACACTTGCAAGTGCGGACGAACTTTTGCAAGAATGGCAAAACCGCGCGGACGTTCGGACGATATGCTGAAAATTCGTGGTGTAAACGTGTTCCCATCGCAGATTGAAACTGTGCTTATGGGCTTTGAGCAGATTGCACCGCATTACGAGCTGGTTTTGACAAGGGAGAATTTCACCGATCATCTTGAAGTTAGAGTTGAGTTGTCGGACAAGTCAAACAGTATTTTGGATAATTTTCCACAGCTTGAACAGTTACACAAAGACATTCGCCACAGCATGAAAACTGTTTTAGGAATTGACACAAAAATCACAATTGTTGGCAACAAGACTTTAAAGAGATTTCAAGGCAAAGCACAGCGAATCACCGACCTCCGCTCCTAGCCAGGGGTGTGCTCAAGCTCTTGCTTACAAGAGCTAAGACCCCTATCACGCAATCGCTCGTACCTCGCTCGACTTACTTTGTTTGGTTCGAATACGCGTGGTGACAAAATAACTAGGACGAACTAAAAATATTTAATACTATAAAATAAAGCAGGGCTGAATTTGAAATTCGTTCCTGCTTTATTTATGTAACAAGCATATTAACTCCCATAAGCCGCGTCCTGAGTAACACAAAGTCATTATAACCAGTAAACTATACATGATGTGATGGATGATTTAGGTTTATAAAAAATCAAAATATAGAAAAGGTAAAGCCGTAATCAGCTTTACCTTTTTGTAAAATATTAACCGAAACAAATTATCACAAACCTTACCCCGAGCAACATACCGTTGCCATAACCAGTAAACTTTATGCGAGGGCATTGCGCCGTCCGCGCTAGGACCGTGCCCCTGGTAGGACAGGTTAGTCGTTTAGTTCGTCAATAATTGAATCGCTGCTGAGGAATGAGTAAACAACAGATGCCAACATTCCACCGATTAGTGGAGCAACTATAAATACCCATACGTTTGAAAGAGCGTCGCCGCCTACGAATAGTGCAGGTCCTAAACTTCTTGCAGGATTAACTGATGTTCCAGTAAAGTGGATTCCGAAAATGTGTACAAGTGTCAAAGTAAGTCCGATTACGATTCCAGCTACGGAGCTGTTTTCTTTCTTTGATGTAACACCCAAAATTGCTATCACGAAAACAAAAGTCAAAATAACTTCAACGGTTATAGATTTACCAACGTTGTTGTCATATAGAGCATTAGCACCTAATCCAGTGTCCTTACCAACAAGTGCAGAAAGAATAGCAGAACCAGTAATCGCACCAGCAAATTGAGCAATTAAATAACCGATATAATCCTTTGCAGTCATTTTTTTAGAAAGCAGCATAGCAGTTGAAACAGCTGGATTAATATGACATCCTGAGATGTTTCCAATAGAATATGCCATAGCAACGATAACTAAGCCGAAAGCTAAAGCGGTTAGCAGATAGCCAGTACCTTGTTCAGCAGATGCACCTAGAACCGCAGGAACACCGCAAGCAATAAGAGTTAGCATCATAGTTCCGATAAATTCAGCTAGATATTTTCTGATTGATTCCATAAAAAACCTCCTAAATATTTCATTTTAAAATTGCCGAAACAGCTCATAAATTAGCTATTGAAAATAGTATACCACTAAAGGGTACTATTGTCAATAAGTGAACAAGTGCAATTCATGTTTTTAATAATATGCCCAAAAAAGCGCGAATTTATTAGTTATATTTGCCCTTGTAAAAGTAAAAAAAGCAGTTGGAACATAATTTCAACTGCTGATGTATTTAATGTGTATTTGTAAAAACTAGTTGTTCAAATAGCTCAACTGAGTAACGTTTAGTATGATGATTATTCTAAATCTATCTTTAAGTAATCGCTAGAATTGTCACGTGAGTTGAATTAATTAGTAATTTAGCAAAAATAAAAGTGGAACATATAAAATGCTCCACCTAATATTAAATATTAAAACTTGCTATTTATAAACACCAACCGCGAGCCAGGGGCGTGCCAAAGTTCTTGCTTACAAGAGCTAAGACCCCAGTCCCATTATCGCTCGTTCCTCGCTCGTGATTGGTGTTTATAGCATAATCAGCGTCACAACTGCGTGATTTATGGACGTTTATAAATCTTTGATGTGAAAAATAAGCTACCACAAACCACACCCCGAACAACATAACGTTACCATAACCAGTAACTTTTATGCGAGGGCATCGCGCCGTCCGCGCTAGGACCCAGGGGCACGCCCCTGCTAGGATTGGGGTTTCATTGTAGGGAATAGTAGAACATCTCTAATTGATGCGCTGTCTGTTAGTAGCATTACTAATCTGTCTAAACCGAAACCTAAACCGCCTGTTGGTGGCATTCCGTATTCAAGTGCTGTTACGAAATCCTCGTCAACCTCAGCGTTTGCACCCTGAGCACGCTTTGCCTCAACCTGCTTAACAAATCTTTCACGCTGGTCGATTGGGTCGTTAAGCTCTGAGAATGCGTTGCCCATTTCACGAGTGTAAATAAAGTATTCAAAACGCTCAGTGAATGCTGGGTCAGATGGCTTTCTCTTTGCAAGAGGTGAGTTTTCTACTGGATAATCATATATAATAGTTGGCTGAACTAGCTTGTCCTCAACAAAAGCCTCGAAGAATGCAATAAGAACGTGTCCCTTAGTTGCACTTTCACCCTCGTCAACTTCAACGTGATGCTCCTTAGCACAAGCTCTTGCGGATGCATCATCTGCCCAATCAGCATAGTCAACATTTGCGTACTTTTTAACAGACTCAACCATTGTAAGTCTTCCCCAGTTGGCGCCCATGTTAATCTCTACACCCTGATATGTAATAACATCAGTTCCGCAAACGTTGCGTGTGATTTGCTTGTACATATCTTCAATCAAATCCATCATGCCGATATAATCAGTGTATGCCTCGTATAGCTCGATTGATGTGAACTCTGGGTTGTGAGATGCGTCCATACCCTCGTTTCTGAAAATACGACCAACCTCGTAAACTCGCTCAAAACCGCCTACGATTAGACGCTTTAGATAAAGCTCAGTTTCAATTCTTAGGAACATATCAAGATCAAGCGCATTGTGATGCGTTGTAAAAGGTCTTGCAGCCGCACCAATTTCAAGTGTGTGAAGAACTGGTGTATCAACCTCAAGATAACCCAAGTTGTCAAGATAATTTCTGATTTCGCTTAAAATCTGAGAACGCTTTTTGAAAACGTCCATAACGCCAGGGTTGCAGATAAGGTCAACATATCTCTGACGGTATCTCATGTCCTGATCCTTCAAGCCGTGCCACTTTTCAGGAAGAGGAAGAAGTGATTTTGAAAGCATAACAATCTTCTGCGCGTGAATAGAAATTTCACCCTTGCGAGTTCTGAAAACAAATCCCTCAACGCCCACAATATCGCCAATATCCCACTTCTTGAACTCAGCAAATTCGTCCTTGCCAATGTCGTTCATGCGAATATAAATCTGAATTCTATCAGTCTTGTCACGAACGTCGATAAAGTTAGCCTTGCCCATATCTCTCCATGACATAATTCTGCCAGCAATACGTACAGTTTCACGCTTTGACTCGATAAGCTCTTTGAATTTAGCCTCGTCATCACCAGCCTCAGCCTTGCACTGTGCCTCAATAGCCTCGTATTCAGCCTTAGCCTCATCATTGTGAATAGTTACGTCATATTTAGTAATTCCATATGGATCTTCATTTCTCGACTTTAAATCATCAAGTTTTTCAATACGGATTTTCTTTAGAATATTAATATCCTCTTGAGTAATTTCTTCTACTTCTTCAGCCGCATTATTCTTGATTTCTTCGCTCATTGCTTTCATTCCTTTCGGTGATCAATTGCCATTTTTACTAGCGTTTTTTCATATCGTATATTAAAATGTATACTTACTTTAACTTCATAAAGTTTGAAATTTTATTTAGAAATTTCCAGAATTTCAAATTTCAAAAGACCTACTGGTGCTTCAACTTCAAAAACATCTCCGACTTTTTTTCTAAGAGCAGCCTTGCCGATTGGTGACTCATCAGAAATTTTAGCGTTGTCAGGGTCAGACTCAGTAGAACCAACAATCTGCAAAGTTTCAACATCATCAAATTCAACATCGCGAATTTTAATAATTGAACCTACGCTAACCTCAGTAACTGAAATATCGTCATCATCAACAATAGTAGCAGTCTTGCGGATGTTCTCAAGCTCAGCAATTCTAGATTCCAAAATACCCTGTTCGTTTTTAGCCTCATCGTACTCAGCATTTTCAGAAAGGTCACCGAAAGAGCGTGCTTCTTTAAGCTTTTCAGCAACTTCTCCTCTGCGAACAGTAATTAGATACTCAAGTTCCTCTTCAAGTTTAGCCAATCCTTCTTTAGAAATATTAATTGCCATACATAACTCTCCTGTTCAAATTTATTTATAAAATTACTATATTTCATTGTTAAGATATACTATCAAACTAATATTATATCTTATTTTACCACATATGTCAAGTGCAAACTATGGTTTTACAACGGTTTTTTAGAAATTTGTTGTGGAATATTGTATCTTGTTTTTGATTGAAAAAATATAGTAAAAACAAAAAGAGCAGTCCTAAGAGAAGAAATATCTCTTTAAAAACTGCTCGATATAAATATGATTATAATGAATTACCCTAGTATATATTTTACAACATCTAGTGGGTCAACATACTCGCCGTCCTTGTAAGCACGCATATTTCCGCCGGAAATTTCGTCGATAAGAACAACCTTGCCGTCAACTCTGCCGAACTCAAGCTTGATGTCATAAAGCTCAAGGCCCTTTTTAGCAAGTTCGTCCTTGATGATGCCAGAAATTTTCTTAGTCATATCCTTCAAAGTTTCATACTCGCTGTGAGTCAAAATGCCAAGCATATCCAAAGCGTCCTCAGTGATTGGCGGATCTTGACGATCATCATCTTTAAGAGTAATCTCAACAAAAGCGTCAAGGTCCTGTCCCTCAGTAGCGTACATACCGTAACGGCGCATAAAGCTGCCAACAGCCTTGTAACGGCAGATTACTTCAAGACCCTTGCCGAACATAGTAGCAGGGCGAACAGTCATAGTAGTGTCTTCGATATCAGCTGATACATAATGAGTGTCAATGCCAGCCTCATTAATTTTCTCAAAGAAGAATTGAGTAAGTCTAAGACCACCGTTGCCCATACCCTCGATAGACAAACCAACAGTGTTAGCACCTGGATCAAACACACCGTTTTCACCAGTAACATCGTCCTTGAACTTTAGCAGATAGTTTCCGTCCTCAAGTGCGAAAACGTCCTTAGTTTTTCCCTCATAAACAAGCTTCATAATTTTCCTCCTGAAATTTATTTGCTGTCTATAATCCCACTTATAAACAGCCCCAAATATAAATTATATGATACTATTATACTATATTTATTCACTTTTGTCTATACGTTTATTTGAGAAGAATTGTTGACTTCAAAATCTTTGTGGTGTACAATATAATATATAAAAATATTAGGAGGCAGCAATATGAAGTCAGCAGGCAGCGATTGGTACAAAAATGTCTGGGATCTTAGTATCAAAAATCAATCATGGGTAGAAGATACTATCAATCAGGTGGATTTTATAATAGAACAGCTTGATTTGAAAGGCGATGAACGCATACTTGACTTAGCGTGCGGATATGGCAGACATTCGCTTGAATTTGCAAAACGTGGTTTTGAAGTTGTAGGTGTTGATATTACACCTGAGTATGTAAGTGACGGCAATGAAAATGCTGAAAAAAATAATCAAAATGCAAAGTTTATTTGTTCAGATATTAGAGATGTTAATTTTGAAAATGAATTTGATGTTGTGTTAAATCTTGCTGACGGAGCAATTGGATATCTTGAAAATGACGATGAAAATTTAAAGATATTTCAAGTGATTTCTAAGGCTTTAAAATCTGGCGGTAAGAGTTTTATGGACATAATGAGTGCTCAGTATGCAGACAATCATTTTCCAGTTCAAATGTGGGATAGTGGTGAGAATGGTTTAACGCTTTCTAAGTTTGAATGGGATAAAAGCACAAGGATTATGATGTATGGACAGCTCGATTATGACTATGGAAAGTCAATTGAAAAGCCGGTTTTTGAGAGCGGAAATCCTACAAGACTTTACGATACTGAGGAGATTAAATCAATTTTTGAACCTCTTGATATGGAAGTTGTGAAAACGTTTTGTGATTATTATGGTGAGCAAGCATCTAGAAATGGGATTCAATTGATGGTCTGTTCAATCAAAAAGTAAGTAAACTACTAATATATTTAGATGCAAAAAAGGTTCTCTTGAAAAAACTTCAAGAGAACCTTTTTATATATGAGTGTTTATTCAAAATTCTTTTCGCATAGTAACATGAGGACAATGCTCGTCATAGTGCAAATCGTTCAGATTTTCATACCCTAGCTTTTCATAAAATCCAACAGCAGTCTGCTGTGCCGATAGTGATATAACAGATATACCATTATTTGCGGCATGATTTTCTAAAGCAGTTATCACCTTTGCACCTACGCTTTTACCGCGATATTGTGACAAAACAGCAACTCTGCCAATGTGCCAGCCCAATTCATCTTGATAAAGTCTGCCTGTTGCAACGCCCTTGTCATCATCGTAAATCACAACATGAAATGCAGTAGTATCGATATCGTCAAATTCGTTTTTGAACCCTTGCTCCTGCATGAAAACCTCAGTGCGAATGTCCTTTGCGGCTAGATTTTCATTCAAACCCTTTGTGATTTTTTCAGTATACATTTATAATACCTTAGACAGAAAATCTTTAAGACGCTGATTTTTCGGATTAGAGAAAAATTCTTCAGGCGGTGCTTGTTCAGCAATTATTCCGTCAGCCATGAACATTACTCTAGACGCAACTTCCTTAGCGAATCCCATTTCGTGAGTAACTACAACCATAGTCATTCCGTCATCTGCAAGCTCTTTCATAATGTTCAAAACCTCGCCTACCATTTCAGGGTCAAGTGCCGAAGTAGGCTCGTCAAAAAGCATAACCTCAGGATTCATTGCAAGTGCACGAGCGATAGCAATTCTCTGTTTTTGTCCGCCGGAAAGCTGGGTAGGAAAGCTGTCAGCTTTTTCAGTAAGTCCCACTTTTTTAAGCAGTTGCTCAGCTCTCTCATCAGCCTCTTCCTGAGTCATAAGCTTTAGCTTTACAGGTGCAAGAGTGATGTTTTTTCTGATAGTAAGATGTGGGAACAGATTGAAGTGCTGAAAAACCATACCCATTCTTTCGCGAATTTGATTAACTTCCTTTATGCTAAGCTTTGTAATATCTTTGCCGTCGATGATTATCTCGCCAGAACTAGGTTGCTCCAAAAGATTAAGACATCTCAAAAAAGTACTTTTACCAGAGCCAGAAGGTCCAACGATTACGACCTTTTCGCCTTTTTCAATAGTTTCGGTTATATCATTTAGAATTAGATTTGAACCAAATGATTTCTTTAAATTTCTAACGTCTATCATTTTTAGCAAGCCTCCATTCTAATTTAGTTACAAGCCATGAAAGTATCATTACAAGTACAAGATAAATAAGTGCAACAGCAATCAGCGGCAGAAATGCCTCATATGTTGCCGCTCTAATGATATCTCCGCCCTTAGTTAAGTCCT
This sequence comes from uncultured Oscillospiraceae bacterium, assembly GCA_964548535.1. GTDB lineage: Bacteria > Bacillota > Clostridia > Oscillospirales > Ruminococcaceae > CAZJRQ01. The sequence goes on from CAZJRQ010000006.1 coordinate 41,486, forward strand.
CAAGAGCAATGTATCCTGAAACAGAAGTTTCTTTCAAAAGCACGATACATTCATTAGCAAGAGCAGGCAGAACATTTTTAAAAGCCTGTGGAAGTATTATAAAAATCATAGTTTTTGTGTAACTAAGTCCCAAGCTAGAGCCAGCCTCAAACTGTCCGTTGTCAATCGACATAATTCCTGAACGTACAATTTCAGCAACATAAGCGCCTGAATTTAGTCCAAATGCTAAAACAGCAACAAAAGTTTTATCAATCTTAACCGATGAGAAAACAACGAAATAGATAATCATAAGCTGAACAACAACAGGAGTTCCGCGAATAATCGTCAAGTATATTTTGCTGATTGCATTTAGAATTTTAAGCTTTCCGGTTTTGTCATGAGTAGCGCGGATAATCGCAATAATCACACCAAGAATCATACCAATAATTACAGCAAAAAAAGTAATAAAAAGGGTAGTTTTCAAACCGTCAACTAGATATTTCCACCTATCGTCAACAATAAACGTGTCATAAAGCTTTTGAATAAAATCGCTCAATATTTTCACCTCAAAAAAGCAAATGGCTATCATCATAACGATAGCCATATTCGCAGTATTTTAATTAATCTTTTCTAACAATAATAACCTGTGTTCCAGTAGCGTATGACTGAGTAAAGTCAACGTTCTTTTCTCTTTCAGGAGTAACAGACATACCAGCAACGCCGACATCAGCTTTTCCAGACTGTACTGAAGGAATAATTGAATCAAATTCAATGTTCTCAACTTCAAGCTCCATTCCAAGAATGTCACAAATTGCAGTCATAATATCAATATCAATTCCGACATACTCTCCGCCCTCAACAGATTCGTAAGGAGGGAATGCAGCATTTGTAGCCATAACCAGCTTGCCGTTTTCACGAGTTGTACCCTCAGGAGATTTGTAAGGATTATTGCCAGCATCTTCACCAATCCAGTTGTTTAGGATATCATCAATAGTTCCGTTATCCTTTAGAGTTTTGATAGCATCATCAAGCTTGTCTTTAAGCTCGTCATTACCCTTTTTAAGAGCCATAGCGTAATCTTCTACAACAAAAGCTTCATCAAGAATTTTAAGTTCGCTGTTTTTCTCAACAAAAACCTTAGCAGGCTCGTTATCTATAATAACAGCGTCAACCTTGCCTTGTTTCAATGCAAGAATACCGTCAGCACCCTTACTGTATTTTTCAACAGTTGCGTCTTTAACATCTTCAGCGTAAATCGCACCAGTAGTACCATTTTGTACACCGATAGTTTTTCCCTCAAGGTCATCTACACTGAAAACCTCATTCTTAGCAACACCGCAAGATGTTAGCATTGCAGCGCCCATAACAAGTGCTAAAGCAGAAGCAAATATTTTTTTCATTATAATCAATCCTTTCAAACAAGTATAAATACCTTATTAGTATAGCTGAAAATTTGATTTTTTTCAACTAATTTTTCTTTGCTTTTCGTGACTAATTTGTAAATTATGTGTTCTAATAGCAAAAAAGCGATGAAAATCATAGTGTGAGTGTGCGTTTATGTGTTTGGAATTTGTATTAAAACTATTCTACTATTTTAACAAATATATCTCGGATTATGATGTTGAAATTATATATAGTTATAATTTAAAAATATATACAAAAATTTAAATGATGATTAAGGTTGAAAACTAACCAAAAACTTAGAATAATAAAGTGGTGTAATGTTGAAATTCAACAAAGAACCGATTTGCAAAATTGATTTTTGAAAATTTGCCTTTATATAATAAAAGGTGTATCATATAAGAAAGAAAATAATTCATACAGGAAAGGTCTGAATAAATTGGCTACAACAACATTATCAAAAAATAAATCATCACAGAAAACTAAACTAATGGCGATTACTGGGCTTATGGCGGCAGTCATATGCTTGTTGACAGCAGTTTTTAAAATTCCTACAGGTCAGGGGTTTACACATATTGGTGACGGAGCAATTTTTCTGGCGGCGTCAATTTTGCCGACACCATATGCAATTGCGGCAGCAGCAATCGGCGGAGCATTGGCAGATACTTTGTCAGGGTATTTAATTTGGGCGCCAGCTACAATTATAATAAAGGCGCTAACAGCCAGCTTTTTCACAGCAAAAAACCAAAAAATAATCTGCAAAAGAAATATAATCATGTTGGTTCCGTCGCTTGCTTTGTGCATTGTCGGCTATAGCTTGTATCAAGGAACAGTGATGACTATTTCAGACGGTGGAAGTGTAACACTTGCAGCAATTGGTGCGGCATTTGTGCAAACTCCAGCTTATTGCGTTCAGATTGGTCTAAGTGCAGCGGTTTATATACTTTTAGGAGTAGCACTTGATAAGATTAATTTCAAAAAGAGAGTTGGTTTGAACTAGCTTGTGCGACTCAATTAATAAGGTTCCAATTTGTAAAAAATATATAACAAACACACATTTAACTTTTTGCTTGTTGGATAAAAAGTCCGTTTTGCTTAATTGCAGAGCGGATTTTTTTGTGACATTTTAAGTGCCTGTTAAATCTAAACATTACTTTAAGTTTTCTCTGACAGTGTAATTGGTACAGTAAAGTTTATCATTATTAAATCATCAATACATAACCATTTAATAACCAATACATATGTTATAAATCTATACATTTTTACTGCATTTTTTGCACGCTGTTAAATGTATATTAATATTTATTTGATATGATTATTAGATAACACTTTTGATGAATTTGCAAGTTTTAATTTTTTTATGCGCAAAAAGTATTGAGTTTAAAGCTGTAAAGTGTTAAAATATATTAGTATAAAACTGCATTTGCTTACATCAAATAAATAATTTTAAAATAAAGGCAAACGCTATTAACAATAATTTTGAGAGGTGTCTTAATAAAAATGAAAAGAGAAACTTTAGGCTCACGGCTTGGTTTTATTTTGCTGTCGGCGGCGTGTGCGATAGGATTGGGAAATATCTGGCGTTTTCCGTATATAGTCGGGCAGTATGGCGGTGCTGTTTTTGTGCTTATATACCTATTTTTTCTAGTTGTACTAGGATTGCCTATCGTTACAATGGAACTTGCAGTTGGACGTGCTAGTAAAAAAAGTATAGCAAAGTCGTTCGAAACGCTTGAGCCTAAAGGTACGAAGTGGCACCAATTCAGCAAAATCGGCATAGCAGGCAACTATCTTTTGATGATGTTCTATACCACTATAGCAGGCTGGATGCTGCAATATTTCGTGAAAATGCTTAACAATGATTTTGCCGGACTTAATCCGCAAGCTGTTGAAACTGAATTCGGCAATATGCTTGCAGACCCGCTTTCACTTACCTTGTGGATGGCTTTTGTAGTAATTGTATGCTTTGGAATTTGCTCGCTAGGATTGAAAAACGGAGTAGAACGTGTAACCAAAGTGATGATGATAGCACTTATTGGACTAATGCTGGTGCTTGCTGTTCGAAGCGTGACATTGCCTGGAGCGAAAGAAGGACTGTCATTTTATCTGTTATTTGATTCGTCAAAGCTAAAAGAGCATGGTATTATGGAGGTAATCGCCGCCGCAATGAACCAAGCGTTTTTCACCATGAGTATAGGTATTGGCTCAATTGCAATTTTTGGCAGCTACATTAATAAGGACAGAAAGCTTTTCGGCGAGGCGATTACAATAGGTGTGCTAGACACATTTGTAGCAATCGTCGCTGGATTAGTTATTTTCCCAGCTTGCTTTTCGTTTGGAATTGCCCCAGATAGCGGACCAAGCTTGATTTTCATAACTCTGCCAAACATATTTAATCAGATGAACGGCGGCAGAATTTGGGGCTCTTTGTTCTTTTTGTTTATGACATTTGCGTCGGTATCTACAGTAATTGCAGTGTTTGAAAATATTATTTCCTGTTGGATTGACGGTCACGGATGGAGCAGAAAAAAGGCAGTTTTGATAAACATTCCGCTGATTTTACTACTGTCAATGCCGTGTGTGCTAGGCTTTAATTTGTGGAGCAGTTTTCAGCCGTTCGGCGCTGGTACAAACGTGCTTGATTTAGAGGATTTTATAGTCAGCAACACACTTTTACCATTAGGCTCAATCGTGTATCTGCTATTTTGCTCAACTAAATATGGCTGGGGCTGGAAGAACTTCACCGATGAGGCTAACACAGGAAAAGGAGCAGCTTTCCCAAAAGCAATACGTATTTACACAGCATATATTCTGCCGATAATTATAGTTGCGCTATTAGCATTCGGATATTACACTAGATTTTCTAGTATAGCATAAAAACTCGGTGTAGTATAAATAGTATAGAAACTAAGCCACTCTAGAGCATTTTCAGAGTGGCTTTTTGTATCGTCAAAACGAATTGACAAATAATCGGTAATGTGATAAAATAATGTTATGAAATCAAATGTTGGATTTTTACATGACGTTTTCTTTATGTAATACTATTAAAAAGATAACGTATTTATCTTGTAAGTAGTTTGGTGAGAAACTTAAGTCTTTTTAATGTGAAGAGAGTTTGATTGGACGGATTAAGGAGAGGTATAAACAAATGACAGACAAACAAAAAAAGATTTACGAAATATTAATGACAACAATAAAATGCAATGAACGTAGTAAAAAAGCGACTGTGATTAGAAAAAATGGTTCTATAATTGAAACCACTCAAACTTATTATTCGGGTTTAGATGCTGACATGTCTGATTTTTCTGTTGGGTTTTATGAGATTTTGTATCAGGATATACTTGATACAAAACCTATATTAAATGATAAAAAACACTTCTTTAATAACGACTTTGCTGGAGATACAATGAACAGTTTTAATACAATAGCAAATCGTGTTCCTGAAGCAGGAAAGGCAGCAAATACAAGAACGTCTGCTAAACTATGGCCTGAATATTTACAAGATTATAACAAGCAATATCATTGCCTAGCTAACTTTTGGCTTATTCCAATGGGGATAGGGAGAACGTCTGGGGAATTAAGTAAAACAGGTAACGGCCGTCAAGATTATATGGATAGGTTTTTAATTTATTTTAAAAATAACGTATCGAAATATAAGTACAAATACAGTGGCTATTTTGAAAAAATTAATTCTATCAGTGATTTAGCCGAACGCAATATATTGATGGGAAATTATGTGGATACAAACATGGTAATTGATGAATTTAGTAATAGAGAAGATGCAAATGCAGAAATTATTATTGAGAAAATTACTGAAAAAATCAAAAATAGGGCCATTGCTATTTCTGAATCTAAATATGCGGATGCTTTATGGGAGTATTTTAAAACATGTGGATTATTAGGATAGTTAAAAGAAAATGCAAATGTTTATCTGATAGTTAATATATGTATAGGCAACATCGCAAAATCTTTTTGTGGTGTTGCCTATATTATTTTCGAAAAAATCATAAGATATAACCTTTTATAACACAAAATACAAACGAAAATGTCCTCACAGAATTTATCTGCGAGGACAATGGTCCAGGGGCACATCCCTGGTGGAGCTTGTGACGGGATTTGAACCTGCGACCGTGGGTTGTATTTAAAGACACTTTTTAGTTAAGCCGAGTGTTTTTGTAAAACCTGCGTATCTACGGTCTTTGAGCCCATTCCTATACGTCCGATAAAATTGTAGTAAATTTCAATTTGCTGAATTGTGCGACCGTCGGAGAGAATTTCCTTGTGATGAACCACTATTTTGTCAATAAGCTCGTTGAGTAGAGGAGCAGTAAGCTCGGTAATTTGACTGTGTTTTCGTATCAGCGTTATCCAATAACCATTCCTGATTCATATAATCCACCTTTCTTATAACTTCTGACGAAGAGCTATGAAATTGCTGTCAATTATGGGTTGAGTGGGAGTATTTAATATAAAAATATTAAATATTTTTAATGAATTTATAGCTTTTTCTATGAACGCCGTCCTCTGTCGTACAGCTTGTGTGTTCTGATACAACATAACAGCATTTTGTATATAGTTTATAAGCATTTATATTATCATCGGTTGTATGTATACCAGATTGAGAGAATCCGATTTCCTTAAAAAAATCCTCTGCGAATGCCACTGCAACTCTACCAATACCTTTGTTTTGATAGCAAGGAGAAATAACGAGCATGGAAATCCAAGCAATAGAATCTCCTTCCAGCCCATTAAGCTTAAGCCATCCTATTGGTTTTTCATTAAGATAGATAATAAAATGTATCTCATCATTATCATTCTTCCAGTATTCATTATAATCATTAAGCCAATTATCATAACTTTGCTCTATATTATGAAGCATAGCAATAATTTTTTTGTTATTCAATAGTTCACTAAGAAATTTAATGTCGCTTTCTTGAAGCTTTCGAAAACTTATTTTATCCATATTTTCTACCCCATATCTATTTTCACTATAATACATCCACACTCAACAAATCGTTAGTATTTCTTTCGTTTAACATAAGTCGTTCAACATTTACGTCAATAGTTTCCCCTGCAATAGTAATAGTTTTCATAATAACCTCCTAAATAGTGTTAGCTTTTTTTCTGTCATCAACACCAAACACTCCACATGACCCGTTCTCGGATGATTTTAGATCAATTAAACATATTATAATACAAAAATAAAAACATTTCTATGATAAAAATTAAATAAATCTCATGCATATTTTTGCTTCTTACCATTGATACCTTTTGATTTTTCCTCTGTTGGGGGTTCAAAGTTAATTTAGAGGGTTCAAATCCATCAAGAGGGGGTTCACATTTGAACCCTCGTATTCCTTTGCCAATTTCAGACTACAAAAAAATAAAGGCTTCTGACGGATACGTTGCTGTCAGAAGCCTTTATTTCTAGCCTTTTGTGTAGGGTTCATATTATCAAATTGTATCAATTAAGGGATTTTCATTTCGCAATAATAGTCGTATATTTGTATGTTGTTGTCTTTGCAGAACTGAGCAAGAATAATTTTCTGAGTTTCAATGCTAATGCTTTCGTTTGCAACATTGTCGTCTTTTGAAAGTCTGCAATAAAGTCCTGCAATAAAATGCTGCTGTTTATTCATAAATCCGTCCTTTCTGACAGCAGCGGTCAAGCTAAAGCAGATTGTATCTGCAACGCAAGCATACCACAACTAATGTCACAAGTCAAGTTAATATTTTTCATCTGATTGCTTAACATCTTCTTTCTCCAAGTCCCTAATCATCAGCCCAGCAAGCTTATCTCCAGACTGATTTTTCTCGCTGAACACAGACCACACACGATAGGTTATGTGGTCAAGTATGGTGTCGTGTCGGGTGACAATTCTGTTTGAATTGTTTTCCTTTTTCCATTGAGGCTGTTGCAAATGTTGTCACTCCTTTGTTGCTTAATCAATAATTCCATGCTGAAAATCATTGACATATTGGAAATCAATAATGCCGTTAATTTTTCTAACCTCGTCAACACACCTATGATTTAAAGCGTAGAGTGTATCGTCATCAATGTCACTTAAGCTTGCAAGAATGTGACTGTTCTTCGACAACTCAACTGCTGTTTTGAACATAAGCCGAGCCAACCTTTGCTCTGTACCTTTTATCTGTGACTTCACTGTTTCGGTTATCATTGGTGAGATGTAGCTGATGTTTGATTCTTCATTAAGATAGCCAAGATAGAACTTTACGGCTTTTTCAATGAACTCACTTTTCGACTTACAGTTGTCACCTTTGTAGTGCGAATCCACATCTCTCATAGTCTGAGGACGTATCCACAGAGCGAATTTTTCTTTGTTTTCCATTTTCATATATCATTTCTCCTTTTTCGTATTAATTAATGCATAACTCCTAAAAAATGTCCCGAGTTTACGGGACTTGCTCGCCTATAACCCCTAACTTCACAAAACTCGAAAATTCTGACCCCATTAAAAATGCCCCTCAAACCCCGTAGTTTCGGTCGGCTTTGCCGATTTCGATGTGGGTGTGACTCCGTCACTTTAACCTGCAACACAATAGACAAGGTGTAAATTCCACCTCAAGTGAGACCTCTTTTACCTAAATCATTTCTTCTCTGCCATCAATATTTCTTTGCAGTAGATGAGTTCACCTTTCTCTCTCCACACACCCTCACAAATCGCTCGTGTGAGCTTTTTTCTTCTTTTGCAGATAGTTTCCCCAATCACAAGTTCTCGCCACAAATCGCCTTTTATTGAGAATTACGAGGTTTGAAATCAGCAACGCTTATTCCTTGACTATCAAGATTTGAAGTAAGCATATGAGCTACGCTTGATAAGAAGTCATTGCACAAAGGGTCAGCAGGGACACCATTTTTATGAGGGTCAGTAGTTTTTAAAGGGTCACTTCCAAAGACGTAATAATTGGAGTTGCTTTTGTCGGTTTTGCTATCATCAAACAACGTATCTACGGACTTTGCAGGCAGGTCATAATCTGATGTGTTATCAGCAAAAGAAGAAATTGCATTATCTCTCTCACCAGTCAAAGTGGTGTCCCTGGTGTCCTGAACAAACTTTTCAACTTTAACAAAACGCTTGCCGTTACTTTTTCCACTTGAATATTTTAAGCCTAACTGAGTAAGCCTTTCACTACTTTGAATAAGCACTTTTGATACTCTGCTACGTTCAAAACTATTGTTGCTACACGCAATCAGCTTGTCTGTAAGGTCTTGTGCAGAGCCGTTGTAACTATTTTTGTCTTGCATAAAAAGTACAAGTGCTTTTAGTATCGCATCGTCGAATTGTTCAGGCTCGGTAATGCTGTCAGCAACTTTTGACCAATGGTGAGTTTCTGTATTGAAGTGCAACTTTATTTCTCTACTATCAATATCACGACCTTCGCAGTACAAAACGGCATCACCACTTTGCTTGTCTTTCACATCAAGAGCAAGCCACGACTTACCAGACTTAGGGTTCCAGCAAGAATACACAACCCTGTGGGTAACAGCATGTCAATAACAAACTTGACTGGTGGCAGGATTTTATCCATCAAGGTTTCTCCGTCGATTGCTTTTAATTTTTCCATAGGCATAATTCCTTTCTATAATATCGCTTGACAAATACTTTCTTTTGCAGTATGCTAATCTCAGAAACAAGTTTCACATTAACATATTTCATTGTCAATAGTCTATCTTCCTATTGAAAAAATATTTTTTTGAATAAAGTTTGGAGGACAATTTTATGGAGTTTGGCGAAAAGGTAAGAGCATTACGCAAACAACAAAATATGAGCCAGTCGCAGTTAGCATCAATCTGTGGTGTAACAGAGAGGTCAATACTAAATTACGAACACCGAAATCTTGTACCCAAAAACAAGGACGTTCTGTTAAAACTCAGCGAAACTTTACATACTACAACGGACTATCTCTTGTCCAATGAAAGTCACTATGTTGAACAGGCAAGGCTTGTTCGCTCGGCTGATGGCAAGGAGTTTGCACAACAAATCATCAACGGAACAGAGGCTTTGTTTGCAGGTGGCGACATTTCTGATGAGGACAAGGAAGAGGTTTTCAAAGCAATTCAAGACATTTATTTTAAATCGAAATTTGGCAAGTAATCGTATTTGCAGTACAAAATTTGTTACCACAAGAACAAAAAAATATGATATACTATTTGTGAGGTGAGCAGTTTGAACATTTTTGAATATGTAAATGCAATTCGTGAGGAACACGGACGTATATCAGTTTTTGAGCTTGCAAGTCGTTTTGACGTAAACATAATGGTCAGACCACTGAAAGAATTAAAAGGCTGTTTATTCTTTTCAACCAACAGTAACCGTTATCGCAATCGTGCTGAGATAGAGGCGAATTTATTTGCTGCAAACCTCCTACTTGACGACGATGATGTGTTTGACTTGCTTGTGCAGGGATACACAGTTTCGCAGGTTGCATCAATTCAAAAAGTTCCACAAGAGCTTGTAACAATCAAGGCTGACGATATGGCTGAGCGTGGTTTTGAGCTACGCAGAGGCTTTGATGTTGATGCGAACTGGTTGAGGTGATAGTCTTATTGTATCAAACTTTTTCGAAAGACACCACGACATAGCGTGTCTGATTTTTGATGACTATTTCGCTAATTCCAAATATATGAAAGTGATGTGTTGCAAGAAAATACAGATAATTCTCAACCTTATTATATTTGTATTGAAATATGAAACCGACATAATGTGTCGGGGTGGAATATATGTGCATAACAACAAACGCACTCTCTGAAACTAATCGGAGGGTGCGTTGTTTTGGTTTATGAATTACTCTGTTCTTTGTATTTAATATATATCTTCTATTGGTTACTTATATAGATATGACTGCGTGACACAGAGGGAATTACACTTGAAAATGCTCTCTTTGTGTGGTAAAATGTAGAGGAAGTAATATTTACTATGGAGGAATTTTATGCTTGGTGTTTGCTTGGCACTTATTGATGATGAAGAGGATAAAAAGGATTTTGAAAGGCTTGTACATAAATATGAGAAAAAATTGCTCAGTGTTGCAAAAGGAATTTTGAAAGACCAAGGTCTTGCAGAGGTTGCAGTTTGGGACACTTTTTTTAGCATTGCCGAGTGTTTTCAAAAAGTTCACAATTTATCTTTGCACAAAATGGAGGCTTACCTTATCATAACTATTAAGAACGCAAGCTATGCAATATACAACAAGGAAAAAAGAAATAACACAAATATTTCTTTTGAGGATGTAATCAATGAAAATGTTCCAACGATTGATGACCTTGATAAATATGATTATATAGAACTGAAATCAGCGATTGACGAGCTTGAAAGCAAATATCGTTACGCTTTGACATATATGCTTATCTATGGCTTATCAGCTGATGAAACTGCAAAAACTATGGGCATTTCGAGAAGGTTGGTTTACAAATATATTGAAATAGCGAAAAGGAAAATTATCGAAAAGGTGAGTGACAATGACATCTGAGAATTCAAATTTTATCAAGGCTTTACAAGCATCAGTTGTGGACGTTGAGGCTTTTGAAATGCACAATACACCCGAATGTGATGGCAATTTTTCAGAAGAATATAAACGCAAAATCAGTCATCTGGTAAGAAATAGGGGCAAGAGTTACTATCCACTTATCAAAACAACTTTTCGTCGAGTAATAACCATTATTGCCGCTACAATTATTGCAGGCTCAATTACCGTTGGAGCAGTACCAGAATTAAGAGAATGGTTTGTAGGGCTGTTTGTTACGCAAAATGAAGACAATGCAGATGTAAATTATGTTGATGGCGAAATTCCAGCACAAAGTGGAGTGGCAGAATTCATTTTGTACGAGCCAACGTTTATTCCCGATGGATTTGAGAAACAGTCAGACAATATTAATGAAGTTTTCCACGAAATTTATTATGTGTTTGATGATAAATACATAGCCTTTACGCAAAGCAATATATATACTACTAATCAAATTGATACTGAAAATATGAAGACGGAAACTTTAAAAGTATTGGGCGTTGAGGCGTTTTTGTCTTACAATAGTGAAACCTCAATAATCACTTGGCAATACGGAGATTATTCATATTGCATTAGTGGCAATTTGTGTAAAAGTGACATGATTCATATGGCAAATTCGGTTAAAGTTACAAAATAAAATATTCTTCTCAAAAAGTGTGCACAAAATGGTTGCCTCTTCTATCTTAGCTTACGTAGGAACAAATAAGCGGGAAAGGAGAGGCTTTTTTTATGAAGAAAATCATTTCTACAATCTTGGCAATTTGTATAATGTCTTGTATGTTTGGTGCTACTGTATATGCTACGGACGTAACTACACCAATAGATGAAGAAATAACGGTGATGAATTTATACACAGATAGAATTTCTACGAGTGTAGCAAAGTCAACAGGTACAACTTTAAAATATGCTTGTACTGTTTGTGGGAAATCATCATCGACGAAAATTTCTGTCTATCTGTATTTGCAGGAATATAATAACGGTGTTTGGAAAAATGTTAGTGTAGCAACAAAGGAAGTTAATGCAAAATATCTATCTCTTACTGGCTCATACTCATCTGCAATTACTGGTCGCAAATATCGTACAGAAGCTCATGTGTACACTTATAGTGGCAGCAAATATGAATACCTTGAAGTTCACAGCTCTGCACTAACCAAGTAAGAGTTTAAAAAAAGTAATAGGGGTGATACCAATGCAGTAGATTCAAACTACATAATCATTCGTCACACAAACCAAAGATTGACATTCAAAATATTGGATGTTATAATGAGAAAGGATATTTTAATTATGAACAAACTTACAAAAAGACTTGCGGCCATGGGTGCTGCTATTATGATGATGGCTTCTATGAGTGCTATGGGGGCTAGTGCAGAAGTGTATGGTCATAAATCTGCTACTAATATGGGTGTTTCTTTTAATGATGATTGGGAAAAGACTCTTTCATTTTCATTAAATACATCAGATGGAACCGCTTCAGTCAGTGCAAAGGTTGGATATGATACATGGTGTCAAAACGAAGATTATATTACAAAAGTATATGCACCTACTGGATGGAGACATCGTGGTAGAGTTGAAAATGGTAGTGCTGAAAGTTCATATACTGCGTGGTTAATAGGTGGTTCAAATACGGGCAAAGCTGATATTGAGCATACAACAAAATACGTTGATTATTGGATATACGTTGATATAAGTAAATAATAACAATAGCACTATATAATCTATTAATATCTAAATATTAACAGATTATATGATTTTATTTATGCTAACTATAAAGGATGGTAATGATTATGAGCGATGAAAAATCAAAATTCAGAATTATTAAGTTTTGTACGTTTATCTTGATAGGACTATTTGTCATTTACAACATAGTATGGTGTGTATTTTATGTCTTTGTGTGCCGACCTAATGAAACATCTCTTGGATATAACGAAGAAAGACAGGACTATACTCTTTTCGAGAATAATTATGCATACAGTGTAGGAATGCCGAGATATCTTGATTTCACATATAATTTGGCTATAACTGAGAGTATAGAATGTGACGAGAATGGAGAACCAAAAGACGGATATTATTTTGATTTGCTAATATGGCCTAAATTATTCAGTAATGATAAATACGGCTTACAGATAGCTTACTATGAAAAAGGCAAAATTGATTTTGGAAGTAATATTTATCTTGATAATAATATGAATCCTATTGATACATTAAGTGACGAAGATAATGCAGCAATAAAGAACAATAAGGATAAAATCAAAAATCTATATAAACAGGCACAAGACAAATGGCCGTCTTTAAACATAAATACGGAGACATAAATGAAAAAAGTAAAATATCTGCTCATTTTTCTGATGTTACTGTTTGGTTTTATTGTGCCTGGCGAACTGTATCAATTTTATATGAATGATTTCTGCGATTTTTATACTGAAACATTTTATTATAATAACAGCTATTTTTCAAAGAACGAAATGTTGACAAATATTTCTGACAGTGCAAGAAATCACAATGTACATGTATTTTTAATGCATGATAATTTGGAAAATAAATTCAAAAGACAAATTACTATTTATTGCAATCAATCTACAAAAGACTATTTAGAAAATAACAACCATATTTGCAATGGGAATAAAAAAAGTATATTCTGTGGAGCAACTGAGGTTAAGTTCTGTTCCTTTAATGATGCCCCCGAAAAACTTGTCAGCAATATAAAAACAAAATATTACCTTATTGGTGAACTTTCAGATATGAGAAAAATGAAATCAGAGCTTGCAGATAATTATGGTGGAAGCTTTCCGACGGAAGACGGGTTCAGTCAGTGGGGCAATGTGAGAAATGCGTTCATAAGCATATGGATTATTATTGCAGTTATATTATGCTTTATATCATATTACTCCATAATAAATTGCCAACGTGAATATGTGGTAAAAGCATCAATGGGCGAATCTTTGCGAAACTTATATTTTAAAACAGTTGTTTTTGATACTATTTTTATAATAACAGTTTCTTTTATCCTAATTACTGTTCTGAAAATATTTACTTTTCCTGATTTTCTAATTACGGTAAGCTTTTTTACAATACTGATATTTATTTTGCTAAACTGTGCGATTAATCTGAGAATATTTGGCTTTCGAATTCGTGCAGCTTTTCAGAATGTTGTAGGTAAAAACGAAATTCTGATTGGAAATTATCTTGTAAAGGTGATAAGTTGTATGCTTACAGTAGTCCTTTTGGGCACTGAATTTGCAACTATAAGAGAATGCCTGAAATTCTATGAGCAAGAAGACTATTTCAAGGCACATAAAAACTATCAGTATGTCAATTTTATACGAACAGATAAATGCTTTGATAACAGAGATATTGTAACTGAACAATTTTATAGAACCTTTTACATGGATATGGAATATATGGACCCATTGTATAATTATAATGGCAGATATATATTTTTCACTTCTGATACATCATTGAAATGGTTGCGAGATTGGATACCTGAGCTTGAAAATATTGATATCAAAGCAGATATAAATATTTTTGTTTCATCAGGAGAAAGTTTAAATGATGATGACTTTCATAATTTAAGTGACTTTTCCTCGTCATTTTTTGATGAAAGTACAAATCCTGATACAGAAATAATCAAATATGAAAAAGCATCTGTTATTGCGATAGAAGATAATTATCTGAATAAAAGTGAGTGGATTAATGACCCAATTATTGTTATGCTGAGCAATCAAAATTTCGTTCCTCTTGACAAGGAGAGCATACTTAATAACGAAGCATCGTTTTCAGTTGACCAGCCTCGTGATTATAACTGTATGATAAAAGCCTCCCCCGAAGAACTGACAAAATTTGCTGAAAGCTATGGCTTTAATGTTGAAATAACAAATGTATATTCATTCTATCTTTTTAAAAAGGCAGTTATTGAACGAACTCTTTATTTATGTTCGATACTGATTATTCTGTTTATAGCACTAGAAATCAGTGTAAACATTCTGATTATTAAAACTCAATATCAGCTCAGTGCTGTTGAACTGACTTTAAAAAAAATTCTTGGATATTCAAACTTCTCAAGAAACAAGACAATATTTATTACAACATTCATTTCCACACTTATTGGTACAATTATATCAGGAATTATTCTTGCTAGTCTTGGAGCAGTTAATCTGACTTCAATTCTTCTGGCTTTTGGAATTACACTGGTCATAGAAATTCTGGTGATTTTTAAATATTCAAGAAAATATGAAAACGAGAGCATTCAGAAAATACTTAAGGGTGGTATATAGGAGAAGCAATATGATAGAATTAAAGAATATAAAGAAATCCTTTGACGGGCGTATATTATTTGATAATATATCGATGAAAATTGATAACGGTGAATTTCTTGTATTAAACGGAGAAAGTGGCTGTGGTAAAACTACACTGCTAAATATTATCGGTGGAATTGAAAGCATTGACAGTGGCGAAGTGCTTATTGAAGGTCGTGATATTTCAAAACGAAAAAATCAGATATGGCTTTTTGGAGAAAAAATTGGATTTTTGTTTCAGAATTTTGCATTAATTGAAAGCAAGAGTGTTGTTAAAAATCTTGAAATGGTAAAATCTAAATTTCGTTGTGAAGTAAGTATAGATGATGCACTGAAAAATGTGGGGCTTGAGGATAAAAGAGAAAGTATGGTATATACTCTCTCTGGCGGAGAACAACAACGTATAGCACTTGCCAGACTAATGATAAAGAAATGTGATATAATCCTTGCAGATGAACCAACAGGTTCACTCGACAGAAAAAATGCCAAGAAGGTCATTGACATTTTAAAGAAATTCAATGAGCAGGGCAAGACAATAATAATGGTTACTCATGATGAAGAATACAAAAAAATTGGTTCAAAGAGTGTTACGCTAAGTGAATTATAATAAATTTTGGTATCAAATGTAATAATGCATATAAAAAGGTTGAATAGTCTAGCTTGTCAATATAGAAAAGCCTGCCAATCTTTGCAAGACTTTCTTCGCTTTCACAAGTATACTAATTAACAAAGGATGAAAATATAGCCAAAATACACAAAAACGTCCCAGTAGAACCCAAGAGGTCATCATTACTAATGTGACACAAAAAAGCCGCTTAAACAACGTGTTTAGACGGCTTTATTGTGGAGCTAGTGGCGAGAATCGAACTCGCAACCTGCTCATTACGAATGAGCTGCTCTGCCATTGAGCCACACTAGCAAAAAATATAAAATTGTGATTTAGCTTGTTTGTCCGCTGTTGTCATTGAATGTCGCTTTAAATACACCCCACGACCTGCTCATTACGAATGAGCTGCACTGCCAGCTGTGCTACACAAGCTTGATTTTATGTAAATATTATAACTCTATTTGGCGATTTTGTCAAACGGTTTCATCTATAAAATGCAATAATAAAAAAATTTAAAATATGACTTAAATTAGTTGAAATATTATAAAATGTGTGCTATAATAAACTGTAATGTTATAAGTTTTAAAATGTTATAACGTGTGTGTAGAAAAATTTAATTACGTTTTGCATGGAAAGGATGTAAAAATTTATGAGTAAAACTAAGCAGAAATCAACTGCTGCTAAAAGCGTTGCGATATTTTTTATAGTCTTTATTATTCTTGAATTGCTTGTACTGTTCGGACTTTCGAGAGTATTTAAGAATAAGGATGTTACGCCGAGCGTTATGGGCTATAGTATGTATATAATGAGTTCGGACAAAATGCAGTCGGATGATGCAAAAATTTCTATTCCGAAGGGTGCTTTGGTGGTAGCGTCGGAGGGGTCGCCTAGTAAAGAAGGTATAAATAAAGCTGTTATTGCTGAAAATATTCCTGGCGTAGGCACTTCTGTTTTTTGGATGGAGGAGCTTGCACCTAAGGAGGATGGCACGGACGGAGTAGTTTATACCCTTTCTCAAACTAAAAATCCTAGCAAAAAGTATTATGTGAATTCTGAGAATATAGTCGGCGTTACTAATACTTATTATATGACTGCTGGTAAGGTAATCGGCTTTTTGACTACTACTGTGGGTGTTGCGATTTGTGTTATCATTCCGCTTTTCTTGTGGGTTTTGATTGAAATGATTATTGCAATTAAAAATCACGCTTGTGCTGATGATGACGAAGAAGAAGATACTGATGACGATGAAGAAGTTGAGCTTGATGACTTTCTGTTTGGCGGTGAAAATGAAAAGAGCCTTCAGGAAAAGCATAAGGCTAAAGCTTCAAAGAAACATGATCAAGTTGAATCTAGTGTAGATGATGAAGAACAGATTACTCCTGATTTGGATTTAGATTTGGATTTCGGTGATGATATTGGTAAGTCAAAAGAAGTTTTGGCTGCTGAAGAGATTGAGATTGCTGAGGAAAGCTTTGCACCGGCAGTTGAAGATGTGCAGGATGTGCCTGATGAAGATTTAGAAAAGAAAAAAGCTTATTACGAGAAAGCATCTAGATTGCTTGATTCGATTGACGCTGATGAAACTGAGATTGCTGAAACTGTAGAAGATTTACCAGCTGTAGAAGAGGTTGTCGAAACCAAAGTTGATATTAAACAGCCTGAAGTAAATGAAAAGCTGAATAAGTCTGCAACTACTTCACTTGAAGATCTGATGAAGCTTATGGAAGAAGAACAGAAAAAGTTGAGAGATCAGTTTGATAAATAATTACAATTTTTGACGATTAGTCCATTTCCGTTTGGAGATGGACTTTTTTGCGCCTGTACGTTCTAAATGCGATTTTACGGGCATATACTAGTGACAAGGGGTGTTGTGCTATTTGTTATAATCTAGTGCAATTTATTACTCAAACGTTTAAGTATATTATTTTTGGGTAAGTGGATTGAGTGCGGGAGTTTATGAATATTTTTTTAACTGAATAAGCTGAGTTTCGGATTTTTGTGCATTTTAACAATGAAATGGCAAGTTGATTATAAAATATGTACAACAAAAAATATAATAGGAAAAATCTAATCTACTATTTATACATATTTCGAGCGATTTATCATGCTGGAATGATAAAAATAATACAATATTATGCAAAAAATATAGTTTTATCGAAAAGCGTACGAAAACGATTGAATATTGTTTTGTTGAAAGTTTTTGTATATAATATACTAAAAAAATATCTTTTGTTGAAAACTTATCCGATAATTAATGTGGACGCATAAGTTTGTGTGGTGGTAATTGTTAAGCTAGTTAATCTAGTTTAGAAAAAAATTCTAGTGTGCCAGAAAAGAAAAAATATGTTAAGAGAACTCAAATCCGTGCGAAAATGTATGTGTAAAATGCACAAAATAACTGTTGAAACTATGTGAGACTATCCAATTTTGTGATAAAAAATCGAAAATATGTGAAAAACACTTGTAATTTGTGATGAAATATTGTATATTTTACTTAACGTAAACGTTTAGATTAATTTTAAATCTACAAACGTTTAAGAAAACGTTTAATTTTAATGAAAGGTGGAATTGTGTTGGCTTCATTAAAAGATATTTCCGTTCGCTGCGGAGTTTCAGTTGCAACAGTAAGTAAAGCATTAAACGGTCATAAAGACGTAAGCGATGCTACGCGAGAAAGACTTATTAAAGCTGCAAAGGAAATGGGATATTACCCCAATTCTCATGCAAGAGCTTTGAAGACACACAGAACCTTTAATTTAGGTGTAATGTTTTCGGACGAGGCGGGCAGTGGTTTAACTCATGATTTCTTTGCTAAGGTCCTAAACAGTTTTAAGACTCGGGCAGAATTTTCGGGCTATGATATTACTTTTATAAATAAGAATATCGGACGTCAGAAAATGTCTACATACGAGCATTGTAAGTATCGTTGTGTTGATGGTATCGTTATCACTTGTACTGATTTTACAGATCCTGATGTTTATGAGGTTATTAATGGTGACATACCAGTAGTGACAATTGATCACACATTTGACGGACGTTCTGCTGTTATTTCTAATAATGAGAGCGGTATGAAAGAACTTGTTGATTATGTTGCGAAAATGGGACACTCGAAAATAGCTTATATTCAAGGTAATAAGTCGGCGGTTGCTGAAAAGAGACTTGCGGGATTTAGAATGGCTTGCATTAATATGTCAATTGATATTCGACCTGAGTGGATGCTTATTAGTGATTATCATAATCCTGACAGAACTTATCAGCTAACTTGTGATTTATTAAATGGTGAAGACCGTCCAACCTGTATATTTATGCCAGATGATTACTCGGCGATCGGGGGATACAAGGCCATAAAAGATTTAGGGCTGAAAGTCGGACGTGATATTTCAGTAGTTGGATATGATGGGATTGACTATGCAAAGTTCCTTACACCAAAGCTTACGACGTATTTACAGGACACAACGCAAATTGGAGAAACGGCGGCTAAGCAATTAATTGAAATGATTGAAAATCCGCAGACAACTTTTCCAAAGGTATTGACAATCGATGGGCAATTTTTGAATGGGAATTCAGTAGCTCAAATTTAATCAGTGGCTAATTGCAATGTGAATGCAATTAAAAAATAATTTGAATTAAAATGTAAATTTAAGGAGGAAAATTTATTATGGCTAATTTAAAAAGATTTCTTGCTGGTGCTTTAAGCTTATGTATGGTAGGATCGATGATGACTGCATGCGGATCAACTGATGATAGCAGCACAGCTGGTACAGACGGAAGCAAAGCAGACGGAACAGAATCAAAGGGCGGAGACGGTGAAGATTCAAAGACGGAAGATCCTGATAGAATTGACACTACAACACTTCATGGTGTAGAATCTTCAGACAAATCAAAGGAAACTTTGACAATTTACTGCTGGAATACTGAGTTCAAAAACAGACTTGATGATTTCTATGGAATCGGTTCTGATAAGGATATTAAGTATAAAGAACTTGAGGACGGCAAAAAGGAAATCGTTTCAATTGACGGTATTACACTAAACTGGGTTCAGGTTGAAAATGAAGGTAATGCTTATCAGACAAAGCTTGATGCTGCACTTAAAGCTCAGGGTGAATCAACTGAAAAGGTTGACTTGTTCTTGATTGAGGCAGACTATGCTTTGAAATACGTAAATGGTGACGTTGCGCTTTCAGTTCAGGATTTGGGTATCACTGATGAAGATTTGACTAATCAGTATAAATATACTCAGGACGTTGCAACTGATACAGCTACAAACGAGCTAAAGGGTGTTTCATGGCAGGCAACTCCAGGTTTGTTTATGTATAATGCTAAAATTGCTAAGGACGTTTTAGGAACTGATGATCCAGATGAGGTTCAGGCAGCTATTGCTGATTGGGATAAGTTTACTGAAACTGCTGGAAAAATGGAGGATAAAGGCTATAAGATGCTTTCAGGTTATGATGATGCTTATAGACTATATTCAAACTCAGTATCAGAGCCTTGGGTAGATGGCGATACTATAAAGATTGCTCCTCAGATTATTGACTGGGTAGAAACTACTAAGGAATATACTGATTCTGGATACAACAACAAGACTTCTCTTTGGGATGATGCTTGGGCTGCTGGACAGAAGATTGACGGCGGAGTATTTGGTTACTTCTTCTCAACTTGGGGTATTCCATTCGTACTTCTTCCAAATACAGTAGATACTGAAATTAAGGCTGATAACTCAAATGCTAAGGTTGGCAACGGCGGATATGGTGAGTGGAGAGCTTGTGAAGGTCCTCAGGCTTACTTCTGGGGCGGTACTTGGATTTGCGGAGCTATCGACTCTGATAATACAGATCTAGTTGCTGATATCATGAAAGTTATGACTACTGATACTGCAACAATGAAGGCAATTACTAATGATACACAGGATTACACAAACAACAAGGCTTCAATTCAGGAGTTAATGGACGAAGGTTATGCTAACCCATTCTTGGGCGGACAGAACCACCTTGCTCTATTGACAGAGGCTGCTGATAAGATTGATCTTTCAAATAAACTTTCAGCATATGATCAGGGCTGTAACGAGAAGTTCCAGGGTGCAATGAAGTCATACTTTGACGGAAACAGTACATATGATGAGGCTATGGCTGCATTTAAGAAAGACATTACAGCACTTTACAGCAACCTAAAGGTTGAAGAATAAGCGATAAATAAGCTTAACAAAAACTATTAAACTAAATAGGGGGTGATTTAATACGCCCCCTTTTATTTTACAAATAATTTTACTAAAAACTAATTAAATTGATAAATTTGATTAGCATTAGAAAGGGTATGTATTATGAAGAGAAAAGGAATCAGCTACGCGAAATGGGGTTACATATTTCTGATACCATTTTTTGTAGTTTATATAGTATTTTCATTATATCCGCTAATTCAAACATTCCACAATAGTTTTTATGATTACGTAATTGACAGAGGTGTAATTTCAGGTGGCTGGACAACTCAAGCGTCTTCGGAAACGGAGAAAGAAACGATAGAGTTTATCGGTCTTGATAACTATAAGCAGGTTTTCAGTAAGGAAGAAACATTGGTAAATAGTTTTTTCAACACTGTTGCTATTTGGCTTGTAGGGTTTATTCCACAGATTATAATATCACTTTTATTGGCTACTTGGTTTACTGATCTGCAATTAAAAATTAAGGCACAAGGATTTTTCAAAGCAGTAATATATCTTCCCAATGTTATAATGGCATCAGCTATGGCATTTTTGTTCTACACGTTGTTCGACAAAGGCGGATCAATGTATTCGTTGATTGCTACAATGACAGGCAGAGAGGATACGCTTTTAAATTCAGTGTGGGGAACACGAGGAATTATCGGATTTATAAATTTCTTGCTGTGGTATGGTAATACAACAATATTGCTAATGGCAGCGATTATGGGTGTGGATACATCACTTTATGAGTCAGCTCAAATTGATGGTGCTAACTCAACTCAAACTTTTTGGAAGATAACGATTCCAATAATAAAGCCACTTTTAACATACGTTTTGATAACATCAATGATCGGTGGTTTGCAGATGTACGATGTACCAGCATTGTTTACTAATGATTTAGGTACACCGATTAAGGGAGGAATTCCTAGTTCTAAGACGTTAGTAATGGAAATTCAAACACGTAAGGATTCTGGCGTTGGTGTAGCGTCTGCAGTTTGTGTAGTTATATTCTTGTTGTCTGCTATTTTGGGCTGGTTAATTAACTTTGCTACTAAAGATAGGGACGATAAAAAAGCTAAAAAAGCAGTAGCGAAAGGGGGTTAATAATTATGTCAGATACAAAAAGCATTCAGCAAAAAAACTCAAATTCATCACTTACAGTAAAAAGAATTGTAGCTTATGCAGTTCTGATATTACTAATTATTATATCTCTTTTACCGTTTTATCTTTTGATAGTAAATGCTACTAGAGGAAAAGTTCAGACTGGAATCAGGTGGCTTCCTGATAGCTATTTAAGTAAAAACTTCAAGAATTTGTTCAGCTCGCTAACAGCGACTTCATACGGAAACGTATTTAAAGCGTTGAAAAACAGCTTGGTAATTTCAGGCTTAGCAGCAGGTTTGTCTATTTATTTCTCAGCGCTAACAGCGTATGCAATTCACGCATATGAGTTCAAATTCAAGAAATTTGCATTTGGATTTATCATGTTAGTAATGATGGTACCAACTCAGGCATCAGCGATTGGTTTTTATAGATTGATGCAGGATTGGGGATTGACAAACAGTTATATTCCTCTGATTGTGCCATCGATTGCAGCACCAGCAGTGTTCTATTTTATGAAACAATATATGGATTCAGCACTGCCTATAGAAATAGTAGAGGCGGCAAGAATTGATGGCTGTCGAGAGTTTAAGACTTTCAACAGAATAGTTTTGCCGATTATGAAACCAGCATTTGCAGTACAGATGATTTTCACATTTGTAACAAACTGGAACAACTATTTCATGCCAAGGCTAATAATTGACGACAAGAGCAAGTATACAGTACCTTTGGTATTGTCGGCAATGCGTAATGCAGGCCCGCTTGAGTCAGACGCAGGATTGTTCAATTTGTACATAGTAATAGCAATCTTGCCAGTAGTAATTGTATATCTTTGCCTCTCCAAGTTCATCATTCGTGGTGTAGCGTTGGGAAGCGTAAAGGGATAAAAAACCTAATAATAACCAAAAAGAGCAGCTCGATTTATTCGGGTTGTTCTTTTTGGTACATTAGGCTTAAATGTGGTAAATTGGTTTGCGCGATGAGTGCCACAAAGTGATTTTATGCAAGCATACTTTGATATGGACGTTTTAGAGAACGTTAAACTTGCCGACGATATACAAATCAAGTATAGTTATGATAATTCTTGCAGATTGATAAAAACTTCAACACCTTACGGTGACACAAAATTTGAATATGACCTTATGGACAGAATAACAAGGGTTGTAGACAGAGATGGTGTTGCAACGCTTTATGAGTATGACGCAAACGGCAATAGAACTGCTGTTAAATATGCAAATGGAATCACAACCACATATGTGTATAATGACGTTAATCAGCTGATTTGTGAACAATCGGTTGACAAAGACAACAACGTTATGGTAAAATATGCTTATGCACTTGGAAAATCAGGTGAAAGACTTAAGGTCACTGAGCTTGACAGCACTACAGAGTATGGCTATGACGAACTTTATCGACTTACAGCTGAAAAGGTTACAAATGGTAAAGACGTTACTGAAATAAAATATACTTATGATAAGTTAGGTAATAGACTTACTAAAACTGAAAATGGTCAAGTAACTAAGTACAGTTACAACAACCTAAATCAGCTTGTTTCTGAAACTGGCATTCATACTAATTCTAATGCTCAAGGTGAATCTTGGAATAAAGGTTGGGAAAATTATAAGAAGAAATATCCTAATGCAACGTCTAAAGAGATAATAGCACAGTTACAAGATATGGAGAAATCATATGATATTGCTAAATATCGTGCGATAAAAAATAATAGAAGTGTATTTTATTATGAAATTTTATTTTATGTGGGCAAAATCTTCAAATCAGTATGAAGCGATTTTTAAAAAACGGAGAAGGAAATAACAACATGTGAAAAATGCGGTGCACGAGATATATGCTTTGTTGAACCTTTAAATTATGAATTAAAAGGTAGAAATATTCGTGATTTTTATTCTGCAGTGGGATATAAACTTGCATCTGATGAATTTTTACAAGCGTTACAAGAATATAATGCGACGGGATATTCTGTAAAAGAGGCAAAATGTACTAGGTGGTATGTAGGAAAAGAAACATTTGACGCTGATAAAGTGAATTTGAAACGTTTAGTTATTGAAGGCAGATGTGGAAATCTTCGAACAATAGAAGGAGATGGAGCTTTTTGGCCTAAATGTGAAGCTTGCGGAAGAAAGCTGAGGATCCAAAAACCTTTGAATCCTTTATATGAAGGTAAACTGTATAGTGCAATTGGTGCAAAATTTGATGAAATATCGTATTATGCAATTAACAACAACTCCGGAGCATACAAAGCTCCATGTGAAAATTGCCAACACACATTTGGAATAAATTAAGGAGGAATTTTTATGACAAAAGAAGAATTGCTTAGTAGAATTGAATTGGAAGATAGTTTCTCAACAAAATCATTTAATAAAGAAGAACTCACAAAAGAGTTAAATAAAGAAAAGATTGTTAATAAACGAGATTGCATTTTTAGGTTTTATGAGAAATATGGAAATATTATTTTTCGTAAAATTGAAAAACAATCTGGTGATAGAATATTGTTTAATTTATCAACTAACGGCTATCTTTCGTTTAATTGGTCTGAAATGGGTATTAATGTTTTACAAATTGGTGGGTATTATAATTGCGCCGGTGACATTGAAGTTTTTTATATGTCAGAAGATGGTTTGTTTTACAATCAAGATAAAAAATTAATTGCAGATAATGAGGATGATTTCTTTAACTACATATTAACAGTTGAATATGATTACCACCCTGTTATTGCAGATAGCACTTACAAGCGATTAAAAGATGCTGGTTGGTATGAGGGGCGTCAAATAGATATAACTCAACTAGTAATAGAATGTAAAGCTCACGGTGTATATCTATCAGAAAAACAAAAAGACTTTGTACGAGAGTTCGGTGGAATAAAAGGAATAGATGTCGATGATGAAGAGTTTGAAATCCTTGCTGAACGCAAATATGACTATTATAAAAGACCCAAATGCGCAATCACAAGTAATCCAAATATAACCAGAATGATATATATGAATTATGGTGCTGAAATTGTCTGCGTAGGTTGTTGTGGTGATGGAATGATTCCGCTGTGGTTAACTTCAGACGGAAGATTGATTACAGATGATAGCCATCAAATAGGCAGAACTATTATGGAAGGTTTTAATTGCTTTTTAGGTTATAAATAATTACTATTGAGCGAGTATGGATACAGGTGATTTGAAAAAGATAGGAGCGTATTGGTATGCGATTAACAACAACTCTGGAGCATACAAAGCTCCTTGTAAGAATTGCCAACACACATTTGGAATAAATTAAGGAGGAATTTTTATGACAAAAGAAGAATTGCTTAGTAGAATTGAATTGGAAGATAGTTTCTCAACAAAATCATTTAATAAAGAAGAACTCACAAAAGAGTTAAATAAAGAAAAGATTGTTAATAAACGAGATTGCATTTTTAGGTTTTATGAGAAATATGGAAATATTATTTTTCGTAAAATTGAAAAACAATCTGGTGATAGAATATTGTTTAATTTATCAACTAACGGCTATCTTTCGTTTAATTGGTCTGAAATGGGTATTAATGTTTTACAAATTGGTGGGTATTATAATTGCGCCGGTGACATTGAAGTTTTTTATATGTCAGAAGATGGTTTGTTTTACAATCAAGATAAAAAATTAATTGCAGATAATGAGGATGATTTCTTTAACTACATATTAACAGTTGAATATGATTACCACCCTGTTATTGCAGATAGCACTTACAAGCGATTAAAAGATGCTGGTTGGTATGAGGGGCGTCAAATAGATATAACTCAACTAGTAATAGAATGTAAAGCTCACGGTGTATATCTATCAGAAAAACAAAAAGACTTTGTACGAGAGTTCGGTGGAATAAAAGGAATAGATGTCGATGATGAAGAGTTTGAAATCCTTGCTGAACGCAAATATGACTATTATAAAAGACCCAAATGCGCAATCACAAGTAATCCAAATATAACCAGAATGATATATATGAATTATGGTGCTGAAATTGTCTGCGTAGGTTGTTGTGGTGATGGAATGATTCCGCTGTGGTTAACTTCAGACGGAAGATTGATTACAGATGATAGCCATCAAATAGGCAGAACTATTATGGAAGGTTTTAATCGCATTTTAAGTAATGATTAAATTAATTTTTAAGCTAGTATAAAACTCGCTCGTTAATATTTCATTAAGTGAAATTGTTATATAAAAAGTTAAATCCGCTTTACCTCCAAAGTAAAGCGGATTTTTTCTACCCAAAACCAAATGAAAGGAATTAAAAACCATGAACAATCGAATCTTTAGCTACCCTGAAGACCGTGATGAAGCGATTTCAAATCGAAAGTTGACACTAACAGGTACAATCTTAGTGAATCATATAGTAAAGTTTTATCCGAATATGAGAGTAATGATATTAGTTGTTGTGTGGCATTAAGCATACTGCATAAGGATACTAATCAAAATGTAAATCAGCATACTAAAAGCTGGGCATAAAAATGCGTTTTAGATAACAATTTGAAAACTAATCATCTTTCAGAAGAAAAATCTCCTTGCAAATCGCATATGGATTTACTTGAGGTTTTCGCTGAAAAGATTGTTAATAAAGAATCTCGTGATTTGCACAATAATATTGATAAGGATTGTTCACGAGGTAGATAATTATCGTGTCACGTGACACAATAAAAAGTTGGTGAAAAATTATAAAAGTGTAAAAAATCCTCCTGTAATTTTGGTAAATGGCACAAATTAAATGTAATAAAAAAACTTGAATTTCATATGATAAAGTGTTAATATATATATATATATATTGCAGGGGGATATTTATCCAATATCAATGGGGGAAAGAGGTACAATGACTGGGCAAATTAAGGTTGCGGCATACTGCCGTGTTTCAACAGATTACGAGGATCAATTAAATTTTCTTTCAACGCAAATAAAATATTTTACCGATTACATAAGTGACCATGATGGATGCAAACTAATTGAAGTTTATTATGACGAAGGTATAACTGGAACCTCTGTTAAAAAGCGTGACGGATTTAACAGAATGATTTCAGATGCCGAGAAAGGTGCTAGAGAGGATATTATCAATGATTTGCTTTCTGAAATTATGTTTATTCAGCAAAATGAGCCTGCCGTTAATTGCATTCCGCTTGAAGTTGAAATCGAAAGCTTCAGGCAAAAAAAGCAAAAGGCAATCGACCTTATGCTTGATGATTTGATTTCTAAAGAAGATTTGAAAGAACAGACCGCTTTTTATAACGAAGAAACTGCGAAACTCACTCTAAAAATTGCTGAGAGTAAAAATGTCAGTAGCACTCATCAGCGACAGCTTGACGGAATTCATAGTGATATTGATAAAGTCAACAAAACCGCAAATCTTAGCACTGACAGCACGGAGATTTACGGTGAGTTACCGAAAAAGGTTGTTGTTCATGAAAATTGTAAAGCAGACTTTTATTTGAATTGCGTGCCGTTTGGATTTAGAATTGGGTATCACGTTAAGAAGTTCAATCAGCAGCATAGGTTTGATGTTTTTGTCGATAGTTGCGAGGTTATTGCTTAAAGATGTTTTCATGGGGTTTGAACACGGTAACGCAAGCCTAATGCGCTCGAGCAAGGTGCACCTGATAAATACGCTATGTAGCTGCTAGGGCAGTCTACATCTAATATGCTAAAGACGGTGCATCAGCACACATTTAAAACCGAACAAGAAAAATACAGCGATACAATTAACAAGTGCTTTTTGGAAATTTTTGATAAAAAAGAGGATAAGTCATAAGGCTTTTATTTTTTATAATTTCGTGTTGCATAATTGTTCAAAACGTTCTTTTTATGTACATTTAGATGTATATTATTAACAAGCAAATGTGTTTAATATATAAATAAAACCGCGCATCTACGTTGGTTAATCGTAAATACGCGGGTTATAGTTTGGCGCAGAAAGAGGGATTTGAACCCTCGCGCCCGTTACCAGACCTACTCCCTTAGCAGGGGAGCCCCTTCACCACTTGGGTATTTCTGCACATTATATTTAAAATAAAAAATATTATAAAAAAATGCGAATAACTCCGCATTTTTTAAAATATTGGCGGACAGGGTGGGATTCGAACCCACGGTACGTTGCCGTATCACTGGTTTTCAAGACCAGCTCCTTAAACCACTCGGACACCTGTCCAAACTGTAACACACTTGTGATTTACCGTTTGCGACTTAATTATTTTATCATAAATACAGCTATTTGTCAAGCCTTTTTACCTAAAAAAATATTTATTTATATTTTTGTGAAATACGCCATGTTTTATCAACAATTAGCTTGATAATTATACAATTAGCTCGTCACATTTTTTAAAATAAAAACAAAAAAATATTCAAAAAAATTAACTTCTTCCAAAAAGCAAGAATATTTTTTCAATTATCGCAGATAATACAAACATAAATCTAAAAGTTATTCTATTATGGAGGTTTAAATATGAAAGCAACAGGAATTGTGCGTCGAATTGATGATCTAGGACGTGTAGTTATACCAAAGGAAATTAGAAGAACTATGCGCATTCGTGAAGGCGACCCACTTGAAATTTACACTAGTAATGACGGCGAAGTCATTTTCAAAAAATATTCAGCTGTTAATGAGCTTGCTGAAGGCACTGCTCAGGCAGCAGAAGTTATCTCAAAAATCGCTGGATGTTCGGTAGTTATTTGCGATAAGGACCATGTAGTTTCAGTGGCTGGAGTGCAAAAAAAAGAATATAACGAGCGAAGAATTTCTCAGGCTCTTGAGGATTTACTGGAAAGCCGTAAGGATTATGCTTGTGAAAGCGAGTCGGATTCAGTTCTAATTCCAGTCGAGGGCATTGACAAAAAAGCTTTGGCTGTTTCACCAATTATTTCATCAGGTGATGTAATCGGTGCCGTAGCTTTTATCGGCGACAAGGATTTAACCGCTGAGGACAAGCATATCATGCTAGCGAAAACAGCTGCTATGTTTTTAGGTAAGCAGGTCGAATAAGTTTAAAAAAACACACATCAAAAGAAAATATAAAACGAACCTACACCCAATTTCAAGTATGGCTCAGGCATGAAAAAAACGTACAATCTCGCCATAATTCAGGCTCGACTGTACGTTTATTTTTATGCATTTAAAGCAGTATTATTCCTTAATATAAGAAACGTGTAGCAAATCATGAACCTTGCCCTTTAGCAAACCGTTGTAAAGTTCATCCATAAGTGGATTTTCTTCCGAACGCTTTAATGTGCAAAGCTTATCTGCGTTATATAAATTGTTACTGCGAACTTTCTTCTCAGCTGTTGTTGCTACTGGCTGACCTGCTCCGCCGATACATCCATTTGGACAAGCCATAACTTCAATAAGGTCGAAATGCTCGCCAGCTTCCATTCTAGCAACTATTTCATCTACATATCTAAGTCCATTAATTACGCAAACTTTTAGTGCTCTATCTTCAAGAGGAACTTCAAATTCCTTGATACCCTCAAATCCTCTTACACCCTCAAATGCAAGATTTCTCAAAGATGCAAGTGATTTATCTGTTGAAACTCTTCTGATAACTGCCTCAGTAACACCGCCTGTTACGCCGAAAATTACTCCAGCACCAGTCATTGTTCCGAATGGCAAATCAACTGCTTCAGGCTCTATTTCATTGAAAATAATTCCAGATTCGTTAATCATTCCGATAAGCTCTTGAGTAGTAATTACATAATCAACCATTTGCTTGCCGTTTTCATCAACAAATTCTTCTCTGGCAGCCTCGCCCTTTTTAGCTGTACAAGGCATGAATGCAACCTGCAATAGCTTCTTATCGCTATCCTTATACTGCTCACTGATTACAGACGCAAACATCTGCATTGGTGAACGGCAAGTTGAAATGTTAGGCAAAAGATTTGGGTGCTTGTTTTCAGCATACTTAATCCAAGCAGGACAGCATGATGTAAACAATGGCAATTTACCGCCGTTTTCTAATCTTTCAACAAACTCATTAGTTTCTTCTAAAACTGTAAGGTCAGCAGCTGTTGATGTATCAAAAATGTAGTCAAAGCCCATTCTGCGTAGACAAGCAACAATCTTGCCCATTACATTTTCGCCTTGATAATTAAATTCCTTAGCAACAGCAACACGTACAGCAGGAGCAATTTGAGCAATAGCAAGAGTATCCTTATCGTTCATCTCTCTCCATAGACGGTGGCTGTCATTTTTAATAATGATAGCACCAGTAGGGCAAACTGCAGCACACTGTCCGCAGCCAACACAGTTTGACTCACCGATTGGCTTGTCAAATGCACAAGCAACCTTCATGTTTGAACCACGATAAGCAAAGTCAATAGCACCAACATTTTGAACCTCATCACAAACACGAACACAGTCACCGCAAAGAATACACTTGCTTGCATCTCTTGTAATGGATACTGATGAATCGTCAACATCAGGCTTTTCTTTAGGGTTATCAAATCTAACCTTATGTACATCAAATCTAGCCGCAAGTTCCTGCAGACGGCACTTTCCGCTCTTGTCACAAGTTGTACAGTCACGGCAGTGGTTCGAAAGCAAAAGCTCCAAGATCATCTTACGATATTTTCTTAGACGAGGAGTGTTAGTCTTAATCTCCATTCCGTTTCTAGGAGGAGTAGAACAAGCAGCCTCCATACCGCCCCATTTATTTTCAACCATACACATTCTGCAAGCTCCATAAACTGAAAGCTCTGAATAATAACAGAATGTAGGAAGTTCAACACCTGCTTTTCTAATAAGCTCAAGCAGATTTTTTTCGCCGTTAATGGCAACAGGAGTGCCATCAATAATCATAAAATCAGTATTCATAATAGGGTTAAGCCTCCTTAATAGCCTTGAAGTTGCATGATGAAACGCAAGCTCCGCACTTAATACACTTCTTGCTGTCGATTACAAACGGACTCTTAATTTCACCGCTGATTGCAGAAACAGGACACTGTCTTGCACACTTAGAACAGCCCTTGCAAAGCTCAGGGTCAATCTCATAAGTAACAAGCTTTTTACAGTTTCCAGCAGGACATTTTTTATCAACAACGTGAGCCAAATACTCATCTTTAAAGTTATTGATTGTTGAAACTACAGGCATTGCCGCAGTTTTTCCAAGACCGCAAAGTGCTGTTGAACAAATTGTATCAGCAAGCTCTAAAAGCAGTTCAAGATCCTCAACCTCACCGTTGCCCTCAACAATTCTCTCCAAAATCTCAAGCATTCTCTTAGTACCCTCACGACAAGGAACGCACTTTCCGCAAGACTCATTTTGAGTAAAGTTCATAAAGAATCTAGCAACCTCAACCATGCATGAAGTATCGTCCATAACAACAAGTCCGCCAGAACCAATCATTGCTCCAGCTTTCTTCAGTGAGTCAAAGTCAAGTGAAATATCAAGGTTAGGAGTAACCAAACATCCGCCTGAAGGACCACCAATTTGAACAGCCTTAAAAGTTCCGTTATCTCTCATACCGCCGCCGATATCAAAAATAACCTTTCTAAGTGAAGTACCCATAGGAACTTCAATAAGTCCAGTATTTGAGATATTACCAGTAAGTGCAAAAGCCTTTGTTCCTGGTGAATTTTCAGGACCAATCCCCTTAAACCAGTCTGCACCCTTCTCAATAATCAAAGGAACATTCGCTAAAGTTTCAACGTTGTTTAGAACTGTAGGCTTTTCAAAAAGTCCCTGCTCAACAGTTCTAGGAGGTTTAACTCTAGGCATACCGCGCTTACCCTCGATTGACGCTGTAAGAGCTGAACCCTCACCGCAAACGAAAGCACCAGCACCCTTATTAATATGTATATGGAATGAAAAATCAGTTCCAAGAATATTATCTCCTAAAAGACCAAATTCTTCAGCCTGTGCAATAGCATTTTTTAGACGTGATACAGCCAAAGGATACTCAGCACGAACATAAATATAACCATTTTGTGCACCAGTAGCAACACCAGCAATCATCATACCCTCTAAAAGTCTGTGCGGGTCACCCTCCATAATAGAACGATCCATAAATGCACCAGGGTCACCCTCGTCACCGTTACAAACAACATACTTAACGTCTGTTTTCTGCTTAGCAACTTGTTCCCACTTTCTGCCAAGAGGGAATCCTCCGCCTCCGCGTCCACGAAGATTTGATTCTGTCATCTCATTAAGAATATCCTTAGATGACATATCAAACAAAGCCTTTTCAAAAGCAGTATATCCGCCAATACCAAGATACTCCTTTATAGATGTAGCGTCAATATGTCCGCAATGCTCCAAAACTATTCTTTGCTGCATTTTGTAGAAAGGAATTTCTTCCTGCTGACGATAAATCTCGCCGTCTTTCTTATAGCAAAGTCTATCTACATACTCACCGTTAATAATTGTTTTTTCGACAATTTCTTCACAGTCATCAAGCTTAACCTTTGTGTAAAGCAAACCCTCAGGCTCAATTCTAACCAAAGGTCCCATTTCGCAAAATCCATGACAACCACTGCGCTTAATACCAATAGTATTATCATGCAAATCGCTGTCATGAGGTTCATCAGCCAAAGCAACAACACACTCAACACCCTTGTCAGTCAAAAGTTGAATCAGTTTATCATAAATATCCAAAGAACCGCCGGCAACACAGCCTGTTCCAGCACAAATAAGTATTTTCTTTTTCTGCTTGTCCACAGCTTCTTTATAGCCAGCACGACAAGCATCTAAATCATATTTTGTCTTTAAAAGCATTACAGTTCCTCCCTTAATTCCTTAAGAAGTGCCGCCGCCTTTTCAGGTGACATTTCCGCATGAACCTTATCATTAACAGTTATTACAGGAGCAAGTCCGCAAGCTCCAAGACATGAAACTGTTTCTAAAGTAAAGCTTAAATCATCAGTTGTGTGCTTGCTATTTGAAAGTCCAAGCTCCTCACGAAGATATTCCAAAATAGGAATTGATTTTCTAACATGACAAGCCGTACCGTCACAAACCTTTATAACAAATTTACCCTTAGGTTCAAGAGAAAAATTCTCATAGAAAGTAGCAACGCTATAAATCTTAGCCTCACTTGTCTTTAGTTTTTCTGCCAAATAAGGAAAAACCTCATGCGGAAGATAGCGATAATGTTCCTGCACATCCTGCAAAATTGCAATTATAGCCGTCGGCTCATGGTTCTTCAAAATATCATCGATAATTTTGAAGTCAAAATTTTCACTCATAAAAACCCTCCTAGATATATTCAGCATAAAATGCCTAAGTCTACATATTAAGTCTACATGTTGTAGAAAATTTAGCAACTAGATGACTAAATTTCATCAATAATCACCATATATATAATATTATATAACATTTTCTCGTCTTGCAGTAATGTCAATTAGCACATGCTCCATGTATATTTATCATATAGCAATAAATATATAGCGACTTGTACATATATCATGTATTTTATTTATGCACAGTTGACATATTATCTTTTATATAATTAGTATGCATATTTAAACATACCATAAAAAACAGCATAATAACCAGCTTTCAGTCACTATACGACTGCTTTATTTTGAACAAATAAAAAAACATAGCAGCTATATGCAATATATAGTCTACTATGTTTTTACAAATATATAATATTTACTTCAGTTTATTTTCAAAAAGCTTTTTGACTCCACAAGAATTTATCTTTTAACATACTTTGTATGTAGCAGCTTATGTGCTCTTGGTTTTCCTGGCGCGTCAAAAAATTCATCATACAACATTTTTACTACTGGGCTTTCATGTGATTTTCTAAGCTTTAATTTGCCGTCTAAATCGTATAAAGCCTTCGCTCTGGTTGATTTAAGCTCTTTGTAATTTCTCACAGAATCGCTCTGAACCGGCTGTCCTCCGCCATTAATACATCCTCCAGGACACGCCATTATCTCTACCATTTGATAATCCTTTTCTCCAGACTCAACCTGCTCAATTATCTTCCTAGCATTTGAAAGTCCAGATGCCACCGCAACTTTCACATCTATTCCACCAATTTTATATGTAGCCTCTTTAATGTCTGACGTTCCGCGGACTTCCTTAAACTCAACCTTCTTTGCATTTCCGTCAATCATGTACGCAGCCGTACGAAGTGCCGCTTCCATTACTCCGCCTGTTGCTCCAAAAATCGCCGCTCCGCCTGACGCTATTTCAAACGGATTATCAAAACTTTCATCTTCCATATCAACAAAATTTATTCCAGCACCCTTTATCATCTTAGCAAGCTCACGAGTTGTAAGCGCTACATCAACGTCATCAAAATCAAATGTACGCAATTCCTCTCGCGTAACCTCAAACTTTTTAGCAGTACATGGAATTATACTTACTACATACAAATCCTTAGGATCAATACCGTTTTTCTGACAGTAGTAACTCTTCAAAACCGCTCCGAACATCTGCTGTGGTGACTTGCAAGTTGATAAGTGCGGTATGAATTCAGGGTAATAATGCTCACAAAACTTAATCCAACCAGGACAACAGGACGTAAACATCGGCAGAGTTTTCTTCTTTGTAATGCGCTCAACAAGCTCGTTTGCCTCTTCCATAATCGTCAAATCCGCCGTAATATCCATGTTGAAAACTTGGTCGACACCCAAACGTCTGATTGATGAAATCATCCTGCCCTCAACATTTGTACCAATCGGCATTCCAAAGCTTTCACCCAAAGTCGCACGAATTGACGGTGCAGTGAAGAACACAACCTTCTTGCTTGGATCAGAAATTGCGTCCCAAACTTCATCAATATTGCTCTTTTCATTAAGTGCTCCAACAGGACAAGCCACTATACACTGACCACAGCCAACACAAGGTGATTCGTCAAGACTTTTCTCAAAAGCACAGCCAACATGAACATCAAATCCACGCATAATAGGACCAATTACCGATACACTCTGCATATTTTTACAAGCTGCCACACATCTCATGCACTGAATACATTTATTGTTGTCACGAACGATATAAGGTGACGCATCATCAATCGGATAAATTACATCATCACCCTTAAATCTATCCTCATCAACGTCATAATCAAATGCAAGCTTTTGAAGTTCGCAGTTATTTCCGCGAACGCATGACAGACATTTTTTGTGGTGACTTGACAAAATAAGCTCAATTGTAGTTTTTCTTGACGCTCTAACCTTAGGCGTATTAGTCAAAATCTCCATACCTTCTTCGACAGGATAAACGCAAGATGCCACAAGACCTCGTCTGCCTACAATCTCAACAACACACACTCGGCAAGCACCGATACAATTTATATCTTTCAAATAACAAAGTGACGGAATTTCAATATTTATCGCCTTAGCAGCCTGCAAGATAGTCGAGCCAGCAGGAACAGCAACAGCAATTCCATTCACTTTTACATGAACCATATTTGTTTTTTCCATTAAAGCTACCTCCTCTATCTCTTAGTTACTGCGCCGAATTTACAGTTTTTCTCGCAAAGCCCGCACTTAATACAAGCCACCTTGTCAATAACATGAGGCTGTTTTACAGCACCAGAAATTGCGTCAACAGGGCAGTTTCTTGCACAAAGCGTACAGCCCTTACAAAGACCGGGATCAATATTATAGTGCAGCAAACTCTTGCACACACCAGCAGGACAGTTTTTATCCTTAATATGTGCCAAATATTCGTCCTTGAAATATTTAATTGTCGACAAAACAGGATTAGGTGCTGACTGACCAAGCGCACATAGCGAGGACGACTTCATGTGTAGTGCAAGCTCCTCAATTTTGTCAAGGTCTTGAGTTTCACCATTTCCTGATGTAATTTTCTCTAAAAATTGCAGAAGTCTTCTTGTGCCAATTCGGCAAGGTGTACATTTTCCGCAAGATTCATCTACAGTAAAATTTAAATAAAACTTCGAGATATCAACCATGCAAGTATCTTCATCCATGATAATAAGTCCGCCCGAACCCATCATTGAACCTAGTGCAGTCAAATGCTCATAATCAATCGGTGTATCGATATGACAAGCTGGAATACATCCGCCTGACGGACCGCCAGTTTGAGCCGCCTTGAACTTCTTGCCGTCTGGGATTCCTCCGCCGATTTCTTCGACAATCTCTCGAAGGGTTGTACCCATTGGAATCTCAACAAGTCCAACATTTGTGATTTTTCCACCAAGCGCAAAAACCTTAGTACCCTTTGAATTTTCAGTACCTAAAGATGAATACCACTTTGCACCTTTTCTAATAATCTGCGGAATGTTTGACAACGTTTCTACATTATTTACAAGAGTAGGTTTACCCCAAAGTCCCTTGACAGCTGGGAATGGAGGACGCGGACGCGGTTCACCTCTATGCCCCTCAATGGATGTTATCAGCGCAGTTTCTTCACCGCAAACAAACGCACCTGCGCCAAGTCGAATTTCAATGTCGAAAGTAAAATTCGTTCCCAAAATATTCTCACCAAGCAAACCGTATTCTCTAGCTTGATTCAGTGCAATTTCCAAACGTCCAACAGCAATCGGATATTCAGCACGAATATAAATATATCCTTGCTTTGCACCTATTGTATATCCTGCAATAGACATAGCCTCGATAATCGCATGCGGGTCGCCCTCTAAAATTGAGCGGTCCATAAATGCTCCAGGATCACCCTCGTCGGCGTTACAGCATACATATTTTACATCATCTTTTGACAACTTTGCAAACTCCCACTTCTTGCCTGTTGGGAATCCAGCGCCACCTCGACCACGAATTCCTGAATCGAGCAGTTCCTTAATTACATCATCAGGTTTCATTTTATTAAGCACCTTAGCAAGCGCCTGATAACCGTCTGTCGCTATGTATTCTTTTATATCTTCCGGATTAATTACACCGCAGTTTCTAAGTGCAATTCGCATTTGCTTTTTATAGAAATTAGTTTCAGAAAGCGAAATTATCGAGCCGTCTGAATGAACCGTTTCGCTGTAAAGCAAATCCTTGACGATATTTCCTTTTTTGATATGCTCGTCAACAATTCGAACAACACCCTCAGGAGTTGCCTGTGAATAAAACGCTCCCTCAGGATATACTATTAATATAGGACCAAGCGAACAAAGTCCCAAACATCCAGTTTTCACAACCAAAATTTCCTTATCAAGTCCCTGTTTTGCAAGCTCACTCTCAAGTGAATCTATAACCTTTTTACTTCCAGAAGAAGTACAGCCAGTTCCTCCGCAGACTAAAATCTGCTTACGATAGCCTGTTTTTTTAGCAAGCTTTTCACCCTCATCAGCCATTAATTTTCGCACCTTGACTATATCTGCATAATCTTTTTTGATTTTATTTAGTTCTTCAAAAGTCATTTCTTATCGGCACCTCCTTTTTTAGTGAGATAAGAGTCAATTATATCATCTACCTGCCCAGGTGTAACCTTTCCGTATACATCATCATTTACCATCATAACAGGAGCAAGTCCGCAAGCACCAACACATCGGCAGGACTCAATCGAGAAAAGTCCGTCAGCAGTACATTCACCAGACTTTATTCCTAAACGCTTTTCAACAGCCTCTAAAATTTTGTCCGAACCCTTTACATAGCAAGCTGTACCCAAGCACACACTAACCCGATGCTCACCTTTTGGCGTCAGCGAAAACTGCGAATAGAAAGTTGCAACCCCATAAACTTCAGAAAGTGAAATCCCAAGTCCATCAGCAACCATTCTTTGCACCTCAATCGGCAAATACCCATAAATATCTTGAGCCTCCTGCAAAATTGGCATAAGTCCGCCTGGCTGTTCAAAATGTTTTGATATAACATCTTTAAGCTGTCTTTCTTGAACGATAGTTCCCTTAAACGTATTTAAGGATTTTTCATTCATAACACTACCTCCTATACTATTTTTTTTAGTTAACGTCAATATATATTTATTTTCTATTACAAATTTTCAGCAATTATTACTGCGAAATAATGTAAATATATAAAAATAAACATACCTCATATAAATTATTATACATCAATGTTTATTAAAAATCAAGTGGTATTTAAAAGAAACTGTGCAAAATCACAGTAAATAATAATTATGTGAAAAAAATCGAGAAAAAATTATACAGCTTTTTTCTCTTCTCAACACTATTCTATTAACAAACTTTATCTATCAAGTTTTAATTAACAAACGAAAACGTTTTCTTAGGCAAAATAGCAATAATCTAATATTAAATCAAACCAAAAAGCAAAAAAAATGTTAAAAGTAAATAAAAGCGCTTGAAATTATTTAAATTTATGGTATACTATTAATACAAAAAGATGAAACAAAAATCGCGATATATAAGAAAGGATTTATTTACATGAAAAAATTTTTATCTATGATTTTGCCTCTAGTACTTATCGCAAGTATGGCTGGATGTTCAGGCAAGGACGATTCATCAAAGGCTGACACATCTACTAACGATACATCAGACGCATCTTCTGTTGCCGAAGAAGAAAAAACTGCCGAAAAAGGCTTTACTGTCGACGGCACTAAACTTTTAGATGCAAACGGCAACGAATTTGTAATGAGAGGAATTAATCACGCTCACACTTGGTATAAAGAGCTTATTACTGAGGCAGTTCCTGCAATTGCTGCAACTGGTTCAAACACAATTCGTCTAGTATTCTCCGACGGCGGACAGTGGGATAAAGATGATATCGACTCTGTTCGTACAGCAATAGAACTATGTAAAGCAAACGATATGATTGTTGTTGCTGAGGTACATGATGCTACTGGTAAGGACGATGAGGAATCTCTAGATAAAGCTGTAGATTACTGGCTGGAAATGAAAGATGTTCTTATTGGAAACGAAGATTATGTAATTCTAAACATCGCTAACGAGTGGGCTGGACAGTGGGACAGCGAAATCTGGCGTGACGGATATGTAAAGGCTATTCCAAAAATCCGTGATGCTGGAATCAAAAATACAATCATGATTGACTCAGCAGGTTGGGGACAGTATCCGCAGAGTATTGCTGATTTCGGAAAAGAAGTTTTTGAGGCAGACAGCGAAAAAAACACAATGTTCTCGGTTCATATGTATGAATATGCTGGCGGAAGTGAAAACAAAATCGAATCTAGCATTAAAAGCGCAACAGATCAAGATTTGTGCATAGTAGTAGGCGAGTTTGGTTACAAGCACTACAACGGCGACGTTGACGAAGAATATATCCTAAAATACTGTACAGAAAACAACATTGGATACCTAGGCTGGAGCTGGAAGGGCAACGGCGAAGGTGTTGAATATCTTGATATCGCAACAGAATGGGACGGCTCAGCACTTTCAGAAGACTGGGGCGAAATCCTAATTAACAGCGAAAACGGAATTAAAGCAACATCTAAAAAATGTTCTGTTTTCGAATAAAAAATCAGCCTATTTATTAATTAAATAAAAAAAGATAGCGGCTACTCTAACCATTTTTTAAGGTTAGAAAAGCTGCTATCTTTTTTTGCGCAAAATACCGATTGATGAATGTAATAAAACCACATTAAATATTATATCCCATGTTAATTGCATTTCGAAAAACGCTAGGTGAAACACCGTATTTTTCCTTGAAAATCCGCACAAAATAGTTTGAATCTTTATATCCGATTATCGACGAAATTTCGTAAATTTTATAGTCAGTATTCAATATCAAAAATTCCGATCTCTGCATTTTTATCATCGTAATATAATCCTTAAAATGGCGACCAATTTCGTCCTGAAACATTGAACTGACCGCAGATGCTGATAAAAAGAACTTCTCGGCAATCTGCTTTTGCATGATATTTTCATCAATATTTTCAAGTATGTAATCAAATATTTGATTTAAAACTACATTTTCCACAGCAGGATGCAGGGCTGTGACTATGCCAAACAATTCATTTAGTTTATTAGCATAGAAATTTTCGTAACTTTTCGAAAACTTTTCGTTTATGTTATCAATACTATAAAACTTCGATGTTTTAACAAATTTGTCAAGCCATGTAAAATGGTTGAAAATATTATCAATAAAGCTACTGTAAATCTGCTTTATCAAATAATCAGCCCGAATAAAATCATCACCCATAGACTTATAAATATCAGAAACAACATGCCTAAACAGCATTAATGCCTTTGGTTTTTCACCAGAAATCAGCTTCATAATATCGGCCTTAGACTTAAACATTTCGCTAAGCTTTAAATCAATTTCATTAATATCATCATGATTATTGCCAGTTAAAATACTTTGAGCTCTATGTAAAATTTCTTCCAAATCTGAATTTGTGATAGGTGCTATCAAATAATCAAACGCCCCCAAAATAATCCCTTGGCGTGCATATGAATAAGCGGGAACTTCACTAGTCAGCACAAACAAAGTTCTTCCGTCAACTTCACGTCTGCGTCTTAAAAGCGCCAAACCATCAATAAACGGAAGCTGAATTTCCAAAATAACCAAGTCGTACGAATTTTGCACTAGCAGATTTAAAGCCTCATATCCGTCCATTGCAACCGATGATATTTCAAAATTTTTATATTTATCCCACACATCAAGCTCTTTAATTTGAGCCAGCATTTCGTAGCTCCTCTGTACTACTAGAATCCTATACATGCATTACCCACCTTTCATACTATATTTATATGATATTATACATCAATTATTTAAATTTGTCAATCATTTTTCCAAAAAAACCGCATTGAAATTACAATGCGGTTTTTTTTATTAAAATAATATTATAGCCAAACCTTTTCGCTCTTTCCGCTAAGGTCTGAAATAACTGCCTCAATCTCATCAGCATAAAAAACTGCTAGCTTTGGACCGTCCTCTTTATCGTAAACATCCCTTAAATGCGGCAATTTTTCAAATGCTGCATTAATTGCTTTTTCATCATCATCAAAAACCGCCTTGCCAGAAAGTCTAATCCATTCGTCTTCATTTCTCAAAGCCGAAAGCTCGAAGTTAGGGTTTTTATTTAGCTGTTGATAGCTAGGTTTATAGTCGCCTACTCCGAAATACAGCTTTTCTTCATGCTCAAAAAACAAGCCAAACGGTCTTACCTTAGGTTTATTTTCATCTACTGTTGCAAAAAAGAAAACCTTTGCGTCTGTCAAAAAATCAGTTATTTTACTCATTAAACTTCCTCCTAAAATGTGGTTTATATGAAATTATAAAAATCTTCTGTCATAGTCAAACTGCCGCGATATCCTGCAATCGCCCTGTTCATTATCACTCTTTCAATAATCGGAAAAGCCGATACACAACAGTGAATTCCATGCTCGGAACAATATTCTTTTTCATTACTACTACCAACTAGCATTGTAATTTCAGGATGTCTTTCAAGCACTTTAATTATTTCATAGTAATCAGATTCGAATACTACCTCTGGTGCATTTGCATACTCAAGATTAGTGATTTGATTAATAATTCGCTCCTTATCCTCAGGTCTGTAAATTGGCTCAGTAACTATTACAACCTCAGGAGTTTGACTGTAGTCGTTGGCTAAAAAACGAGTAGCTCCTGTTGCCAAATTTGCATCTCCAACAACTGCAAATCTATTCCAATCTAAAATTTGTCCATGTGAAGCAAGCTGATAATAAACGTAATCCTCTTCCTCTTTGATTACCTTTTCAACTAAATCACTGTCAATATCAAGCCTTTTTGCTACCTCGCGCGCAAACTTTGTTGTTTCGGTAGCTCCAATAGGAAGCTCAGGAAAACGAAGATATGGAACGTCAAACCGCTTTTCATATTCCTCTGCCGCACCTTTCAGAAGATATGGATTTACAATAATATTCAGTGCCGCACTTGACGATGTTCTAATATTTTCAAAGCCTTGATGTTCAGTAAAAAATGTATTAACCTCAAGTCCTAATCTTCTTAAGATTCTTGTAAGCTCTTCAAAATTTCCAAACCAAAACGGATCGCGATAAGGCATAATTCCAAAAAGATTAACCAAATTACTCTGCTTTTCTAATCCCTCCTCAACAATGTTGTCGAGAAAAACCTTAAACGCAGTTTCATATCCAAGAAGTCCATCTCCTGCAAATCCTGGAGTATCAATCGCATAAACATTTAACCCCTGCTGTCTGAATTCCTTTACAACGCTTTTAATATCGTCACCGATAATTCCTGCTGTACAACCAGTGAGAACAAAATAAGCGTCGGCATCAATAATCTCAATGGCACCAGCAATAGTCGAACGAAGTTTATCTTCGCCGCCGAAAACAACCTCGCGCTCTAGCATATTTGTAGACGGAATTGATACTCCTGATAGAAAAGGCGATGAGTTAAATTCACCAGCACAAGTCTGCATACAACAGCCAGGACCAGAATGATATATAGGGCAGAATTTATCAACAGCACCTAAAACCGCATTTATTCCACCTAAAACACAGCTGCCTCTAGGGCTTTCTGTAACCTTTGACATATCTATACTCCCCCTTATTCTTCAATAAACTTAAATGGATCATCGTCATACCAAGTTTGACGATACGGAAGTTTAACGTGCTGTGCAAGCTTTTTATTAAAGCCAGGATTTTCAATCTGGTCAGCAATTTTATTTCCAAGATAAAGTATGCCGTCATAACCCATTGTAGGTCTTTTCATGTCAAGAACATGAGTAGTCGGAATACCTAAACGTGACGCCCATGACGGAACTCCAATAAACACATCAGGCTTAATTTTGTTGAGTAGATTCACCTGTTCAAACGGCTGCATATTAGCAATATCCACAACAAAATCCTTGTGAATTGTATTTAGATATTCAATATCATCTTGAGCATCTTGATCGTATGTAGGCGTTTCTAAGCCTGCTAAAACCATGCCGTAATCATCAATCAAAGCCGCCGCTGCAAACGAACGTCCTGTTCCTCCGCATATGAAAACTCGCTTACCCTGCAAACGCTCTTTGATTTTTTCAATCTCTGGAAAAATTCTGTCATGTTCTCTTTTAATAATTTCTTCCACCTGTTTTTCCTTGCCAAACAATGCCGCCACGCCTCTAAACCATTTGTCGGTATTTCTAAGACCAATCGGCATTACGGTGTGTGAATATGGTATTTTATAATCACTTTCAAGTTCTTTCATAAATTCATCAGCAAAAACCTTACAAATGGCAGTTGACGCATGTGCCGCAGTTATTTTCTGAATCTTCTCAAGCGAACTGTAAAACGGAATATAATTAGCCTCAATATCAATCTGACCTAGCATTCTTTCAATCTCAACTTGATCCTTATAACTAATTGAAACAGGTGCAAAAAGATTTACAAGATTTTTCTGTTCAGGCTGTTTTTCACCTTTTAATATGTATTTTGAAATTGCCAGAAAAGCTGCATCAAAACCAGATGCACAAATTTTCGACTTAAAACCCTCGCAATGAACAGGAATAAGCTGTGCATTGATTTCTGTCTGTAAATTCTCCAAAATCGAATCAACATCATCACCAATTATACCTGACGCACAAGATGTAAACACAAAAATAATCTTAGGTGAATATCTTTGATCTGCCGAAAAAACTGCCTCCGTCAGCTTTTGTTCACCGCCCAAAACAATATCATCCTGATCAAGATTTGTAACAATAAGCCTAGGACTGCGAATTATCGAAACCCCTCTGTGTGCTTGACCGACACGATACTGCATTACTCCCATAACAGCACATCCAGCACAACCCTGCGGTGAATGAGAAATAAAAACGGTATCATCAAGTGACATCAAAGCGTTAAGACTGTTAATCTGCTGACACTGCAAACCCTGTGCAAATGTTCTGTCAGCCGCCTTTAAACATCGCTTGTTAAAACCCTCTTCAAGCTCACTGCTCTTACCGCCTAAGTCATTGTAAGTAAAA
This sequence comes from uncultured Oscillospiraceae bacterium, assembly GCA_964548535.1. Classification (GTDB taxonomy): domain Bacteria; phylum Bacillota; class Clostridia; order Oscillospirales; family Ruminococcaceae; genus CAZJRQ01. Next base: position 85,340 of record CAZJRQ010000006.1, read on the forward strand.
GGTCGATTTTCTCTTATACCATCATATTTAATACTATTATTTAGACTCATAAAATTAGTCCTTTCACTAAAAATCCAACACCTAAAAGCTTACAAATAATATTCAGGTGTTATTATTTTATTTAGAAATTGTCTTGTTTTTTCATTTTTAGGATTTGTAAAAATAACATCCGGCGGCCCCTCTTCAACAACATATCCGTCAGCCATAAACACAACCTTGTCAGCAACATCTTTAGCAAAGCTCATCTCGTGCGTAACTATAATCATAGTAATTCCACACCCCGCTACTTTTTTTATAACCTCTAAAGTTTCACCGACAAGTTCAGGATCTAGTGCTGATGTCGGCTCGTCAAACAAAATTACATCGGGATTCAAAACCACTGCTCTTGCAATTCCAACCCTCTGCTGCTGACCGCCCGAAAGCTGTGACGGATACGAATTATGCTTATCAGAAAGTCCCACCCAATCAAGTGCCTCAGTCGCCTTTTTTACTGCCTCGTCCTTTGGCATTTTTCTTGCGACAATCAAACCCTCTGTAACATTCTGCAATGCTGTTTTATTTGCAAACAAGCTGTAATTTTGAAAAACAAATGATGTCCTCCGCCTTACTTCAAGAATTTCTTTTTTCTTTGCTTTTTTCAAATCAGTTTCAGCACCATCTATTATAAGCTTGCCCGAATCTGCTTTTTCAAGAAAATTTATACTTCGCAAAAGAGTAGTTTTCCCCGAGCCAGATTGTCCCAAAATTACAACAACCTCACCCTTATTAACAGTTAGAGAAACATCTTTTAACACTTGCAAATCTCCAAAAGACTTGCTCACATTCTTAATTTCAATCATAATAATTCCCCCTGCTATGCAGTTTTTCTGTATCGGCCTGAATGTTTTACTATAATTCCGCCTGCATTTTCAATAATTATAGCCATAATCCAATATATAACAGCCGCCGCGACATACCCCTCCAAAAAGCTGTATGTAATATTACATGGGTAAATCGAACCGTTATATACTTCAAAAATTCCTAATGAAAATGCAATCGCACTGGTTTTCATTACAGCAGTGATATTATTAATCAAAATAGGAATCGAAATCGGTATAACCTGCGGAATTATAATTCTTCTAAGCGTCTGAAAAGTCGTCATACCTACCGAATAACCAGCCTCATACTGATACTTATCAATTGACAAAAAAGCACCTCTCATGGCCTCAGCCATGTAGCCAATGTTCATGAGCGAAAGCACAATAAAGCCAATCCACATTTTATTTACATCAGTTATTGAAGTTTTTATTCCAAAAAAAGCTGAGATTTTATCATAATTTAAAGTGTAAATGGTGTTTATAAGCATAAGCGAAAGCACAAATGGTATTCCGTTGTAAATAGTAACCAAAACCGCGAAAAACTGCGAAAAAAAGTTTACTTTATATACTCTAATTATTGCGATAATGGTGCCGATAATCAGTCCAACAACTACTGGTATAATAGTTAGCCACAAGGTATTGGGTAAATAGTGAATTCCTGATTTTAGGCAGATTATAAAGTCATCAAATTTAAAATTCATAATCAAAAACTCCTTCTATTCTATCATTTAACAGCATCTTGTCTTTTTATCAATCAGCTGAAAAATCCCCTTTACAAGCAAACTAAAAGTCACATAAATAATTGTAACGCAAACATAAGGCTCTAAGCTGTGTCTTGTGGTTACTCCAATTGACCTCGCACGTCCCATTAAGTCGATAACTCCAAGCATATATGCAAGTGATGTGCTTTGAATAAGTACAACCAAATTAGCACCATAACTAGGTATTGATACTCGAATTGCCTGCGGCAGAATAATCCTAAAAAACGTCTGAGACCAAGTCATTCCTACAGCATACCCAGCCTCAAGCTGACTTGCTGGAATTGATGTAATTGAACTTCTAAATATTTCTGAAAGCATAGCGGCCTCGTTAAGAGCAAGGGCTATGCAGGCGAAAATAAACTTATCCCATTGATTAATGTCAATTCCGAAAGTTCCTTGAAAAAATGCTGGCATAGCATAAAAAACAACCAACAGCTGAACAAGGACAGGAGTTCCTCGCATAAATGATATGTAAATGCTACAGATTTGCTTTAAAACTGGTATGTTTTTCATTTTTATAATTGCTACAAATATTCCTAAAACAATTCCGAAAATCTCAGCATACAAAACCATTTTAAGCGTAACAGGCAGAAATTGAAGTACCTTTGGGAATGCGTCATTAAAACGCTCCCAAGAAAATATCCCTGACATCTCCTCTCCTCCTTCTAATGAAATTTACAATTTAACTTCCTTTAACGTCACTGATGGTATAGTCACCGCCCCAAACTTCAATTGATATTTCAGAAAGCTTGCCAGATTCCTTTAGATCCTTTAACGCACCGTCCACAGCCTCTTGCAGTTCTTTAGCGGCGTCATCATCTTTTTTGTAGATGAAATATGTATCTGATGAAATAATCGGTTCATCAAAGGCAAGCTTAAAGTGTGCCTGACCTTCGTATGCTTCATTGTAAAGCTCAATATCTTTTTTAGGGGCAGTCATAAATGCCCATTTGCCAGATTTAAAATATGATATCAATTCCTCATTTGTTGACGGCACAGTGTAATCAAGATTTATTGCTTTATCAGGATTTTCCTTGTTATAATTTTCAAAGTAAAATGCCGCATTATCTCCAGCCTTTGCCTGAATAGTTTCCCCTGCAAAATTTGCAAGTGACTTAATATTAGTAGTGTCTACCTCATCTAGCACATAAACATACTGATCAAAAACAGTGTAGCCCTCTGTACCAAACAAATAGTTTTGTTCTCTCTGCTCATTCCATTCATACTAATGAGCGGCAAGATCAATTTTTCCGCTGTCTAAAGAAAGCAAAACGTTTTGAAAATCAAAAGTTTGATATTCGAATTTATACTGCGGTAACAGCTCGTCGACTGCCTTTAACACCTCATAATCATACCCAGCAATTTCGCCATTATCATCTAAATAGCAGGCAGGATTGTATGAGTTTCCAGTACCAACTCTAATGGTCTTAACTTCTTGCTCTTTTCCGCTTTCATCAACGTAAGTTTTTGATTCTTCCGCAGCACCTGAGCTGTTATCACTGCTTTGACAAGCTGACACACCTGCTGCTACTGATAACGACAATGCGAATGCTAAAACTCTTCTTATTTTCTTCATAAAAATCCAATCCTTCCTAAAAATTTTTCTTTTATATTTTATATTTTCTGCTATAGCACTAATTTTTGTGCCGCAGTTGTATAAATATCTTCAATCAAATGCAATCCGCCGCTGTATCCAGCTAGATTGCTGTTTATAATAATTCGACCAATAACAGGGTATGAAATGTTCAAGAAATTTCCGTCAAGTTCATCTGCAATCTTCTTCTCCCAGCTGCTTCCAAAAACAAAAGCTGGACCATTAAAATCCTGCTGAGCAATCTGCTCATGAACATAATTTCCGTCTGTCGAAAATTCAACCTCAGCCTCAATTCCATAGTTAAGCTTTTTAAATTCTTCAACAATCAAAGGTCTGTATTCCTCTGGAGCATCGTCCAAAATAAACTGCTTTGTAGGGAACATTCCCATGTCATTAGTCAAAAACTTAGTTATAGCCAAAGCATACTGTGAATCTGACGCTACCGCAAATCGATTTGAAATAGCTCTCATTTCTAAGAATACGTCCGAAAATCTTTCTATGTAATAGTAAAATTCAGCCTCTTCTTCATCGATCAAAGCCTCAGCAATATCCTTGTCAACACCAGTAAATTCAGCAACTGCCCTTAAAAACTTTGATGTTTCAAAAGCACCAATCGGCAAAACAGGGTAGTGAAGATATGGAATTTCAAACTTCTTCTCCAAGAACTTGACGCTTTCAAGTCCAGCCCAAGGCGAAACCAAAATATTATATTCAGCTGACGGAATTTTATTAATCTGTTCAATACCGCGACCGTGACCAAAAATTGTATTGACCTTTAAACCAAGCTTAGAAACAAGCTTTTCAAGCTCTCTTAAATTTCCCAGCCAAAAAGGATCATAATAAGGAACGCTTACAAATAAATTTACAAGACCCTTCTCTTTTTGCTCAGCCGGCTTTAAATACTGATCAAAAATTGCAGTAAGCACCCAGTCATGACCAACAAGATTATTCCCCTTAAATCCAGGAGTATTAGCATAAACTATAGGCTTTCCGTCCTCCTGAAAATTTCTTGTAATATCACCAATATCGTCACCGATAATTTCAGATGTACAGCCAGACATTACAACAAACAAATCAGCATCAATAACATGCAAAGCATTTTCAATAGTATCACGAAGTTTTTCTTCTCCGCCGAAAACAACTTCTTTTTCACTTACGCTAGTACAAGGAAAAATGTTTGGAGAAAAATATCCTGAACTTCCGGTACCACCGCCAAGCTTTCCAGCACAGCCAGGGCCAGCGTGCAAAACAGGAATCGCCCTGTCAATTGCGTGAACTGTGTTAATAGCACCAAGTGCACAAGTGTATCTCTGTTTATCAAGTATTTTAGCCATTATTCGTCTCCCCCTTGAAGAAATTTATCATTTTTCTGCTTATACCACCAGTCAGTATAAGGCAGTTTAGTTCTTGCCGCTAGATTTTTCTCAAAGCTGCGATTTGTTACAGCGTCCTTAATAGCCTTGATAAATCTTAAAGTTCCCTCATATCCGAAAACCATATATTCATCAGCTACATAAACCGCGCTAACACCCTGCTTAACCGCCCAAACTGTAGAGCCAGGGTGACGTGAAAAATACAAATCAGGTTTAAATTCGTTTAGAATATTAAGCACCTCATAGTTCTGCTGATCTGCTACCGAAAGCTTGATGTTATCAGGAGAATTTTCAAGAAGAAAATCAAGAGCTGGCGGTACTTGCTTGTTGTCATACTGATAATCATAATGCCAAGCAGCAGCCCAAACCACTTCAATATCCAGTTCCTGCAAAACTCTTGCAATCTCGTATGTATATCCAGGACCCATACCAATTACAGCACGAAGTCCCTTTAACGACTCTTTCTCTTTTTCAATCAGCGGAATAAATTTCTCACGCTGTCTTGCAATATAAGCCTCAACCTCGTCAGACTTGTCAATAACCTTGCCGATTTCACGAAGCCAAGCCTCAAATCCCTGAACTCCCATTGGATTTATCGTCCTTACATAAGGTACTCCATAAAGTTCCTCAAGAGCGTTTCCTAAATATGTACCCAAAGTTCCGCAGATACAAACAGTAGCGAGCGATTCCGAAATATACTCCAATTCTTCAACAGTCGAGTTTGAATATAAAAACTGCGGAGTAACTCCAAATTCAGCGAAAAGCTGAGTAATTTGCGGTCTGTGACTTTCAAAAAAGTTCTTCACATTAATAACAGGACGCTTTTCCTTAGGCGGTTTAACAATCCCCTGCAAAACAGCGTGGTCTGAAATATCAAAGCCCGATGCCCAAATTCTCGTCTTAAATCCCTCACAGTGAATAGAAATAACAGGGATTCCAAGCTCATCCTGCAAATCGTCAACCAAGCTGTCAATGTCCTCACCAATAACTCCGCTTACGCAAGAGCTTGAAATGAATATCGCTTTAGGATTATATTTTTCATACGTATGCACAACAATATCTCGAACTGTGTCTGCAGCACCAAAAACTGTGTCGTCCTCATTCATATCAGTGCCAACTACAACAGATTCATTTTTTTCACCGATTCTCAAAGCTATCTGATTTTGAAGAACATCAACACCCGCACCGATTCCAGTACATCCAGCAGGAGCATGATAAATTACCGCAACATCGCGAATAGCAAGCAGCTGACTAATCGCACAGCCCGACGAACAAGTACTCGACTGACTAAAACATCTATCCTTATTTTTCAAACTTCCGCAGCGTGATTGATTTACAAGATCATTCAAATCACCGCAGTAACCTGTAATTGATCCTAATCGATTCTCTCGGGTAGCAACATTAGCATTCTTCAAATTAAATTCCATTTCAAGTACCTCCTTATAAATAACTCATTTTTTATTGTTTTCATATCTAATCAATTTCTCAACTGCATTTTCAATAATTAAACCTATTGAAAACGCTGTCACATTTTCCTGTGCTAAAACTCTCTCAGCACCAGGACCAATCCTACTTACCAGCACGTATTTACAATCAGCCAGCAGCTGTGCACTTGCAAGCAGTCCTTTTTCACTATGACCTTCCTGACCACAGGCCGCGTTGGCATTTCTTTTTTCAACAACCTTATAGCTGTCATTATCTGCAACCTCTATTATATAGAACTGCTCAGCCTGACCAAAGTGTACATTCACAACCTTGCCGTCTGAACTTGCTACAGCAATTTTATATGACATATCAAATCAACCCATTTCTTATTATTTATAATTTATAATGTATTCTCAATCAGAATGCAAAATTCCATATTATTCAGATATGCTTTCAATAAAATAAACTATAACACAAAAAAAAGCCCTAGTCAATGAATGTTTCATTAATCTAGGCATGAAAAAATAAAAGCTTACTAAAAAAATTCACCCATGAAATATTTCCGCATTAATGAATTAATTCATGGTCACGTTTAAATTTAATTCATTGACAAATAGAAAAATATAATGTAAAATGACAACAAGATTAAATTATATTAAACTTACAGGAAAAGTAGGAATATCAAATTTAACCAAAACTAAACCGAAAAAGGAGATCTTTATTATGGCAGATAAAAAAATCAGACAAATCGCTATTTACGGAAAAGGCGGAATAGGAAAATCAACGACAACTCAAAACCTAACAGCAGGTTTAGCAGAGTTAAATAAAAACATAATGGTAGTAGGATGTGATCCAAAAGCGGATTCAACAAGACTGCTGCTTGGCGGACTGCATCAAAAAACCGTACTAGACACAGTACGTGAAAACAAACACAACGTAACTCTTGACAATCTGGTGAAATCCGGATTCGGCGGAATCAAGTGTGTAGAATCAGGCGGACCAGAGCCAGGCGTTGGCTGTGCAGGACGCGGAATCATCACATCTATAGGAATGCTTGAAAATCTAGGAGCATACACAGATGATTTAGACTATGTATTTTACGACGTACTAGGCGACGTAGTCTGCGGAGGTTTTGCAATGCCAATTCGTGAGGGTAAAGCTCAAGAAATTTACATAGTAGCAAGCGGTGAAATGATGGCATTATATGCTGCAAACAACATTTCAAAGGGTATTGCAAAATACGCAGCAAAGGGTGATGTACGCTTAGGCGGAATTATCTGCAACAGCCGTAACTGCGACCACGAGTATGAATTGCTTAGAGCATTTGCAGAAGAACTTAACACTCAGCTAATTCATTTTGTACCAAGAAACAACGTAGTACAGCGTGCTGAAATTAACAGAAAGACAGTAATTGAATATGATCCAGAAGCAGAGCAAGCAGCAGAATATCGTGAACTTGCAAAAAAGATTGACGAAAACACAAACTTCACAATCCCAACCCCAATGACACAAGACCGACTAGAAGAAATCCTAATCGAACACGGTCTAATGGAAGCCGCCGACGACTACCGCATCTAGGTGCTAGCCCGCACGGGGCGAAGCCCTCGCGGATAGTTTACTGGTGATTGTAACGTTATGTTGCTCGGGTTGGATTTTTTAATAAACACAAACAGCTTTGCGGATTTCTAAACATTTAGCCCACATAAATACTTCTCAAAATCAAAATATACTATAAAAAGCAGGAACGAAATTCTATTCGTTCCTGCTTTAATTTTTGCAACAAATGCATAACATACTAATTCTTCAACCCGAGCAACATAAAGTTATAATCACAAATAACCTTTATGCGAGGACATCGCGCCGTCCGCACTAGGACCCAGGGGCGTGCCCCTGGACCCATATCACGTTATCGCTCGTACCTCGCTCGATTTACCACTCCAACCTCAAGTACGCGTGGGGACAAAATTGTTTTCATAATTAAAATGACAAAAAAGACACAAACAGCTTTGCGGATTTCTAAACATTTAGCCCACATAAATACTTCTCAAA
>CAZJRQ010000006.1:93498-102585 GCA_964548535.1 uncultured Oscillospiraceae bacterium
AATTCTTCAACCCGAGCAACATAAAGTTATAATCACAAATAACCTTTATGCGAGGGCTTTGCGCCGTCCGCGCTAGGACCCAAGGGCGTGCCCCTGGTTAGTAGCTTGTTAGCATTATTATTAGTGGCATAACATAAATAAGTCCTATAACTAATACGCTGATAAAACATAAAACCATTTGAGAATTTTCTTCAAGCTTTAGTGTAATCTTAAACTTTTTCCTCTTTAGAATATATAATACAAACGCCGCGATTCCGATTACAGTTAAAACTAAGCCAATGTAAAAACCTTTAGGCATGAATGTAATTTCAATATCATTTTCACCCTCTGCAACATCAAATGATATAAAGTCTGATAAAACCTGCTCGTATTTTACCTTTTCACCGTTAACCTTAACTGTAAATCCATCTTCATAAGGTATAGTAACTACGCACTTTTGCGCCTTGTCTGAGTAGAATGAACCATGTACATCTCCTGCACCTGCCTTTAGATTAGCAGTTTCTGTCGAATTTAATGAATTTTCCAAAACATCCAAATCAAGTCCGAACACACCAAAAGAATAACAATTTATCGCCTTTGAGCAGTCAATTGTAATCTCAACAGTTTCATCCTCAAACTCACCAAGCTTAAGCACTCCGTTTTCAGTTGTCTTTGGATATTCCATTGCAAACGGCAGTCCGTTAACACTTATAGATAAGCTGTTAAAATATTTCTCCGACAAATCGTTCGACAACCTGTCAAAACAATCAGCATAAAGTGACTGCCTGCCCTTTACATCAATCCTGTAAGTTATCGTCGCCCCATCCTTCAAAACATGGCGACCATTTGTAATTGTGTACCCTGACGACTCGCTTTCTGAATGTTCATATTCAGTTATAAGCTTTTGGTTCGTTCCATATAAAGTTTCGTAAATATATTGCTGAATCTCAGCTCTTGTATATCCAGCCGGAATATCCTCTGCATTTGATAAATCAGCGTCAGTAATAATTCCAAGACCTAGTATGTTTTCTTGTTCTATAATAGAATATTTATCGTTCTGGTAAACAAAATCGTCAACATTAATGTCAGGAGTAATTTTGTACTTCACACAGTAAAGTGCATCAGTCAGTTCAGTTCCGCCTGCGGAGCCAACTTCCATCCAAACAGATGTGTATCCAAGTCTTTTTTGAGTAAACATAAACTGCTCGTCAGTTAGTGAAGTGTAGTGACTTAATGACGGATACCCCAAAGCTCCAACCATGTTGTAGTCCATAATTTTTGACGTTGTACCTACACGATAAAAATCATCATCATCAATCCTGTCAGCAAGATCAGTGATGTAAGACATATTCTTTGCCTTCATCTTATCACGAGAATTAGCAGACGTCATATAAATTTGAGTATTTCCTACTGCCTCAAAAACAAAAATCACCAAAATAATCGACGCAAATATATGCTTTGAAAAGACTCCTCTGCGATATAAAATATAAATAGCCGAATAAATTATCAAAGTAACAAAAAACAGTACAGTAAGACCCTCAAAAGAACCATCATCCCCCCATAAAGATGCAGTGTAGTGAGTAAGAGCCTTGAAATTCTCATCTATAAATTTGCGTGAAAATGTTATATAAATAAACATCAAAAAGGCCGCAATAACAACTCCCATAAGCTGAGTAGTAGCTGTTGTTTTTCTAACATCATTATCCTTAATTTCAATAAATTCAGCAACACAAATAAGACCTATAAAAATTGTAATAAAGCCATATCTAGTCGGGAAAGACATATATGTTCCAGTGTGCCACATAATATTGATAGGCTCCAAAACAAACGGAATAAGCATTAAAGCGAACATCAAAAGCATAGCTGACGTTTTTCTTGAGCGCTTGCCGTTTGATAAAATTCTGTATCCAACAACCACAAAAATAAAAGCTGTGCAGTAAAGCAGAGGAAAAATAGTTTTATAATTAGTAATCAAATCAGAATTTGCAAGTGTAACTGTGATAGATTCTCCACGTCCTGAAGTCAAGAACTGCATAAAACAAGGAATCCAAACGACAGCCGAAAGCAAAGCTGAAATAATCGAGCCAGATAAAAATTTAACGCACACCAAAGAAGTTTTTTCGCATTTAGCATAATAACAAATGTAAATTCCCATTAGAACAAGAATAAATACAACAACCATATAACTGATATAATAATTGACAACCATCATAGCAGTCAGCATAATTATGTATGGAATATTGTTCTGCTTTTTAATAAGCGACTGCAAAGCAATCATAAGCAGAGGGAATAAATACATCATATCAAGCCAAATTATGTTTTGATAAAACAGCATTCCGTATCCGCAAAAAGCATACATCAAGCTTAGTATAACTGCAAAATACGGATTAAAATCTTTTTTACAAACCCTAAAATAGATAACCGATGTCAAAGCCGCCATCATCATTTTAAGAACTAGAAGAACATTAACAAAAGTAATCATATCACCCTTGTCGACAAACTTAACTAAAAACGAAAACGGACTGGCAAGGAAAAAGAAGAAAACTCCATACAAATTCATTCCGCCAGCATTATTTAGATTAAAAAACAAGCTTGTCTTTCCATCCAAAACGTCCTTAAAATCAATCAACAGCGGAATAACCTGCTGATTCATATCGCACCAAGAAATAGTTCCGCTGCCAAACGGATACATTCCAGCTTTCCAATAAACGAACATCATAATAGCCAAAACACCCAATGGAGGAATGACAAACGGTAATATTTTCTTTAATTTTTTCATTGTGTAAATAACTCTCCTGCTTTTGTCTACTTATTTTTATGTTTAATCTAACACTTTATTATAACCCTACAGCAATAAAAAGTCAATTGATTTGAGCATTTTTCATCTTTTACACAAATTTCTTCCACAAACCAAAATATTTAACAAATAAATTGTCCACCAGGGGCGTGCCCCTGGACCCCAGTCGCATCATCGTTCGTGCCTCACTCGTGATTGGTGCTCACGCCATAATCAGCGTCACAACCTTGTGGTGTGTAAAGTTTATTGTTTTCATAAATTCCAATCCGAGCAGCATAACGTTACAATCACCGACAAACTTTCCGCGAGGGCATCGCGCCGTCTGGGCCAGGATCCCGAGCAACACAAAGTCACCATAACCAACAAACTTTCCGCGAGGCCAAGGGGTCCAGGGGCACGCCCCTGGCGCCGTCCGCGCTAGGACCCCGAGCAACACAAAGTCACCATAACCAACAAACTTTCCGCGAGGGCAGGGGTTCAGGGGCACGCCACTGGCGCCGTGCGGGCTAGCACCTCACTCGTGATTGGTGCTCACGCCATAATCAGCGTCACAACCTTGTGGTGTACTAAGTTCATTGTTTTCATAAATTCCAATCCGAGCAGCATAACGTTACAATCACCAGTAAACTTTACGCGAGGGCAGGGGTCCAGGGGCACGCCCCTGGCGCCTAGGACGACCGAACTCCAGCGATGTGCAAAAATCTAACTTTGTCATAAATGTAACTGTCTAGCGAGCGCATGTAAGTGTCAAAAGTGTGTGCAGCTACAAAAATTTCGCCACCTTCTTTTGCTACAATTACAGGAGTGTGATAAAACTCACCGTGTGAATTGCCAAGCTGAAGAATATCTCCTGGCTCACAATCAGCAATATCAACCTCAACCGCATACGGTCCAGCACCTTTGTTGGTAGTTAAAAAATTATACAAATACTGTACCCCAGTCCATGACGCAGTACGCCTGCTTGATTTAATATAATACCAACCATACACGGCAGAATAATTCATTTTTTTCGCCCCAGCATAAATGCATTGCGAGGCAAAATTTGTGCAGTCACCGCCAATGTCCTCAAAATCATAGTATTGTGGATTTCGACTCAAAGCCCATCTCTGAGCATAGTCAATCACATTTTGCCGATTGTAAATAAGCTCTCTCATAGTCTGTTCCTCTTTTCTGCTTATAATTTAAACATGTTATAAAAAACTCCGTTTAATTATAAGTATGCAGAAAATACAGATTTGCCTAAGCTTTTACTTTGATTTGTCAAACAAAATTCTAACCGTAAAAATCCCGCCTGAAACATCAGCTTTAATTTCTCCGCCCATTACCTCAACAAGCTCTTTGGCAATATACAGTCCTAAGCCTGTAGAATTTTTCGCCCCCCTAGATTTATCCGCCTTGTAAAATCTGGTGAAGATTAAATTTGTATCAATTTCCTCACCAGACATATAGCTGTTTGAAATCGACACCATTACTTTGTTATCCTGATAATCATCTTGCAATTTTATAACTACATCTTCACCGCCATGCAAAAGAGCATTTTTTAATATGTTTTGAAAAACTCTTTTAAGTGCTGTTTGATTTCCTTTTATATATACCGGTACTTGAACAATATCAATTTCAGGCTCAGTGCCAGCAGAAGCAAAACTGTCAACAAATGAAAACGCAGTGTCAAGAACAAGCTTGCTTACGTTTACAGACTCAAGCTCAACCTTGTATCCGCTGTCTTGTAGCTTAGCATAAGTAAAAAGTTCCTCAAGCATGTCAGTCAAGCTGTCTATTCTGTTTTGAATTATGCCGATGTACTTTTCTTTCTCCTGCTGATTTTCACTGTCAGCAAGCAGCTGAAAATATCCGTCAAGCGACGTCAAAGGCGTTCTTATATCATGTGAAAGATTAGTAATCGTAGTCTTTAGATACTCGTCATTTTTTGTGTACAAACTTTCAATTTTCTTTTGAGTATCAATTAGCCCATTTATTTTGTCAGTCAACTCTTTTATCTCACGAAAATAAATTTCAGCAGTCACAGCCATGTTGCTGTTTTTATCTCTAATAAACGCCAAATGGCGGCAGATAATTTTTACCTGTCGCCTATATAGAAGCAGTATTATAATACTTATTACAGCAACCGCTGTCATCAAAACACAATACCAAGCCATTAAATCACCTATTTTACATCTCTTTTTTTCATAGTGTAAATTGCAAATCCCATAAAGATTGCCATAATTACAGCCGATACAATACAAGCATGCGTCAAAACACTATTAGCCGAATCAATTCGCACTAGTCCAACATTACCTAAAATCAAATGTTTAAGCAGAACAAAATCTTTTCCAATAAGACTAAACTTAACTAAGAAGAAATTAATCATAGTTACAAATATTTCGAAAAGTCCCGATATAGCAAACGTTGCAAATATTGTACCTCCAACTGAGCTGTTTGTCAAAATTACAAAACCCACAGCAACTAAAGCAAACGCAAAGTGAAGTAAAAACTCAACTAAAATTGGAGCAATACTACTTGAAAAACCTGCAAAATTAACATATCCGAATACCAACTGTGAACACACAGCAATCGTTGTAAAAACAACAGCAAAACTCATAGCAGTGTAAACCAAAGCAGGGAAAATCTTAGAAAAAGCTAAACCTCCGCGTGACGGTAAAATTCCGCCAATAGTCTTAATAAAACCGTTCTTGCTTTCAGCTCTTGTAAAAAACACCAACCCAAAGCCAATAAAAAGCAAATAAATCTTTGAGTTTAGATGAAGCATCAAAAATTCCCAAACCGAAACCTTGTAGCCCTCTTCAGCCCACTTAACATCAGTATTAATCATAATACCAAAACTTCCGCCTGCAATAACCTTGCCTTCAGGGTCAACAGGCTGATATTTCTCATCAATAGAATCACTAAACTCCTGAGCATTCTGTAAAAAGCTAATATCTTTTTTCATTGAATCCATATCTTCTTTAACCATAGTCATTGAAAGCACAGTAAATGCCATAGTGAAAATAAGCAAAATCCAAATACTCTTTTGTTTAAGAAACCTATATACATCCATTTTTATAAAATTAATCATCAAATCACCTTATTTAATATCTCTTTTTTGCATAATCATAATAGCAATAAAAGATGAAACAACTAAGTATACCAAACTCACAACAATTTTGTAAGATGTATCCACCGTTGTTATGTTTGAATAACTTGAAATAAAACATTTTGCAATATCAACATTTTCAATCTTAAAAAAGTATTCAATCAAATAATTAATTCCAGTCGCAATTCCACCAAATATTCCAGATGCCATTAAAATACCAATCATCATGCTAAAGCCCTTACTTCTGAACCAAACAGCAAGCATCGCTATAAAAACTGAAACTGAAACACCAAATAAAATCTGAAGTAAAAGTTTAGGTATGAACTCGCCAAATGCTGTGAAATTCAAATATCCCAAGAAAATTCTCGAAGAAATTAAAACAGTAACGATTTGAAGTAATATCAAGTATATGTTCAATACTGCAATTGAAATTATTTTTGAAACTGCAAATCCGCCCTTGTTTGGAATAAGACCTGCTATATTTTTTATATATCCGTTTTTGTTGTCCTCATTTACAAATATCGGAACTATGATTGCAAGCAGAAGAAATCCATTCATAACCATACTCAAGAGTTCCGAAAACATAAGCTTTTTAACTTGTAATTTTAAAAATGTGTCCTCATCTTCTGCTGTAGAAAATCCAACCTTAAAAGAATCGTCATCAGCATTATTTTCATCGCTTTGTCCAATAACTAAAACTCCGCCGTCATCTGTTGTTGTATAACTGGCGGTTTTTGTCACAAACAAAGAAAAAGCAAATATAACAAAAGCGGCAAACACAATTGTAAGTATAGAAATAACCAAAAAGCCCTTAGATTTAATTAGCCTATACAAATCCATTTTTATAATATTAATCATAGGTTCACCTACTTAACATCACGTTTTTTCATAACACTAAACGCAAAAACTGCAAAGACTGCTATATAAATCACGCTAACTGCAATAGCCCAATGTTGTTGTGAACTCGAGCTTTGCGAACCTACTAAGCTTAAATATGGCGATAGGAAATACTTTGTAATATCAAAATCTTTCAAGCTGAACAGAAGTTTCAAAAGCGAGTTTATACCCATTCCCAA
Source organism: uncultured Oscillospiraceae bacterium (assembly GCA_964548535.1). Classification (GTDB taxonomy): domain Bacteria; phylum Bacillota; class Clostridia; order Oscillospirales; family Ruminococcaceae; genus CAZJRQ01. The sequence continues at coordinate 100,442 of CAZJRQ010000006.1, forward strand.
CAAGTTAGGAATACCAGTTGCCATCAAAATTCCGATAGTCATGCTAAAACTTCCGCTATTTAAAATTACAGCAAATGCAGCAACAACAATACCTACAGCAACGTGAAGTAAAAGCTGAATGCCAAAACTAGGCAAGGCGTCAGAAAAACCGCTAAAATTAACATAGCCTAAAAAAATCTTAGACATAAGCATCATCGAAAGAGCAAAAATCACAAAAAGCATAACCGAGAATATGCAAGCAGTAATAATTTTCGAAAGTGCGACCAAGCCTCTATTAGGTACATTTCCTGAAATATTTTTAATAAAACCATGTTTTTGCTCAGAATTAACAAAGCCAGCAACAAATATCGAAATGAAAATAACTAAAAAGCATGAACCTAAAGCCACTTCAAAAAGTCCAACAAAAGGAATCTTAATATTATCATCAACCCAAGATGTTGACGCACCAAGAACAATTCCAACATCAGTACTTTCCTGCTGTTCATATTCCTGCATATTTTGATACATTTGAGGATTTTCTTTCATTTGTTTAACCTGCAAATTAGTAGTAACAAGCATAAGTGCCGCAACGCCGATTGTAAGAATAATCAAAACATAAAGAGATTTTGATTTAATCATTCTATACAAGTCCATTTTTAATATTTTACGCATTTTTACTTCCCCCTGTAACAGACAGGAAGTAGTCCTCCAGTGCCTCATTTTTGATAGAGATACCAGCAATTTTTACATTATGCTTAGCGAGTTCAACAGCAATCTCACCGCTGTCACCAAGACGTTCCATAATATTAATAGTACTTTTATCAATAACCTTATAATTAGTAATTCCCATGCCCTCAAGCACGGTACAAGCTGACTTTGTGTTATCTGTCATAAGCTGAATATGCTCACTGCACTTAGCAAAAAGCTGCTCACGAGTAAGTTCATCAATCAGTTTACCATTATGAATAATACCATAATTAGTAGCAATTTTAGAAAACTCCTCAAGAATATGGCTTGAAATAATTATAGTAATATTTTTCTCCTCATTAAGTTTGTGAATAATATCACGAACCTCCACAATACCCTGAGGATCAAGACCATTAATAGGTTCATCAAGCACAAGCAGGTCCGGTTCACCAACAAGTGCAAGAGCAATTCCAAGACGCTGTTTCATACCAAGCGAGAAGTTTCTAACCTTTTTCTTGCCAGTATCAGCAATACCAACAAGATTCAAAATCTCCTCAATATATCCCTCTTTTTTAATACCAGTAGCAATACATTTGATTTTCATATTTTCATAAGCGGTCATATTAGGGTAAACTCCAGGAGCTTCAATCAAAGCACCGATTCTTGAGAACGCATATTTAACGTCCTTACCATCGTATCCGAACATAGAAAACTCACCAGATGTAGGAGAAGAAAGACCGCTAATCATTTTCAGAAAAGTAGTTTTACCCGCACCATTTCGACCAATAAAGCCATAGATACTTCCTCTAGGCACATTTACGCAAACATTATCAACCGCATTATGTTTTTTAAACTGTTTTGTTAAATTATTAGTAGTAAGCAAATACTCCATAAAAAAATCAATCCTTTCTTTATCATGACCTCATTATACCACCAACAATTAAAAACAACGCCAAAAAAGTATAAAGAAATCTTAAAGGTGCTAGCCCGCACGGGGCAGTTCACGTAATTGCTCGTGCCTCGCTCGGCTTGACGTGCCGATTGACTAGTCCGCGTGGTGATCTTTTGACTAGGGGAAGTAAAAGGGATTTTGGCAATCAAGCATAGCCAAGTCAAAAAACTTTGGCAATCAGCAAGCAAATTAAAAGTTTGGTCAACCTTTTTAAAGGTTGCAGTCCTAGCGCGGACGGCGCAAAGTCGCATTATCGTTCGTGCCTCACTCGTGACTGGTACTTATACCATAATCAGCGTCACGACCTTGTGGTGTAGGAAAGTTGATAAATTTTTGAAAATCTAAAACTAATCATAAAACGCACAAAGATATATATCTATATAAGTACAATAAATAATATTACGAATTATCCCAAACACCAACCCGAGCAACATAAATTCACCATAACCAACAACCTTTACGCGCGGACGACGCAAAGTCGCATTATCGTTCGTGCCTCACTCGTGACTGGTGCTTATACCATAAT
>CAZJRQ010000007.1:0-50776 GCA_964548535.1 uncultured Oscillospiraceae bacterium
GCCGAGAAAAATACTATCTGCCAAAATACATATCGTGTCATTGCACCTTTTAATGATTGTGATAACAAACAGCCAAGTCCAATTCCTCCTTGAAGTGTATCAACCAAAATTGCGGCTGTAATTGCCATTGGAGCAGATATTTTCAAACCTGTGAAAAAATATGGTATGCTAGCTGGAATTAAAGTCTTAACATATAGCTGAAACTTGCTAGCACCATAAGAATACATAAGCTCATGTTTTTCTTTTTCCACTGACTTAAATCCCGCTAAAGTATTTGTCGCAACTGGATAAAATGTAAGAATTGCGGCAATAATAATTCTGCTCTTTGTTATATCTCCAGTAACAGCATTTATAATAGGTGCCATTCCCAAAATTGGAATCATCTGAATTAGCATCAAATATGGAAAAGCTACTTTTTCAACAACACCGCTCAAATTCATAAGCAAGGCAAGAATAAATCCACTTAGTGTACCCAGCACAAATCCAATTCCTGCTCGTGAAAGAGTTGCACCTGCATTTTCTAAAACCATTTGAAAAGCTGTTTGAGTTCCGTTAATTTTTCGGTCACTTAATACCGATTCAGCAATTCCACTCAAATGGGGAAGAATATTTTCTGGTGTTCTCTTTGTATTCTCAACCTGAAATGCACAGATTTCCCAAATTGCTGCAATAGCTAGTATCCAAAGAATTACTACAAAGGCTTTTGATGTTAGTATCTTTTTGATTTTCTTGTTCATTTTTTCATTTCAGCTCCTCACCAAAGATTTTCGCTATCCTTTTTACTAAACGCCCTCAAAACTATTCCTTACCTTTGCAACTAAATCATTAAACTCCTTTGTATTCTTGAGTTCCGGTGTTCTGGGTCTTGGCAAATCAATATCAATTACCGCTGAAAGTCTGCCTGGATGAGGAGATAACACGCATACCCTGTCTGAAAGAAAAACTGATTCTGATATATTGTGAGTAACAAAAACTACTGTTTTATTCGTCTTTCTCCAAATTCTCAAAAGGTCCTCATGAAGCTTTTCTCTTGTGAATTCGTCAAGTGCTGAAAAAGGCTCGTCCATTAGCAAAATCTCTGGATTGATTGCCAAAGCTCTTGCTATACCAACTCTCTGTTGCATTCCTCCGCTTAACTGCCTTGGATAATGCTCTGCAAATTCTGAAAGTCCTACAAGTTCTAACATTTTTTCTGCTCTTTCTATTTTTTCTGCCTTGCTAATATGCATAATTTCCAGCGGAAGCATGATGTTTTTCATTACAGTTCTCCAGTCATACAAAACTGCACCTTGAAAAACTATTCCGTATTTTCTGTTTAAGCGAGCCTCTTTCGGTGTAACTCCACCAACTGTGATTTCACCAGATGTCGGAGTTAAGAGGTCCGCAATAATTCTAAGCAAGGTAGTTTTTCCGCAGCCAGACGGTCCGAGAAGTGATACAAACTCGCCTTTATTAATATCAATGCTAACGTTTGTCAAAGCGGTGACATCTTTTCCATCAGCCTCATATACCATTCCGATTTTATCAAGACTAATTTCAACATTATTATTTACGCTTGCTGACATAACATCATCTCCTTAAATGAGTATAAAAAACAGGCAACAAAACTGTGTTAAAACAGCTTCATTGCCTGTAAATATTATCTTTTGTTTTCCATGTTCAAATTATAGCACAATTGTTTTTGAAAATCAACTCAATGCTACACACTTTGTGCATTGTCACAAACGTAAAAAGTAAATATTGCATTTTTTACAATAAAATCTATAAACTCCAGCATGAAATTTACAATATTCTGTGCTAGAGATATTTATAACGCAAAACATATTGTGCTACAGCACATAAAGTTCAAAAATTCCACATATGTAAATTAGTTTCCAAAAAACTATTCGACAAGAAAATGTATAATCTATAAGCTTGTTTGATTATTATATGAAATTCAGATGAAATTTACGAAATTTGGTTGCTTTATCAAATTAAAAGGTATATACTGTTGGTAGGTTAAAACTTACCATTATTATATAAAAAGAAATGGAGATTTTTTTATGGGACAAAGTAAAAATGATGTTTTCAAAAAACTCGAGGAAAATTCAGCCGAATTTCACGAGTTAAGTAACAATCTTTGGGATCATCCTGAAACTGGTTTCAATGAGAAATTTGCTTTTGAAGCTTATTGTGAGGCACTTCAAAAGCATGGTTTTAAAGTCACAAAGGGTTATGGCGATTTAGATACAGCATTCAGCGGTGAGTTCGGCTCAGGCAGTCCTGTTATTGGCATTTTAGGAGAATTTGACGCACTTCCTAATCTTAGTCAAAAGGCAGGATCATTTTTAAAAGAACCTGTTGTAGAAGGTGGGAACGGTCACGGCTGCGGGCATAATCTTCTAGGTGTTGGTGCATTTGCTGCTGCTTGTGCAATTAAGGATTATCTAAAAGAAAATAATCTTTCTGGTACTGTAATTTATTATGGCTGTCCAGCTGAAGAAAACGGTTCAGGCAAGGCATTTATGGCTCGCGACGGTGCTTTCGACAAACTAGATTTAGCTATTACATGGCATCCAATGGATATTAACCTGACTGCAGATATTAATTCTCTTGCAAACGTTCAGGTAATATATAATTTTAAGGGAATCAGCAGTCACGCCGCTACTGCTCCAGAACTTGGAAGAAGTGCTCTTGATGCTTTAGAGCTTATGAATGTTGGCGTGCAGTTCTTGCGTGAACATATCATTGATGATGCGCGTGTGCATTATTCAATTCTTGACGCCGGCGGAGCATCTCCTAATGTTGTTCAACCTACTGCCTCTGCACTATATTTAATTCGTGCACCTAGAAATGATCAGGTTATAGAAATTTATAAACGTGTGAATAAAATAGCTCAGGGTGCGGCTTTGATGACTGAAACTGAAGTTGAATACAGCATTTCAAAAGCTTGCAGTAACTTAATTCCGAACTCAACTATATCAAAACAGATTTTTGAAAACATGCAAAATACACCTCAGCCAGAATATACACAGGAAGATTTCGATAATGCGGACCAAATACGTGATACTCTCGACGACAAGGATAATTTGGGAGTACTCAACAAAGCATTTGAGTCTTTGTCAAACGAAAAACAGCATGAAATGAGAAAATTTCTCGATAAGCCACTTCGCGATTTTGTTATTCCACGGTTTGAGGGCGAAGTATCTATGCCAGGATCATCTGATGTTGGTGATGTAAGCTGGATTTGTCCAACCGTTCAGTTTGCTGGTATGACAATGGCCTCTGCTACTCCTGGACACTCATGGCAACTTGTAAGTCAGGGAAAAAGTGACCATGCTCACAAGGGTATGCTTTGGGCCGCAAAGGTTTTAGCTGGTACTGCAATTGACTTTTTCGAGTCAAAAGGACTCATTGATGCTGCTAAGGAAGAGCATAAAAAACGTCTTGGCAATACAAGCTATAAATCACTAATGCCTGATGATTGCAAGCCAAATCCAAACAGTGTGGGTGTAGAGTAATTATACCATTATCAAACAGAGTAGATTTCCTGCTCTGTTTTTTTGCGTACAAACAAAAAACAGACACCGTACAAGACGATGTCTGTTATAATTATATTCAATCTAAAATTTATTTCTTCTTAGTTACCACTACAGCACCTGCTGCAATAAGCATGCCACAACCAGCTAATACGCCAGCACCTGTTGAAGGGTTCTTATCTGATTTACCTGAACTTTTGCTGCTTGTATCAGATTTTTTTGTAGTTGTTGCGGCTTTAGTAGTTGTTGCGGCTTTAGTAGTTGTAGTCGCTTTAGTTGTAGTTGCTGCCTTAGTTGTTGTAGTTGCTTTAGTTGTAGTAGTCTTTGCTTTAGTTGTTGTTGCTTTACTTGTAGTAGTTGTAGTTGCAGATGTTGTTGTAGTCGCTGCTTCTTCACGAGTAACTACAACATTATAAACCTTTGTTGTTACTTCGTCTTGAGCTGTTACAAGCAAATAAGCTTTGTTTTCACCAACGTTCAACTGCATTGTATCATTCTCAAGAACTGTTGTAAGTGCTTCATCAGAATAAAGTTTGACAGTTGCACCCTCTGCAAAAGTTACAGCAAGCTTAATTGAAACAGTGCTGTTATCAACTGTACGAGTTAATGTATCATTGTTAAGAGTGAATCCATCTAGATTTTCAATGCTCGTATCACTAGATAGCGCTTCGCTAGATGAAGAAGCAGCGTCTATACCCGATGCGGCTGATGCCGATATAGTGTTCACCGCTGTTGGGAACGCTAAAAGACCACAAGCCATAACGATTGCTGAAACTGCTGATAAAGTTTTTTTCATTTTCATAATGTTGACCTCCATTTTTTCTCTTGTTTTTGTTCTTCTGTTGTGGAAATTATTTCTTTATTCATTTCCAACTTTATTATAACATTTAATGTAATAATTTGCAATACCAAATCACGAAAAACGCCCGATTAAATGTAAACAATATATTAACGTTTGTGTATCATGCTGAAAATATCTAAATATGCAAATCTTTTTTGTTAAATATAACGACTGATGTGCTGAACAAAACAACCGCCATTACAAAAAGTACTGCCATACCAATATACGCGCTTGTTTCGCCGCTTACAATTTCGTCTGGGTTAAACAAAGTGAAAAACGATGCATATTTCAGATTCTCATACTTATCACCGTAATTTGCAATCATCTGCAATACAAAACCTGCAACAGGTATTCCTGCTCCAAATCCTATACTATATTTTGTGTCACTAAAAATACAAGAGCACATAAAGCATACACTGCCTATAAATAAATGTAAGCATAACGCTCCTAAATTAAGCAGTAGGAATTTTGGTATATCAAGCTCTCCTGCAAAATTTGCCTGACATGAAATCAACCCGACTGCTGTGGCAACTAAAACTAAAATTAAAATTCCAGTTTCCAAAACATTAATTTGTGTAAACGCAACGGTTTTTCGATTAACTTGAGCATTTAAAAGATAAGTCATCGAACCTCTGTCTACGTACTTCGCAATCAATCCATTGGCGCATATTATAGAAAAAAGCATTGGGAAAATAAGTATTACAAATCCATACAAGTACGCTGACATATGGCTTATTAGTGTGGTATCAGACGTTGTCATCCCAACCATTGACATTAATCCTGGCATAGCTTTTTCAAACTCTTGCAAAGCTACTCCAAGCTTTGGGTCATACATCGATGCAATTATTGAAAAATACATTGTTAGAATTGCGCCGAAAATCAGCCACATCTTCCATGTAGTCTTTATTCCACGCTTATACAAAGCAGAATTAATCATCACGCTCACCCCCATAATAATGCATAAAAATCTCCTCTAAGCTCTGGCTAGGAGCTGAAATATTAATTACATCATGCCTATTCATAACCTCAATCATTTTCTTTATATCATTTCTAATAAACACCGTAACATTGTTTTGACTAATTGAGGTTTCAGCAAATTCAGCTTGAAATTTCTTCGCTTCATTCTCATCATTTAGCGTAATAATATATTTTCTAATTTGAGCCTGTTTTAATGAATCTACCGAATCAGATGCCACCAATCTACCGTCTTTTATAATAGAAACTCTATGGCAGGTACGCTCGACTTCTTCAAAAATATGTGATGACATGAAAATTGTCTTGCCACGATTTTTCTCTTCAATAATAAGCTCGATAAATCGGTTCTGCATTAGCGGATCAAGTCCGCTGGTCGGCTCATCTAAAATTATAAATTCTGGGTTGTGCATAAGTGCCGAAATTATACCAACCTTTTGCTTATTGCCCTTGCTCATCTTTTTCATTTTACCTTTTGGATTAAGTTCAAATCTTTCAATAAGCTCGTTCATTCTTGAAGTGTCTTTTAATTTTCTATAGCTTGCTGAAAAATTTAAAAATTCAATGCCTGTCATATCGTCAAAGAAAGCAATTTCGCCTGGAATATATCCCAAATTCTTCTGAATTTCTGTTCTACCATCCCAACAGTCCAATCCGCCTATTTTACAACTTCCCTTCTGTGATTTCAAAAATCCCATGAGATGTCTTATGGTTGTAGTTTTGCCCGCTCCGTTTGGTCCTAAAAAACCGAAAACCTCGCCTTTTTCAACTGCAATTGAAAGGTCGAAAACGCCACGATTATCACCATAATTTCGAGTTAAATTTGCAATTTCAATCACACTCATAAATACTCCTCCTTATAAAAAAACTGTTTAAGCAGTTTTAGATATTTTATTATATCAGCCTGCATTTGTTCAAAAGTTTTATTATTTATTTCTGAATTAATATAGCCGTCAGTTATCCATTTGGTTATTGACATAATTGTTTTTTTATCAAATTCCGGCTTAAATTTATCCCAACGAATATTTTCAAACATCTTCATATATTCTTCAAAAGCATTATTCTCAAAAAGCTCCTTAAGCATATCCACAACTTCTTCGTCACTCTCGTTTATCAAAGACAATGAAAACTCAAACAGCCCAGGAAACTCTGACATTATTTTCGCTTTTTTATTCATAGCTTCTTCTATAAGTTGAAAATAATCTTCCGTTTCCCACGTCATTATTTCTAGAAGTTTCTCAATACCAAAATCAATAATGTATTTGTACAGATTTTTTTTAGTATCAAAATAATGAAAAATCAGAGCCTTAGAAACATCCGCCTGTTTAGCAATATCCGCAATTGACGTTTTTTTATATCCGTTTTTTCCAAAGCAGGCATAAGCTGAATTTATCACAGCAATTCTCTTATCTTCTGGCATTTTTTCAATCAATTTTCATTCTATCCCCTTTCGTTTTTGTCCATTGACCGAATCGGTTAATAGAATTATATCACACATTTTCCTGCCTGTCAATATATAAACAAGATAATTTTTATTGATAAATATTCAAAATTCCCCTTGACAAATAAAAAAAAACAATGATATAATATAGCAAATATTTGAAAGGACGGTGGATTTCATGTTCATAATAATAAATAATAAAAACCAACAATTCACAAACAAAAAATCTAATATTTCAAAACAGATTCATGGAATTTGCCTGCAATATAGCTGTATGCGTTAATGATACAGCATAATTTTGGTATATAACTATGCACTTCTGTTTATACAGGAGTGCAATTTTTATTTAGTCCACCTGTAAATTTTATAGGTGGGCTTTTTTGCAGGCATGACAACGAAAGGAAAAAACATATATGTTAGTTTTAAACGGAAAATATAATAGTGCAAAAGTTTTCACAGATAATATTGAAGAAGTGGCAATCGGGCAGATTATCACACTTTGCAATCAGCCAATGTCAGAAAATTCAAAGATTAGGATTATGCCAGACGTTCACGCAGGGGCTGGATGTACAATCGGCACGACTATGACAATTACCGACAAATTAGTTCCAAATTTAGTTGGTGTTGATATCGGCTGTGGTATGGAAACTATTAAAATTAAAGAAAAACACATTGAGCTGCAAAAGCTTGACAAGCTAATCTACGAAAAAATTCCTTCTGGATTCAGTGCTCGTGAAAAGCCACATAGATTTAATGAGCAAATTGATTTGACAGAGCTTTACTGCTTAAAAAACGTCAACATTAACAAGGCACAGAAAAGCATTGGAACTCTAGGCGGCGGAAATCATTTTATTGAGGCAAATCAAGGCAGTGACGGCAGTATTTACATTGTAATTCATTCTGGTTCTCGTCATTTAGGATTAGAAGTTGCAAAGCATTATCAAAACGAGGCATACAAACATCTAAACGGTTGCTCGCAGGAGGATGTTGACAGACTTATTGAGAAATTAAAATCTGAAGGAAAAGACAAGAAGATTCAGTCTGAGATTAAAAAGCTTAAAAACACCAAGCAGACAGAAGTTCCAAGAGATTTAGCATACGCTGAAAAAGATTTGTTTGAGCAGTACATTCATGACATGAAAATCATTCAAAAATTTGCTGAAATTAACCGCAAGGCTATGATGTCCGAAATCATCAAGGGAATGAAGCTTCACGTTGCAGAGCAATTTACCACAATTCACAATTACATTGACACTGAAAACATGATTTTACGAAAGGGTGCGGTATCAGCTCAGGCTGGTGAAAAACTTTTGATTCCGATCAACATGAAAGACGGTAGTCTTATCTGCACAGGTAAGGGAAATGCTGACTGGAACTACTCTGCTCCGCATGGTGCAGGCAGGCTAATGTCACGAACACAGGCGAAAAATTCATTTACAGTGTCAGAATTCAAAAAAGAAATGGACGGAATTTACACGACATCAGTAAGTTCAGAAACACTTGACGAATGTCCGATGGCATACAAATCAATCGATGACATCGTAGAAAACATCGGCGACACAGTCGAAATCAACGACATCATCAAACCAATCTACAACTTCAAAGCCAGGGGCTAGGCCCCTGGACCCCTATCACGTAATCGCTCGTACCTCGCTCGGCTTAACGTCCGATTGACTAGTCCACGTGGTGGCTTTGTTGGCATGGAAAGTAAACGGGCTTGTTTATGTTAAAAGGATTGCAATATATACATCATTTTTTTGAGGTGAATAACATGGATAAATTTATACCATTTGAAAAACTAAGTAAAAAAGAACAGAAGAAAATAAATTTGAAATCCAGAAACAACTGGGGAGAGGTTAATCCGTCAACAAAGGTTGTGGACACAAGCAAGAAAAAATACTCACGCAAGGAAAAACATTCTGATAATTTATATGACATTTGATTTTTTACTTGCATACAAAAAGAGCAACTCAAAAACGAGCTGCTCTTTTTACATTTTCACAAACGATATCATTCTAAAAGTGATATCGTTTCTTTAGAACTTTCTTAACTTGAAAAAGCAATAATCCACAAACATACAGCCGTAATAGCTGCTAATGGCGTCATAACATATTTCTCTTTTTTGCTATTTGAAAATAAATTCATAAGAGTGTTAAGTGATAAATATCCAGCGAATAAAAAGCAAAATCCTTTAGCAAATTTCTCGTTTAAACCAATAGAAAAATGTCCGCCGACTTGCAATATAACTAGTATAACAAATATATCTAGTAAAAATGAAATTCCACTTGCTATTCTTAATTTAGTCGGTAAAACTTTATATTTACCGCCCATAGTGAACTCGCCTAGTGGCAATCCAAGTGCAACTAATAATGTCAATAATGCTATTACTCCAAAAATCACTGCCGCTAATATTGAAATCATATCTTTTATTAACCTCCTAATTTTCTATTAATTTTCAATAAAATGCAAATTAAGGCTTATAAAATTATAAGCCTTAACTCGCAAATATTAAAGCGAATCCGAACCTTTGCTTTTTGTTTTCATTATAAGCATTGTAACTGAAAGCAGTGCTACTGCGAATAATGCTTCTACTCCTAAATATTTCAAATAATTTGACATTTCAAAAACTTCTCCGCCAACTCCACCTAGTGAGTTATTTGCCTTTACATACCAATATGCCGGTAGGAATTTTGACACTCTTAGTACTCCTTCGCTTAGCAAATACTGTGGTACAAATACGCCGCACAAAAAGCTCATTCCTAATCCAATTGTATTTGATATCATGTCAATTGCGTTTGCCTTCGGTGCAAATGACGCAACTAACAATGTTATTCCTGTTGCAACAAGCACGAAAATCAAACTGTTTAACATAGCAAGCAATCCATAACTGCTGAACATATCGCTGCCATATGCAATAGTACCTAAAATCATAAATACTATCCACATTCCTAACACAAAAAGTATACTTCCTAGAAAAATTTGAAGTGTACTTGATGTGCTAGGTATTGGAGAACAATTTGTTCTATTACGTATATTCTTTTTATTTACCGTAACTAGTACTGGACATAAGCCAGCTACCAAAATCGAAATAAATATATACGGCAAATACTGAAAGAAATACATTATATTTTCTGAAAAATCTGAATCACCGTCTGAGAAATCTTCCTTCGTAACTTCAACTTCAAGTTTTGAAACCCGCAAAGCCTCTTCTCCTGCTTTTTCAAAATCGTATCCGCCCTCAATATACATCGAAACTGTCTTAACATATTGGTCTAGCTGATTATCGACAAACTGACCTGCATATGTACCTGGTCGTTTTATATTTTCAAATAAATCATCCGTTTCGCCTTTTGCAAGCTTTTCTTCATATCCCTCTTTTATTGTTAAAACATAATCAATTTGATGATAATACAAAGCATCCTGCAAGCTTTCAGTGTCTGTATCCATGTCAACTATTTCATTGTTTGTTGAAAGATATTCAATCAACTGCTCACTTGATTTAGTGTTGTCTTCATTAATTATACATATATCAAGCCTGCTTGCTTCAAAGGTGTTATCCTTCGATGCTGAACCGCTAAGTAAAAATGTTAATACCGAAAAAATTATAAAATAAATAGAAACTGAAGGCAGTTTTTTCTTTGCTATTTTCATAAAAGCCTTAAATACTTGCATACTTCTGCCTCCTTGTCATTAAGAATCCGCCTACAATAAACACCCCTGAGATTATTAGCAATGTTATTAAATTTTGATTTAGTCTGTCGTAAGTATCATAAATATTTAGTGAATAAAAACAATCTGAAATTAGTGCCGCTGGATTAATTCTATTTACTATAGGACAATATTTTTCTACAAGTGGTCGCATATTTCCAACCATCAACCCGCTTAAAAAACAACAAGTCATTGTTACGCCCATTAGTATACCAACTTTAAAACCTTCAGTCATTTTACCTATTGAGCCAACAAAGAAACCAAATGTTATACCTGTTATTCCGCCGACTAAAACAATCAAAAACATCGGTGCAATTCTATCACCCATATTTATTTTCAGAATTTTCAGTACGTAAAATAAATGTATACACGAACAAGCAAATTGAACTATAATTGCTGATAACAAGCAAGCCAAAATTGACTTCATTTTGTGTGTTGGTGCAACGCCCTTTCTTGCACCCAGCTTTGATAAATTTCCTTGATTTGATACAACAACATGAAGCCCCGCAATACAGCCATAAAGACATGCCATTGCAAATAAATTATTAAAATATTGTACATGTACATCCATATTTCCGTTGCTTAGTGTCTTTTCTGTGTTTGGATTTATTTGTTTTGACATCTGTTCTACAACTGCTGAAATGTTTTGAGGATTTTTCTTTGCAATATCAGTGATTATTGTTTCATTGATTTTATATTGCTCTAAAAAGCTTTTGAGTATTGTCGGCGATAATCCGTCAGCGGATACAGAAAGTGAAATTTCATCATCTACAAAAATTATGCCTGTAATATCTGCTGCACTAAGCTTTTCAAGTGCATCTTCTTTATTAGTATAAGTCACATCAAAGAGTGCATCTTTTCCGCTTGAAATTTCTTTGATTACTGTATTAAAATTTTCATTTGTTTTATTTTCGACTACAGCAACTGGAATTTCACTCACAAGCTCATTTTCTTCATATAAATTACCAAATGCAAAATAAAACATCGAGCCTAATATAATAGGGAAAAACAACATCCAAAACATTGCTTGCTTGGCTCTTAAAAAGGTTAGCAATTCATATTTTAAAATATGTAAAAACATTGGTTAAATCAGTCCTTTCGTTTAATCTCGAAGAGTTTTTCCTGTAACTTCAAGGAACACATCGTTTAGAGTTGGAAGTTCAGAATATACTCTGCCAAAACCAACTTCATTATCCTGCAAACACTTTAAAACATGAGTTAGATTATGCTTTCCGCCGTTGCATTTTACAGTAAGCTTACCATCTGTGTAATCAGTATCATAAACGTGTGAAAGCTTTGAAATTTCATTAAGCACATTTTGCTCTAGACTATATACATCGATAATAATTGTTTCAGTATTTTTAATCATACGCTTTAGCTCTTCTTTTGTACCAATTGCAATGATCTTACCCTTATCCATAATCGCAATTCTAGTACAAATCTGCTCAACCTCTTCCATATAGTGAGAGGTATAAATTACTGTTGCACCCTGTTTATTCAAATCAACAATTCCCTCTAGAATTTTATTTCTGCTCTGTGGGTCTACTGCAACTGTCGGCTCATCAAGAATAATAAGCTTTGGTTTATGTACAATTCCGCAAGCAATGTTAAGTCTTCTCAAAAGTCCGCCTGAAAGTTTTTTAGGGTAAAACTTTATAAATTTCTCAAGGCCAACAAACTCAATTGCCTCCTGAACATACTTCTTTTTTGCAGCCTTATCTTTTATGTACAATCCGCAGAAATAATCAATATTTTCATAAACTGTAAGCTCATCGAAAACCGCTACGTCCTGCATTATAATTCCAATATCTTTTTTCACCTTATAATTATCTGGTGACATTGGCTGACCGAAAATTTCAATTGTTCCTTTATCATAAGTCAACAATGACAGCAGACAATTTATCGTTGTAGTTTTGCCAGAACCGTTTGGTCCTAGAAGTCCAAAGATTTCTCCTTCTTCGATTTCCAAACTAAAATGGTCGATTGCGATTAACTCTTTATAACGTTTTACTAAATTTTCGATTTTTACAACTGTCTTTCCCATATCAATTTCCTCCTAATTGTTTTTTGGTATGTCTTTATTATACTAAAACATTTGTCATATTGCTAGTGACGTGTGTCAAAACCTAATATGACATTTGTCACTTGTTAGATTTATTTCATATTTTAAATAGACATAATTGAAAAAATATGCTAAAATAAAATATATAATAAATTTGTTTATAAAAATAAATATAGGGGGGATTTTTCTGATTTTTATTGTTGACAAGCTGTTAATTATCATCAGCTCTATACTCATGCTTTCAAGCTATGACGGCATTTTGCTCCCTGTTGTAATATTTCTTCTGGCAATAAGCATATCATCAATATGTCAAAGTATAGATAGTAACAAAACTAAAATAGTACTGCTTGGACTTTATCTTGCAGTTGCATTTTTCATGCCAGAGTTTATATTTATGCTGCCTCTCATATTTTACGACATATTAAAAACAAAAAATAAAATAATAATGATATCAGTCATCATTCCATTGATACATTCTTTTTGGTATATAGGACAATACAACTGTACTTTGCTAATCTGCTGTATGATTTTATCTACTATTTTAAATATAAAAACATCACAAATTAATGATATGCAAAAAAAACTTATTGAAATTAGAGATACTAGTCTTGAGAACAGCATTATGCTGCAAAATAAAAATAAAGATTTACTTGAACGTCAGGACTATGAAATTTATCTTGCTACATTAAAAGAGCGTAATCGTATAGCACGTGAAATTCATGATAACGTAGGACATTTACTGTCACGTTCAATTCTTCAGCTTGCAGCAATGCTTGCCGTAAACAAAGACCCAGATAATAAAGAAAATTTAGAAAGTCTAAACGAAACACTAAATTCTGCTATGACAAGTATTCGGCAAAGTGTTCACAACCTGCATGATGAATCAATTGATATGCAACAGGCTATCACTGAAATTATGAATAAAATGAGCGATGAATATAAAGTAAGTCTGATTTTTGATATAAATAATAACATATCAAGCAGCATAAAATTTTGCTTTATAAGCACTGTTAAAGAGGCTATGTCGAACATCATAAAACATAGCAACTGTACATCTATAAAAGTATCAGTTTTAGAACACCCTGCTTTCTATCAGCTATCAATTGAAGATGACGGCACTATTTTAATGAAGAATAATAGAAATGGAATTGGATTAATCGGCATGAACGACCGTGTTGAAAAGCTAGACGGAATATTCAGAACTACGTTTGATGACGGATTTAAAATATTTATATCAATTCCAAAATCAAGTTAAATAAATATCAAAATCCAAAGGAGAAATTTTATGAAAATTCTGATAGTTGATGATGACAAGCTTGTAGCACTCTCATTAAAAACAATTCTTGAGGCAAGCGGCAAGGTTGAAGTTTTAGAAATAGGATTCAGCGGTGAGGATGCTACTGAACTTTATAAAAAGCACAAACCAGATGTTTTACTTATGGACATACGAATGGATAAAATGACTGGTCTTGAAGCAGCTGAAATTATTTTAAAAGAGGACAAATCAGCAAAAGTTTTATTTCTTACTACTTTTTCTGATGACGAATATATAATAAAAGCGCTTAACATAGGTGCAAAAGGATATATTTTAAAACAAAATTTCGAGGGAATTGTACCAGCACTTGAAACTGTAATAGGCGGACAAAATGTATATGGTGAAGAAATAATCGGCAAACTGCCTGTTTTGATGAACAGCAAAGCGATTTTTAAATGTGAAAGATTTGGTATATCAGATAAAGAACAGGATATAATCGAGCTTGTAGCTGAAGGCTTGAGCAACAAAGAAATCTCAAGCCAGCTATTTCTAAGCGAGGGTACTGTTAGAAACTATTTAAGCTGTATTTTAGAAAAACTAAATCTACGTGACAGAACACAACTAGCAATTTTCTATTTTAAAAACCTAAGTAATTAATTAAATAAAAACAAATATAGGTGTGATAATTTTTGGATTACCACACCTATTTATTATTCGATTAAAACCAGCATCGTTATTTCTTGCTGAATACAGAAAATAATAGTACAAAGCTATCAGATATTATTGACATTTGTAGGTTTGTATGATAAAATTATAAGTATTATAGACTTATGATTAATTAATACTGATTTCGTTTGTTTTTATAAATTTATTAACCATTTAATGAGGTATGAAAAACATGAAAATAAATAAAAAAATTGCTTTAATTCTCGCAATGTCACTTACTGTTGCAAGCTTTACTTCATGTGGTAATAATAAAAAGCGAGAAACTAAACTACTAGATTCACAAAACCCTACAACAATTTACCTTTGGCATTATTATAACGGAATTCAGCAAACGACTTTTGATAATTTGGTAAACGAGTTCAACGAAACTGTTGGGGTTGAGCAAGGAATTATTGTTGAGACTAGTGCTACTACTTCGATTTCCGAACTATCAAATAAAGTGCTCTCTGCATTACGAGAAGATGTTGGAGCTGAAAAAGCACCTGATATTTTTGCGTCATATGCTGAAACTGCTTATATAGCTGATGAAATGGGCTGCGTTGCTGATATAAACCAATATTTCACTGACGAAGAATTGTCTGAATATATTGACGAATATATTAGTGAGGGATATTTTGACGATAGTGGTGAACTGAAAATTTTCCCTACTGCCAAAAGCACTGAGGTTATGATTTTAAACGCTACAGACTGGAAGATATTTTCAGATGCGACTGGTGTTACAACTGATGACTTGACAACTTGGGAAAGTCTTATAGAGGTATCTGAGAAATATTACAACTACACTGATGAGCTGACGCCTGATATTGAAAATGACGGCAAAGCTTTTTTTGGTAGAGATTCAATTGCAAACTATATGCTAGTCGGCGCTAAAGAACTTGGTGAAGAATTTATTGCTACTAAGAATGGCAAAAATGAAATAAACATTAATAAAGAAACAATAAAAAAAACTATGGGAAAATTACTATGTGCCTTATGTAAATGGTTATTACACAGTACAAGGGCGTTTTAGTACTGATGATGTTACAACTGGTGAAATTATTTCTCTTGTTTGTTCAACTGCTGGCGCTGCTTATTATCCTACTTCAGTCACCATTGATGATGATTACACATATCCAATCGAAAGCCTTGTTTTACCTGTGCCGCATTTTGAAGGTAAAGATTCTAACATTGTTCAACAGGGTGCTGGAATGGTTATAGCTAAATCAGATGAAAAAACTGAATACGCTTGTTCTATTTTCTTAAAATGGTTCACCGAAACGGAAAGAAATACTGAATTCGCTGCTAAGTCTTCTTATCTTCCAGTAAAAAAAGATGCTAATGATGTTAACAAAGTTCTTGAATATTTTGATACGGAGCAAACTAATGATATATTAAAAAACTCAATTAAAACTTCAATCGAACAAATATCATCAAATCATTTGTTCACCAGTAAACTTGTGAAAAATTATGCTGATATTAGAGAATTTTTTGAAACCTATATTCAAGACTCTGCTGATGAAGCTCATGATGAAGTTTTTGATAGAATTAACAATGGAGAAAAACGCGATAGTGTAATTGACGAATATACAAATGATGAAGCTTTTGAAAAATGGTTTGCTGATTTTGAAAAAACTCTTACAAAAATAGCTAGCCAAGATTAAAATGTTTTTTCAAAGAAAGGGGTGAGGGAAATTGAAAGGCGCATCAAAGTATAGAAAAAAAAGAGGTATTTTTTCAAAGCTTTTGATTCCAATGATTATGTTAGTTATGCTGCAGCTTACTATTTTTCTTGGGATATGGCTTGCTAGTGGTCAATTTACATACGTTAAGAAGTACGCTTATGATTCGCTTATAAAAAGGACTGAGAACAGAAAAGATTATGTTGAACTAGAACTTCAATATAAGACCCCTATCATTATTGACACTGCAAAAAAAATAAACTCATCCATTGAAGAATTACTTGAAGAAGAAAATTTGGATATTGACCAGCTGTCAAAAGATAAATATCTTCAGCAAAGAATTCTTGAGAATTCATCGGAAAACATTTTGATGCTTATTAATAACAATCTGGTTAATGATGCTTTTATAATTTTAGACACTGGAGATCTATATGATTTTGACGATACGCTAATTAGACCTGGATTGTATTTTCGCAATTATGACCCAAATAACAACACAACGTTTGATAATAAAAATGTGCTTTTACAATTCGGCAGTTCAAAGCTTTCAAAGAAATTAAATATTTCTCTTGATTCAGAATGGGCATCGAAATTTGAATTTAAGTCTGATGATAAAAATTATGATTTTTATACGACTACAATAGAAAATGCAAAGCAATATCCTAATGAAAATCTCGCTGATTTAGGGTATTGGAGCAAGATTTCTAGTCTTACAGAATTGTCAACACCTAGCTTAAAATACACTGTTCCGTTAATTAATTCAAATGGTGATGTGTATGGAGTTATTGGTGTTGGAATCACGAAAAATACGCTATTGAAAAAACTTCCGTCGTATGACCTGATTTCTGAAAAAGCCTGCTACATACTGGCACATAGTGAGAATCAAAATGAAGATTTCTCGACCGTAGTTTATTCTGGTTCTATATACAAGCGACTAGTCGACAGTAACACTAAGATGAATTATTCGAATGAAATTGATACCGACATTTACAACTTCAACGCTGATAAAAATTCTGAAATTTCGGCGATAGCAAATATTCAAGAGATTTCTTTATACAATAAAACATCGATTTATTCTAACCAATCTTGGGCATTAATTTCAATCGCTGACAAAAAGACAACTCTTAAAGTTTATACACATCTTGTGGAATTCTTTATAATTGCATCGGTAATTTCAATGTTTATGAGCGTAATTATTACTTTGATTATAAGCCGCAAACTTTCACACCCTATCATAAGTATTGTAACGACACTGAAAAAACAGCCATATAATAACAACATAATTAAATTTGAGCCTACAGGCATTAATGAGATTGATCTTTTAGCCGATTCGATAACTGATTTGCAGGTGAATGTCAAGGAATATTCATCAAAAGCTTCACAGATTATTAGTATTACTGATATCGGTTTTGGGTTGTTCAAATGTGACCATGCGTCATCTGATACTGTTTTCGTAAGTCAAAGCTTGATAAAACTACTTCATTTTCAAGACCTGCCTGATGAAGGTATTAATATACCTTTTAATAAATTTGAGCTATATATTTCAAAAATCGATTCAAGAATTTCGGACGAAATTAGTACTTTCAAAAATAATATGAATACTAACGTTGATTATTATAGTAACAACATTGTTAAAACGTTTAAAGTAAATAATAATACCGACCCTCAATGGCTAAAGCTTAGTATTATTCAAGATAATCGAAATTTAATTGGTATTATACAAGACGTTACAGGAACTGTTTTGGAAAAAAGAATGATTGAATATGAACGCGATTATGACATTACAACAAGACTTTTGAATCGACGTGCTTATTATCAAAAACTTCAAGAAATGTTTGAACATCCTGAAATGCTAAAAACCGCTGCATTTATTATGTGGGATTTAGACAATCTAAAGTTTGTTAATGATACTTACGGACATCACTATGGTGATGAATATATAAAATCCGCTTCTAATGTTCTGAAAATGTTTGAAAATTATGGTGGGATTGTCGCTAGATTATCAGGTGATGAATTTAATGTTTTCCTAAGTGGTTTTGATTCTAAGGAAGACATTCTAGCAATTTTACGAAAAGTAGAAGCTGAACTTCATCAATGCAGATGCATCATAACAAACGGCAAAAGCTATCCCGTTCGTGCAAGCGCAGGTATAGCATTTTATCCTGACGATGGCACAACATATGAAACCCTAATTAAAAATTCAGACCGAGCAATGTATACTATTAAGCACTCAACAAAGGGTACTTTTGCCATATTTGATGACAGTATGGAAAGTAATCATTTAGAATAACTTTTAAATAAAAAAATGCTAATCTGAAATTAAACAGATTAGCATTTTTAATATATAACTAAATTCAAAAAAATTCTAATGCACTACGCTGATTCTCCAAAATGGAACTAGATTATTCAAATCAAAGCTTGGAAGAATGCCAGAAAGTTGATTAATTAGTTCACGAAAACTTTTAATATCAATAGCCCTAATAGACTGCCTAATATTTTCATCCTTAATGTTAAATAGGTCACTATCTTTTACAACATCCTGAGGAACTTCATAGATATTATAGCTATAATAAACATTCTCATTTCTTTTAAAATCAGGAGAAAGTTTTTTTATTTTGCTATTACTTTCATATTTATAAGCGGACAAAGTTATAAATTTTCTGCAATCACTAAAATCTGACGACAACTCGCTTGCTAAAAAATTATAAGTTAACAATAATTTTTCAATCTCCATTATTTCACCTACTTTCTTAATAAACAAAAACATTAAAAACAGTATTTACGCACGAAAAAAATTCTTGAAACTCTTATTAGTATTCCATTTAAAAACACTAAAAAACAAATGAATAATATCCAAAAAAACTAAATTTATACACACTTTTGTTCTACACATAGTTATCTTTTTAATCATTTACTTACATAAATATATCACGTTTTCGGTTTTTTGTCAACAAATTTTACATATTTAATTTAAAAATCGTCATTCTGCATAAATTAATATTTAATATCTAAATACAATGATGTATATTCATATAAAATAATATACCGTTCATTTTTCCAGATATTAAACGTTTACGCAAAGTTGAAATAAAAAAAATATATTAATAAATACATTACATTAATATATATTGCTTTCTTGTAGTTTTTAATACTTGAATAATGATTTTCAGCTTTTTTACAATCAAAAGACATCATTTGTGCATTAAATATGTTTAAATTTACTATTGACTTTATTACAAAAGAGTAGTATAATTCCTATTAAACCTATATAGTTAGTTGGTTTGGCTGAATCTATTATAACAGCTATATGCAATCAGAACTAATATATGAAAGGACGACAAAAATGGGAAATGAAATAAATGATATTAAATACGGCTTTGCTACTCGTTCAGTTCATGCAGGAAATGATGTTGACTCTGACAGCGGAGCAATAAAAAGACCTATAACAATGGCTAATAGCTATGCACTGCCATATGACCCAACTGAAACAAATTGGAGCAGTGCTGAAGGAAATTTATATACACGAAATGGTGGAACAAATCAGAAATATCTTCAGCAACGCGTTGCTTCACTTGAAGGCGGTGAGGATTGTGTTGTCCTAGCATCTGGAGTTGCAGCTCTGTCGGGGCTTTTCTTTGCCTTGCTGAAACAAGGCGATCATGTAATTTTTTCAAGCGTAACATACATTGCCGTTTACAGACTTTTGAATGAGCTTTTGACAGATAAATTTGGAGTTGAAACTACACTGGTTGATACATCAGACCCTGCAAACGTTGAGGCAGCAATTCGTCCTAACACAAAACTAATTCATATTGAAACACCAGGAAATCCGACTCTTACTATTTCAGATATTCAGGCAATTGCCGATATCGCTCATAAACATAATGCACTTTTATCGGTTGATAACACTTTTGCGTCACCATACAACCAGCGCCCTAGTGAGCTTGGTGCAGATTTCACTATCGAAAGCTTGACTAAATAAATAAACGGTCACGGTGATGCAATGGGTGGCGCTATCATAGGCAAGACTGAATATCTTGATAAAATTCGTGCGCAGTCGCAGATAAATCTCGGCGGAGTAATCAGTCCTTTCAACGCTTGGCTGATTATGCGCGGTGCGGTTACTTTACCACTAAGAATGAAACAACACAATTCCAACGCTCTTTCAGTTGCAAACTGGCTTGAAAACCACCCAGCTGTGAGCTTTGTTGCTTATCCTGGACTTGAAAGCAACAAGGGACACGAGATTGCAAAAAAACAAATGGTTGGCGGTTTCGGAGGAGTTTTATCGTTCGGAATCAAAGTTGACCACGACACCCACAACAAATTCATCAGCCATTTAAAGATTATAACATCAGTTGTTTCTCTTGGACATGATGAAAGCTTGATTGTATTTCTTGGCGAAAATGACGAGCGTCAATATTTATATCCCGAAGAATTTTCGAATGGTTTTTTCCGCTTTTCAGTAGGAATTGAAGATGTTGACGACATAATTAATGACTTAAAACAAGCATTTGAAAAGGTCGGTCTTTGATGATTTTTACTAATTCGACAACTTCTATATACCTCTCAAAATTTTGATAGACCGTACGGTGATTGTGATTACAGTCACTGTACGGTTTTATTTGTACTCATAAAGATTTCGTGCTTTAAAATTATTGATTTACTTATATTATTATGGTATAATATTTCTAAAATATTTTTTCAAAAACACTTGACTCTCACGTTGCGTAATGGTGTATACTCATAATTGGAGGTGGAAATATGAAATTATCAATAAGCAAAACGGCGTGTCTTATGAACGTAAGTGTGCGCACCTTACATTATTATGACGAAATTGGTATACTTAAACCTGCCGAAATTTCAATGGCTGGCTATAGATTTTACGGTGACGATGAAATTAACAGACTGCAGCAGATTATTTTTTATCGCGAGCTTGAATTCTCTTTGTCCGACATTGCCAAAATACTTTCCGCACCAAATTATAATCCACAGGAAGCTCTGCAAAAACACCGCGAACTTTTGCTGCTCAAGCGTGAGCATTTAGACGGTCTTATTGAGCTTTTAGACGAAACAATTGGAGGTAAAATTATGAGTAAGAAAAAAACTACGCTACAAGAAATTAAGCAAACTAAAGAAAAATACGCTGATGAGGTATTCCAAAAGTGGGGAAATACCGATGAATACAAACAATCAGAGGAGAAGTATTCAAAAATGTCCGACAGTGAGCTTGAAGGTCTTGCTAAATCTCAAGACGAAATATTTTCGGCCTTCGCAAACTGTGTCGGCAAACCCGCTGAAAGTAATGAAGTGCAAAATATTGTGAAACTTTGGCAAAACCACATCACCAAGAACTATTATAAATGCTCAAATGAAATTCTTGCCGGTTTGGGTGAAATGTACGTCGCTGACGAAAGGTTTACAAAAAATCTGGACAAATACGGTGACGGCACTGCTAAGCTTATGAGCGATGCTATTAAGATTTACTGCCAGAAGTAGATTTATACAGAAACTTAATATGATTTTCTAAAGGACTTGTTACGTGAAGTCCTTTTTTGCACGTAAAGTATCACGCTGGTTGATATTTTCAACAAAAGTCAACTCAAAATCCATTGAAAAATGTTTCCCAACAGGTTATAATATTAACTGAGGTGAGATTTATGCGAGAAATTAATATAGATAAAATCATAATTACAAAACGAAAAGAACAAAATATTACTCAACAGCAACTTGCTGATTATGTTGGCGTTTCAAAAGCTTCGGTGTCAAAATGGGAAACAGGTCAAAGTTATCCTGATATTGCTCTTCTACCAAAAATTGCTGCATATTTTAACATAACAATTGATGAACTAATGGCCTATTCACCGCAACTTTCAAACAAAGAAATTTCAAAAATTTATACCAGACTTACAAAAGATTTTTCAGAAAAACCATTTAGTGAGGTTTATAATGAGTGCGAAGATTTAATAAAAACCTATTACTCATGCTTCCCAATGGTGTTTCAAATGGCTGTGCTTTTGCTAAATCACTATAATCTTGCTGACGGTGTTGAAAATCAGCAAAAAATTGTCGACGAAATAATATCACTTTGTATAAGGGTTAAAGAGAACTCCACTGACAGTCAGCTTGCAATGTTTGCTACAGTTATGCAATCACAGTGCCTGCTTTTCAAAGGCGATTCACAACAAGTTATTGATTTGCTTGAATACTCCAGCAAACCTATGAATCCAGCAAATTCTGCAACTTCAATGGTGGCAAATGCGTATTTGCTTTTAGGAAATAAGGATAAATCCACTCAAATTATGCAGTGTGAATATTATCAAAACATACTGAATATTATGCAATCAGCGGCATTTCTAATCACAGTTTATGCAGATAATCCGAGAAAATCCGAGCAAATTTGTGACCGCACTTTTAGGCTTGCTGAGCTTTTTGATTTGAGTAATTTACACATGAATTCCTATTTAATACTCTGCCTTACAGCTGCACAGAATTATACTTTTCATGGAAATTTCGAAAAAGCACTTGACTACTTGAAAAAATTTGCACACACTTGCACAAGTGTAGAATATCCACTTACACTGCATGGCGATGATTTTTTCGATTTACCAGAAAAATCCTTTGAAGAAATTGAATTTTGTATGGCACTTCCGAGAGATGAAAAAGCAGTGAAAAAAAGTATGCTTACAGCGATTTCAGAAAATCCAGCGTTTGAACCATTAAAAGATATGCCAAGATTCAAGTCAATAATAGACCAACTGACAGCTAATTTAGGAGGTAATTAATATGAATAATTTCGATACTTTTGTTGAATATCTGCCATTTTTTATTCCTTTGATTATACTACAATTTGCCCTTGCCATAACAGCACTAATCCACGTTTTAAAGCATCCAAACTACAAATTCGGCAATAAAATCCTGTGGATAATTCTAGTTTTATTTATCCAAATTATTGGACCAGTAGTATATTTCGCTATTGGACGAGGTGATGACGAATGAACACACTGACTGTTGAAAATCTGCACAAAAGTTTTGGTTCAAAGAAGATTCTTGACGGCATTTCATTTTCTGTCAAAGAAGGTTCGATTTTTGGATTCATCGCACAAAACGGTGCTGGAAAAACTACCACAATGAAAATTATTCTAGGTCTTTTAAGAGCCGACAGCGGAGAAATTACTGTCTGCGGCGAAAAGGCTCACTACGGCAATACGCCTACTAACCGCTTTATCGGATATCTGCCTGACGTCGCTGAATTTTATGGCTATATGCGACCTATGGAATATCTAAATCTATGCGGAGAAATCTGCGGTATTGACAAAATCAAACCTAAATCCCAAGAATTGCTTGAACTTGTCGGAATGAAAGACAAAAAGGGTAAAATTGCTGGATTTTCTCGTGGAATGAAACAGCGTTTAGGTATTGCTCAGGCACTTCTTTCAGAGCCTAAATTGCTGATCTGCGACGAGCCAACCTCTGCACTTGATCCAACTGGACGAAAAGAAATCCTTGATCTTATGCAAAGCGTAAAAGAAAAAACAACTGTAATGTTTTCCACTCATTTGCTTTCTGACGTTGAGCGAATTTGCGATAGTGTGTCCATTCTGCATAACGGAAAAATCGTACTTTCAGGGTCGCTTGATGAGATAAAATCTAAGCATAGTCACGACGTGCTTAACATAGAATTCAAGCAGATTGACAAGGCAAATCAATTTATCACTCTATTAAACTCTAAAGGATTTGAAACTAAACGTGATGACAAAATCATACATGTTCACACGAGAAATATCGAGAAAACAGAGCTCGAACTGATTGATTTGATGTCCACAAACAAATTTCTGCCAACCAAATTTGAAATAGCTGAGCCGACACTTGAAAATCTATTTTTGGAGGTGGTAAAATGAGAGCATACATAGCATTTCTAAAAAAAGAATTTGTTGAACTCGTCAGAACATACAAACTTTTCATTTTACTGGCAGTATTTCTGATTATCGGTATGATGAATCCGCTGACTGCCAAACTTACACCAATGATTTTAGAAAATTTCGCAGATGAGGGAATGACTTTTACCGTATCTGAACCAACCGCAATGGATTCATGGATGCAATTTTTCAAAAACACAACAACAGGTATAATCGCTTATGTAATTCTACTCAGCGGCATCATGTCGCAGGAATACTCAAAAAGTACACTTGTAAACATAATCACCAAAGGCTTACCGCGACGAACTGTAATTCTTGCAAAATTCACAAGTTCAATACTTATTTGGACTGTCGCGTACCTACTCAACTTTTTTACAACTTTGGGATATACCGAATATTTTTGGGGAAATCAAACTCCGCCAAACTTAGCATTCTCAGTTGTCTGCCTTTGGGCTTTTGGGGTTTTAATAACTTCGGCAATAATTTTCGGGGCGTCAGCATTTTCAAGCAATTACGGAAGTATGCTCTTCACAGGCGGATTTTCATTAGTTTTAACGCTTATAAATATTGCTCCTAAAGCAATAAAATACAATCCAATGTCGCTATCATCACGAAACCTAGAGCTACTCAAAGAAACAGCAGAAATTTCTGATTTTACCATACCGCTGATAATTTCATTAGTGCTTTGCATTATATTTATTTTCTTAGCAATAGAAAATTTCAATAATAAAAAACTTTAATAACACAAAAAGAGTTAAGTCATTAATTTGACCTAACTCTTTTTGCTTATACAGATTTAATTAGAGATGATAGCTGTTTAAATTTCAGGCTGAATTGCACTCGAACCAGTTTCGCCAGTCCTGATACGCATTGCATTTTTAACATCGCTGCTGATTATTTTTCCGTCACCAGGACTTCCTGTAAAGGCTGCTTTTTGAATTGTTTCAATAGTTTTTAACTCCCATTCTTCAGATGAAACAAGGATTTCAAGCTTTACCTTTGGCAAAAGCTGAATGTCAACCTCAATACCTCTAACATATTCCTTGTAACCTTTTTGCGTGCCACAGCCCATTACCTGATAAACTGTAATTCCATGAACTTCTATTTTATTAAGCGCCTCAATAACCTCATGCAGTCTTTCTTCACGAATAATCGCCTCAATTTTTATCATAAGAATTCACCCTTTCGTGTTAATCAAATCCATTAAATGAAGGATATCCAGTCTCGCCATGCTGAGAAATATCAAGACCAATCTGCTCTTCTTTCTTTGTCACACGAAGCGGTGTGAAAATTCTTACAATTGCAACACAAATCAGTGTGCCTACAACTGAAACTGCAATTGTAACAAGTATGCTGATTATCTGAGCGATAAACAATTTTGTTTCGCCGAAAGCCAAACCATCCCAGCGAGCAACGCTGTTAATGCTGTTGTCTGTAAATATGCCAGTCGCGATGCCTCCCCAAATTCCGCCGATTCCATGACATCCAAAAGCGTCAAGTGCATCATCAAATCCTAAACGCTTTTTTGCAACAGAAATCATGAAATAGCATAGTGGAGAAACTACTGCACCGATTATTAGTGCTGACCAAATTGGTACAAATCCTGCACCAGGAGTTATTGCTACAAGACCTGCAACCATACCTGTTGATATGCCAACTAGCGATGGTTTTCCGTCACGAACAACCTCAATCAACATCCAAACTAGCATGGCGCTAGCACTTGCAGTTGCAGTAGTCATGAAAGCATGAGCTGCCAATCCGTCAGCGTGAAGTGCTGAACCTGCATTAAATCCAAACCAGCCAAATAATAGTAACCCTGCACCTAGTGCAACCATTGGAACATTGTGACTTCTGAAATTCCCCTGCTCATATCCATCACGCTTGCCGAGAATAATACACAAGATAAGTGCAGAAATTCCAGAACTTATGTGAACTACATTTCCGCCAGCAAAGTCAACTGAGCCAAGCTTAGCAAGAAATCCGTCCTGTCCCCAGACCATGTGAGCCATAGGGTAGTAAACGATAATCGACCACAATGCAATAAAGAAAAACAACGCCTTAAATTTCATTCTTCCTGCAATCGCACCAGTTATAAGCGCTGGCGTAATTACCGCGAACATCATTTGAAAGCCAGCGAAAACTGTGTTCGGAATTGTTGTAGAATAAGGTCCTGCGTTCATTCCAACATCATTGAATCCAAACCAACGAAAATCTCCGATAATTCCAAAATGATTTCCTCCGAAAGATAATGAATATCCAAATAAAACCCACATCACAACTGCTAGACCAATCGTTGCTATTGAAGATGACATCGTATTTATAACATTTTTTCTACCTACAAGACCGCCATAAAATAACGCAAGACCCGGTGTCATAAGTAAAACAAAAGCTGAACAAAGCAGTACAAATCCTACATCTCCTGAATTCATATAGATTCCTCCCATAAAAAATTATAATAAAAAAACAAAGGAGCAAAATGCGTGCACACATCTTGAACTCCTTTGTTCTCTTGTATTTTATCACTTTTTATTTTAAAATGCAATAGGTAAATTATTTGTTTTACATTTTGTTTAACTAAATTCTATTTTTTAGCAATATGTTAATTTAAGGTAAAACAATCAGTCTAACTAAATCGCGTAATTACGTTTGTAATTAAGTATATTCATCAAAAAATAAAGTGTTACATTTATTTTCAAATTTAACTAATGTTAATATTTGTATCGATACGTCAAAAACAAATTAATATAAATTCAATAAAATCATAGTCCGTTTTCATCATTTAAACGAACAAAAACATCTAGAATTAATCAAAAAAATCACCTGCATGATTTTAACTCAAGCAGGTGATTTTATTATTTTATCTATTAAACTTTAGATTTTCTGAACACCAATAGTAACCTTTTCACCATTAATATCCCAATCCTTCGAAATCTCAGTTGACTCATTTAGCTTAATATCTTCAGCCAAAACATCTGTGAAAATTTCCTGTTTATTCTTTTCGATGATACCCTGAATTTTCTCATTACCGCTAATAAACACATTGATGTGATCCATAACGTCGAAGTCAGCTTCTTTTCTCATTGTCTGAATTTTGCTGACAACCTCACGAACGAATCCCTCTTCGATAAGTTCATCAGATAGAGTTGTATCAAGAGAAACGGTAACACCATTTTCAGTAAGTGTGAAGAAACCTTCCTTTTGCTGTGATTCGATTAGCAAATCGTCAGCCGAAAGCTCAATCTCACCAATAGAAATGTTAAGCTTTAGTACACCACTTGCGTCAAGCTCCGCCTTAGCCGCAGAACCGTCAAGCTCTGTAAGTGCATTTCTAATTTCACCAAGCTGTTTACCAAACTTTGGTCCTAAAGTCTTAAGCTGTGGCTTGAATTTATAATCAACAAGGTTTGAAATATCATCGATAAACTCAACACTCTTGATGTTAAGCTCGTCAGCGATAATCTCAACATACAAACCGTCAAGTGCCTTTGCAGCCTTTGCGTACATAACAGCAAGAGGCTGTCTGTTCTTGATATTCGAACCATTTCTAGCTGCACGACCAAGCACAACAATTTGCAAAACTTCGTCCATATCTTCCTCAAGCTTTTGGTCAATCCAAGTTTCATTAACTTCAGGGAAGTCACAAAGATGAATACTTTCTGGAGTAGTTTTATCAACCGAGCGAACCAAGTTCTGATAAATTTCTTCAGCCATGAACGGAATCATAGGAGCAGCCGCCTTTGAAACTGTCACAAGTGCAGTATACAAAGTCATGTAAGCGTTAATCTTGTCCTGAGGTAGTCCAACAACCCAATATCTCTCACGACCGCGACGAACATACCAGTTTGACATATCATCAACAAACTCCTGCAAAGCACGAGCCGCCTCTGGGATTTTGTAGTTAGCAAGATTTTCATCCACAGCCTTAACCATTGAATTCATCTTAGACAGCAACCACTTATCCATAACCGGAAGATTTGCATAATCAAGCTCATACTTAGTTGGGTCAAAATTATCGATATTTGCGTACAAAACATAGAAAGCATAAGTGTTCCAAAGTGTACCCATAAACTTTCTCTGTCCCTCAACTACAGCCTTGCCGTGGAATTTATTAGGTAACCAAGGAGCAGAATTTGTATAGAAATACCATCTGATTGCGTCAGCACCATAAGTGTCAAGAGCATCAAAAGGATCAACAGCGTTACCCTTAGACTTAGACATTTTCTGACCGTCGGCATCCTGAACGTGACCAAGCACAATAACATTTTTATACGGTGCTTTATCAAAAATCAAAGTTGAAATTGCTAGAAGTGAGTAGAACCAACCTCTAGTCTGATCAACAGCCTCAGAAATAAAGTCAGCTGGGAACTGTGATTCAAACAAATCCTTGTTCTCAAATGGATAATGATGCTGAGCGAACGGCATTGCACCGCTGTCAAACCAACAGTCAATAACTTCTGAAACTCTTGTCATCTGCTTTGAACATTTCGGACATTTAATTGTAACGCCGTCAATGTATGGTCTGTGAAGTTCGATATCATCAGGACAATTGTCAGACATTGATTTTAGCTCTTCAATACTTCCGATTGAATGAAGATGACCGCACTCACACTCCCAAATATTCAGCGGAGTTCCCCAATATCTATTTCTCGAAATTCCCCAATCCTGAACATTTTCAAGCCAATCGCCAAAACGTCCCTTACCGATATTTTCAGGAATCCAGTTGATTGTATTATTATTAGCAATCAAGTTTTCACGCACATCAGTCATCTTGATAAACCAAGAATCTCTTGCATAATAAATCAGCGGAGAATCACATCTCCAGCAGTGCGGATAACTATGTTCGAATTTTGGAGCTGAGAACAAAAGTCCTCTCTTGTCAAGATCCTCCAAAACCAATGGGTCAGCCTTTTTACAGAAAACGCCCTCCCAAGAAGTTTCAGCAGTCATTTCACCTTTGGCATCAACAAGCTGAACAAAAGGCAAGTCATACTTTCTTCCAACCTGAGCATCGTCCTCACCAAAAGCAGGAGCAATATGAACAACACCAGTACCGTCAGACAATGTAACGTAATTATCACAAGTTACAAACCAACACTTTTTGTCAGGATTAACAAAATCAAACAGCGGAATATACTCTTTATATTCCAAGTCCTTACCCTTCATTCGCTCAAGAATCTCATACTCACCCTCGATTACAGAATCAAGCAAAGCCTCAGCCATATAATAAATATTGCCCTCATTATTAATCTTAACATAGTCATAATCAGGGTGCACGCATAATGCCACATTTGAAGGCAGAGTCCAAGGAGTTGTAGTCCAAGCAAGAATATAGCCGTCCTCATTCTTAAGCTTAAACTTAGCGATTGCTGAACTCTCCTTAACATCCTTATATCCTTGAGCAACCTCGTGAGATGACAGCGGAGTACCGCAACGAGGACAATAAGGCACGATTTTAAATCCCTTATACAAAAGACCCTTATCAAAAATCTTCTTTAAAGCCCACCATTCAGACTCAATGAAATCATTATTATAAGTAACATAAGGGTGCTCCATATCAGCCCAGAAACCAACAGTAGCGGAGAAATCCTCCCACATACCCTTGTATTTCCAAACGCTCTCCTTACATTTTTCGATAAATGGTTCAAGACCGTACTCTTCAATCTGCTCTTTGCCGTCAATTCCTACAAGCTTTTCAACTTCTAGTTCAACAGGCAAACCATGAGTATCCCAACCAGCTTTTCTCGGAACCATATAACCCTTCATAGTCTTGTATCTAGGAATCATATCCTTAATTACACGAGTAAGAACGTGTCCAATGTGTGGCTTACCATTAGCCGTTGGCGGACCGTCATAAAACACATAAGGTTCACCCTGTGCCCTTGACTCAATACTCTTGTTAAAAATGTCATTATCTTCCCAAAACTTCTCAACCTGCTTTTCACGCTGAACAAAATTCAAGTCAGTCGATACCTTCTTGTACATTAAATAACCTCCCAAAAATTACAAATAAAAAAACCTCCGCCCTGTAAACAGGACGAAAGCAAAATTTCGTTAACCACCTATTACAGCATACCACTATATGCGTTCCTTATAACGGAGGAAATCCGACATCATCTACTAACAAAAAGCTTTCAACCATGCAACTCTGAAGTGATATTCAATCGTTCTTTACTCACACCGTATTCACACTATCTACGGCTCACTTTATCTTTCAACGAACAATCTACTGTCTTCATCAACGCTTTTACATATTATAATTAATTTTATCACATCGCCATAGCATTGTCAAGTCAAAATGACGATATTTCACAAAAAATCCGCACTTTAAAAGCACGGATTAATTATACAAATATACAAAAATTAAACTTAGCAATTCTTAGACTTAAAAACTACTCCAAAAGTTCTGAAAATCAATTTAGTATCAAACCATAGAGAACGGTCAGCAATATACTCAAAATCCTTTTCAAT
The DNA here is from genome assembly GCA_964548535.1 of uncultured Oscillospiraceae bacterium. Classification (GTDB taxonomy): domain Bacteria; phylum Bacillota; class Clostridia; order Oscillospirales; family Ruminococcaceae; genus CAZJRQ01. The sequence continues at coordinate 30,569 of CAZJRQ010000007.1, forward strand.
CAAGAAATCAAAATCTGAATTATCAATTTTCTCAATCTGCCAAATGCATGACAAACCTGGCTTAACAGCCAATCTCTGCTTTTGATAATCAGTAAACTGATCCTGCTCATATGTAGCCAAAGGTCTAGGCCCAATTATTGACATATCACCTTTTAAAATATTCAAAAGCTGCGGCAACTCATCAATCGATGTTTTTCTAATAAACCCTCCGCACTTGGTAATTCTAGGATCTTTTTTTATTTTAAAAAGCGGACCATCAGCCTCGTTCTGATCGATAAAATCATTTCTTCTCTGTTCTGCATCTTTATACATACTGCGGAATTTTAACATTTTAAATACTTTATTATCTTTTCCATTACGATCTTGAGTGAAAAACGGATTGCCTGGGTCATCAATAAAAATGACAATCATTACAACCAAGAAAACTGGACTCAAAACCACAAGAGCTAATATAGACAAAACAATATCGAAAAATCTTTTTATTGCGTCATACACTGGTTTCTTTTCATAGACAAACTCTACAGTATTCTTTTTGACAACATCATCACCAATTTCAATTATCGAAGCATATTGTGTAGTAACTTTTTCATCAACCGTTACTGCTGAATTATACTGCACTGAATAACCCCCTATATTATTTTTAAAAATATCAAAGCGAATTATAAAAAACGCAATAAATACATTGTATAATCATAATATTCTCTTCTGTCTATTATACATTATTCTACTATTTATGTCAACCGATTTCCATAATGTAAACGAAATCATATTTTATTTTTTTAATTTAACTAAATAACCAACGTAACCCCACCGCCATTTTGGGACTTTTCAAGTAAAACAAACTTTACTTCGTCTTTAAAAATTAACACAAAATTTTCATATTTATATCATGAAAGCCCCTAATTATACGTGCATAATCAGGGGCTTTTTCAAATATTATGAAGCGCTGTCAAATTGCGAGTTGTAAAGTTCTGCATAGAAACCATCTTGACTTATTAGTTCATCATGACTTCCCTGCTCTATGATATCTCCATCCTTCATGACCAAAATCAAGTCAGCATCTCTAATTGTAGACAATCTGTGAGCAATTACGAAACTTGTTCTGCCCTCCATCAAATTATCCATAGCCTTTTGAATTCTGATTTCTGTACGTGTATCAACTGAGGAAGTTGCCTCGTCAAGAATCATAATTTTGCTGTCTGCCAAAATTGCTCTTGCTATTGTCAAAAGCTGTTTTTGACCTTGTGAAACGTTTGTGATTTCCTCATTAAGTTCCATATTATATCCACCAGGCAGCGTTTCGATAAAGTGGTGAGCATGAGCTGCCTTAGCTGCTGCATATACCTCTTCATCAGTTGCATCTAAACGTCCATAACGAATGTTTTCCATAATAGTTCCTTTAAACAACCAAGTGTCTTGTAAAACCATACCAAAAGCCTCGCGAAGTTCACTTCTGTCAAAATCATTTATGTCATATCCGTCAATTTTAATTTTTCCGCCATTCAAATCATAGAATCGCATTAGAAGCTTAATCATTGTAGTTTTACCAGCACCAGTCGGACCTACTATTGCAATTTTCTGTCCCTGCGAAACATTTGCTGAGAAATCGTTGATTATAATCTTATCAGGATTATATCCGAATCTAACGTCATCAAACTCAACCTCGCCCTTAACATCATCGATTGAAATAGGAGCATGATTCTCTGCAGTCTGTTCCTCTTCGTCCTCGTTTAAGAACTCAAAAATTCTTTCTGATGCAGCTGCTGTTGTTTGAAGCAAACTAGAAATCTGTGCAAGCTGTTGAATTGGATGTGTGAACTGTCTTACATACTGTATAAATGCCTGAATATCACCGACAACAATACTGCCCTTCATAACAAAATATCCGCCGAAAACTGCAACAGCAACATATCCCAAGTTGCCAACAAACTGCATGATAGGCATCATCATTCCAGACATAAACTGTGATTTCCATGCTGAAGTATAAAGCTTTTTGCTTGCCTCATCAAAATCATCTGTAACTGCCTGCTCACGATTGAAAGCTTTAATTACATTGTGACCGCCGAAAATTTCTTCAACCTGACCATTAACATCACCCAAATATTCCTGCTGTTGGTGGAAATATTTCTGTGATTTCTTTACAACAACTCCAATAATTCCGCCAGATATAGGAAGTATTACAAGAGCAATCAAAGTCATCGCCGGGCTGATTGAAAGCATCATAATCAAGATACCAATAATAAGTGAAATAGATGTGATAAGCTGAGTAATCGACTGATTTAAACTTTGAGAAAGAGTATCAACATCGTTTGTGACTCTTGACAAAACCTCGCCGTGCGTTCTTGTGTCAAAATAATTCATTGGCATACGGTTAATTTTCGCGCTAATTTCTTTACGCAATTTATAGGTTACTTTTTGAGAAATACCTGTCATAATCCAACCTTGAACAAATTGGAGGAGTGCTGACAAGCAATAGAGTCCCAAAAGAATTAAAAGTATTTGCCCAATTCTATCAAAATTCATTGAGCCTGTTCCCTTAATTTTTGCAACAAGTCCTTCATAAATTTCCTGAGTAGCCTTACCTAAAATTTTAGGTCCTACGATACTAAAAATAGTACCGCCTATTGCAAATATGATTACTGCAATAAATCTACCCTTAAATTCGGACATATATTTCGCAAGCTTTAGTGATGAACCTTTAAAATCCTTAGCCTTTTCGCCAGCACCCATAGGACCATGCCCCATTGGACCACCAGAACGCTTAGGTGCATTGTTCTTTGATTCAGCCATTTATATCTCCTCCTTTACTGAAGCTTTTGCGGTTTCCATTTGCTCACTAAATTCGTTTTCAGAAAGCTGTGATTTAACAATTTGCTGATATACATCACTGTTTAAAAGAAGCTCATTATGCTTACCAATTCCAGCAATTCTACCATCGTCAAGAACAATAATTTTATCAGCATTCATTATAGTAACTATTCTTTGAGCAACTATCATAACTGTACTATCTCCAACATTTTCACCCAAAGCCTTACGAAGTGCCAAATCAGTTTTGTAGTCAAGAGCTGAGAACGAATCATCAAAAATGTAAATCTTAGGGTCTTTCGCAATTGCTCTAGCTATTGACAAACGCTGTTTTTGTCCGCCAGAAACGTTCGAACCGCCTTGTGCAATATGAGTCTTATATTTATCAGGTTTTGAATCAATAAAATCTGTTGACTGCGCAATTTCAGCAGCAAGCTCAATCTGTTCCCTTGACGCATCAGGACATCCAAAGTGAAGATTACTATCAATATCACCAGAGAAAAGTACTCCCTTTTGAGGTACATATCCGATACCCTCACGAAGATTGTGCTGAGTATAATCTCTAATGTCAATTCCGTCAATTAAAATTTCACCGTCTGTAACATCGTAAAAACGAGTTATAAGATTTATAAGCGTCGACTTACCACTACCTGTACTGCCAATTATAGCAGTAGTTTCTCCAGGCTTTGCAGTAAAATCAATATCATGCAAAACATCGCTATCAGCATTTGAATATTTGAAATCAACATGCTTAAATTCTACAAGACCATTCTTAATATGCAGGTCAGGACTTGCGTTAGGCTTATCTGCAATTGTAGGCTCTGTAGTTAGAATTTCATCAATTCTTTCAGCAGAAACAATCGCACGTGGAAGAAATACAGAAATCATAGTAAGCATTAAGAAAGAGATTACAATCTGAATTGTGTATGTCAAAAATGCAGTCATTCCGCCAACCTGTAGATTTCCCAAGTCAATCTGCTTTGATGATACCCAAATAATCAAAACGGACACACCGTTCATAACAAACATCATTATAGGCATCATAAATGTCATTACACGATTTGTAAACAGCATTGTTTTAGTCAAATCCTTGTTAACAACATCAAAACGTTCCTCTTCATATTTCTCACGTGAGAATGCACGAATTACAGGAAGTCCAGTAAGAATTTCTCTCATTACAAGGTTAAGATTATCGACCTTTTTCTGCATAATCTTAAATTTAGGCATAGCAACGATTAACAAAACTCCAACCATAACTATAATAATTCCAACCGCAAGTGCGATAATCCAAGCCATATTTGAATTTGTATTAATAACCTTAATAATTCCGCCGATTGCCAAAATTGGTGAATAAATAATCAACCTAATTATCATTACAATTACAAGCTGAATTTGCTGAATATCGTTCGTCGAACGTGTAATTAAGCTGGCTGTTGAGAAATTATCCATCTCAGCATTTGAAAATTTAAGAACCTTTTTAAACACACCAATTCTCAAATCAAGTCCAACACCAGCACCAACTCTAGCCGCAATGTAGCAAACTGTAATAGAAATCAACATTATAACGCAAGCCATACCTAGCATTTTCGCGCCTGTTGTAAACATATAAGACTTCTCAATCTTATCTTGGTCAACACCCAGCGATTCATTTTCTTGAATAACAAAAGCCTTACCAGCCTGTTCAACAGCCATATCAGAAATATCCTTGTACTGTTCCTCAACACTATTTCTAAATTCAATCGGATCAATTTTACCAGCCGCAATAAATGTCATCAAGCTAACACTATCTCCGTCGTTAACTGGTATTTCCATTGACTTTGCAAGATCAGCAAGTGTAGTACCCTTTTCAGCCTTGCCGTCTGTCATCATTGAAACTGCATCCTCATCTGACATTTGAACAACACCAATAACTGTCATCATAGGCATTCCAAAAACATCATTAAGCTTATCGATAGTATCAGCATCCACATCAGATTTAAGTGCATAAACTTCATCCGTAACAGCATCTTCCTTATATGGAATATCTGCAGATCTAACACCGTCAACCAAGCTATAGTTTTCGTCAATCAGCGTTTTATCATCATCGGTCATAAACATCTCAAGTGTTTTCATAGATGTCTGGCTAATTACATGAGGAGTTACATTTTCAACACCCTTTTGAGTAATACCAACGTCGACAATCTTTGAAGTATAAGCAGGCAACGACAGGTCGCAATAAGCCTGAACAACTAGCAGACAAACTGCTATTGCAACCCAGCCCCAATACTTCTTCAAATATTTGAGTATTTTTGTCATTATTTGTTCTCCTTCTCTTCTTGTTTTTGCATTCGCGCGTCAAATTTTGATTCTAGAATTTCACAAAACTCTTCATTTAGTTTTAACATTTCTTGAGTCTTGTCTTTCCCCATCTCATCAAAAACAGACAAAATAAAATTCATATTTTTTTCTTTTCGGCTTTTGAAAAGTTCAAAGCCCTTTTTAGTAAAATACACCTTAACTCCACGTCGGTCAGATTCGTCAATAAATCTTTTAACAATCCCGTCCTTTTCAAGAATACCAACAGTTTTTGAAATCATAGCGGGTGATACTTCAAGTTCTTTAGAAATCAAATTCATAGATACCCCAACACCAATGATATCATTACCCTCAAGGCAGCCATGATCAAGCAAAATAAGCTGTTCCATTACAATTAAAGTAACAAAAGAACTTTGTGAAATTGTGTTCTCTTTTTCACTGCACAGATTATTTTGATACTTCACATTTTTAAGCTGGATATTTTTCATTCTTCGATGCAAGTCCATGAATTTCTCAGCATATTCCAGATTCGTAATCATCACCCCTTTTCTTGCAAAGTCAAAGATTAATTTCACTTACTAAACACATTAATCACATACATTTCACACCGTTAACTTATTTAATAATTAACCTAGTTAACTGTTAAACAAGTATATCATTTTTAGTTTATTATGTCAAGAGAAACTATTACAAACTTACCAAACATTCGAACGTTTTTTTGTATATATCTACAAAAAAACAAGTACAAAAAAACTCCCCGTAATTAAATACAGGAAGTTTAAATCATCTATTATATTCTAACATATCAACGAATTAATCTCATCAAAAACATCAGCTAACTCATTAAAAACCTTGTCACTTTGCTCTGTTTCAGGATACTGATTTGAATAAATACAAAGTACAAAAGGCGAATCAGCATAAACTATTGCACAATCATTATACACACTTTCGGAAAACTCCGAACCATACTTATGCGCAACCTTGTATTTATCAGATAAACTCGCGCTAATCTGCTCATCATTATCAGTTTCAGTCATAAGGTCAATAAGCCACTTACCATTCTCACTCTCTTCGCCGAACTCATAAATATCAGTGAATGATTTCATCATATCCGAAGTTGTGGCATAGGTAAAAATCCAGTCCGAACCAACATAATAATTAGCACCAATACTGTAATTCAAATTATTAAAAACTGTCCAGCCATAGTACTGTTCAAGCAAATAATAAGCCGTATTATCTGAAATCTGTATCGAAAGCTCAATAAGTTCCTTTGCAGTAAAAACATCACCCATTGATTTTGAAGCTAAATAATCAACACCAACGGTATCTCCAGTCCAATTCTTGTTCTTAACAATTTTATCATCAAGATCAATACCGTTTGCCAAAATGCTCTTTATGTATGGGGCTTTAATAGTACTGCAAGTCATAAACTGCTTGTTTTCATTGTAATTTACTACTGCACCAGTATCAATATTCTTATATGAAAACGCAAGCGAAGTGCCAATTTCTGAAACAATTTTATCAAGCTTATCAAAACACTTGCTAAGCTCATCATTTGACGCAATCTGATCAAATCCACCAGCTGTAAAATTTCTATTATTCAAAAGATAATAAGAAAAATCCTCAGGTATAACTTCAGATGATTCATCCTCATCTTCACTATCCGCTAACTCCTCAACATTGTCATCATCCAGAATATCACTATTCTCATCTAAATCACTTACACCATTTTCATCATCAGAGTTGTCAGAACTTACAGCTGAGCTAGTATCGTTTGTCGCAAAAATATCCCAGCTTGTATCATTACTACCTGAACCGCACCCTGTCAATAGCAAGATAAATACAATCGAAGTAACACACGTTATATTCTTAAAACATTTCATAAAACCTACTAAACCTCTCATAAAACATAGTCGAATATTTAATAAACCTAGAAAACATTTATCAAATATCAATGTTTGTATTATACCATACTTATATGATAAAATCAAGGTTATAATGTGCGAAATTACTACAATTTTACCAATACAATCACATTTTTTCGGCTATATCAGGGAAGATATCCAAACTTCTCTTTAAAATTCCATTAATATGCGCAATCGCAACACCATAATTAGTGATAGGAACACCAGCATCAACAGCGCATTTTATACGAAATTTCATTTCACGCTCATTAAGCATACAACCACCGCAATGAACAATCAAGCCATATTTGGATAAATCAACAGGAAATTCTGTTCCGCTTGTAAACTCAAAATTCAAATGCTTGCCAGTATGATTTTCAATCCACTTGGGCAGTTTCTGTGTACCAATATCACCACACTGACGATGATGAGTACAACCCTCAGAAATAAGCACTGTATCACCGTCTGAAAGATTATCAAGTGCCACTGCACCAGCAACCTGCTCTTGTAAATCGCCCTTGTGACGAGCGAACAAAATTGAAAAAGACGTCAGCGAAATATCGTCAGGAGTTTCCTTTGAAACCCTATCAAACGCCTGTGAATCAGTAACAACATATTTTGGCTTTTTGCCCAAATCACGCAAGGTATCCGAAAGTTCAAACTCGCGGCATACCACTGATGTACAACCACACTCAAGCAATTCGCGAATCACCTGCTGTTGCGGCAGAATAAGTCGTCCTTTGGGTGCTGCCGCATCAATTGGAATAACCAACACAACAAAATCACCTGCCGAAACTCTATCCGCAATAATTGGAAATTCTTCTATCCCTTGCGGTACAAGTTTTGAAATCCTCTCCTTAAGTTCAAAAATTCCGTCCTTAGTTTTCGCACTAACTGCAATTTCACCGTCAGAAAGATTTATGGTTTCAGACTCATCAGACTTGTTATATACAACAATATATGGAATTGACTTCGCCTTAATTTTGTCTAAAATCTTCTCATCTTCTGAATTTTTGCCATCTGCTGAGTCAATAACCAACACCGCAATATCAGTTTTATTTAGTACCTGATAAGTCTTACTAACTCGAAGTTCTCCAAGCTTGCCGTCATCGTCAAGACCTGGTGTATCGATTATCACAACTGGCCCAAGCGGCAAGAGCTCCATTGCCTTTGAAACTGGATCGGTAGTCGTTCCCAGAACTTCCGATACAATTGCTAGGTCTTGCCCTGTGATTGCATTAATTATGCTTGATTTTCCTGCATTTCTTCGACCGAAAATTCCAATGTGAATTCTGTCAGCTGATGGTGTGTTATTAAGACTCATAAAAACGCACTCCTTATCTGTACTAAATTTTGTACTACTAAAATCTAAAATCACGCTCTCCGTTTGCTATTGCGTCAAGATTATTCTTAGCTATACCTCTTGTTTTTTCGTTTGTAACATTCTCAATTTCCTGGGAAATAAGTTTTTCGCCGGCCTTCTTCGTATCCAATGACGCGTAATCTTCAAGATACTCTTTTAAAGTAATCAGCGCATTTGGGTGACAGCAATTTTGTATCTGACCCGACTTGCAAAGTGACATAAATCTATCACCTGTTCTGCCCTCACGATAGCAAGCTGTGCAGAAAGATGGGATATAATCCATTTTAATCAGCCAGTTCACAACCTCGTCAAGAGTTCTGCGATCCTCAACATCAAACTGAGATGAATTATCGTCAGCACTTTCTTCCTCAACATATCCGCCAACAGAAGTTCTAGAGCCACCGCTAATTTGTGAAATTCCCAAATGCAATGCTCTCTCACGGCAGTCCTTGCTCTCACGAGTTGAAACAATCAAGCCTGTGTATGGTACAGCAATTCTTAGACAAGCCACGATTTTCTCAAAAGTATCGTCAGAAATACCGTTGTCAAACTGATCAGGGTCAATATCATCAGCACGTCTAATTCGCGGAACAGAAATCGTATGAGGACCTACTCCATGCACTGCCTCCAAATGTTCAGCGTGCATTAAAAGTCCAGCAAATTCATATCTATAAAGCTCCAAACCAAACAGCGCACCAATTCCAACATCGTCAATTCCAGCATCCATTGCCCTGTCCATAGCCTCAGTGTGATAATCATAATCATGCTTAGGACCAGTTGGATGAAGCTTCAAATAACTCTGCTTATGATAAGTTTCTTGGAACAAAATATACGTACCAATGTCCGCATCTTTTAGCTTTTTGTAATCCTCAACCGTAGTCGCCGCAATGTTTACATTAACACGTCTTATCGCACCGTTCTTGTGCTTGATAGAATAAATCGTCTTTATGCAATCGATAATATAATCAATCGGATTGTTAACAGGGTCTTCACCAGCCTCAATTGCAAGACGCTTGTGACCCATATCCTGCAGCGCAATAACCTCTGCCTTAACCTCTTCTTGAGTAAGCTTTTTACGGCTGATATGCTTATTTTTATGATGATAAGGACAATAAACACAGCCGTTCACGCAATAGTTTGAAAGGTAAAGTGGTGCAAATAAAACTATGCGATTACCGTAAAAGTCCTTTTTAATCTGCTCTGCAAGTGAGTAAATTCTCTCGTTAATTTCTGGGATATCGCAATCAAGTAAAACTGCCGCCTCACGGTGTGAAAGTCCCTTGCGATTTTCTGCCTTGTCTAAAATTTCATTTAAAAGCTTGGCATTGCTTTTATTCTTTTCAGCATACTCTAAAGTTTCTATAACTTCGTCGTGACAAATAAATTCGTCAGCTTTTAAAGATTTTGGATTGTACATTTCATTACTTCCTTTTATATATTTTTAAAGATTATTTAAGTGCGTCACCGCGTGATACAACTGTGTGATAACCAATTGATTCCATACGTTTCTCTAAACAAACTCGGCACTGCGCCGACTCATCACCAGTACAAATTTTGTTGTCATAAAGCATATATTTTGCCCTTACAGATACTGGCGATAAATTCGGCATAACAACATTTGCACCAGCCAGAATTCCCTTTTCTCGGCCCTGCGGATTTATCGTTCCAAGTGCAGTAGTTGACGGCAAAAGCACAGTCGGCAGCATTAACCGAATAAGTCCCAACATGAACAAAGTAAGCTCCAAACTACCCGCCTGCTCATCTTTAAACTGCGTATCCTTGTGCGGAATAAACGGACCAATTCCTACCATATCCGGTTGTAACTCTTTTATAAAAACCAAATCTTCCGCTAAATTCTCAGCAGTCTGATAAGGCGAACCTACCATAAAACCTGTTCCAACTTGATAGCCAATTTCTTTCAAATCATTAAGGCATCTCTTACGATTTTCTGCCGATAAATTCTCAGGATGAAGTCTGCTGTAATGCTCATCATTTGCAGTTTCATGGCGAAGAAGAAATCTATCAGCACCGGCGTCAAAGTATTGCTGATAACTCTCACGGCTTTTCTCACCAATCGAAAGCGTAATCGCGCAATCAGAAAAATCCTCCTTAATCTTAGAAATTATATCACAAAGCATTTCATCAGAATAGTAACCATCCTCGCCACCCTGCAAGACAAAAGTGCGAAAACCTAACTCATAGCCCTCTTTACAGCATTCCAAAATATCCTTGACTGTCAAACGATATCTCTGTGCGTTCAAATTGCTCTTTCGAATACCGCAGTAATAGCAATCATTCTTGCAGTAGTTTGAAAATTCAATCAGCCCACGAATAAAAACTTCCTTGCCATAATGTTCCTCACGAACCTTCCTAGCAAGCGAAAATAAATATTCAGCCGACTTTTCATCTCGATTTTCTATCAGATAAACAAACTCGTCCTTTGACAAATTTGTCGTATCATAAAGCTTGTCAATTAGATTTTTTAAAGTATCGATTTCTACCCCTCCTTTTCAAGCTTTGAGTAAATTGTTTTAGACGTAACACCTCTAAGCTGTCCTAACTTGCCTGAAACGGTACTAATTATATCAGCTGGCGCATCCAAAACAACACTTATCACATTCAAATTCTCCTTAGCGTGAGGAAGTCCCATTCTGCCTACAATATACTCGCCGTACTCATGCAGAATTTCGTTAATTCTCACACCACTTGCCGTATCTTCAACCATAATTCCGATTAAAGCTATCCTGTTCATTATTATTACCTTGCCAGTACCAAATTTTCGGGAAAAACCGTCAAAATCAATACAGGCTCGCCCACCTTTCCACACTTTATGTTCTAAAACAAAAAAGTCCTTGCCCTATAAAAGGCAAGAACTAAACAGACCACAGCAAAGCCACAGTCTAAAATTCATATTAGTTGCCTTTTCCGTCAGAACGTATCTTTCGGTCAGATAAAATTTTACAATTTACCGTCAGAAAAAATCTTTCAGCTCACTAATATTAGTATACTATATCAAAAACAGACTGTCAATATATTTTCAGAAAAAATCATAAAATCATCTTTCACGAAGTCTGTCCTTTAACCCCTCCATGATGATATCCTTAGCCCAAAGTGCCGTCGCTTTTTCAGCAGGCGGAGTATCGCCCAAAGGATATTCAAGACCCATTTGCTCATATTTTGCCTTGCCCATTGTGTGATATGGCAGAACATCAAGAGCCTTGAGTGTTGTAATCTCACCAAGAAAATATCCTAAATCATGCAGATAGTTTTCCTTATCGGTTATCCCAGGAACAACAACATGACGCACCCAAACTTGAATACCCTCATCACGCAAAAATCTCGCAAACGCTAAAATATTCTTATTAGAATGCCCTGTTAGCTTTTTATGCTCCTCAGGGTCAATATGCTTGATGTCAAGCATAACTAGGTCGGTCGACTTCATGAGCCGTTTGAACTGCTCTAGAATTTGCGAATTATCAGCATCAAAAGTCACTCCAGACGTGTCAAGACAGGTGTGAATTCCACGCTGTTTCGCCTTTTCAAAAAGCTCGATAACAAAATCCATCTGCAAAAGCGGTTCTCCGCCAGTGCAGGTAATTCCGCCGTTTGTCATAAATTCTTTGTATGAATCATACTCGTCAAGCAGACTTTCCACACTGCGTTTTTGTCCTTGATTTACAGCCCAAGTATCAGGATTGTGGCAGTACTGACACCTCATCGGACAGCCTTGCAGAAAAATAACAAACCTAATTCCTGGGCCGTCAACTGTACCAAAACTTTCAGTTGAATGTATATATCCCTCCATTAAAATTCCCCTTTGCACTTAAAATAACAATTTATATCAGTCCAAAAAAACACCCACATACAACAAAAGGCGGAATCAACCGCCTTTCACATCTATACGTTTTCGTGGAATGTTCTTGAAATTACATCATCCTGCTGTTCTTTCGTAAGCTTTACAAAGTTTACAGCATATCCTGATACTCTAACAGTAAGCTGAGGATACTTTTCAGGGTGCTGTTGTGCATCAATCAAAGTTTCTCTTGTAAATACATTTACATTAAGATGATGTCCGCCTTTTTCTACATATCCGTCAAGCAATTCAACCAGATTGTCAATTTGCTTATCATTAGCATGATTCTCTGCCATTTTAACATCTTCCTTTCATAGCAAACCTTGCAGAGTTTGAAGATTTAATCTTCGTCAATAGCCTTTTCGTTAGGCTGTGCACAAGCACCATTTACTCCGCAATCGTTGGAGCGATAAGTCTTAACCTTAATTCCCTCCATCATTTCGTCAACGTCAATTGTCAAATGACCATCTCCGCCCTCAATCAAGCGGTCAATCATTTCAACTAGTCCGTCAACGTCATCGTCCATGTCTTCTTTAGATACATTAATCCCCATCGCCAGCCAACTCCTTCGCAATACTTTCAATGTCTAAATCGCCAACAAACACCTGTGAATCCTTACCTAGCGCATCAGGGACAATTGAGAATGTGTTAGAAATTCCGTCCTGAGCATTTCTAAATGGCAGCTTAGAAACCGACGCTAGTGACGCAGTAGCTCCCTTAGTATCACGTCCGTGCATAGGATTTGCTCCTGGTGCAAGCGGAACGCCCATTTTTCTTCCGTCAGGAGTATTACCAGTCTTCTTTCCATAAACCACATTAGAAGTAATTGTAAGAATTGACATTGTTGGTACACCGTCACGATATGTGTGGTGCTTTCTAATCATATTCATAAATTTCGTAACTATGTCAACAGCAATTTCGTCAACACGGTCATCATTATTACCATACTTAGGGAAATCTCCCTCAATCTCATAATTCGTAACAATTCCGTCATCATCACGAACGCACTTAACCTTTGCATATTTAATCGCTGAAAGTGAGTCAGCAACTACTGAAAGTCCTGCAATACCTGTAGCAAAATATCTCTTGACATCTCTGTCATGAAGAGCCATCTGAATCTTCTCGTAACAATATTTATCATGCATATAATGGATGACATTCAAAGTATTAACATAAAGGCAAGCAAGCCACTCCATCATGTCCTCATACTTCTGCAAAACGTCGTCATAATCAAGATAATCACCCTCAACAGGACGATATCTAGGTCCAACCTGAACCTTCATAACCTCGTCAACACCGCCGTTTATAGCATAAAGCAAACACTTAGCAAGATTTGCTCTAGCGCCGAAGAACTGCATTTCCTTACCAAGTCTCATTGATGAAACACAGCAAGCGATTGCATAGTCATCACCATGAGTAACTCTCATCATATCATCATTTTCATATTGAATTGAAGATGACTTAATTGACATCGCAGCCGCATATCTCTTGAAATTCTGAGGTAATTTCTTAGACCAAAGCACAGTCAAATTAGGCTCTGGTGCAGGACCTAGATTATCAAGAGTATGAAGATATCTAAATGATGTCTTTGTAACCATTGGGATACCGTCAACAGATACTCCGCCGATTGACTCAGTAACCCAAGTAGGGTCGCCCGAGAACAAAGCGTTATAGTCAGGAGTTCTAGCAAACTTAACCAAACGAAGTTTCATAATAAAATGATCGATATATTCCTGTGCCTGCTCTTCAGTAATCAAGCCACGCTCGATGTCACGCTGAATATAAATATCGATAAATGTTGAAGTTCTGCCAAGTGACATAGCCGCACCATTTTGCTCCTTAACAGCAGCAAGATATCCAAAATAAAGCCACTGAATAGCCTCTTTAGCATTCGCAGCAGGACGTGAAATATCATAACCATAAATCTCGCCCAATTTCTTCAAATCAGCCAAAGCTCTAAGCTGTTCTGCAAGCTCCTCACGCAAGCGAATATTCTTTGAAGTCATTCTAACTAGTGAAGTAGCAAGCTGATTTTTCTTGTCCTCAACCAGCAAATCAACACCGTAAAGTGCAACTCTACGGTAGTCACCGATAATTCTTCCTCTGCCATAAGCGTCAGGAAGTCCAGTGATAATTGCAGCATGTCTTGCAAGCTTCATCTCTGGTGTATAAGCGTCAAAAACGCCTTGATTATGAGTTTTTCTGTATTCAGTAAATACCTTTACAACCTCTTCATCAACCTCATATCCGTTCTCATGACAAGCATTTTGAGCCATACGAATTCCTCCGTAAGGCTGAAGTGATCTCTTAAAAGGCTTATCAGTTTGAAAACCAACAATAGTCTCTAAATCCTTATTAAGATAACCAGCGTCATGCGATACAATTGATGAAACAATCTTTGTATCCATATCCAAAACTCCGCCAGCCTCAGCCTCCTGAGCAGTTAAATCCATAACCTGGTCCCAAAGCTTAGTTGTTGCCTCAGTAGGTCCAGCCAAAAAGCTATGGTCACCGTCATACGGAGTAAAGTTTTTTTGTATAAAATCTCGAACATTTACAGAAGTATTGCTCCATCTTCCAGAATTAAAACCATCCCACTCCTGCATAAATTCCTTTGCCATTAATAAAATCATTCCTTTCACGCCTGATACACAGCTCGACTTATATTTCACAAGTTTTGAATAAAATAAACAAATCAAGCCGTCTGAAATATACATATCAGCCATATGCATTGTTATATATCTAATACTGATTATGATATTATCTCTATGCTAATAATAACATAATTTTGACATCAAGTCAAGAAATTTGTCTGAAAATTTACACAGAAAAATTATTAGTATACACTTTAGAAACATTTTCCATAACTCACATCAGAATTATAATTTATATTTTCTTCAATTCTCAACAATTGGTTGTATTTTGCAGTTCGTTCACTACGGCTAGGGGCACCAGTCTTAATTTGCCCTACATTTAGTGCTACAGCTAGGTCAGCAATAGCAGTACCCTCAGTCTCGCCAGACCTGTGCGACATAACTGCTGTATAGCCATTTGACTGTGCCAACTTGACAGCATAAATAGTTTCAGACAGCGTTCCAATCTGATTTAACTTAATCAAAATAGAATTTCCCGCACCCTCTGAAATACCCTTTGAAAGACGTTTTGTATTAGTAACAAACAAATCATCACCAACCAATTGAACTCTCTTGCCCAAACGAGAAGTCATTAGCTTCCAGCCGTGCCAATCCTCCTCGTCAAGAGCATCCTCAATTGAACGAATAGGATATTTCTCACAAAGAAGTTCCCAGTGGTCAATTAGCTGTTCAGCAGTAAACTGCTCTTTGCTTTTCGGCAACTTGTATTGTCCGCTCTCTTCAGTTTTCCACTCACTAGCCGCCGCGTCAATAGCAATAACAAAATCTTCAGCAGGAGTAAATCCAGCCGCCTTGATAGCATCAATAATCAAATCTAAAGCCTCATAATCGGCAGTAATTTCTGGAGCAAAACCTCCCTCATCACCCACAGCAGTAGAAAGTCCGCGATTTTTCAAAGCCTTGCCCAAAGTATGAAAAACCTCAACACACCACTGCAAGCCTTGTGAAAAAGTCTTTGCGCCAACTGGCATAATCATAAATTCCTGAACGTCAAGTCCGTTAGATGAATGTGCTCCGCCATTTAGAATATTCATCATCGGTACAGGCATTCTTCCAGCCGCAACTCCGCCCAAAAATCTGTAAAGCGGTATTTTCAATGACTTAGCAGCAGCGTCAGCACAAGCTAAAGACACTGCTAAAATCGCATTCGCTCCAAGTACCGACTTATCTTTACTTCCGTCAAGAGCAATCATAGTTCTATCAATCAGATAAGTGTCTGAAGAATCAACGCCAATCAAAATCGGAGAAATTCTCTCATTTATATTGCTAACCGCAGTTTTAACACCCTTGCCCAAGTATCTCGATTTGTCATTATCTCTAAGCTCACAAGCCTCGAAAATTCCAGTAGACGCACCGCTAGGTGACTGCCCCCTGCCAACAGTTCCATCATATAAAGTTACCTCTGCCTCAACTGTTGGATTACCTCTTGAGTCTATAATTTCACGACCGCGAACCTTTGAAATTTTTGTATTTTCCATAATAAAATCCTCCATAAATATATGTTTATCTATGGAAGTATTTTATCCGTTGAATCTAGCATTATTCAGTTATAAAAAAGATTTTATAAATAAAAAATTGACACCACAAAATTGAGATGTCAATTTAAAATCAAAATTTATAAAAAATCAAAAGCATTAATAATGAATATTGCAATCACAAGAATCTGAACCGCAAGTTTCAACCTTAATCAAGTTAGTATTTCCGCTGATACCCAAAGGCACACCAGCAGTAACAACAACTAAATCACCATGCTTAAGAAGTCCCCTCTTCATTGAAACCTCGATTGCATGAGCAATCAATTCGTCAGTGTTTGTCTGCTCCTCAATAATTCCAGGAATAATTCCCCAAGACATATTCATTTGATGACAAGTAGTCTCGTCAGTTGTAAGTCCGATAATCGGGCACTTAGGACGATATTTTGAAAGCATTCTAGCAGTAGTTCCGCCCTTTGTTACTGTCAAAATTGCAGCAGCGTTAAGGTCATGAGCAGTAGTCACTGATGCATGAGAAATAGCCTCAGTAGTGTTTGTGCTACCAGAATCACCGCGCTTTTTGAATCGAGAAATATAATCAATATCCTTCTCAGTAGTCTCAGCAATCAAAGCCATAGTTTTAACCGCCTCAACTGGATAATTACCAGCAGCAGTTTCGCCTGAAAGCATTATTGCAGATGTTCCGTCATAAATAGCATTAGCAACGTCAGTAATTTCAGCACGTGTAGGACGTGGATTTGTCATCATAGACTCAAGCATTTGAGTAGCTGTAATAACCTGTTTACCAGCATTATAAGCCTTCTGAATAATCTCTTTTTGAATAGCAGGAATCTGCTCAAAAGGAATCTCAACACCCATGTCACCACGAGCAACCATTACGCCGTCAGCAGCCTCAAGAATCTCATCAATATTCTCAACGCCCTCCATATTCTCAATCTTAGCGATAATTCTAGGATTGTACCAGCCAAGACATTGAGTAAGCTTACGCAAATATGTTACATCAGCAGCTGTTCTTACAAATGAAGCTGCAATAAAATCAAAACCAAGCTTAGCACCGCACTCAAGGTCAGCCATATCAGCATCTGAAACATAAGGCATTGAAAGCTTAACACCAGGAACATTTACTCCCTTATGATCAGAAAGCTTACCGCCGTTAATAATTCTGCAAACAATATCAGTATCATTAATTTTTAGTACAACAAACTCAATCACACCATCATTTATAAGAATTCTTGAGCCGACCGATACGTCTTTAGGAAGGTGTTCAAAAGTAATTGATGCAATTTCAGAAGTGCCCTCAACATCTCTAGTTGTAAGAGTAAACTCATCACCATCGTTAATCATTACAGGCTGATGATCCTTGAAATTACGAAGTCTGATTTCAGGGCCCTTTGTATCAAGCAATGTCGCAATATTAAGTCCTAGATCCTTGCTTAAACGATTAACAACCTCAAAACGCGCCTCATGTACAGCATGGTCTGAGTGTGAGAAATTGAATCTAGCAACATCCATCCCTGACTTCATCAATTCACGCATAATATTTTCATCATCTGTAGCAGGTCCTATCGTGCAAACAATTTTAGTCTTTCTCATAATTAATACCTTCCTTTACGATAAATATTTCTACTTACTTCTTTAATTATACTTTATAATAAATGGCAAGTCAATAGCTATATACTAAAAAGATTATGCAATCTTACAAATATTATTATCGTTTTTGTACAATTGATACAAATATTTAATGCAATTCATCTATTCCCCATAATAAAATAAAGTAAAAGTACGTTTAGTGCAAATTATATAAAAAAAAGCTATAAAAAAACAATCGACTATTAATATCCAATAAAATTCAAAAATATTTTTCTATTCTCTTGACAAATATACAAAAAGGGTGTATACTTTAGTACATAAAAGCATAAAACCACAAAAGCACAAAAGCTTTAAATTGATATATTGAAAAGAGGAAACTATAATGATTATCATTCTAAATTCAAAAGCTAGCAAAAACGACGTTCAAGCGCTTATCTCCGATTTAACAGCACAAGATTTGCAGACTAACCTTAGCGAAGGTTCTCATACAACTGTTGTCGGCGTAATCGGCGACACTACAAAAATCGACATTGACAGCCTAAAAGGTGCTGAATTCGTTGAAGATGTAAAGCGTGTTTCTGAGCCATACAAGGCTGCCAACAGAAAAATGCACCCTGATGATTCAATTATCAAGGTTACTGATGACGTTAAAATCGGAGAAGGCATTTTCAGCGTAATCGCTGGTCCTTGCTCAGTTGAAACTGAGGAGCAAATCATCGAGGTTGCTAAGGACGTTAAGGCAAGCGGCGCTACACTTCTACGCGGCGGTGCGTTCAAGCCTAGAACTTCACCATACTCTTTCCAAGGACTTGAGGGCGAGGGTCTTAGACTTCTTCTTGAAGCTAAAAAAGAAACTGGTCTGCCAATCGTAACAGAAATCATGAACCTAGCTCACCTTGATATGTTCGACGATGTTGACGTAATTCAAGTTGGTGCTAGAAATATGCAGAACTTTGATTTACTAAAGGTTTTGGGCAGATGCGACAAGCCAATTTTGCTAAAGAGAGGTCTTGCAAACACAATTGAAGAGTGGCTAATGTCAGCTGAATACATTATGGCAGGCGGAAATCAGAACGTAATTCTTTGCGAGCGTGGAATCAGAACTTTTGAAACTGCAACAAGAAATACACTTGATATTTCAGCTGTTCCAATGATTAAGAAGCTTTCACACCTACCAATTATCATTGACCCAAGCCATGCAACAGGACTTTCATGGATGGTACAGCCTCTATCAAGAACAGCAGTAGCCTCTGGCGCTGACGGACTAATGGTTGAAGTTCACAACAATCCTGCAAAGGCATTGTGTGACGGTGCTCAGTCACTAAATCCACAGCAGTTTGACGAGCTGATGACAGACATCAAACGTCGTGTTGAATTTGAAGGAAAGACTCTTAAATAATTAGTAAATTCAATTCACTGCACTAAATTATGCATCCAATACAACAAGAATATTATAAACAAATATATTAATACTAACAAACAAACTGATTTCGTTTTTTAAAACGGAATCAGTTTTATTTTTTTCTCTGCTATTCAGCACTTTTTCGGAATCGAAACTGTAAAACAACTACCCTGCCCTAAAACACTTTGAGCTGTCAAATCACCCTCATGTGCTAAAACAATTGATTTAACAATAGCAAGTCCAATGCCTGCTCCACCCAAATTGCGATTTCGAGATTTATCAGCACGATAAAACCTCTCAAAAACAAAAGGTAGCTCATCTTCTGGAATTCCGATTCCGTCATCAGCAACTTTCAAAACGCCATAGCTTTCTGTTTCACTAACTTCAATTTTTACTATTCCTTCATCAAGAGAATATTTTATCGCATTAGACAGCAAATTGTGAACTACTTGATTCATTCTATCCTTGTCAGCACAAATATTTACAGACCCGCCAAGTATTTCAATAGACTGATTTTTTTTGCTCGCTTGAGCCGTCATATTATCTACCACAGTTAAAGCAACTTCTTTTAGGTCGATATCTGTTTTATTAAGATTTAAGTTTTCTCCCTCAATTTTTGCCAGTCGTTGCAAATCAGATACTAAAATTCCAAGACGCTCAATTTCATCATAACACCCCTGCAGCCTTTGTGGAGTTACCTCCCACAACCCATCTATCATAGCCTCCAAATGCGAACTAACAGCTGTCAGCGGTGTACGCAATTCATGAGCAATATCCGTAGTCATACGCTTACGCAATTTCATCATAACACCCCTGCAGCCTTTGTGGAGTTACCTCCCACAACCCATC
>CAZJRQ010000007.1:50876-86285 GCA_964548535.1 uncultured Oscillospiraceae bacterium
CAATTTCATCATAACACCCCTGCAGCCTTTGTGGAGTTACCTCCCACAACCCATCTATCATAGCCTCCAAATGCGAACTAACAGCTGTCAGCGGTGTACGCAATTCATGAGCAATATCCGTAGTCATACGCTTACGCAATTTCTCCTGTTCTGATAGCGATTCAGTAAGATGATTAATAGCAACCACTAAATCATTAAGTTCTCTAGTTTTTGTATCATATTCAAATTCGTTGTCATAATTGCCTTTTACAATTTCCTTTGCAATATCAGCCGTCCTAGTTACTGGTCTAGAAATTCTGCGAGCAATCATATTTCCAATAACTATAGACAATATAATAGCCAAAATTCCTATAGCTAATAAAACCTTATTCAAAGTACTAATAAATGCGAAATCATTTTCATTAAGAAAATACGGACCATAGTAAGTAATTGCGGCTATGCCCACTTTCTCACCATTTTTGTTTACGTCATATGTTTGTGTAACAAAATCACCATTGTTTTTACGTTTTTCCATGCGAGTTGAAATATCATTCATTATTTGCCCGCAAAGCGACATGTCATGATTTTCAGCATCCCACACAACATTTCCATCATTGTCTGAAATTGTAAGAATATAGCCGTCATATAAAGAAGACATACCGATAATATGCAAATTGTCTTTGTTCCACTCTTTTGTTGATTCATCATATTGCGTGCCAAGATCAGTAACAATATTTCTTCCACGATTTTGAACCGACTCAGTAATATATTTTTCAAATTCACTATTTATAAACCAGTTAGAAAAAAAGTAAAACAAACCTACAATAAAAAGCAATAATAAAAATATAGCAAGCGACAGCTGTGTCCTCAGTTTTTTCACTATCACTCACCTCCGAACTTATATCCCACACCTGAAATAGTTAGAATATACACTGGGTTTTTAGGATCATCCTCTATCTTTTTACGAATGTTTTTTACATGACTGTCAATAGCCCTGTCGTAACCTGTGAAATCAGGTCCAAGCACAATTTCAATTAACTCATCACGAGTGAAAATTTTTCCGGGATACTTAATCAGCGTTGATATAATTTTTAATTCACTAGGTGTAAGTGTAATCAATTCGCCATTTTTGCACACTTCTCCTTTATCAAAGTCAACTGCTAAATCACCATCACGCCACGAGTTGCGAACCGTTAGCGGAACAAGATCGCTTTCTGTACGGCGAAGTACTGCCTCCGACCGTGCATACAGCTCTTTTAAACTAAATGGCTTTGTGATGTAGTCGTCAGCACCAAGCTTTAACCCATCAACCAAATCATCCTCATCTGATTTTGCGGTAAGCATTATTACTGGTATTCTCGACTTCTTGCGAATTTGTGTACATACTTGTTCACCTGACATATCAGGCATCATTAAATCTAAAATGACCAAAGAAATGTTTTCTTTATAAAATATATTACGTGCATCAACGCCATTTCCAGCCGAAAAAACATTAAATCCCTTGCTTTCAAAAAGTGCACAAACCACTTCTAAAATCTTGCTCTCATCATCTACAACTAACACACTTTTTTTGTTTTTCAGCATTTCTCTACACTCCTATAATTTTATCAAAATAAAATGACAAAGCGGCAATTGCAAATTTACAATCACCGTCGTCAATATTAATTATGCTACATCATAGCCTTGATTTTCAATCTCCTGCTTAATATCTTCCAGAGAAATCAAATTTGAATCAAAATCCACTTCCACAGCACACGCTTTTAAATACACAATAATATACTGCACCCCTACTAGCGACGATACCGCTTTTGTAATTGCATTAACACAATGCTCACAAGACATACCGTCTACTTTTAATGTTGTTTTTACCATTATAATACCTCCGTTACTTTATGTCAAATAATTTTAAGAATTTATATGCCTAAGACTTATTCTCTGCTGTTTTAACTTTAAATCTTTTTAAACGTAAAGCGTTAGTCAATACAGAAACTGAGCTTAAACTCATTGCTGCTGCCGCAAAAATCGGATTGAGCAGCGGTCCTCCAAAAATGTGCAGAACGCCTGCTGCAATAGGAATTCCTACTACGTTATATCCAAAAGCCCAAAATAGATTTTGTTTGATATTTCGTATTGTGCTTTTACTTAGATTAATTGCAGTCGGAACGTCCATTAAGTCACTTCTCATTAGTACAATGTCTGCCGATTCCATTGCAACATCAGTACCCGAACCAATTGCTATTCCAATATTTGACTGTGCCAAAGCTGGTGCGTCATTTATTCCGTCACCAACCATAGCAACCACGCGACCCTCGCCCTGCAATTTCTTAACCTCGTTTGATTTATCCTGCGGTAAAACCTCAGCTAGCACTCGGTCAATGCCAACCTGCTTTGCAATCGCAGCAGCTGTCTTTTTGTTATCACCAGTAATCATTGCAACCTCTATGCCCATTTCATGCAAGCTTTCAACTGCATTTTTACTTGATGTCTTAACTACATCAGCCACAGCTACAATACCTGCAAGCTTATTATCAATGGCAACATACATTGGCGTTTTGCCTTCGTCTGCTAATTTATCACTAATCTGCTCCATTCCTACAAGAGAAATACTCTTCTCATCCATTAACTTGCGATTTCCTGCTAAAATAATCTGCCCGTCAATTTCAGCCTCAATGCCTCGACCTGTAATAGAATCAAAGCTGTCAACCTTAATCAGTGACAATCCTCTGTCCTTAGCACCAGCAACAATAGCCTGACCTAAAGGATGTTCAGAGCCTTTTTCTGCCGAGCCTGAAAGTCTAAGAAGATTGTCTTCATCATTGCCATTCGTTGGAATTACATCAGTTACAGTCGGCTTGCCCTCAGTGATTGTACCCGTTTTGTCAAAAACAATAGTATTAATCTTATGTGCAGTTTCTAAAGCCTCGCCGCCCTTAATTAATATACCATTTTCAGCTCCCTTTCCTGTACCAACCATAATAGCAGTAGGAGTAGCAAGACCTAAAGCACAAGGACACGCAATAACTAGAACTGATATGAATATTGTAAGTGCAAACTCAATTGACGAAACGTCTAACGGAAGTACTGACGGATTATATAAACTTGCGATATACCAAGCAAACCCCGACAGTACCGCAATAACACATACAATCGGCACAAAATATCCTGATACAACATATGCCATTTGTGCAATCGGCGCTTTTGAACCTTGTGCATCTTCTACTAATTTTATAATTTGTGCCAATGCAGTGTCACTGCCAATTTTTTCTGATTTAAACTGAATTGTTCCCGTAGTATTAATTGACGCCGCATAAACTTTGTCACCAGACTTTTTATCTACGGGCATACTTTCACCAGTAAGCATTGATTCATCAATTGATGTATATCCTTCTAAAACCGAACCGTCTACAGGAATTTTCTCTCCAGGCTTAACAATAATTACATCATCAATTTCAACCTCATCAATAGGAATTTCCGTTTCAACACCATCTTTAACAATAGTCGCTGTTTTTGGAGCAAGTCCCATCAGCTTTTTTATTGCTTCACTTGTTCGTCCTTTCGACACAGCCTCAAGAGTCTTTCCAAGTAAAATCAATGCAATAATAATGCCTGCTGTTTCATAATATAAAGATTCTACTGCCATGTGATTCCCCTGCCATATTTGCCATGTATTATAAAGGCTATACAACACAGCCGCTGTAGTTCCTATAGCAAT
The DNA here is from genome assembly GCA_964548535.1 of uncultured Oscillospiraceae bacterium. Lineage (GTDB taxonomy): Bacteria > Bacillota > Clostridia > Oscillospirales > Ruminococcaceae > CAZJRQ01. Next base: position 54,568 of record CAZJRQ010000007.1, read on the forward strand.
TAGCGAATCCATATTGGGACTTCTCTGAAATAGTGACTTATATCCAACAGTATAAAATCTATAACCCACTCCAATAATCGGGGCAACCAACATAAGCTCAGCTATTGCATATCGCATTGGATTGTCCATTGGTTCAAGCCACGCTGGAAATGGTAAATTCACAAATGAAATCATCGGTGCCATTGCAACATATAAAAGCGGAAGAGCAAATATTGCCGCAATAATAAATTTCATTCTAAGAACTTTTACTTCCTTCTGTTTTCTTGCCTTATCCTGATCAACCGCGTCAGCTTTATCAATTTCAAGCATTTTATACCCTGTTTTTTCAATCACTTCACGAATATTTGACAAACGTGTTTCGTGCGGATCATAAACAACCGATGCTTTTTCTGTAGCAAAATTTACTGAAACGCTTTTTATTCCGTCAAGCTTTTTTATTGCTTTCTCCACACGCTGTGCACAAGCGACACAGGTCATCCCGCCAATCGGAATTGTTACATTACTATCATCAGTTTTTTCCGCTACTCCATATCCAATTTTTATGATACTGTCTTTTATAGCATTAAGTCCAACAACCGAGCTATCATATTCAACAAACAGTTTCTCGCTTGCAATATTTACATTGGCATGACTAACTCCTGCAAGTTTCTGAACACTTTTTTCAATTCTATTTGCACAAGCAGCACAAGTCATTCCGGTTATATTTAAAACTTGAATTTCCATTAATGAAATTCTCCTCTCCCGTTTTTATTTATAAATTACTAATAACTTACCTTCCAGTTAGAAAACACCCTTGTAGAGTCTGACAAGAAGTCATAAGAAATAGTAATCGATTCATCTGTCACAGTTTTACTATCATCAAAAATAGGCCATGGATTACATCCATTTGACTGTATTTCAACCTGACTAGTTTTAAATTGATTTCCACAATTTTGACAAACTAACGCATTGCCTTGCTGAACATAATATCCTCTTCCTGAACCGTAGCAGATTTCACAGGTATTAAACGCAGTACGAATTGTACCGTCTGGGGCTTTTACCGCTAATACTTCCATTGTAATGCCGTCTACACTTATAGGATAAAACTTCGCGGTTTCAGTGATATCTGAAAGCTCAATTACTAAACTTTCACCTGATTTTATTTCCTGTGCGCCGTCATATTCTGTTACGTTGTCTTTATTTTTATTTGCCGTTCCATCCGCATTTTCATTATTATCATCTGATGTGCACCCAACCAGAATTACAGTTATCAAACCCATAAAAACAGTACTAACAACTATCCATTTTAAGCTAAATTTCCTAAATGTTTTTTGATTTTTCATAATAATATGTCCTCCTAAAATTCATCATAATTATCTTGTGTTATCGCCGTATTTTTATTTTGAATATCGTCTTTTTCACTATCTTTATTATCACGCATTAAAAACATTGCGGCTATAATTCCAACAGCTGGAATTATGCAGTGCCAATGAGCTAATAAAAATCTCAAAACATATCCCTCCCTATTATTTTAACTGTTCAGATTCTGTCACAGTAATATTACCTCTAATCATACCCATCCAGCAGCTGTACCTAACAATGCCAGACTCTTTAGGCGTAAATTCTATAATGTTCTCTCCAGTAGTGAAAGAATATTCTATATCGTAATCTTTAATAAATATACGGTTGTTACATCCATTAACTGTTCCTTGAGGTGCATCAACAATCCACTTAACAGGCATTCCTGCCTCAACAGAAATGTTAGGATATCTTCCAGGCTCAAGAGTGCTTGTTACAACCTGCTGACCGTTTATAATTTTAACTTCATTTAAGTCTGTACTGCTATTGCTAAAAAATAAATCCAGCCTGTTCCAAGAAATCAACAGCAAGAAAGACAAAATAACCGAAGCATGTTTTAGCTTTTCTTTATGTGATGGATTGCTGAATGAAATGTTTGATACCATACCTACCGCAAAAAATACAATAATAACTGGCAGTAAAAGATTTGGCGGTAACACCCCCGATAAGCTTACGCCTTGAGATATCATAGCAAGACCTAAAACAACAACCAAAACTGCTCCGACGCTCATAACTCTTTTGGTAAACTTTTGCCCCAGTGCTGAAACAATTGTACCAAGTCCAAGCATAAGCGGTACTGTTCCAAGACTAAACAGGAACATTGAAAATGCACCTACGAATGGATTTGCAGATGCTAAAGCAATAATCTGCATTGACTGTAAAGGACCGCAAGGCATTAACCCGTTTAAAAGTCCAACAATTAACGGACTGCTGTTTTTAATTTTTTCTTGTCCGATTTTTTTAGAAAAAGCTTTTGGCATTCGAGGCTGAAGTTTTCTAAATGACTGAAAAATCCCCAGCATATTTATTCCCATAATAACCATAAACACGCCTGCAGTAAGTTTAAGTATTCCCTGTAAAATTGTCGAAACTCCAGCAGAAGAACCACCGCCGATAAAAAGACCTAAAAGACCTAAAATAAAACCAACAAGTGTATAAGAAATTACACGTCCCAAGTTATAAAAAAGGGCTGCCTTAAACGCTGCAAAACTTCCTTGTTTTTCACAAGTTCCAGACTGCTTAGGAATACATTGAGAAAGATTTATTCCGCCGCACATAGCCACACAGTGAACAGAAGTAATTAATCCAATTACAAACAGCATTCCGTATCCCATTTTCGTGTCTGCTAACTGGTTTGGCACTAATAAATTCAAAATCCCAAATCGTTCCAAAATTATGTAAAAAGAAATAATAATTGTTAAAAGTCCGACCATACGTTTTGAATTTGGCTTTTTTCGCTCACCATTTTTATTAACTTTATAATCGAGCTTTTCAATGCTATCCGCAATTTCTTTTATAGATGTTTTATCAGTTCTATATGTTATAACGACAACACCAGTGCTATAGCTCACCTGTGCTTTTTCAACACCAGACAAACGATTTAGCATTCGCTCAATTTTATTTTGACAACTTACGCATGTCATTCCGTCAATGCTCAATCGCGTTGTCCTTATGCCAGATTCCATATAGCAATTCTCTCCTTTTGCTTTATTAATTCAAGTATAACCAAACGATTTGTAGAATTTGTGGAGATTTGAAAATTTATTATTTATTGTATTTATTTTTCAAAACATTCATAGTAAAAACAACTACTAAGTAGTTATTACATCAAACAAAAATAAAATCGTAAAAAATAATGCCAAGAAATTATATGAATCTATAATTTCTTGGCATTAGTATCCCACCACTGGCTTTTAACTTTTAATATAAAAGGTCCATTTTTCTGTACGATTTTGCGTACTATTAATAACACAACAAAAAAACAAGCGATAAAATCAAATCTTATCGCTTGCTTATTTTTTTACTTACTAAGTAGTTTCTTAATTCTTTCCATAGCCTGTTTAGTTCTCTCGCTATCACCGAATGCAGTTAGTCTGAACCAGCCCTCGCCGTTCTTACCAAAGCCAGCACCTGGAGTACCAACAACATTAGCGTTCTCAAGCAGATAATCGAAGAATCCCCAGCTATCCATGCCATTTGGACACTTAAACCAAATATATGGTGAGTTCTTTCCGCCAGTATATTTTACTCCAAGCTCATCAAAAGTTGATGCAATCACTCTTGCATTTTCTTGATAATACTTGATGTTTTGTCTAATTTCTTTCTGTCCGTCATCAGTAAATACAGCTGCAGCTGCACACTGTACAGGATATGAAACACCATTAAACTTCGAGCCTTGACGTCTGCCCCAAAGCTGTGCAATGCTAACCTCAGTCCCGTCGCTTGCAGTTACAACAAGCTCGTTAGGAACTACAGTATATCCACATCTCATACCAGTGAATCCAGCAGTTTTAGATAGTGAACACATTTCAATTGCACACTTTTTAGCACCCTCAACAGCAAAAATACTTCTAGGAATATCTTCCTCAGTAATGAATGACTCATAAGCCGCATCATAAATAATGATAGCCTTATTTTCAAGTGCATAATCAATCCACTCTTTTAGCTGAGCCTTTGTGTAAACTGAGCCAGTTGGATTATTTGGAGAACATAGATAAATCAAATCTGCATGCACATTTTTGTCAGGCAACGCAGCAAAATTATTATCCTCGTTTGAATCAGCATAAATTACTTTTCTGCCGTTCATCAAGTTTGTATCTACATATACAGGATATGCAGGGTCAGTAATAAGCACAACATTATCATTACCAAAAATATCAACTATATTTCCGCAATCCGCTTTTGCACCGTCGTTAATTCTAATTTCGTCAGACAAAACTTCAACGCCGAAACTTTTATAATATCCAGAAACAGCCTCACGCAAGAAATCATATCCCGCACCGCTATCCTCATAACCCTTAAAAGTTTCCTTAATGCCCATTTCATCTGCGCCATTTTTCATAGCGTCGACAACGCACTTAGCGATTGGCAAAGTTACATCACCAATACCCATTCGAATCAAGTCAGCATTTGGATTTGCATTAGTATAAGCATTTATTTTTTTTGCAATGTTAATAAATAGATAGTTCTTTTCTAATTTCAAAAAGTTTTCGTTAATTGTTGGCATATTACTAATTCCCTCTTTCAAAAAAATAAGGAATGCTCCAAAGGAGCATAAAGCTTTTGGGAACATTCCTATTAAGTTTTAGAATAATTTGATTAAATAATGATATTTCCTGAGAATACTGTTACAGCGTCACCAGTTAGATAAACTGCATCGTCAGTGTATCTAATCTTCAAATCTCCGCCCTTTAGCTTAACTGTGATGTCTGTATCCTTCTCGCAATATCCGTTTAGAACAGCCGCAACTGCAGCCGCGCAAGCACCAGTTCCGCAAGCCCAAGTTTCTCCAGAACCTCTCTCCCAAACTCTCATCTTAAGAGTCTTTTTGTCAATAACCTTGATAAACTCAGCATTAACTCTTTCTGGGAAAATCGGATCATGCTCAAATGCTGTTCCGACAGTGTCAATGTCGATACCATCAACATTTTCAGTGAATACAACCGCGTGCGGATTACCCATTGATACGCAAGTTATGTTGTAATTTTCTTCACCAATTGTAACCTCACGGTTTACAACTCTGCCGTCTGCATCAGGCTCAAGATCAACAGGGATAAGCTTTGGATCAAGTATTGCAGCACCCATATTTACTGTAGCACCGACAACCTCACCGTAATGTCTTTGAAGAGTAATCTTCATAATACCGCTTAGAGTTTCAACAGTCATCTCATCCTTGTCGACAAGACCGTTATCTCTCATAAACTTAGCAACACAACGGATACCGTTACCGCACATTTTGCCCTCAGAACCGTCAAGATTGAACATTCTCATCTTTCCGTCAGCAACCTTTGATTTTTGAATCAAAATTACTCCGTCGCCGCCGATTCCAAAGTGACGATCAGAAAGTTTAAGTGCCAATCCCTCTGGATTATCAATTCTCTGATCAAAGCAGTTAAAGTAAATATAATCATTTCCGCAGCCCTGCATTTTTGTGAATGCAGCACACTGCTTTTCAGTTCTCATATTATTTATATCAACAATTTCAGTACTATGCTCTGTAAATTTACTTCTGATAGAAGCCGCAATTGCGTTAGCAGTATCTATTGAAGTTAGACAAGGAATATTTCTCTCAACAGTTTTTCTTCTAATCTTAACAGAATCTCTTGTAGGAATTCTGCCCTTTGAAGACGTTGAAATTACATAAGCAATTTTTCCGCTTTCGATTAGTGTAAGAGTATTTTCCTCAGCCTCATGAATTTTAGCAACAGCAGTTGCAGGAATTCCCTGATCGTTTAGAATTTTTGATGTACCATTTGTAGCATAAATCTTAAATCCTAAATCATAGAACATCTTAGCTGTGTGAGCAATTTCAGCCTTGTCCGAATTACGAACAGTAATCAAAACTCCGCCCTTTTTGCCAAGCTTATAGCCAGCAGCTGTAAGTCCCTTATATAGTGACTCCTCAAGAGTAGAAGCAACAGCCAAAACCTCACCAGTAGACTTCATCTCAGGTCCTAGATGATTATCAACGTCGATAAGCTTTTCAAATGAGAATACAGGAACCTTAACAGCAACGTAAGGTGAATTTGGATACAAACCAGTACCAAATCCCATGTCTGCAAGCTTTTCGCCAAGCATTGCTCTAGTTGCAAGGTCAACCATTGGAACACCAGTAACCTTAGAAATATAAGGAATTGTTCTTGATGAACGTGGGTTTACCTCGATAACATAAAGCTCGTCATTGTAAATCAGATACTGAATATTTACAAGACCCTTTGTATTAAGAGAAATTGCCAACCTCTTTGAACAATCAACAATTCTATCAATCATCTTGTCAGATACATTCCAAGCTGGATATACAGCAATTGAGTCACCCGAGTGAATACCCGCTCTCTCAACGTGCTCCATAATACCAGGAATAAGAATTTCGTCACCGTCGCAAATAGCATCGATTTCAATTTCAGTACCCATTAAGTATTTATCGATAAGTACAGGATTTTCGATTCCCTGATTTAGGATAATCTCCATGTACTCATTAATATCGTCATCATTGAATGCGATAATCATATTCTGTCCGCCAAGAACATAAGAAGGTCTCATCAAAACAGGATAGTGAATCTTATTCGCAATCTGCAAAGCCTCTTCGGTATTCATAATAGTGAATCCCTCAGGACGCTTGATGTCAAGCTCTTCAAGAAGTGCGTCAAAACGTTCTCTGTCTTCCGCAGCGTCAATTGAATCTGGTGGTGTGCCAAGAATCTTAACGCCGTTTTCAGACAAATGCTTTGTAAGCTTAATAGCTGTCTGACCGCCGAACGCAACTACAACACCATAAGGTTTTTCAACTCTGATAATGTTCATTACATCTTCATTAGTCAAAGGCTCAAAGTAAAGTCTGTCAGCAGTATCAAAGTCAGTTGAAACTGTTTCAGGATTGTTGTTTACAATAACAACGTCATATCCCTTTTCTTTCAAAGCCCATACGCAGTGTACTGACGCATAGTCAAACTCGATACCTTGTCCGATACGGATAGGACCAGAACCGAATACTATAACAGTTTTATTATCCGACTGCTTAGATTTAATGAACTTAGCAGCCTCATCCTCACTATCATAAGTTGAGTAGAAATATGGAGTCTGTGCTGCAAATTCAGCCGCACAAGTATCAACCATTTTATATACAGCATGACGCTTATTTTCAATAGTTTCGCCAGCGATTTTTTCGATTACAGCATCAGGATAACCCATATCCTTAGCATACTTGTAAAGCTCCTCAGAAACATTGCCCTTTTCAAGCTCACGCTCAACGTTAATCAAGTTAACAAGCTTGTTCAAGAACCAAGTATCAATCTTTGTAATCTCATGAATTTCATCAACAGTAACTCCACGTCTTAATGCCTCGTAAATAACGAAAAGTCTTTCATCATTACAGTCGTGAATTCTATTTTTGATAATCTCATCAGAAATATTAGCCATCTTAGGTGAAATCAAACTGTCGTGACCAATTTCAGCACCACGAACGGCTTTCATAATAGCCTGTTCAAAGCTTGTACCGATTGACATTACCTCACCAGTTGCCTTCATCTGAGTACCAAGCTCACGCTTAGCATAAACGAACTTATCAAAAGGCCACTTTGGAAGCTTAACTACTACGTAGTCAATAGCAGGCTCAAAGCAAGCATAAGTCTTGCCAGTTACAGCATTCTTAATCTCGTCAAGAGTATATCCGATAGCAATCTTAGCCGCAACCTTAGCAATTGGATAACCAGTAGCCTTAGAGGCAAGTGCTGATGAACGAGATACACGAGGGTTAACCTCAATTACAGCATATTCAAAGCTGTCAGGATTTAGAGCAAACTGACAGTTACAGCCACCCTCAACCTTCAAAGCATTAATAATCTTCAATGCAGAAGTTCTAAGCATTTGATATTCTTTATCAGCAAGTGTAACAGTAGGAGCGATAACGATTGAGTCACCTGTATGAACACCAACAGGGTCAAAGTTTTCCATTGAGCAAACAGTAATTGCATTTCCCTTAGAGTCACGCATTACCTCAAACTCAATTTCCTTCCAGCCAGAAATACACTTCTCAACCAAAACCTGTGTGATAGGTGAAAGGTAAAGACCGTTTCTAGTAATCTCACGAAGTTCTTCTTCATTCTGAACAATTCCGCCGCCAGAACCGCCAAGTGTAAACGCAGGACGGATAATAAGCGGATATCCAATACCCTCTTCATTAGCGAAACCTACAGCGTCTTCAACTGTATTTACAACAAGTGAAGGAATACAAGGCTGATTAATTTCCTCCATTGCGTCCTTAAACAGCTGTCTATCCTCAGCCTTATCAATTGTTTCAGGATTAGCTCCCAAAAGTCTTACATCATATTTATCAAGGAAACCTTCCTTTGCAAGCTGCATTGAAAGTGTAAGTCCTGTTTGTCCTCCCAAAGTTGAAAGCAAACTATCAGGACGCTCCTTTTTAATAACTCTCTTTACAGTTTCAAGTGTAAGCGGCTCGATGTAAATCTTATCAGCCATAGCATTATCAGTCATAATAGTCGCAGGGTTTGAGTTAATCAAAATAACCTCAAGTCCCTCTTCTTTCAAAGCACGACAAGCCTGAGTTCCCGCATAGTCGAACTCAGCTGCCTGACCGATAACAATAGGTCCTGAACCTATTACAAGCACACGCTTTATATCTTTATTTAAAGGCACAAAAATTCACTCCTAACTTACTTGTTATCATCTACCATTTTCATAAATTTATCAAACAAAAAGCCTGTATCAAGCGGACCGCCGCAAGCTTCTGGATGGAACTGTACTGAGAAAGCGTTAGCATCTTTATATGTTACACCCTCACAAGTACCATCATTTGCATTAACAAAAGAAACCTTAGCGTTTTCGCCGATTGAATCATTAATTACTGCATAACCATGATTTTGGCTAGTAATATAAACTCTGCCAGTTTCGCAGTCAGTAGCAGGCTGATTTGCACCTCTGTGACCATACTTTAGCTTTTCAGTTTTTGCACCCTGAGATAGTGCCAAAAGCTGATGTCCCAAACAAATTCCGAAAGTAGGAATCTTCTTGTCAACAAGCTTTTTAATCTGCTCAATAACCTCAACGTTGTCAGCTGGATCTCCAGGACCGTTTGAAAGCATTAGTCCGTCAGGATCAAGCTCCAAAATTCTCTCAGCAGTAGTGAACGAAGGCACAACTGTAACTTCACAGCCACGCTTAACAAGCTCACGTCTGATATTGTCCTTAGCACCAAAGTCATAAAGACAAATCTTTCTCTTAACCTCACCCTCAGGAGCAAACACAGTTTCCTCACTGCAAGTAGTGTTTTTTACAGCATCAACAATCTTATAGTTCTTAAGGTCTTCAAAGCTGAAGCCTGAACCCTCAGTGACTATTTTTCCGTTCATAACGCCTGATTCTCTTACAATCTTTGTAAGCTCTCTAGTGTCAATTCCATAAAGTCCTATGATGTTTTCCTGCTTTAAAAAAGTGTCAAGATCACCCTCACAACGAAAGTTGCTAGGCTCCTGACACCATTCTCTAACAATATAAGCTTTAACATGAGGTACTTTGCTCTCAAACTCACCAGGAATAACGCCATAATTACCAATTAAAGGAAAAGTTTGAACAACAATCTGACCGTAATAACTAGGATCGGTCAATGTCTCAAGATAACCTGTCATAGCGGTAGTAAAAACTATTTCACCAACAGCCTCACCAGCTGCGCCGAAGCTCTTTCCTTCGAAAATCTTACCATTTTCTAAAATAAGATATGCCTTTTGCACCTTTAAGCTCCTCCTTTTTTACGCTAAATTTTACGATATTTATTATATCATATAAACTTGACTTTGTAAAGTGGTTTTACAATAATATTTTCATTCTGTAAGATATGACAAAATAATTCAAAAAACTTTATACATTTTTCAGATTATCTTTTTTACATCATACTTCCCAAAACCATTTCTTGACAACCACACTTTACCTATACCTTTATAATAAAATATCCCGACAGAAAATTTCTATCGGGATTATGTATTTAATAAATAAGTCTTTTTATGCAAGTAATATGATTATATTTCGAGAAATTTGCAACGTCCGAAATAACAATTCCAGTATTACTATTCTCAGCATGAACCATTCTTCCGTTACCAATATACATAGCTACATGATAAATAGATGAATAATTACTTCCGCCAAAGAAAATAACATCTCCAGGCTGCATATTTCCATAAGAAACAGACTTGCCGTAATTTGCCTGCGAAGCCGCATAGTGAGGAAGATTAATTCCAACCTGTCTGTACGAAAGCATTATCAAACCAGAACAGTCAGTAGCACCGAACTGCTCACCGCCCCAAACATATTTTCCGCCAACCATGCTCTTAGCATAATTAACAACAATATCAATCTTCTGCTGATTGGAATTATTGTCACTTGGTGGAGTAGGTGCTGGCTTAGAAGTTGTTGTAGTTGGCTTAGGTGTAGTAGTATTCTGCTTTGTAGTAGTTTCAGGTTTATTTGTTTCAGTTTTTTCAGTTGCCTTAGTAGTATCGGCTGGTTTTTTAGTTGCACTTTCGCTCTCACTACTATTTGGATCTCTAGAATCATCTGCCGTAGTAGTCTTTCCGCCAGTTTTCTTTGTAGTAGTAGTTTTATCAGAATCAGATGAGTCAGACTTTGAAGTCTTTTTAGTAGTTGTGTTAGCCTTTTCTGATTCCTTAGCACGCTCAGACTCAAGCTTGTCCGCATCATTCAAATAACCAGATTTTTGATTCTCAAGTTCTGCAATTTTAGTATCATATTCAGACTGCAATTTTAAAAGTTCAGTTTGCTCATCAACAAGTTTCTTCTGCTGTTCGCCATACTCCTTACTCTTCTTCTGCAAATCTTCACTTTTCTTTTTAAGCTTGTCCTTAACGTCTTCAATATCCTGCTTTTGATCATACAATCCATTAATAGTATCATTATCATGCGCCGCAACCTGCTTAACAAGCTCTAAACGCATAAGCACATCATAAAAATCAGATGAGCTGACTAGCACATCAGTATATGAAGTAGATCCCGCAACATACATAACACGAACACGCTGCATAAAGTCGTTTACATCAGTTTTAATATCCTCTTCTTTGCCCGTAAGCTCATTTTGAATATCACGCATTTGCGAATCAAGCTTAACCATTTGATCTTCAATTTGAGTAGAATATTCCTGTGATGTCTTAATCTTTTCAAGCACCGTATCAATTTTTTTATTTACAGCATCTAGCTTTTCTTTTTCGCCGCTTATTGAATCATCAGCTTGAGAAATCTTCTTATCAAGTTCCTTTTGCCTATCTTCAATATCTTTAATCTTTGCCTCATAGCTTGCATTTTCTGGATTAGCATAAGTTGTAACTAAATTTTCACCTTTAGTGCTACCAACAACAGTTAATGTTATAATAACTGCCAAACAGCAAGCTGAAATTTTCTTTATTCTAGGTAAAATATACATGTTAAATCTCCAAAATAGCATTAGTTGTTACTCTTTTGTCATTTATTATATACCATATTGACACAAAAGTCAATAGGTAAAAATAGCTAAACATCGCCGGATTAATAGTGTTTTATGACGAAAACGCTCGATTATTATTGCAAAACTAACAAAAAAAGAACCGCGTTAAAGCAGTTCTTTGTAAATATTCATCATTTTGTCCAAAGTTCACGAATCTCATTTGCAGCCGATTTTACATCATTTTGAGCTACAATAGCAGATATTACAGCCACTCCTTCAATACCCATGCCCTTGAAATTCATCATTGTGTCCTGGTTTATTCCGCCGATAATTACGATAGGCAGGTCAACAGCCGACCTAATTTCAGCTAAACGTTCCTTAGAAACTGGACGTGTGTTAGTCTTTGTGCTAGTCACGCACATTGCACCGACTCCGATATAATCTGCACCATCTTGCTTAGCCTTAACAGCCTCCTCAACAGTCGCAGTTGACACGCCGATTATCTTATCGCCCATAATCTCACGAAGTTCAGCACACGGCAAATCACCCTGCCCTAGATGAACTCCTGCACAATCAGCCGCCAGAGCAATGTCCGCTCTGTCATTTATAATAAGCGGAACGTCATATTTATCAGTAATTTTCTTTACACTCACCGCAATGTCATAAAACTCACGACTTGAGCAGTTTTTTTCTCTAAGCTGAACAACCGAAACTCCGCCCTGCAAAGCTTGCTCAACAGTTTCTTCTATAGTATCGCATGACATCAAATCACGGTCAGTACACATATATAAAGTATAGTCAATCTTATTCATTAGCCTAACCTTTCGCCGATTTCACGATTATTTTTCAGAGCAGAACTTAACTTCCTTGCCCTCTAAAATCATATTTGTAGTTCTAACAGCACACATTTTTCCGCACATCGAGCAAGTATGTCTGTCAGCAGGAGGAGTGCTTTCAAAGTATGTTTCTGCCTTTTCTGGGTCGATTGCATACTTGTACATTTCGTCCCAATCAACAGCTTTTCTAGCCTTAGCCATGTTGTTGTCCTGATCCATTGCATGAGGAACACCCTTAGCAATATCAGCCGCATGAGCAGCAATTTTACTTGCGATAATACCTTCCTTAACATCGTTAATATCTGGAAGTCTTAAATGCTCAGCAGGAGTTACGTAGCAAAGGAAATCAGCACCGCTTGATGCCGCAATTGCTCCGCCGATTGCAGAAGTTATATGGTCATATCCAGGTGCAATATCAGTAACCAAAGGTCCTAATACATAGAATGGTGCGTTGTGACAAAGTCTTTTTTGAATTTTCATGTTAGCTTGAATCTGATCCATTGCCATGTGACCTGGACCCTCAACCATTACCTGAACGTCTTTCTCCCATGCTCTCTTTGTTAGGTGCCCAAGCTCAATAAGCTCTGAAATTTGACCAGCGTCAGTAGCGTCAGCAAGACAGCCAGGACGAAGTGCGTCACCAAGGCTGATAGTAACATCGTACTCTCTCAAAATCTCAAGAACGTCATCGTAATACTCAAAGAATGGATTCTCATTGCCAGTCATCATCATCCAAGCGAAAAGAAGTGAACCGCCACGAGAAACGATATTAAGCTCTCTGCCATCACGTCTGAAAGCCTCAACAGCACGACGATTAATTCCAGCGTGAATTGTCATAAAGTCAACACCCTCTTCGGCGTGTGCTCTTACAACTCTTAGAAAATCCTCAGCAGTAATTTCAAGCAAATCTTTCTCTAAATATCCAATAGCGTCATACATTGGAACAGTACCAATCATAGCAGGAGATTTCTCGATAAGCTGAGTTCTGAAAGTGTTAGTTTTACCATAATTTGAAAGATCCATAATAGCCTCAGCGCCGAACTTTATAGCCATGTCAACCTTTTGCATTTCTACACTGTAGTCCTTGCAGTCGCCCGAAATTCCTAGGTTTACGTTAATCTTAGTCTTAAGACCTGTACCGATTCCCTCAGCAGAAATTGACTTGTGATTAATGTTAGCAGGAATGCAAATTTCGCCCTTAGCAACAAGCTCGCGAAGTTTCTCTATATCCATATATTCTTTCTTAGCAACTACTTCCATTTCAGGAGTAATAATTCCTTTTTTAGCTGCCTCCATTTGTGTTGCGTAATTTCTCATTATTAAAAATCCTTTCTTTAATACAATTTATAAAAATGATGCAAAGGCCCATTACCCTTGCCGATTTCCAGTGAATTTTCAATTGCACCTGTCAAATAATTCTTAGCATTCTCGACCGACTTATCTAAAGCTAATCCATTAGCAAGATTAGCAGTAATCGCAGATGACAGCGTACAACCTGTTCCATGCGTATTTTTAGTGTTGATACGTTTTTGTTCAAAAGTCCAAAAATCTGTACCGTTATACAGAACATCAGTACAATCTCCCTCAAAGTGTCCGCCCTTAATTAGAACACTTTTCGCTCCCATTTCAAAGATAATCTTTGCGGCAGATTTCATATCGTCAATAGTTTCAATCTCGATATCAGCGATAATCTCAGCCTCAGGGATATTCGGAGTTAGCATAGTACAAAGCGGAATAATCCGGGCTTTCAGCACTTGCAAAGCATCCAAATCCATAAGTGAATGACCATCTTTTGCCGACATCACAGAATCACAAACCACTATCTTAGGAGAATACTTCTCAAGACCATTTGCAACAGTATTCATAATCTCAAAACTCTTAATCATGCCGATTTTGACACCGTCTACCTCAATATCATCAAACACAGCATTAATCTGCGAACTGATAATATTAGCCGAAAGATTTTCGCACTTGATAACCTCAGAAGTATTTTCAGCAACAACTGAAGTTATCACGCTCATACCATAAACTTGATGAGCCGAAAAAGTTTTCAAATCAGCCTGAATTCCCGCACCGCCGCTGCAATCAGAACCTGCAATCGTCAGACAATTTTTCATAGCATTTCCTCCAAAGACAAAATAAAAAAAGACCCTCATCATATGAAAGTCTTTTACAAAAAGCATAAATTGCTTAAATACGCAAAATTTCGCCTTAATTGCTTCCCTACAATGGTGTTAACCAACAGGTTCAAAGGGTCAGGTTTTACCTTCTCAACTCAAGCCATGGCTTTGAGTCCCCCTGCAAACTGATATTCTTTTGTTTTATTATAGCATTCTTTTACCAAAAAGTCAACGCTTTTTCGTATATCGACGAAATTCTTTCAAAATTCCGCCTTATACCATTATATAATTATATAAGTGTTGATTTTTTCAAACTCACATGGTATACTTTACTAAATTAACACGGAACGAAACGAGGAGAATTCAAATGAAAACACTAAAAAAGCACCTACTCACACTGCTCTGCCTGAGCATTTTCACTGCAAATTTCACAGCTTGTGCATCTAATAACGGAAGTACTAATGATAGTGAAAAACCTTCTCAAAGCATTAGTGATTCTGATAAATCAAACAAATCTGCAAAAGAAATTCTAACGAAAATCCAATCGCAAACCGGCTGTGAGAATATGACCACCGGCGCATACTTTGGTGACCAAAATTTCGACAACAATTGCGAAAAGCTATATTCAATCAAGCTTTCAGAAATTTCAGACGGCGGAATAATCTACTCTGAAACTGGCGGATATGCCGATGAAATTTCCATAATATCACTAAAAAGCGGTGACACTGAATCAGCAATCACCGCACTAGAAGCTAGAAAAGAAACCAGAACAAAAGACTTCACAGGCTACAAGCCAGATGAACTTGATAAAATTGAAAAGGCAGAAATTTTTAAAATAAATGGATATGCGGTGCTGATTATTTCTGAAAATGCAGGGGATTTAGCGGAAGTGGTAAAAGAAATGGTGTAATTAAAATAGAACACATGGCTATTACTGACTTCCAATTTGCGGCACGACTGCTTTTAGATATTTTCATGAAACTGCTTTTAAAAGTAGGATGCTGTTATGGTTATGAATAATATATAAACTAGCTAGAATTTAAAAAGTCACGAAGAAGAATGGTGATAACATGATATAATAATACCGAAAACCACTACGTTTTAATAAAACCAATAGATAAAACTATTTTATCTATTGGTTTTATTTATATACGAATCTTTATCTAAACCCAATCCAACTTAATATTTTCTTACCATTTTGGCTATTTCCTGTAATTTTGTTTGCAAACCAAACAACAAGAAAACTAATAATAGATACTGACAACCATGTTATCAAAAAGTTTAAAAACCAAATGCCGTTCAAATTAAACAGAGATGACACTTTTGCAAAAAGCATTAAAATAAAACAATGAACATAGTACATTCCATAAGAATAATCCCCTACAGATTTAATCCATTTTGTTTTACATTTCACATAGTTATCTGATTTTGTACACAACCATAAAATTAGTACGAAAGAGTATAAAAATGAACTAACTTTAATTTGACTTGATGCAAAAGCACTACTACAACCAATAAAAATGAGTAAAAATGCTTCTACTACACTAAATATCAGCATAGCAAATACATAACGTTTTTTACATATATCTTTACATTTTGATGCAAAAGTCTTATTCATGTTTATTTGTAAACCTAAATAGTAAAAAACAAACCATGCTGGAAAACCAGTTTCATAAATTTTGGGAACATTGCCACTAATAATATTGTACAAATATAAATATATAAGATATATTGGAGTTAGTATCCATAAAAGCTTACTAGTAAAATCATTTTTCAAAATAATTTTGATTAATATTGGTGTCAATAGTGTCAACTGTAACAAAACTATAATATAATAAAACGGCGTTGATGCTTTACCAATTAATAACTTATAAAAAATCTTAAGCCATTCAACATTTCCACCAGAATGAAGTGTTCGCGCTAAATCAATAGTAATATAGAAAACTGACCAAATTAAATATGGAATTATTAATCGCACAAATCTTGTATAAACATATGCTTTGGGTTTGTTTTGATACTTCTCAACATTTGTGAAATACCCAGACATAAAAATAAATGTAGCAACTGGAAAATTAATTAATTGCCTAAGAATTAACCAAAATGTAAATTCAAAACTTCCAACCTCATATGTTGCACCACTAGGACAATGAATCATAATACATGCTAATATACATAGACCCCTCACATACTGCCAAAAATCACTTTTTTGCCTAATGTTAAGGATTTCATCTTGCATTACTACCAACCCTTTCAGTATCTTTTAATTTCGAAAAATAGCCGCAGCCCTTTTAATCTTGCTTTTTGCAAATCGTAAAACTTTCTTGTAATATGGCACTTTAACCAAACTAACTAACTCAGATATATTCGTGTCGTTTAAACGTTCAAAAAAGGTTGCCCTGTTTTTGTGCGGCTTTACAGATTTTCTCGAATCCATATGTTCGGGTAAAGCCTTATTTGCATCAACTTCAGTAAACTTTATTTCTTCATGGATATTCTGTAATAATTGCTTGCCTTTTGAAGAATGAACTATCACCACTGACGTGCCACTATCATCGTCCATTTCTGGAAGTAGATTTTGAATTCCCCAAAAATCACCAATTGTAATATCGCTTGGTCTTTGCAAGTCTTTATATTTACAACTATGACATGATGGTCTTAGTGCAATATCATTCAAAAACAACTTATAAAAAGAGTCATTTACAAATATTTCTTGATATATCCTGTATTTATCAAAAAATATTTTAATACTATAATTCTTCCATCCTGTAGCCTTATTTCTAAATTCAACTTTCTTTATATCGTAATTATTAAATTCTTCTTTTTTCTCGTTAATATATTTTCTCCAAAGTTTCGGGCTTGGAACCCCATGACATAACACATCAATAGTATATAATCTATCATAATCTTTTTGCAAATAATTTTTCAGTCCAGCAATTTGACAAGCTACCCCAGAGTAAAGTACCAATTTTCCCTCTTTAAGTAACTCTTCAACCCGTCTATAACTATCCTCCGTATTACTTTGGAAATATTTACTTCCCTGCAATTTATATAAATCATCTTTATTAGTAACCGCAATATGATGTGCTGATTTAAAGTCTTGTGAAAAAGAAACACCAAACACCACGCCATTTTGCTCCAAAATTTCATTCGCAAAAACAGTAAACATTCCACCCGAAGAACTAACTTCTCTAACCTTATCATCCCGAGTGTACGCAGCATACGCATCCAAATATGTATCATTAGATTTTGCACAATGTAGCATAGGACATTTTTTTTCGCACAAGCCGCAGGAAATGCACTCCTCATTATTAACCGTTGGATATAAAAAACCTTCACTATCCTCTTTCATAAAAATACATTTTCTTGGACAAATTTGGACACAAGCATTACAGCCACAACATTTACTTTTATTTGAAAGATTAATCATTTTTATCACCAACTTACCAACCTATAAAATCAATTGGTAGACCGTTTCTTTTTTATTTTTTCAAATCCCGATGTAATAAGTTTCTTTTCATATTTATTCATACCAAAAAACCATATTGATATACAAAATACTAACGTATAAATTACGACTGCTAAAAGCAATTTAGTCCATGAATCTATATAAACGAATTTAATAATGCAAAGTCCTAATATAGTTGGTACAATAAAAGCTGGCAAAAACGAGAAAATATTCTTCCAAAAATCTAATATATCAAGACCAATTCTCTTATAGTAATACCAGTTCATGAAAAAAATATTACCTAAAGTTAAAGAAATAGCTGTACCTAGTGCAGCACCAATTGCTCCAAATTCTTTAATAAGTGGTATTGACAAGAATACATTACCTATTGATAGACACAGATAAACTATCGACCTTGCTTTATGCATATTTTTTGCTCTTTGGATTTCTATACCCAAATTTTGCACCAGTGGTACAGTAACAGGGATTATTAATAACAAAGTAATATAATATGAATCGGAATACCCTTCTCCACCCCAAAGAGCCATAAATGGTTTACCTAAAAAAATAAATCCGGAAACAATTAAACTTAAAATAATAAATTGAACTCTTCCTACTTTTGTAAATAAAATACTTAAATCATTATTTGTATCTTGAACCGATTCTGATTTAGCAACAATCATATTAACTTTGGGCACAAAAACATTTGACACGGCTGTGGAAAAAGAAAGGTACATTGAATTAATTGTACTTGCTAAACCATATATAGCCACTGAAACTGTTCCTAAATATCTACCTAATAAAAATTTATCAACGCTCCAGTTTACCTGATCGATAATTTGATTTAAAAAAATATAAAAAGTAAATACCCACATCTCTTTTAATAATGAAAACTTAAATGCATGAAAAGCAAACTTAACTTGAAGCTTTTTAAAACAGAAAAGAATATTCAAAATCATCTTTAATAAAGTTAAAAGTGTTGTGACAACAACCATTGCAACTGAGCCATATCCCATTAAAAGCAAAGGTAATGTAAGTAATGGATTAAATAAATATTGAAGAACTGTGACCACTTTTTGAAATACAAATTTTTCATGAGCAGTTACTTGACAATCAAACACAGTAGTTATAAACGTCATTGCCATATTTACTACTAATATAATCATTAATGTTCTAGCAGTATCTAATTCAGATGGATTAAGTCCATCACCAAATATGGATTTAATGTTCATAACCATAATACTTCCACAAATTATAGTTATTACAGAGATAACCGCAAATATTGTAAAAAACATACCGTTCAGTTTGGCAATATTCTCATTATCATCTTTAGCCTTATATCTTGAGTAAAACCTCACATATGCTGCTCCAAAACCAAGGCTAAACAATCCAAGATATGAAACAACCGAATATACAAGCTGATATAAACCATATTCACTTTGGCCTAAAAGTCTAAGCATAACAGGAGTATAAATAAGCCCAGTTAATATATGAATTGCTTGTGCTACATATGAAAGGAGTGCGCCTACTTTTCTTTGATTCATCATTTTCCCCTTCTCTGCTTATATCTTATTTTAATTAACACACAAGAAATTCCAAATTAATACTAACAATCCTACACATAAAACAAATTAACATGCCTATTTAATCGAATTGATATGTAAAACAAACTTCCACAAAAATGCAATTAATTCACTTCAAAGCTGAATGAATGTACTCGCGTGCTTTAATCTTTTCTTGTTCTATTATAAGATAAGCTTCTCGATAATCACACTCAAAAAGCTTATCTTCCTGTACCCTACCAGGAAGTCTATCTTCCAAATGCAACATATTGAGTAGTGTAACAATTCTAGAGCCCATATTTGTCATTCCTTCTTGCTCTCTATCCATTACCCAAAACGGAATATTTAATAAGATAGAAAACACTGTTGCATGGAAACTATCTGTGCATACTAACACAGCATTATCAATTAAATCAATAAATTCTTGTGGTCCAGAAACATATATATTAGGATTACTTACATCAGTAATATCATATATTTCAAGATTTTGTTCTTTAGCAACTTTCTCAATTTTCGCTTTTCTTTCAGTACTTTGTTCACCCAAAAAATATTTAAGTATATAAGGCTTTTCTTTTCTTCCATTACTTCTTTTACTAACTGCTCGCCAATCATCAGCAGTCAACAATAAGGTAGGGTCAAGTGTAACCTCAACATCCCTTCCGGTTAAATCCGTAACAATTTCCGCACCAGCTTGTTCTCTTACAGAAATACTTTTAAAATCAGTCAATGAATTTTTGAACAACTCTTTTGAGTTCTCAGGAATATTATCAACACCAAACGATGCTGAATAGCTTATTCTTTTTTCTTTAGGTAAAAATGATAAAAAAAATGTCGTTGCAGTTTTGCTATTTACAGCCCAAAAAGGATTCCAAACTTGATCACTCCCTACAATAACCTTATCAAATTTATTATTAATTTTATTGTACGTTGCTTTACAGTATCTAGAATAACAAATAGGGTCAATGTATTCATCAATAAATTGCTTGAAATTTGCATTTTTCGAGATTAATTGCACATTGGGCCTATAAATACACTTTTTATTTCTATCAAATATGACTTTAAAACGATTATATATTTTTACTTCTGCAATACTTGCAAATGAATAAGAATTACATCTAATTGCCTTCACATCATAGTTTTCGCGTCTTAGAGTTTCCGTTAAAGCATAATTCTGAAGAACACCTCCATAATTATACCAAAATACCGATGTTAATGTTATTATTCCTATCATATTGTGTATCTCCCTTACAAATTTATTATTAACAGTTAATTTTATGTTGTTATTTTCTAGTGTTTATGCTTATACAATATAAATCCAATCGTTATAAAAGTAATAATCCAAGAAAAATTTGCTGAAAGTAAATGTAAAGTAATAAGATTGATAAACTGAACCACCATCTCCTAAAGGCGGTGGGCTCGCTCGGCTAAAGATTGCTAATTTGAAAGTTATCTGAATTTTTACGTTCCTCTAAGTCTTGATTACGAATATATTAAGCTATATCTCATCAGTTATATTACCACTACTCGCTACAAAATATCCTCTTGCCCATAAGTCGCGTCCCCAGTATTGTTTATTTAGCTCTTTATATTCCATCTGCAATTTGTGTGAGCTATTCCCTTTCATATACTGTACTAATTTACTAGCCGACAAATATGGTAGTACTGATGCTGACATGTGTATGTGGTCTTTTCCAATATGTCCTGATATTATCTCAACATCATTACTACTGCACACTTGTCTTATTATATCTCTTGTTCGCTCAACTATTTTTCCCCGTTATCACTGGCTTTCTATATTTTGTTATCCACACTATATGGTATTTTATATCATATGTGCAATGTGACGACTTTCTGTAGCTTTCCATCTTATCACCTCTTGAGTAATATTTCTCAACTTTGGTGTTTCATTCAGATGGTTCACCTAAAGGTTTCGCATGATGACGATGGTTTTCACCCCATATTTCTGAAATAAAAACCCATAATTGCACAACAATACCTATGTCTATGAGTTAAATATCAATAATTTTTAATAAATAAGAATAGCCCCACAATTGTCATCTCTAAATAAATTCTTATAAAGTCCATTTCCAAAGTATGTGAATTCTTTGAGAAAGTATCCAATGTTGAAAAGCATGTTTTCGTCGTTTGCAAGGCCAGGCAAAAAAATATTTTATTATAATCAATAATCTCTTTTTTATAAGATTTATACCATACAGCTGCCAAATTAACAGATTTTTCGATATATACTAACATTATTAAGGTTTTTAACGCTTTTTAACAATAATTTCACATCATCAGAATGCATATCAAAATCCATTATATAATTTTTTGAAAACATAAGACAATCATATCTTTAACATTTTCTAAAACTAAATCAACTTATTACTAATGAAATCATCTCATCAACAAAAACAATCCAATCTCCATGAGCATGATTAATACCTATTTGTTTAGCAATACTAACACCATCATTAGGCTTGTCTATAACGATGATTTTGTCATTATTTTCTTGTGATAATATACTTTTAATACAATCAACTAAATATTTTTCAGCATTGTATACAGGAACAATAATAGAAACAAGCATATATATAGTTATACATTAATAATTATATTTCTCATCTCTACTTTTATTACAGATAATTTGTTAACAATTTCACTTTTTCTCTAACCGGCATATACATACTAAATATATTTTTAAAGTTTTTATGTATATATGCATTGATAATTGGTTCATATGAATTATTTGATATTTTATTGTTTTTTAACATTCTTTTTAATCCAACACAATGAATTGTATAGTTAACACTCAACCTTTTCATCAATTCTTTATCAGCAATTGGTTTATTAATTTTGATTATATTTTCATATGTTAATAATACCGAAAAACGCTTTTCATTAAATTTCACATGTGTTGCGCTATCATCCCTAATACAATAATAATATAAAGGTTCATCAATATAATATGCATTAGTTATATATGATACATATTTTGTACAAAACAATGCATCTTCACACCAACCTGATTTATTATCAAAATTTATACAATTCTCTTTAATAATATCTGCTTTAAACATTTTATTAAAAAGAAACCCTAGATATTTTTTTCTTGTATATAAGCCTTTAAATGTTTGAAGTTGATTCATAATACCTATGGAATGTTGAACGCTAGATTTACCATCAGTTAAAAAATCACAGATTGACAAATCAACATTGTATTGAAAAACATTAATTAGCTTCTCAATATAATCACTTTTTATACAGTCATCTGAATCTACAAAAACAACATATTCCCCACTAAGTTTTTCTATTCCCACATTTCTTGCTACTGACACACCTAAATTTTCTTGACTAATAATTGTAATCCTTGCATCTAGTTTAGAATATTCTTGACATATTAACAAGCTATTATCTATTGAACCATCATTAATAATTATTAACTCAAAATTTTTATAAGTTTGAGTTAATATGCTTTCAATACATTCTTTTAAATATTTATCAGAATTATATACTGGAACTACGATACTAACCAACTTATTTATAATATGCATTTAAATCTCCTTTATAAAAAATGTAAACGAAACCGATATTTCTTCCCTATCAAGATACATAATGAAGAAAGTAATAATTTATCTAAAAATTGTTTTTAATACTTTAAATAATCCAATTTTATATAATAAACTTTTTAATTTTTCAACAATCATATTTTTGTTTGAAAACGGTAACAATAGTCTATCCCAAATTTTCGCTTTTTTTATGTCACCTTTATTCTCTGAACAAAAATATGGTCCCTGATAATTAACAACCTTATTTTTAGCATGTCTATTTAACCAACACGAAGTTAATCCTATATATCCTCCAACTTGAATTATATCATAATTGCTCACATATTTTTTTAATGATGGATAAATTCCTTCATAAAACATTCCATAGCCATGTAACCACAATATATTTATTTTTTTGTTTTTATCAAAATCTACAATCTCCATATGATCTGCTTCTTTTCCACCATAGTAAGCAACATCGCAAGAATGTCCTTTTCGTACTAAGGATTTTGCCAACCCTATTTCTTGTAAATTATACATACATAAATGCATTTTATTTGGGGTTGTTCTAAGAATTAATATTTTCATAACACTCCTATTAATCTTTGTTTATAAACTAATCATTCTTCTACTCTTTTAAATATTATTCTATTGCATTTGATAAAAACGGAAAGGATAATGCAATACAAACACAATAATGAAACATATTACATATCGTCATCAAAAGCCAGTGGAACAAGAAAAAAAACACCTACTGTAACAAAATTAAAAAACGTTGCTGTTGCGATGCTAGATGTAATTTGTGTTATACAAATAAAAATTGCAGCTAAATAATTAAATTTATTTCCTTTAGCTCTTCTAATAACGTCTCTAAACATTCTATAAATCAGAGCTATCATTAACAAAGTACCAAACACTCCAAACTGAGCAAAGATAGCGGGCCAATAGGTATCGTGAGAAAACATTGGATTTTCCTTTGAGAGACCATAAACGTTATTAAACCCATATTCATAATAAAGTTTGGAATAATATTTTGCTGCTGCATCAGTACCAAAAGTCGCAAAACCTGACCCAAGTGGAAAATATCTCTGCATTGTATAAACCCCATATCTCATTAAATTCGAACGAGCTGTTAAATCATTTGAAAAATACGTTTCAAATTGATCTATCCCCAAAAACAACATTGTTCCAAGTACTGCAGTTAAGTATTTCAAATTAAATTTAAAATGTTCACCTTTTAAAATAATCATATAATAAAGAAAAGCATATATAGCAACATACATAAATGCACGCGACCGAAGTGTGGATATCCAAACTAAAAGTGCTAATATTATATAAATAAATCTCCTATTTGAATTATATGTATTGACTTTTAAATCCAATGTAAAAACCAAGATAACTGAATAAAACATCATACTCAGTTGACCTGCTCCATTATTAACGAACTGAAATGACTTGATTCCAAATCTAATATCATTACCCATATTGAGCAATCCAGTTTCATGTAAAACCATACAACAAAAAACGATCAATACAAAAATGCGCATTATTTTAGCAATCAAGCCAACCATTCTCTTCTTATTATGAATTGGTTTTAAAAACAATGAAGATCAAATATAAACAACAAAAACTTTAAATGTATTACCTATATCAGTTACAATTGGTTTTGCAGCAGTTTGAACATGCGAACTAAAATTACCAATTAATCCAATTATAACAATAAAAATAACCATTAAAAGCATATTAACGTGAGACTTTTCTAATCTTCCCTTTGATGCTACTAAAATTATTTTAAATACACATATTACTGTAATGAGCTCGTCAAAATACTGCATTGGTCCTATAATCTTTTGTAAATATATTTGAAAAAACAACAGTATAGCTGTTAAAACAAATAAAAGTTCTCTTTTCGTAAATGTGCCTCCATAATTTGGCAAAAACAATCACCTCTTCTTTTTGGTCAATTTTCTTATAGAGGACTAATTGAACAAGTGATTAATAAAATATTTTTACTAAAACCTATTCAAGAATTATGTCAATTATACAATTAAAATTATGTTAGTAGTAAAAAACACAACTAAAATTCACAATTACAGTATGAAATATATAGTGAAAATTTCCAAAAATACTATCATTTGACAATCTTTTTAATTAGATTATATATTCCCATTTTATAAACAACAGATTTCATATTTTCAACAATTAAATCTTTTTTGCTAATTGGTATATACTTCTGCACATGATCTTTAATACTATTTTGAGCAAAATCCAAGTAATACTCACTTCGTCTAGGATGTGGTTTTGCAGACTTATTAACCATTACGCCATCCAATTCTACCGCAAAATGTGTATCAGAAGGATAAATTTCATAGTTGTCGTTTATTACTTCTAAAATATTCAATCCTCCTGCTGATTGAACAATAACATTAGTATATCCTCTATCATCATCACTTAATCCATCAACTAATTGTTCAGGATGCCAACAATCATAAATAGTAAAATCGCTACAACGTTTAAGAGTTTTAAATGGACATTCGTAGCAAATTGGTCGAGAAGAAATTTCGCTAAAAAAACTTTTTAACATAAAATCCACTCTACCACTTCCAAAATATTGCTTCCCATTGTTAAACTGTATTTTCATTGTACCACTATGATATCCATAGGTTTTATTTCTAAATGAGACTTCACTAATATCAGAATTAAATCTGTGTTTTTGATATTCCAAGTATTTATCCCAAAGTTTAGGGGAAGGCGTGCCATGACAAACCAAATCAACTGTTATTAGGTTTGCATAATCATTACACAAGAATTTTTTCAATCCAGCTACTTGACATGTCGTTCCTACAAAACACACTAGTTTATCATTTTTTAAGTGGTTTCTAACCTCTATAAAGCAATCATTTAAATAACTTTGAACGTACTTAGAACCCCTAATGCGAGATAATTCATGTTTATCTTTAGAAATTACTGTATGACATACTCTAAATTTGTCATCATAAGTTGCAGCACAAACTGCTCCCTCGCTTTTTAAAACATAATTAGCCAAAGGTGTAATAAAACCACCAGATGTACTTTGCATTAATATTGAACTTTCTTTTGTTCTAAGAACATAAGATTTAACATCAAATGTATTATTTTGTGGCAACTCAATAACTGGACAAGCTTTTTCACACAAACCACAGTCACAACAAAGAGATTGATCAATCTTTGGATATAGAAAACCTTCAAAATCTGCTTTCATTTCTATTGCATGTTTTGGACAAATACTATAACAAGCTGTACATCCGCAGCATTTTGTTTTATCAACAATATTAATCATTTATACTCTCCTCGACTTATGCCTTTAAAAGATTCATCTAAATAAGCATCTGTTTCTTGTCTAAGTTTTTCTAATTTCATAGTTACTTGATTATAGTTAATTTCAGCTTCAAGTTGATCTGCAAGTCCATCAATTGTTTTATATCTTTTTTCTTTTAATCCTAAATTATCACAAAGAGTATCAATTCTGGAGTTTTTTGAATTTTTTGAACCCTCACTATAACGATTAAATATAACAAAAGACTTCTTGTGAATAATTGAAAAACATGAACCATGAAATGAATCTGTGCAAATATAGGAAGCTCCACGAAGCAAATTCAAAAAATCATCTGGACCTACATCATAAAGTGAAATATCGCCAAAATTTTCATCATCCGGAACATACTGATCAAGATGAGGCAATGTAACCACTTTACACGAAAGCTGTTTTGCAGCATTTTCTACAGCTTTACGATGCTCTGTGTTACCACCTAAGAAATAAGCAAAAATATATCGTTCGTGAATCTGTTTTTTAACCGGAATTAACTTTTCCCATCCTAAGCTATCAAACATAAAAACTGGATCAAGAATAGTTTGAACTTCGCGATTGGTTAATTCATTTACAATTTCAGAACCTCGATTTTCGCGCATAGAAATAAACTCAATTCGATTCAAATAATGTGCCGTCCTATTTGTTTGATACCATGGAATTTGATTAACGCCAAAACTAGAAGCGTACGAAATCTTACGTATATTATCCGGAACAAACATCAAATTATAATAATTAGTTGGTAAACCAGCTGGAGACCATAACTGATCACTTCCAGTCAACACAGCTGAATAACGATTTGCACCATCACACAACTTATTATAACCTTTAAAAACATGAGAAAGCCTTGTAAAATGTGTTTTCCTAAATTTATCAAAAGCCTTCATTCGTAATGCGTCATTTTTTGCAAATTTAGGATGTTTTTTTGTTCCTTGGCTTTTAAGAAAAGCTTCATACTTATCATTAAGTAAAACCCTATTTAATAATCTTGGCAGGGATTTTACTATGCCAACTGGAGTGCGTTTTTTTTCATACTGTATTATTTCATAATCCAAACCACGTGTTTCAAGCATACAGACAGTTGCATAAGCTTGTAACATACCACCATAATTTTCATGAAAATATTTTATACATACTCCAATCACAACAATTACCTCTCTTATTTCTTCATCTGCCCTGCAATATCAGCATCAACAATTTCTTCACCAGATCTATTTTTAAGCTGTTCCTTAGAAGATTTGGATAAACCATCATTAATTACAGCACACATATCACAAGTACTGCATTTATCTAATTCTTCTTTTGTAACCTTACCATCATGATAATCACGAACAATCTTATTTTCATACATTGAATACTTTTTATCTCTAAAATAGCGTAAAAACTTATGTTTAATAACCCAAAAAGCTGGTTTCCAAATATATTTTTTCATAGCAGGAGATACTGAACCTATCATCCAACAATCACGATCACAGCAACGCACCTTTTTTCGTACAGCTTCCGCTTCTGAACTATTCCAAAGTTCATCCCAATCTTGTGTATTTAGATTTCCCATAACTTCCTTATCTTTAGTACCGTTACAAGGCATAACGTCACCATAAGGATCTATAAAGAATGTATCAAAACTCATATCACATGGTAATAAACGCTTTTGTCCATATATATAGTTAATAAGTCCGTGATTAAAATATGCGCGAAACCACTTCTTAGGACTATTAGATTTTAATAACTCATTAACGAGTTTTTCAAATTCTTTTGCAACTTTTGGTCTATTATTAATAATATTCTTTGCTTCAACAAAATAAAAGCTATTATGTAACGATGCTGTTGCGAATTCCATTCCCATCTCATTTGATATTTTGTATAAAGAAACTAAATCAGGAGCATTCTTATCTTGCACTGTCATGCCAAAACCCACGTCTTCCATACCCATTTCACGTAGTTTCTTTAATGTCCCATATCCCTTTTGATAACCATCATCTAATCCGCGAATTTCATTATTGGTTTGCTCCAAACCTTCAATAGAAATTCTAATACCGATATTAGGAAACTCTTTGCATAAATCTACAATGCGCTCCGTAAAAAATCCATTTGTTGAAATTACTATTCTATCACTTTTTTTATATAATTCACGTACAATTTCTTTTAAATCTGTACGAATAAAAGGCTCACCACCTGTAATATTAGTAAAATACATTTTAGGTAGTTTTCTTATTGCCTCAACTGTAATTTCCTCTTCTGGCTTAGATGGTGCTTTATATCTATTACACATTGAACAACGTGCATTACAACGATATGTAACTATAACTGTACCATTTAGTTTTTTATCAGACATAATTTTTTATCTCCTTATATATTCAATATGCATTACACTTTTTTATTTTTCCAAACTTATTTATTATTGCCTTCTCTAATAATTGATAAGCATACGCAAATAGCAAAACACCAATAATTGTACAAATGCATACCAAAACATAAGAAAGTATACCCTCACCAGCAATCTTTGTTAAACCAAGTTTTTCTATAAAACGAAACACCAACATATGAGAAAGGTAAATTTCCAAACTAATCTTACTAATAAATTTGCTAAAAGGGTTACTCCAAATAACCGTTTCAAATCCAATTGCGCCAATCACAACTATAGAATAACAAAATATATTTTTCAATGTATTAATTAACATACTAATATTGCCATTAGATTTTACATTAAAAATTTGCGTAATAATTATTCCTATGAATACCAATGCAATTCCAATTGCTGTGCCGAGTCTTTTGCCCATTTTTTGATAAATATTTTCAATACTATCCTTATATAAATAAATTAGTCCACCTGCTACAAAAAAGCAAATCCAACGAAGTGTGTTCGCACCTACTGCTGTTCCATTTGAAAGAAAATACACACTACACAAATAATTTATAATTATCATAATAGAAAAACTAAACCATGCACGTTTTTTATTCCAAATTAAAAACACAAAAAACGGAAATAAAATGTAAAAACCAAATATTACACCTAAAGTCCAACCGACTCCTATTACAGTAATATTATTCGCAGGAAACAAACCAAACATAAGAGTCAAATCAGCAATAGCTTCATAAATAATGCCTTTTGAAACTCCACCTTCAAAAACAAAAGCCATTGCTAAATCTATAAATACTAACAACGCAAAGAAAGGAAGAATTTTGCTATATCTTCTGCTATAAAAGCGATTCAAACTGATTTGATTATTCTTTATTTTTTCGTAGTATCCGCAACACATAGAGAATCCACTAATAACAAAAAAAAGTTGGACAAATACTCCCGCAGAAGCAATTAGATTGTTAATCACGTATCCTATAATTCTATTACTCACAATAATATCGTAATCTAAATTATATTTAATATGCATACAAATAATACTTATTGCCGCTAAAGTACGAAGACCATCTAGGTTATCATACCTTTGTAGAGTCTTTGATTGTGTATTAAGTTTCATATCGTTATCACTACCTTTTGTATATCTTAAGCAATTTCTGATAATAATCATCAATTGTGTCAAAACTTATGTATTTGCAATTTTCACTATACTTTTCTACAAGTTCTCTATTGGACCAAAGCAATAATATTTTTTTCTTCAAATCGTCAAAATCTCCACTATCAAACAAATCTCCAGTTTTTCCAACTTCTATTAGCTCCGGAATACCACCAATATTAGCACCTAAAACAGGAGTACCGTACATTTGACTTTCCATTACTGAAAATGGGCAATTTTCGTACCATTCTGATGGATAAATGGAGAACCTCGCTTCTCGAATAAGCTTTTCTAATGCCTTACCATTTTGAAATCCCACATTTTTAATATTTGAAACATCAATTATATTCTTCTCTAACGGACCAGTTCCTGCAAATACAAATTGTACATTTTGAAGCTGTTTGCAAACTTCAATTAAAGTTCCGATACCTTTTTCTTCTGAAAATCTTCCGAAATACAACACATAATTTTTCTTAATAGTTTTTTCCCATTCAACCTTATCAACAAAATTGTGCATTACCACTGTTTTTTTTGCAAAAAGTGGATTCATATCCATTTTAGTTTTCATAAACCGTGAACAACAAATAATTGAATCAATATATTTATAAACGCCGTTTAGTTTCCAAAAGGTAGCTTCCACAGTTCCAATAGCAGATTTTGCTGTACTTCCATGAATACATTTACCTTTAATGCAATTTATAAAACTGCCATTCAAACACTTCTCACAGTTTTTATGAGTGTTTGGATTGTTGCACATATGATTAGGACATACCAAATTATAGTCGTGTGCGGTAAAAACTATGCGACACTTATGTCCCGTCTCTTTGCTCCACTTCTTGATTTCTAAAATAATCGAAGGTGTTAACTGGTATGTAAAATTATTCAAATGACAGACATCAGGTTTGAAATTGCACAAGACCTTGCGTATTTTTTTGCGTGCCTCAGTGCTATATATAGTTTTAAAGGGATAAGTCAATTTAGAAAGCTTACTGCCACCATGAAAATCCATATCCGATGTATAAGAGTTAACATTATTTCCAACACAGCGACCTTCGTGTTCCATTCCAAAGTATTGGACTTCATGACCTTTCATCTTCAAATAATCGCCTAATTTAAATATGTATGTTTCTGAGCCACCATTAGGGTGCAAAAACTTATTGATCATCAATATTTTCATGTCAAATTCCCCTCTTTATTATATAATAACAGAGTTTTAGCAGTAACATCCTCCCAACTATATTTATTACATATATAATCAGAAGCCATTTCTTTATAATCATTAACCACATCAGGTTCATCACAAAGTTTTTGTATTGCCTTCGTTAACTGTTTAACATCAGATTTAGGGAAGACAACAGCTTTATCTTCCATAACTTCCGCACACTCTAGAATATCCGAAACTAAGCAACAATTCCCATAGCTCATAGCTTCCAATAAACTCAAAGGCATTCCTTCTAAATCTGAAGGCAATTTATATATATAAGCATTACTATAAAGTTCATCAAGCATTTGTCCTTGAACAAATCCAGTGAATATAATTCTATCATCTGTTTTTGCCATTTGTTTCAGTTCATTTGCAAATTCATCTGTATCACTAGAACCACCAGCAATCACTAATTTCTTTTCTGTATTAACCTGCTTAAAAGCTTCAATTAAATATTTAAGTCCCTTTTCTGGTACTATTCGTCCGAGAAATAGTATATAGTTATCTTTACACAAATTAAATTGTTCTTTAATTAATTGAGCCGATTGAATTTGTGGCCTATTTACACCATTTGGAATAAAGCTAGTTTCTCTATTGTAAGTGTCTTTAAAATACTTCTTAACCCCTTCACTTAATACAATAATT
>CAZJRQ010000008.1:0-8194 GCA_964548535.1 uncultured Oscillospiraceae bacterium
AGAAACTTTCCCAGATTCAAAAGTCGCACTCCTCGCGAGTGCGTGGATTGAAATTTAATAGTAGTATCATCATCAACATTATCACTTGCGTCGCACTCCTCGCGAGTGCGTGGATTGAAATATTACCATTTTTATCCTTAGGGGGTTCATATTCGGGGTCGCACTCCTCGCGAGTGCGTGGATTGAAATAGTTTTTAAATTTATTTAGTACATAAAATTTTAGTCGCACTCCTCGCGAGTGCGTGGATTGAAATTGAGTGTCGTTGACAGCGGTACAAGGCTAGTCAATGTCGCACTCCTCGCGAGTGCGTGGATTGAAATTATCGCTGTACTAAAACCATATTTCCATGCAGGCAGTCGCACTCCTCGCGAGTGCGTGGATTGAAATTTCCATTTGTGGTGTTATAGCATTTTTTACCGATATGTCGCACTCCTCGCGAGTGCGTGGATTGAAATAATTTTTCAACATTTGGCAAGAGGGGAACGGCGGTGTCGCACTCCTCGCGAGTGCGTGGATTGAAATTAACAGATTGTATAAAATTACTGCTAGCAAGTTTGTCGCACTCCTCGCGAGTGCGTGGATTGAAATAACAATATAATTATATCAATTTTTTAAATTTAAATGTCGCACTCCTCGCGAGTGCGTGGATTGAAATTGTGCCTACATAGCACTGTATAGTATCCGCAGGGGTCGCACTCCTCGCGAGTGCGTGGATTGAAATGGCATTGGCACAAATGTTGGAACAAAGGCTTTGGGTCGCACTCCTCGCGAGTGCGTGGATTGAAATATCGTGTTTATATATAATGTCATAACGTGGATTGGTCGCACTCCTCGCGAGTGCGTGGATTGAAATAAAAGCATCTTTAAAATTGGGGAGAGTACTCCAATAGGTCGCACTCCTCGCGAGTGCGTGGATTGAAATAAAAGCATCTTTAAAATTGGGGAGAGTACTCCAATAGGTCGCACTCCTCGCGAGTGCGTGGATTGAAATACCTTTTAGACGTTTTCTGATTTTTTTAAATAAATGTCGCACTCCTCGCGAGTGCGTGGATTGAAATATCAAAAAAAACCTCCTAGCGTGATATTATATCACGTCGCACTCCTCGCGAGTGCGTGGATTGAAATTGAAAAAAAGTCAAGTTAATTTAATAGGATTTTTAAGTCGCACTCCTCGCGAGTGCGTGGATTGAAATAGCGAAGCCCTCAAATCGGTTGAAACAGCGTGCGTCGTCGCACTCCTCGCGAGTGCGTGGATTGAAATAAACTAAGTTTGATTGTGATTTGGACGGTTGCGCGTCGCACTCCTCGCGAGTGCGTGGATTGAAATATTATTACTCCTCCTTATCTCACAACCGCCGCCAAGTCGCACTCCTCGCGAGTGCGTGGATTGAAATCGAAAAGGTGATTGAAGAGCTTGAAAAAGTCGCTTGTCGCACTCCTCGCGAGTGCGTGGATTGAAATTGATTGCCGTTTTTGTTGTTATGAGGTAGATCAGGTCGCACTCCTCGTGAGTGCGATAATTAAAATCGAGAAAAGTGTATATAAAATAAAATTAGTTTATGGACTAACTTTTTTAAGAAAAACAGAAAGAGGTTTTATTATGGAAAAGAGTACTGCCGAAATTTTAGAAATACTTAATAATGCAAAAGGTTTTGATTCAAGTCATAAGAGATACGATGACATAATGGCTCTTTGATGAAACAAATGGCGATGATGATGCAAGAATTCTCATATATACGGATGTTCCATATGGTACAGAGAAGCATATATATGTTGTTGCTGATGTTGGTGAATATATTTATGCAGAAGAAATTTACGACTTTAATAAGAATCTTAAGGATAGAAACACAAAGTTTATAGGTTTAATTGAAAACTTAACTGAAGAAATTAAAGCAGGCGCAGTTGCACATATTCTATAATTATAGAAAAATCAAATAATATAATGATCGACAGCAAAAAACTCAGTCCAGCTGAAATAAAGGCTGAACTGAGCATTATATTAATTGTAAAATTAAAATTTATTATCGTTACCTAGACCAAAGGATACTGAAAGCGCTGAGTTTACTGCGGTCATAGCGGTGTTGTCAAGTACACCCATGCGTTCTTTTAAACGCTTTTTGTCCAATGTACGAACTTGCTCAAGCAGGACGATAGAATCCTTTGCGAGTCCGCATTGCTCTTTTCCTACTTCTATATGTGTTGGCAATTTCGCCTTGTCATGCTGGCTAGTAATAGCCGCTGCTATGACTGTAGGCGAATATTTGTTTCCTACATCATTTTGTACGATTAAAACAGGTCGCAAGCCGCCTTGCTCTGAACCTACCACTGGACTTAAATCAGCATAATAAATTTCGCCCCTGTGAACTGTCACCTTAAACACTCCGTTCCTTGTAATTTTTAGGGAATCTATACCTATATTTTTACCCATTTTTTCGCTTTTAATCAACCGTGCGAAAAAAATTCCAAATTATTTCAGGGGAGAATGACTTTGGCTAATCTATAATATGCATAACCTTTAAAACTTGTTACACCTAATCATAAAAATATAATCACCAAATAACTCCACATTGATAATTGTCACAACTATGTTCTTTATGCTGATTTTGCAAAAATATTATAAAAACTCTTGAAATTATATACAAGTTGTGGTATAATAAATGTATTTAATATACTATATGTAAGTAGTTTGTATGCTGATTTAGATTAAATGAAGGAGTATAATTATGAAATGTCCCTTTTGTAATTTTGAAGATACCAAAGTTATAGATTCGCGTCCTAGTGAGGATAAAAAACGCCGTCGTCGTGAGTGTTCAAATTGCGGAAAGCGTTTTACAACCTATGAAGTAATCGAAAAACCATTGCTAATGGTGTATAAAAAAGACGGAAGTTTTGAGCCGTTTGATAAAATTAAAGTTTTCAAAGGACTTCAAAGTGCGATAAAAAAGCGCCCTGTCAGCGTTGATGATATGAATGCACTTGTCGATAAAATTGAGTATACCTACGCAAATGCAATGCAGACTGAAACTACAACTAATGAAATCGGTGATAAAATTTTGCAGGGACTTAAAGACCTTGACCATGTAGCGTATGTGCGTTTTGCATCAGTTTATAAGGACTTTAATGACGTTGATTCGTTTATACAGATTATCTCGGAGCTTTCAAGCGATAAGGACAATAAAAATAAATAATTTATTATAAAAAAGCAAAACAGACACTATGTTTTCACAAAGTGTCTGTTTTTTTGTACACAATTTCAAGAATGTTAGTCGTCAGAATATTTCTTGTAGTTTAAATATGATAATACTGGTGAAAGTACGGTTAATACAAAAAACACACATACAAGAACAGTAAGTGAAACTCTAGTTTTTGATACTACAAAACCGTTGATTATGCAAACAATCCCCATAATTACGCACAAAATTCCATCTGCACGCTGGCTAGCCTTCCACGATTTTTCGTTAGCCATGCTCCATCGTGTACGAAAACCAATAATTGAATTCTTCTTGACTTTCGGCATTATATTACCTGTAAATATGAAAAAAACTCCTAAAATTATGCTTATAAAATTAAAATCAAAAGTTGATTCGATATTTAAATTGACCGAATCAAAAGCCTTGTAAATAATGAAACCTTGCATCACAGTGAAGAGAACCCCACCGCCAATTCCAGTGTGCCATATGACTTTAATGTTGTTTTGTAATTCAGCTTTTTTCTTATCATCATCAGTTTTTTTCGATTTTTTATCCATATAAATAATCACCACATAAGATAAAATACCCGCGAGCAAAGAATATCCACCGGTTATAAA
Organism: uncultured Oscillospiraceae bacterium; assembly: GCA_964548535.1. Classification (GTDB taxonomy): domain Bacteria; phylum Bacillota; class Clostridia; order Oscillospirales; family Ruminococcaceae; genus CAZJRQ01. The sequence continues at coordinate 3,810 of CAZJRQ010000008.1, forward strand.
CATCTCATATTTTGAACCCCACCTGTCAATTTCGCCAAAAAAATTGTAATGTACAGGCACAATATCAGGAAGAAATTTCACAACAACCGCCGTAGCAATAATTGGAATAAATGCAAAAAACCAGAACAGAACCTTTTTCATATCAAATACCCCACATTAATTTTTATCTTTGTCACCAAACTGCCCAATCCACAAAATCAACTCGTCAAAAAGCGTGGCATTAAGCTCGTAGTACACGAAATTTTTCATCTTGTATTCAATCACCAAATCAGCCTTTTTCAGCTGATTGAGATGATATGACAAAGCAGCTGGGGACATACCAACCCTTTCAGAAATCTCGCCAGCCGTCATGGCAGATTCTTTTAAAATTTCAAGAATATTGCGTCTAACAGGGTCAGACAACGCCTTAAAAGTATCTGCTAATCCCAAAAAATCCACCACCTATTTTAAAAATTATTTAAATAGATTGTATCACAATTTATCTCTAAAGTCAATAGTTATTTTAACTGCATAATATTTAAACAATTGGTTGCTTTGATTATGAAATTTATATTTACGATTAACATCCAGATTATTCTTTTGCTTCGAAAAATTTTTGACTTATTGATAAAAGTTGCTATTTGTGATATACTAAAAAAGGAAATTAGTTAAATTAATGTATAAAACTAATTGCTCAAAAAACAATTATAGGGGGATTTTTATGAAAAAGCCTAAGGGATTATTTTAAATGATTCTTTTGGACATTCTGTTTGTAATCGTTATGCCTTTGTGTGTATAAAGGATTTAGTACGACTTTAGATTACAAAAATAATGGAACTCCAGTTGAATGTACGGTTGAATCAATAGTTAGAATTGAAAATGAATTTGTAGAGGTTTCGTATGTAGATGATGCTGGCAAGACTGTTTATGCACAAGCCAAAGTAAATAAAAAGGCTTATGTAGGAATGCAATTTACTGGTTATATTATGCCACAAAGTCCAAAAGAAGTGATTAGAATGCCATCTAAAACAATTGTAATTATAGCATTATCATTAGCATCGCTTATGGCATTCGGTTGTATATTTGCAACATGTTCAAATATTAAGTGGCGACGTGAATATAAAATTTTAAAGCAAAAAGGATTTGGAACACAAGGACAGGTAGTTTCAACAAGTAGAATTGACGATAATCACTTTGCAAAGATTAGATTTGTTTGTCATAATGGAGCTGAATTTACTAAGAAATTTGGTGTAGAAAAAACTATACCATATGTAGGTAATACATATAGTTTGATTTATTATATTAAGTCTAACGGCAAATGTATCGCTGCATTAACCGAATTTTAGCAATAAAATTAACTTAATACATAAACGAAAAAACGACTAGAAATTTATAATTCTAGTCGTTTTTTTATCAAATAATCTATTTTATTAAAGCCTGATACATTTCTAAAACGCGGTCAGCAGTTTCATTAACCATGTCCTCAGTCAGAAATCTAGCATGTTCATCAGCTTTTTCATCTTCGTAATCGTCGACCAAATAATCGCGATACCGTGATAACAAATCAGCCGAAACGGAAGAAATATCATAGCATTTCGCTTTAGAAAGCTCATCCAAAACTGGTTTGTACCAGCTTTCCTTAATGATATCGCTGTTGAATTTAAAAAGCTCCTCCCACTTTTCGTGAGTAAGATTATCACTAGAACATCCAGTAGATTTCAGATATTCAAATAGTCGTGGCTGAATAATTTCATCCCACGCAATATCAGTGTATAGATGTACAATAAAGCCATTAAGAAAATCAATTCTGTCCGAATATTCGGACTTGTTTTCAGCATAAAAATTCCTGATCTTTTCTTTCCAGACATCATAATCCTTATCTCTGATATGAGCAGTATACCTAACTTTTTGCTCAGCAAACCCGTCAAGATTCACAGCGTCAGGAGATATACAACCAAGATAAAATTCGGACTGATTTTTGATATTCATTTTAGATTTTAAAAGATAAGCGACTTTCAAATGAACGCAAGAAGAAGGCATTTGAACACTCCTTGTATATGGTATATGTTTTTTGACATCTATAAATAAAGATAATCAACTGTTACGGACGGCAAATTGAAAAATGAATTGACGTCATTTTTCTCTTGCCTGTTGGCTGTTGGCGAAGATACGGAGGCAATGAGGATTTTGCGTTTTTTGATTATAGAGTTATAAGACGTCAAAAATAAAATGAAAAATCAACAGACTCCGCATACCACAAATTCATGACGCTGATTATCTTTTGACCCCCAATCACGAGCGAGGAACTAGTGATGCTGCGATTGGGGTCCAGGGGCACGCCCCAGGTTACTTAGCCTTTGTGATTACCTCAGTTATTAGCTGTGTAACCAAATCTTCAACCGCAACTGCACCCATATCGCCATGCTTTCTTGAACGTACTGAAACAGCGTTCGACTCAAGCTCCTTGTCACCAATAATCAGCATGTATGGTGTCTTTTCAAGCTGTGCCTGACGAATTTTATAGCCGATTTTCTCGTTTCTGTCATCAACTGAAACTCTAATTCCAACAGCGTCAAGTTTCTTTGCAACGTCCTGAGCATACTCAAGCTGAGCGTCAGAAATCGGCATAACTTTAACCTGCTCAGGAGCAAGCCAAAGTGGCATAGCACCAGCATATTTCTCAAGCAAAAGTGCCAAAGTTCTCTCATAACAGCCAAGTGATGAGCGGTGAATAATGTATGGTGTTGTCATATTTCCGTCAGTGTCAACATATTCCATTTGGAACTTCTTAGCCAAAAGCATATCAATCTGAATAGTGATAAGTGTGTCCTCTTTTCCGAAAACATTCTTAATTTGAATGTCAAGCTTAGGACCGTAGAAAGCAGCCTCGTCAACTCCAATTTCATAGTCAAGACCAATGTTGTCAAGAATTTTACCCATAAGATTTTGAGCCTCGTCCCATTGATCAGCAGTACCCTCATACTTGTCAGTTCTAGCAGGATCCCACTGCGAGAAACGGTAGCTTACATCCTCAGAAAGTCCCAAAGTATCAAGAATATATTTAGCAAGTTCCAAACAGCCCTTGAATTCTTCCTCAAGCTGTTCAGGGCGAATAATCAAATGTCCCTCAGCAAGAGTGAACTGACGAACACGAATAAGACCGTGCATTTCACCGCTGTCCTCGTTTCTGAAAAGAGTTGAAGTTTCGCCCAAACGCATAGGCAAATCACGGTAAGAACGCTTTTTGTTTAGGAAAACTTGATACTGAAAAGGACAAGTCATAGGACGCAAAGCAAAGCATTCCTTGCCGTCATCATCAGGATTTCCCATTACGAACATTCCGTCACGATAATGATCCCAGTGACCTGAAATCTTGTATAAATCAGACTTAGCCATGAACGGAGTCTTAGTTAGAACATAACCTCTCTTTTGCTCCTCGTCCTCAATCCAGCGCTGTAAAAGCTGAATAACTCTAGCACCCTTTGGAAGCATGATAGGCAATCCCTGTCCGATAACGTCAGCAGTAGTAAAATATTCAAGCTCACGACCGATTTTGTTGTGGTCACGAAGTTTAGCCTCTTCCATAGCCTTAAGATGTTCCTCAAGCAGTGACGCCTTAGGAAAAGCAGTTCCGTATACACGAGAAAGCTGTTTTCCGTCCTCAGCCTTGCCCCAATATGCACCAGTACATGAAAGCAACTTCACAGCCTTAACAGGTGCAACGCTCATAAGATGAGGGCCAGCACAAAGGTCAACAAAATCACCCTGCTGATAGAATGAAAGAGTTTCGCCCTTGTTGTCGTGCTTTTCGATAAGCTCAACCTTGTAATGTTCGCCCTTTTCTTCCATAAGCTTGATAGCCTCATCAGCAGGAAGTTCAAAACGCTCAAGAGCAAGACCTTCCTTGGAAATCTTCTTAATCTCCGCATCAATTTTCTTCAAATCGTCAGGAGTGAAAGGCTTTTTAACCTCAAAATCGTAGTAGAAACCAGTGTCAGTAGCAGGGCCTCTAGCAAGTCTAGCTTCGGGATAAAGATTTTTAACTGCCTGAGCTAAAATATGAGATGCAGTGTGCCAGAAAGTTTCCTTGCCAGCCTTTGAGTCAAAAGTCATAACTTCAAAAGTGCAGTCGTGGTCGATAACAGTACGCATATCGCAAACCTGTCCGTCGATTTTAATACAGCAAGACGCCTTATAAAGCCCCATTCCAATACCCTTGATGATTTCGCTTGCAGGCTGAGCCGATTCAATTTCACGAACGCTGCCGTCCTTTAATGTAAGTTTAATCATAATAAATCCTCCATGTTTTTCGAAGAAAAATGCGAACTACTGTGAGCAGAGGATTTTCCTTCATGTTTTTCGAAGAAAAATGCGAACTACTGTGAGCAGAGGATTTTCCTTCATGT
>CAZJRQ010000008.1:8294-79847 GCA_964548535.1 uncultured Oscillospiraceae bacterium
GAACTACTGTGAGCAGAGGATTTTCCTTCATGTTTTTCGAAGAAAAATGCGAACTGCTTGTGAGCAGAGGATTTTCCTCTTCAAATGTATACTATTTATAATATATAATCAATATAAACTTTTTGAAATATTTTCAATCAGCTTACTTATTATTTTGATATTCGTCCATTTCCATATTTATAAATATAAACGCAGAAATCATATCACGGTATACCGCCTCAATAACATCAGCACTTGCACCGTGTTTCTCGCCTTTTCACGAATTTTTTAAATAACCTCTTCAACTCTGTTAGGAGCTTTTACGCCGTTACTGCTTTTCTTAAATGCCGATGCCTGTAAAACATATCCGCCATGCTTTGCAATAAGCTTGATAATCTCCGTGTCAATTTCATCAATGTTTTTTCTCACTTCTTCTAGACTTTCGCACTTCATAATATTCCTCCAAAATGTGGTTTTAATAACAATCGTTACTTAATAACCCTTATTTTTCAAATCACTTACAAGACCAACATAAAACTCACGAACATCAAATTTATCAATGTTCTCACGATTCAAATCAATCACATCACCATGCGTAATTCCGCGATTCCCCTCTGGTGTCAGCACAGCGTAGCAACCCCAGCGTTTTTGAGAATCCAGCGATACCAAGCCGTCATTCGGACCGTCAAAATAATTTACAAGATGATATGAAAAATTCAGCGGAAACTGTCCATTTGCCGACTTCTTTACGCAGGACGCAACACTCTGATAGAAAACATTATCCATGTCAGGCATCTTCTCGTCAAGAGCCTTGCACTGAGATACCGTGAGCGACTCGACTGCCTTAAGAAAATCAGCACCCTCCTCACCGGTTTTGCGAAGTGCCGTGTTGTAGCTGTTTGCAAGCGTGTTTTGTACCTTTTCAGGAGCTTTATTCAGCAGATATTCTGCAAAAGCACAACCCTCGTGCGGAGTATTAATCGTAGTCAGCGACGCAACCTTGTCAGCACAATCTAAACAGCTGATAGCGTATCTTGAATCAAGTCCACCCTTTGAGTGAGCAATGATATTCACTTTTTCACAGCCAGTTTCAGCGACAATCTTTTCAATTTTATCAGCAAGCTGTCTAGCACTATTTTCGACCGAATCAGCAGATTTCTGCTCACCGTAGAAAAGTGTAGCACCGTTTCTTTTAAGCGAATTAGGAACTCGTCCCCAGTAGTTGAAAAACCTTGAATCGCGAAAAAATACGCCATGCACAAGTAGCATAGGATATCTAGTTTTGCAAATTTCACTCTCAACACGTCCGTTGTCAATCAGTAACTTTTCTTCTTCAAATTTGCACTCAGCTGTTGTGATACGTATCATCTTTAATAGTACAAAAATATGTACTATTGGAATTAATCCGCATATCCAACCGATTGCCCGCCACTTTATTCCAAGTTGAGTAGATGTGGTGTAAAGCCTTATCATACCAGCCCAGAACACGAAGAATTCAGCCACAGCAATGATAATAGTATTTATAACAATCGTGCTGGTGGAAAAATCAGTGCCGTAAATCAAATAAAAAAGATTGCCAGCACTCGCCGTAACTGAAATCAAAAAGACCACCAATAATCTTGCGCCGTCAGTTAGAATTTTTATTCTCTTAGACATTTTTTTTGTGACAGTAGGCTTTATCATCAAAGCCAAAATCCAAATAAGCGATACAATAAAAAGCAGTACGCTAGGTGCAGTCTTCAAGCCAGTAAGCTTTGTCATGGCGAAAATGTTAGTCGCGAAAAAAGTAATTATTGCTTGAACTACAGTCATAATAATACCCATAAAATCATCCCCCAGATTTTAATTTTTTAAGCAGTCGGTTTTAACATAACAAAGTAAAAATAAACCCAAAAAACAAGCAGAGCAATGCTGATTATCGTCAGCAGTTTGTTTAGAAACCCAAATAAAATCTTGTTCATATGCGGTTTCCCATTTTTATCCTTACCGCTCGTTAGTTGAACGAAAAATGTCGCAAACCAATAGGTCGCAATAAATATAGGGATAAATGTAAGCAAACCACGCTCCTGCGAGATTTTGAAGGTATATGTCATATAGCAGTAATATCCAGCCCAAGCGTTAAGTGCAAGAGCTATAAAATAGCAGATTATTCCCAGAGCTTTTCTCAAAAAATCCCCCTCCCAAAAAATAAAAAAGCCCGAAGAAAGTCAAAACTTTCTTCGGGACGATAAAACATAATCGTGGTTCCACCCAAATTTGTGCAAAAAACTCGCACCTCAAAATTCGCTCGCCAATAAAAAGGTAAGCTAAAGTCGTGTAACGGTGACTAGCCGTTGCGTATTAGGCACACTCAAAGGTAGTATCTTGTGTACGAAAACTTGTACTGTTCACAGCCGACGGCAGTACTCTCTGAAAAGTTTTTGAGGTGTACATAAAAATCCTCATCACAGCTTTAAATATAAATTAACAACTATAGTTTAGCACCATTTTTGATCTTTGTCAAGGGGTTAAGCAAAATTTATTGCGTATTTCAAACTTTTTCCTACAAAACAACTTGACAAGCGTATGAAATTATTATACAATATTAATATGCAATTTGTATTTATATATATATGGTGAGATTTCTATTAGAATTTCCCCCAAAAATTGATTATTAACGAATTTTAAATAGATGAGTATTTGATATATAGCTTGCAGAAAAGTTTTTAGCAAGGCTCAGTTTAGGGGCTTTTTATTTCTAAAAAAGAATGTCGAGCGTTTAATTATATAATAATTTGCTAATTTGTATCTTTACAATTTTATATTATTTGGCAATGTTTTTAAAATTTTTAGAGATTTATTTTAATTTTTTTGTACAAAATGATTATGATTATGCTTTTAAAAAACATTTCCAAAACTTATCGAGAAGGAGGAAGGCTATACATGGATATATGGATCGCAGTTTTGCTTATTGTGATTGCCTTGATAGTCGGAGCGTCTGTAGCTGCTTTTGTAAGTTTTAAGCAGGGCATTAAGTACAGACAAAGAACAGCAGAAGCAACAATGGGGTCTGCTGAAAAAGAGGCTGAGAGAATAATTGATGATGCTAAAAAGAACGCAGAAACCTTGAAGAAAGAAGCTCTAGTTGAGGCTAAGGACGAAATACATAAGTCCAGACAGGAAACTGAAAAGGAGCTAAAGGAAAGAAGAATTGAGGTTTCAAGACAAGAGCGCCGAATTAATCAGAAGGAAGAAAACATTGATCGTAAGCTTGATAATCTTGAGAAGAAAGAGGACACTTTAACTCAAAAGCTAAAGTCTGCTGACGAGAAGAATGCAGAGGCTGAGAGAATTAAAGGTTCACAGCTTGATATGCTTGAACAGATTTCTAAGCTTACTCGGGACCAAGCGAAAGATCAGCTGCTTAATAGTCTTGAGTCTGAGCTTGTTCACGAAAAGGCAGTAATGGTTTCAAATTATGATACTCAGATTAAGGACGAGTGTGAGGCAAAAGCTAGGCAGTATATTTCACTTGCGATTGCTAGATGTGCAGCAGATCAGGTTTCAGAAACTGCGGTATCAGTAGTTCCGCTTCCAAACGACGAGATGAAGGGCAGAATTATCGGTCGTGAGGGACGTAATATCAGAACTATCGAAACACTTACAGGTGTTGACCTAATTATTGATGATACACCTGAGGCTATTACAATTTCGTGCTTTGACCAGGTTAGACGTGAAATTGCGAGAATAGCGCTTGAAAAGCTTATTCAGGACGGACGAATTCATCCTACACGTATTGAAGAAATGGTCGATAAAGCAAGACGTGAGGTTGAGCATAAGATTAAGCAGGAAGGTGAGAGAGCTGTACTTGAATGTAATGTTCACGGTTTGAATCACGAGCTTGTTAAGCTTATTGGACGTTTGAAGTTTAGAACAAGCTATAGACAGAATGTTTTAAATCACTCGATTGAGGTTTCTCATATTGCTGGAATGATGGCATCAGAACTTGGCGTTGACGCTAATTTGGCAAGACGTGCAGGACTTTTGCATGATATCGGTAAGGCTTTGAGCTATGAAATCGAAGGCTCACATGTTCAGATTGGTGTTGATGTCTGCAAGAAGTATAAGGAAAATGCAGAGGTTATTCATGCAATTGAGGCGCATCATGGCGATGTTGAAACTCGTACGGTTGTAGCGGCACTTGTGCAGGCAGCTGATGCAATTTCAGCAGCAAGACCTGGTGCTAGAAGTGAGAATTATGAAAACTATATCAAGCGTCTGCAAAAGCTTGAGGAGATTTGTACATCGTATGACGGTGTTGAGAAATCATTTGCAATTCAAGCTGGCCGTGAGGTTAGAATTATGATTCAGCCTGATAAGATTAATGATGAGAAAATGGTTCTTGTAGCAAGAGATATTGCGAAGAGAATTGAGGAAGAAATGGATTATCCAGGACAGATTAAAATTAATCTTATTCGTGAAAGCAGAGCGATTGAATACGCGAAGTAAACTTTTTTCGGCGGACAAGAGAAAAATTTGTCCGCCGATTTTTTATAGAATATTTAGTTATAATTTTTAATGGAGGGCGTTATGGCAGAAAAAAAGCACTTGTTCGGTTCATCCGAAAAATCAGATTTTATTTTGAATATGACTGATAAATCCACTAAAAAACTATGCGGAATGTACTTGATTATAATAATGATTGTAATGGCAGCAATGTCGATTCCGTATTATTTTACGATGAATTCGGTAACGACTAAGGTGGTTGACGGGTATGAATATAAAGAATATTTGTCTGATACATTTTCGACACTTATGATGTCACTTGTAATTGGTCTTGGGCTTGTAGGATTTTTGACATTTTTAGTCGGCAAGATGAAAGATGAAATCATAGTAAGCAAGAATAAAACACTTTGGATGCCATTGGTTTTGATGATACTTGCTGCGGTTTCGATGTTTGTGTCATCAAATTTAAGCTATTCGTTTTACGGATATATGGACAGAGCTGAGGGATTTCTAACACTTGCAGCATATGTAGGATTTTTCGCGGCGGCAATGACAGTGACTGATGACGGCTGGAGAAAGAAAGCTAGTGACGTATTAGTTTCTATCGGACTTTTCAATGCAATTGTAGGAATTTTACAAGCTATTCCAGCAACTGGCAAGTCAATTCCTAACTGGTTTGCATATCTTTATACAAGATACGGTACTAATGTTGCGGACAATGAAAAAATCGTGCGTGATATAATACATACTGAAAGCTTTACAGCCAGCGGATTTTTGTGCACACCATTCGCACTAGGAGCTGTTTTGACGATTACTTTTGCGATTGCGTTTGCTGGATTTATTTTTGACGAGTCAAAGAAAAGAAGAATTTTCTATGCAATCAGTGCGGTTATAATGGCAGTTTGTTCAGCGCTGACAGATATTGTACCATCAATTGTCGGAATAGTTTCAGCGGCAATAATAATAACAGTTGTAGCTTTGGTGATTAAAAAGAAGCCAGACGGCAAGAGTATTTTGGGTTCAGCAATAGGCGGAATAATTACAATTACGTTAGTTTTTGTTGTAATGTTAGTTACAGGTGCTGTGGAATTTAAGGACGAAATGGTAATTGCTACTGATGTTAATACAAGGCTAAGCGTTCAAACTGAGTTTATTCGAGAGGATAAATCGGAGTGGATTTATCCATATCTTTGGGATGACGGCAGTTACGTAATAGAAAATTATCCGATAATGGGAGTTGGACCTGACAACTGGATATCAATGTATCAGCTAGGTTTAATAGTTGACCGTTCTTATAACGAGTACATTGACGTTGCAGCACAGCGTGGATTGATTAGCTTGGCAGTTTATTTAGCATTCTTAATTATCACCGCAATTAAGGGCTTTAGAGCAGTTGGCGGATATATTAAGGGTGAAAACAATTGGATAGCATGCGGTTTGATTGGAGCATTGCTTGCGTATATGATTCAAGCATTTTTCAACATAAGCAGTTTGACGAATACGCCATTTTTCTGGATAGTAATAGGTCTGATATGGAGTTATGAGGCAAAGGGCAGAGATAAGATAAAAAGTAAATAATAGAATATTTTAATATAAAAGAGCAGTTCGAAAGAGCTGTTCTTTTTTTGCGCAAAAAAGTAAAAAAAGAAAGCAAAAGTAAAAAAAGCAAAAGTAAAAAAGAAAGCAAAAGTAAAAAAACAACGAAGCAAATTAAAAGTTTGGTCAAGCTTTTTAAAGCTTGCAGGGATAGAGAAGGGACAGAGTCCCTCGACCTTGTAAACCACCTGTAAGCAATAGAGAAAAAGTCACCCAAACAAAAGGGCAATGCGATAAACATAACTGAAAAAATAAACTTATCTAAAGAACAAACTCTAAAACAAAACAATCCGCATTGCCGTCGTATCTAGGATAAAAAGCGAACAGGCAAGAGCGAATGCGACTTTAGTCGCAGAAGCAATTTGCCGTCCCTTTAATTTAAAAAGCCTAATATTGGAATGTAAATTCCTTAACAGCATGTACCTTGTCAAATTTAATCTTTTGGTTTTAATCTACCATTGTAAAAACTTAAACCTATTTTGCCATTGATAAATTCAGGCTATAAATATCGATTTCTCTTGCCTGTTTGCTATCGTCGGAAGATATTGCGGCAATGCGATTGGTGTGATTTGTGGCTTCTTCGTTTTGGTGGCTTTTGTTTCTTTTCTTTGGTTTTGGCGCATTGCCTTTTGTTTAGGTGACTTTTTCTCTATTGCTTACAGGTGGTTTGCAGGGTCGGGGAGCTCTGCTCCCTCTCTACCCTCGCACCCCTTTAAAAAGGGTTGATCTAAACTTTTAATTTTGTTTTTTTCTTTGTGCTTTATGACTAGATTTATGCATGCGTTTTTGTGCAATAATACAGTTTATAATTAAATTTATACTTATTTCATTCATAGTTGCACGTTCCAGTGCAACAAAACCCCAATTTTGCACTATTAGTGAGAAGGGTATTCAAAACTTGAATCAAACTCTTCTACAAAATTTACAGAAAGGGTGATTGATTTGAATCAAATCGAAATCAAAAACTTCGTGCTAAGCTTTTTTCGAAATCGAAACGCTGAAGAGGCGGCAATCTCTGCTGGAATCGATCCTGTCGATGCTAAGCTTGGCGGTCTTAAACTTTTGCAGGAGCGTCGAGTGAAAAGACAGCTATCTGCTTTGCAAAAAAAAATGAGCGAGGAACAATGCGAAATTCGTGCTGGTCTTGAGCGCCTTGCTTATGGTCGAGTTAATGATGCTGTGGCTTTGGTTTTTGCTGAGGAAATTACTCCAGCTATGCTCTCACAGGCGGATTTGTATAATATTTCCGAAATTAAAAAAATCAAAGGCGGTGGTGTCGAAATTAAATTTTTTGACCGTCAAAAAGCTTTGGAAAGACTAGACGAATTTAATGTCCAGCTAAAAAATGACCAGAAAGCAAAAAATTTGGTTGAGGCAATTTATGGCTCTGATTCGGCTAGAGATACTGTTATTGAAAGTGATAATCCGCAAGAGGGTGAGGGCGATTGAAAGTGATCATGGTTTTAAAAAGGTGCATGAAAGCTTGTGAAATTTTGAACTTTAGGTATACGTTTTTTTGTGGAATTGAGGTGGCTGAATATGGAAATGAAGAAGTTAGATAGCGTTGTGAAATGGTCTGAATTTTCTGAAAAACAGCTCATGGTTCTCAACTGGTGGCAGAGAAAATCTAACAAATATGACGGAATTATCTGCGATGGAGCGGTTAGATCTGGCAAGACACTTTGCATGTCGATGTCTTTTGTAATGTGGGCGTCGATAAATTTCGAGGACACTTTTTTCGGAATCTGCGGAAAAACAATAACGTCGGCTCGTCGAAATCTAATTGCTCCGCTTGTGAAAAATGCGCAGGAGTGGGGATTTGCAGTCAAGGATTATGGCAGTAAAAATTATCTTGATATTTCAATAAATGGCTCAACTAATCGGTTCTACATTTTCGGAGGAAAGGACGAGGGTTCGGCGGCGCTGATTCAAGGTATGACGCTTGGCGGAATTTTGCTTGACGAGGTGGCTTTGATGCCTAGAAGTTTTGTTGAGCAGGCGGTTGCTAGATGTTCAGTTTCGCGATCGAAATTATGGTTCAATTGCAATCCTGAAAATCAGTATCACTGGTTCAAAAAGGAGTGGATTGACAAGGCGGCGGATAAAAATCTTTTGTATTTGCACTTTGCTTTGTCGGATAATCCGTCGCTTAGTAATGGAATAATTGAGCGATATAAAACGCTCTATTCTGGGGCTTTCTATCAGCGTTTTGTACTCGGTCGGTGGACAAATACGGCAGGAAATGTCTATCCCATGTTTGATTTGAAAACGCATACTGTGGACAAATTGCCGAGCAGTTTTTCACGATTCGCGGTCAGCTGTGACTATGGAACCGTGAACCCTTCAAGCTTTGGTTTGTGGGGATTATCGGACAAGATTTGGTACCGAATTGATGAATATTATTACAATTCTCGTGAGCGCGGAGTGCAGAGAACTGACGAGGAGCATTACAAGGCTTTGGAGAAACTTTGCGGTAATCGAGATATCGAGCTTGTAATTTGTGATCCGTCGGCGGCATCGTTTATTGAATGTGTTAGGCGTCATGGAAAATTCAAGGTTATGCCTGCGAAGAATGATGTGCTGTCAGGAATTAGGCGAGTTAGCGATGCTTTGAGCGGCTGTAAAATCAAGATTTATCGTGGTTGCGAGGATAGCATTAGAGAATTTTCGCTTTATCGCTGGGATAACAGTATCGGGATTGATTGTCCGGTCAAAGAAAATGACCATGCTATGGACGATATTAGATATTTTGTTTCGCATTTTTTGAAAGAGAATACTGAGCAGTTTTTCGTTATGTCGATTGATCGAAATTAAGTTTTTACAGTGAGAACGGACTATGGAAAATGATGTATTTGCGCTAGTTTCGGTGGAGATTATTGAGATTTTTGGGTATTGGTTTTAGGTTATAAAAAGTAATTATTGATGAGAAAGGTGGGATTAGCTTATGCTTAGATTTACTGAGCATGGGCGTGAAAAATGAAGTTATTTAATCGCAAAAAATCAGCTGAAAATGTGGCTTTTGCACAATCGGCTGACAGACAAATTTACAAGCTGGCACCTATGTATTCGTCGTTTGAGGGCGAATTTTATGAATCGCTGCGTGCACAAGTTCCAATTTTAGATGCTTGTTTCGGCAAGATTATCAGGCTGACTACGGGATTCAAAATTGTCTGCGAAAATGAGCTTGCACAAAAGCTTGTCGACCGATTTGCTTTTGATATTCCTGTTGGAATTTCTGGTAATTCGCTAAACAATTTTATTGACATGTATCTTGACACTTTGCTGACTTACGGCAAGGCTTTGGGGGAGATGTCGATTGATTCTGAGCAGAGAAAAATCTGCGGACTTTACATTGCTGATCCGACTTTGTTTAGGGTTAAGCAGGGGGAATCTCCGATTGATATGAGAATTGTGGAGAGCTTTAGTGGTGAAGAAATTGATTTTTCTCATCCAGAAAGATTATTCTACACGACGCTTAATCCATCGGTTAAGCACCCTGAGGGAGTATCGATTTTGCGTGGGATTCCGGCACTTAGCAGTATTTTGATGAGGATTTACGAATGTGTTGGTCAAAATTTTGATAGGGTAGGAAATGTGAGATATTCGGTTAATTACAGACCGTCGGACGACCCTTCGGACAGGGCTTTTTCAAAGGACAGGGCTATGGAAATTGCTCATGAATGGGCGGACGGAATGACGTCATCGCGATGCGGAGTGGTCAAAGATTTTGTGTCGGTTGGCGATGTTGAAATCAAGGTGATTGGTGCTGATAATCAAATTCTTGACACCGAAATTCCTGTTAGACAGCTGTTAGAGCAGATGCTTTCAAAGCTTTCAATTCCGCCGTTTTTGTTAGGTCTCAACTGGTCTAGCACCGAGAGAATGTCATCACAGCAGTCGGATATTCTGACTAGTGAGCTTGAATATTATCGTCGGCTGATTGAGCCAGCTTTGCGAAAAATCGTGAGTTCATTTTTACAGCTTAATGGATTTGATGACGATTATCAAATTGAGTGGGATAACATTAATCTTCAGGACGAGGAGAAGCTTGCTAAGGCGAGATATTACAACGCTCAGTCGGAACAGCTTGAGATTTTTAATGAGAAAGAGTTTGAGGTGGAAAATGGCGGATAGCGAAAACAGGACACAACAATTCGGATATGATTTGAGACATAGCGTTTTTTGCATTGGTACAAATTTTAGGATAATTAGAAAGGTGGGGTATTATGGAGAATGAATTTATTCTTGATGAGCAGGCGGTTGAAAAGATAAACAAATTTACACGAAAGGCGGTTACTGCTGACGAGGTTTACGCTTTTGCTGTTGTGCTTTGTGATAACGAAATTGACCGAGATAACGAACGATTTTCGATAGCGGCACTGAATGGGTTAGCTAAGCTTTTTGTTGGCAAGACGGGAATTTTTGATCACAATCCTAAGGGTGAAAATCAGACGGCTAGGGTATTTGACTGCGAGGTTAAGACGGACAGCAAAAAGATGACAAGTGCTGGCGAACCTTACACATATCTTTACGCTTATGCTTACATGATGAAGACGAAAAAGTCTGAGGATTTGATTTTGGAAATCGACGGCGGTATTAAGAAAGAGGTTTCGGTTAGCTGTCAGGTTGGGGTGCAGATTTGCTCAATTTGCGGCGCAGATTTGGGGAAAAAATCTTGTGCTCATGTCAAGGGAAAGTATTATGGTGAAAAGCTTTGCAGTGTGATTTTGGATAATCCGACGGACGCTTATGAGTGGTCATTTGTAGCTGTTCCGGCACAGAGAAATGCTGGAGTTACCAAGCGTTACGGAGATTTTGAGAATGAAAATGAAGTTATAAAATCTCTTGAAGATAGGCTTGGCAATCAGTCAAAAAGTCTTTCAAAGGCTTGCGATTTGCTAAGGCGTGAGATTATTTCGCTAAGCTTTTTGTGTCGTCCTATCATGGCTGTTGAAACGGTTCAGCGTCTTACTGTACATATGGATTATGATGAGCTTGATGAGCTTTATCATACTTTGAAGAGGCAGTCGGTTTCAGATAATTACAGCAGGAAATTCCAGCTTGATAGTACAAAAAAACGTACAGAAGATATTGCTGATACTGTGGATAACAAGAATTTCAAGCTTGCAAAAGGAAGATAGATTTATGTGTGATATGAATTTATCTTTGGTGGAAATGCTGTTTGTTTCTGCTGATGATTATGATGATAATTTAGTGTTTAGTACAAAAAAATGTACAGATGATGCTAGTAGGAAAACTAATAACAACAAATTTAATTTAACTAAAGGAGAAATGATTTATGTATAATACAATTAAACTAGAAAAGGGACTTTATTCAATTACTGGAAAGAATTTTACTCAGGCGCTTGAACAGCTTGACCCTGATTCAAACTACGCAAACAGCGATATTGCGGGACTTGACGCTTTTGAACGTCAGCTGAAGAGATTTAACATTAAAATTTCTGGCGACGGTTGTGACAGGGTTGAGAAATTTTTTGCTACTACTGAATCGGCTGTGCTTTTCCCTGAATATGTTCGAAGAACTATCAAGCAGGGAATGGAGGAAAGCTCAATTTTGTCAGAGGTTGTGGCGGCTGTTTCTTACACTGACGGCATGGATTTTCGCGGGTTGACTGTTACTAAAAATGGCACTGACGATGGTGTTTCTCAGGCTGGTGTTATCCCTTCATCTGATGTACGACTTGCCTCAACTTCTAAGGCTTTGACTAAGTTTGCTAGAAAGCTTTCATGCTCATACGAGTCTATCAGAAAACAGCGTTTGGAGGCTTTTGGCGTTATTTTGAAGTCACTTGGTGCTCAGATTTCTCGTGCTGTTAATGCTCTTGCTATGAGTGAGCTTTCTGCTGGAATTACGGCTTCTTCTATTGCTGGTGACGAAATTTCATACGCTGATCTTGCTGCTTTTTGGGCATCTATGAGCGACAATGATATGACTACTATGGTTTGCACTCCGGCCACTATGGCGAAAATTTTGGCTCTTGAGGAGATGAAATACTGCGTTTCTGATTACATGACGAGCGGTATGGTTAAGACTCCTTACGGTGTGACAATTGTAAAATGCTCGAGTCTTGCTGACGAAAAGGCGATTGGTGTTGACAAAAATGTTGCGGCTGAAATGATTTTCGGAACTGACGTTATTGTAGATTTTGACAAGCTGATTACTACTCAGTGCGACGAGATTGCTTGTTCTGTAATGGTTGGTTTTTCTAGACTTATCGATGGTGCGGTTAAGGTTTTGAAAACTACTAAGTAAGATTTATTGATAGAAATGCCGCTGCTGATTTCTTTTAAAGCGGCGGCTTTTCTTTTGAATTTCATATGGTGGATTTTATGTTTTTTATATGAGATGATTTTTAAACGAAAGGTGGTGCAATACTGTGCTTAACTTTATTAGGTCAAATGGAGTTTAGGCATGGGGATTTGTATGGTTGAGATTAATTATGATAACGTGAGGGCGATTTTTTGCAGGATTGTTGGGATTGAAAGTGAAGAATTTCCCTACAAGATTTTGATTGAGAATGCGATTGAGCAGGTTAGGGGTAAGCTTATTCGCGACCTTGAAAGCAGGATTGATGCGGCAAGATGTGAATACGCGGCGGCGGCTTCGGCGGTTTATGACTACACGCTTGAGAAGGCACTCGACGACCGAGTTATGTTTTCACAAAATGGTGCAGCTTATCGCGGTGCGAAATCGAGTGATTCTTTAAGGTCTGCGGAGCAGTTTAGGCGGTCGGCTTTTGCACATTTGCATGGACTTATTCTTGATGAGGATTTTACTTTTAGATGTACTTTTAAATAGGTGAAGTTTGGATGGAGGTTTTGGGGTGGATTAACTGTGCTTGCGAAGTGTGGTAGTAATTGGAGGAGCTAGTTGCAGGACGTTTCTGGAGAGTTTTTGGATGTTATGCGTGGGGTTGCACAGTGATTAATTATAAAACTGGATTGAGGTTTTACTTGGATTTTTGGTTCGGGTGCGACTTTGGGAGGGTTTGGGGATTTGGCAGTGCTGTTTATATTTTAGGTTTAATTAAGAAGAAAGGTGGGCAGGCTTATGTTCGGATTCGTGGCGGGTGCTTGAATTTTGGGCATGGGTGTTTATATGGAATTTGAATTTATTGAGATTATAAAAAAGTATATTTTACAGGCAGGATTTTTGTTTGCTGATAAATTTTCTGACGCAAATATGATGTCTATTAGCAATGAAAATGTTTGTATTTTATCGGTTAAGGGAGTGGATTTTTCGCCTAGAATTTCATCCGCTGACGGACTTGTTTATGGTGCTGAGGTGGAATATTCGGTGAGTTTTAAACTGTTTGGTGTTAAGGGAAATTATTCGGATTATGATGATTTGAATGGTAAAATTGCTAAGCTTATACGGCTTTTGGGGTTTAGTCAGGATATGATTGCGATTGATTTGAAATATCTTGACGTTGTACAAAATCATGTTTTATCGAGGCTTGAGGGTGGGATTTCAGCACGGCTGAAATTTTTCGTCATGACGGAGGAGGAGTGAAGATGCAGGTTTTATGCAGAAAAAATATTCTTGTTAGTATTGACGGTGATGAGTTTTATATGAGTGGTGTAATTTTTTCTTCAACCACTAATGTGTCGGAGGTTTTGCTTATTTCTGGTGAAACTAACCGCGTTATTGCCGGATATCAGCCAGCTATGATTACTCTTGAAAGCAAGGCTTTGCCTTGTGACAAGAACTTTTATGCGGATATGATTTTACAGCATTCTGGTAAACTTATCAGCTCACTTATTGTTGATGGAGTTGAATATCGAAACATGATTATGACTAAAGGAAGCTGTGTTTTTTCGGACAAAAGCTTTGTTGGAAATGCTGTTTTAAATTTCAAAAAACGATAGGAGGGGATTTATTTGCAAAAAATTCAGATTGTTTTTATCGCTGGAACAGATTATTATTTTTCGTCATACATAGTTTCTATGCGTGTTGTTAAGGAGAGGTACACGCCGTACACTTTTGCGGTGGGCAAGGTGACTTCTCTTATGGATGTTGATTTGACCAGCGAAGTGAAATGCTTTGTTGACGAGACTTGTATTCATCACGGGATTATTGACAGGTTTGATAAAAAATATAAAAACGGCAGGTGGGAGATTACTTTTGAATCGAGGGGATACAGCTTGCTTTTGGCTCAAAACGAGCCGGTTCCTAAGATGAATTATAATGTGAATCTTACAACTCTTGCGCAGCTTAATGAGGCTATTCCTAATGTTTTATATCAGCCTGATACTGAGAATGTAAACTATGTTTATGTCAAGGAAAGAAGCACAATTTGGGAGGCGATTTGTGCTTACAGCGTTAAGGCTTATGGGACTATTCCGTACATTTATGACACGAATACTGTTATGGTGACGGCTGCCAGAGCTATGCTTACTGATTACAGCCTTGAAAAAATTGTTGAGGTTGGAATTGCTAGTGACAGGCGTAATATTTTATCTAGAGTTTATATGGCGGACGTTGACGGTGAATACATCTACAGCAAGAAAAATCAAAATGCAGTTGATAATAATATTGTTAGAATTAAGCATTATCCGCTTGACAAACAGTGGCTTTCTGATCCTTATATTGGGCTTGAGGCTAGGCTTAACAGCTCTAACAAGCGTTGTTTTCAGAAATATTTGACGTATATTGGGTTTGGTAATGAGCAGGTTTTTGACCAAATGTATTTTAAAAATAGTCTTATGACTATCGCGCAGAAAAATATTACACGGGTTGAGATTAATGTACATGACATGGAGATTTTTACCACTTTGCATTATTATGACGACGGAAATTGCTGATTATTTTCTTTTAATTTACGTAATAAAAACTTTTTTTTATTGTTTTCTAAAAATGTATACTTTATCGTGTCTTATGAATATTGTGTTATTTTAAAAACGTAATTTTGTATAAGTCGCCAAAATGCGCCAAAAAATGTCTTTTTATGTTGACTAGTACTTTGGACTGTGATATAATTATTTTGATAAATATCAAGTTATTAATGATGTTGATTGGAGGGGAATTGATGATTCAGAAAATTAATGATTTTTCTTTTAGAATTTCATCAAATTGGTTAGTAAAATCAATTAGGCGTGGACTTATGTATTCGGTTCCGTTTATACTTGCGGGTTCATTAGCTTTATTGTTTTTAAACTTTCCGATTGAGTCAGTTAAGTCATTTTATGATACGAATTTTGGCAGTTATTTATATAGATTATTTAGCTTAATACACAATTCCACTTTTAATATTATTGCAATTGTTATTTTACTTTGTGTTTCAAATGAGGTAGCTTTGCATGACAAGACTATGAAAAATTCGGGGCTTTCACCATTGTTTATGGAGATAATTGCTTTGGCTTGTTTTTTTATAAATCTTGGCATGGATATCACAGTTGAAGCGGATACAACTGGTACGGGTGCTTTGTTTAATGCTATGGTGATTGCAATTATAGCTCCTAAATTGTTTTCGATTTTTTATCGGCGCAAGAGATTATCTTTTGCAACATATGCTGATGTTTCTGACAAGGCGTTTTACAAGATGATTTCTACAATTTTTCCTATATTTCTGACAATGTTGATTTTTGTAGTTTTTAGGATTGTTTCGATTAGATTTGGATTTGCTAACGTTGGATTTAGGTGGGCTGCGAATGCTTTAACAAAAGTCGGCGGACTTGCGGCGGCTCTTATTTTTAATTTTTTGTGTAACCTTATGTGGTTTTTTGGTATTCACGGAAACAATGTATTGGGTGACATTAATAAAGCTGTTTTTGATCCGGCTGGTGCGATTAATACTGAGTTGATAGCTAGTGGGCTGGCTCCTACTAAAATTGTAACTAAGCAGTTTTTGGATACTTTTGTTTTTATGGGCGGATGCGGCTCGACACTTTGTTTACTTATAGCTATGTTAGTTTCAGGAGGTCGCAAGCAGTCGCACAAATTTGAAAAAATTGCGTTTTTTCCCGCACTGTTCAACATAAATGAGATTATGCTTTTTGGGTTGCCTGTTGTACTTAATCCTATATTTCTCATTCCTTTCTTCGTTGTTCCTACTGTACTGATTTTGACTTCGTATTTTGCTATGTATATTGGTATTGTTCCGCTTGTTATAAATCAAAATCTTGATTGGACTTCACCTATTATAATTGGTGGATATCAAGCTGTTGGCTCTATTGCGGGTTCATTATTACAGATTGTTAATTTAGTTATTGGAACTTTTATTTATCTACCGTTTGTTAGAATGAATACTCGTTTTAAGGAAGAGAGCAGCAAGAAAAGTTTTGATGCTTTTATAAAGGGCGTTTTGGATCATGATGATGAATTTGATAATTCTTTGACGGAGTTGCAGGGCGATTATGGAATACTTGCTAGGACTTTGACTAGCAGGCTTGAGGAAGCAATTAAGCATAGAGAAGTAAACGGTTTATATTTGGTATATCAGCCACAAGTTAATATTAATGGTGAATTGATTGGAACGGAGGCTTTGCTTCGCTGGAATGACGATATATTTGGGTTTGTTCCGCCGCCTGTAATTGTACGTTTGGCTGAAGAGTGCGGCATGATAAACAGGCTTGGTGACTGGATTATTGAGGACTCGATAAACACAGCTCAGGAATTTAGTGACAGTGGAATTTACGATATAAAGATGTCTATTAATCTATCACCTATGCAAATTTGTGATGGTAGTTTTGTGGACAAGGTCAAGGAAATGATATTTAAGACGAATGTTAATCCATGTTTTTTAGAATTTGAGATTGCTGAGATGACTACAATTAACTACAAGGGCGATTTAAAGGAGACTTTAGACAAGCTTATATCTCTTGGATGTCGGGTTGCGATTGATGATTTTGGAATGGGCAGGACGTCGATTGAATTTATTCGTTATTTTAACATTAACACGCTTAAGCTTGATGCGTCGCTTGTGATTGACATTGACAGTGATTCTAATGCAAAGGAGATTGTTTCTAGCATATGCAATATGTGCTGCTCACTGAAACTGGACATTATTGCGGAGCACATTGAAACTAGGGAACAGAGAGATATTTTAAGCAGTCTTGGCTGTGAAATTTATCAGGGATATTACTATTCAAAGCCAATTAACAAAGGTGAATTTTTAAACTACGCACATCAAAAATCACCTAGCTATGTTAAATAAAAATAATGCAGTCAAAAATATTTGGCTGCATTTTTTATTTGTTATGGTGCAATTATTGATATATTTTTACTAGATAGGTTATTTATGGGCATGATTTCTCTTAGTTATCAGATTAGTAACAAATAAGTAATTGTATATTTACATTTGGGTGTTGACAACAGGTTGCAAAAGTGATATACTAGATAAGTACTCAAAACACAGAACAAATTTGTGAAAAGTTTGAGTGAAAATATATCGCGGAGTGGAGCAGTTCGGTAGCTCGTCGGGCTCATAACCCGAAGGTCATAGGTTCAAATCCTGTCTCCGCAACCAACGTAAATAGGCACTTTGTAGAGATACAGGGTGTCTTTTTTTGTGCTATGAAATATGGTTTAGGACAACTTAAGGGCAACTCAATGTTTGTGAATTACTAAAAGACAACATGAAATAGTAAAGACTACAGGAATAAATGTCCTGTAGCTTTTTTATATATTGATATAAAAACTTTGAGTTCTAATATTTTATTTATTGGTATAGTGACAATAAACCCTTCTTGATTAACAGTATTTTATATGACAAATTTAATGTTAGATTTTAGTGTGTTTTTACAGTCTTTATGGTAAAATAGTACAATAAATGCTAAAATGTTTTATATAATATTAGATATTTACAAATTTGCATATTCATGTTATAATATAGCAAAGGACACAGAAAGAGGTGATACCAATGAAGTAAAATAGTTAAAATCATAAATCTTAATAATCAATCAAAACTTATAGGGAGGTATTTTTATGTGGATAAAAGCAAGAAAAGGCACTAAGCCATTAGATGCAGTAGTTGCAGGGTATGAAGAAGGAATAACTGTTTTCATTGCACGTGTAGCTTTTAAAAGTGGAATTCATCCTGGTAAATATGTTTTTGGTGGAAACTTTGCTGATTGTTATGTTTCTTATGGTGGTAAAGAATATCATATTACTTCTGATGAGTTTGAATACTATGCCGGTCCAGTTAAGTGGGTAAAAGTGAAAGGGCGTACCATTCCTTCCAATGCAGTGGAAGCAGGACGCGAGAGTGATGGAAGAAAACTTTACATTGGTAGAGCAAAATATAAGGATATGCTTATAACTGGAAAGGTTGGAACACATCTTTCACGTGGTATTTGTATTCCTTATGGTGGAAAAGAAATTGAACTGGATGAATACGAGATTCTTGTAAAATAATTATTATTCTTACATAATGCAAATTTATGAATTTTATAATAAATAAAACGTTTTATTGTGTTAGTTGAACATAATGTGTGAAAATAGACATGGAAAATGCCCTACTATGGTATGTTAAAATACGATAGTAGGGCATTTTTACTGTCTGTACAATTTTGCATGATGTAATCTTGTAGGCTTTGTTTTTTATCAAATTACATCTTTATTTTGCTTAGGTCTCAGTATCGCATTTGCAATACACTCCGCTGATTGTTCGTCGGCTCTGTTCATGATGTGACTATAGATGTCTGTTGTATTCAACCCCCGAAAAGGACACAAAAAAATCCAAACCCAAAAACCGCCCAAAAATCAAGCAATTCCCGTACTTTTATCAACTTCCAAAAACCTCTTATCAGCAAGCTCCTTATCGAGCAACTTGTAATAAATATGAATATCCCTTGCCCTATCCGCTGAATATTCATCAACCGTGATGTATTCGATAAGTTCAAGGCACATCTCACGAGAAAGCTCCGAAACATCGGTATACTTTTTCAATCGCTTGATAAACTCATCAACATCATTTTCATCTTGCTTGACGGCTGATAATTTTGATTCAAGTGCCAAAACTTCAGCGGATAACGAGTTCTGCTCCGACTGATATTTTTCGAGTAACTTCACGCAAACATCCTCTGGAATTTTACCCAAAACTTTATCCTCATAAATCGACTGCATAAGTTTTTCGAGTTCAGTTAAACGAAACTTTCCATCATTAAGTTTCTTCAAATCATCAGCAGTTTGCTTTTCGGTGAACTGCTGTTTTTTCTGAAGAAAATCCGCACAAGCCTGTTTTTCATCATCGATAACGAGCTTCGCCATTGAGCGAATATCGGCAAGAATTAGAGCATCAATATCTTTCATTTTGATGTAATGACTTGTGCAAGCCTTCTTGCCGAAACGGTTATATGTTCCGCAATTATAATTATGTCTAACATAAATTCTAGGTTTTTTCTTGCTACCATTTGTAGTATTGTTCCATGCTAGACGCATTTTTTCGCCACAATCAATGCAATACATCAGCCCACTTAACGGCTTAACCTCGCCAGTTTTCGTTTTTTTGCCTTGACTTACCGAAGCCTCAACCTCTCTGCACTTATCCCATAACTCTTGTGAAATAATAGGCTCATGCGTATTTTTCACAATTATCATATCTTCTTCAGCTTTTTTGATTATTTTATGGTTTTTATACGATACAGTCGTACTTCTTAGCTGAACAAGATGCCCTAAATACGTGGGATTACTCAGCATTTGTCTAATGCCATCGCCACTCCAAAGATGCCTTGTTCTTCTCGGATTTGGCTTACCTAATTTCGCATAAAGATAGTCTGACGGGATGGGGATATTTTCATTATTAAGCACGTCAGCGATGTGCCTTGGGGTTACTCCTTGTGAACGCAGAGTGAATATTCGTTTCACAACTTCTGCTGCATATGGGTCAACAATTGGCAAGCTTTTTTCGTCACTCCCTTTGTCATAACCATAAGGAGCGAACGTCGATCGGTACTTCCCAGCCTTAGCATTCGCCTCAATAACTGCCTTGATCTTTTTGCTCGTGGAAGATGCGTGCCACTCGTTGAAAACATTCATTATCGGCATCATATCCATCGCCGTGCTACTCGTATCAATCGTGTCAACATTATCGCTAAGTGCAATAAATCGCACATTATGAAGCGGAAAAATATAATCAATATACTGCCCCACCTGAATATAATTTCGTCCAAATCGGCTCAAATCCTTAACGATGATAAGATTGATAATACCGTTTTCAGCATCTTCAAGAAGATTTTTTACCGCTGGTCTATCGAAACTCGTCCCCGAATATCCATCGTCTACATAAGTTGAATGAATGCTCCAACCTTGTTCTGTCACATACTTTGTTAAAATCAATTTCTGATTTTCAATTGATAGGGATTAGCCAGCACGCAAGTCATCTTTAGATAGACGAACATAAATCCCCACGCTATAATTTGTCTGCTTTGACATATTTTTTACTCCTTTCACGTTCAAAGCAGCCTTATTCGATACTTTTATTATAACACAAAAAATCGAATAAAGCAATACTTTAAAGCAATAAATTATGCGGCTTTTTTCACGAATATATCTGACTCGGCTCTGTGCATTGCGATGCCTGAAATGACCGTATCAATGTCTTTTTCACCGATGAAATGGCTGTGGACTATGTATTTTTTGCCGTCAATGATATACTCATTAATTTTTGTGGGGCAATTTAAATAAGCCTCGTTAAGTTCAAACATTGTTGTTCTGTTCAATATGCGATTCCTCCTTTTTTGACGAAATTTATCGTCCTCTATTTTTACTCGGCGACTTCAAAAACTCATATAATTTTTGTTTAAGATTTAGATTTTCAATAAACCTCATAACCCTATCAAACCTACCCTGCAACGACTTCAACAACGATTGAGATTTCACCAAGTCATCTTTAACGGTAGCAAGTTCAACATCTTTTTCACGAACTCCATTTTTCAAACTGGCTACCTCAACCGAAAGATTATGCACCTGATTTGAAATGCGAGCATTCAAAACTTTCAACTTGTCATTTTCATTTTTAAGCACGACCTCATCTTCCACCGAAGCATAAAATTCACCGTAATTATGCTCTATCTGTTGCAGATTTCCTGATAAAATATCGTTGTCCTTTTTCAAAACATGGTTCTGATTTTCAAGACTGGAACATTTTTCTTTCAACTCCAAAAGTTCATTTTCTGATTTTTTAACTGTAGCATATTTCTTAGCAGCAGAGGATAAATTTTCAAAATCAGCAGAAGAAAGCGTGACCTTGTTGCCTAAAAGCGTAGGTTTAACTTCAACATTTTCGATTGCATTAATGTCAGCAATTTGGAAAGTCAACTCCAAAATCTGTTCCGTCGTCTTTTTCAATTTGAAATCCTGAACCGATAAATGTTCAGAGGTGCTCCCTTTTTGACCACGCTCTAAATCGTAACTACGATAACTGATGAAGTCGAAATATTCATCTTGAAGTCGAGCGTAACTGTCCCTGCCTTTCCAAAACTCGGAGCAATTGATGCGTTTGCAGGATTGCTTTTTTCTGTCTTTTCCCTTGACGACGGGGATAAATGCGACGTGCATATGCGGAGTTTTTTCATCCATATGTACCACAGCGGACACCACATATTGCTCACCACCGACCTTTGCAGTAACAAAATCATAGGCATCCTTGAAAAAATGTTTCGTTTTTTCTGCACCTAATTTTGCGAAGAATTCCGAGTCGGACGTGATTAGAAACTCGCACATCACGGTGCTTTGTTTCTCACCATGCAAGCGGAGATTACCTTTCAACTCCTGCCTCGTGCGAATCCTCTCGAATTCTCGCTGATATGTTTCAGACTGGATTTGCTTCAGATGATAATTCAAATGCGAGCGAGATAAGTCGATATCCTTGTTGCTGTAATTTTTATTTTTGCGTTCGTTGTGCCGTTCCATCATAGGTACGGCATTCATTTTGTGGTTTTCATTTCGAATAATTGCATAGCTAATATTTTTTGCCTCCTTTTTTCGTGAACAGGAGCGGAGAGACCGACCCCTATTCTGCGGAATAGTTATAACACACTAGGACTATTTTCTGCAAAAATAGACCGTGTGGCAGCGTTCCTCTGCACCCCTTTGATGCGATTTGCAATCGCTGAAAAATATGCTAGAGCATATTTGAATTTGCCTATCGGCATGGTGGTGGATTTTAAAAATCACTCGCAGCAATTTCACTAATCAACCAAAGCATGCGAATTTGTTCTTGCTCATCGAGTTCAAAACGTAACGTTTGGAGCAGTTCCTGTTTGGTCATGCAAAGCACGTCCGCTAAATTTTCAACTTGAATTTTTTTATGCCTCAACTCTGTAAAAATCATTTCATTCGCTATATAAAAACCTCCCTTGATGTTTCGAAACATTTCTTAAATTTTAAGCTCAAAGATATTATATATCGACCCTTGACAAATGTCAATAGATGTGATACCATAACTCTATTAGGAACTATTTTCACATCTATTTTTAATATATCTCTACTTTTTTATCCTCTCACATCTATTTTGCAAAAAATATTTTTTATACGAAAGGAAAACGATACTATGACTGGATTTGATGCGTATTTTTATGGAAACAAAATTTTTATAAACGGCAAAAAGGAATACAAACTTGGGGAGATACTCACAAAATATCTTTCTAGGAAATTCAAAAAACTTGATGACCTACATCACAAATGTCAAAAAAATATTTCTGAACTTCACTATCCTGAGGACAAAAGTAAGACGACTTCTTGCAACAAATTATTTCAGAATGCGATGACTTTTTACTCGAATGTTGATGATTTAATTTGCAGTATGCCACCATTTAATGTTATTGATTTCAAGCGAAATAGTCTTTACGATTTGCTCAATGAATATGATTGGCTTTTCAAAGAGGATTACGATGAGGATGGAATTGAACTTGATTATTTGGAACATTTCAACACCGAACTCCCACTTTGCGATTACCACGATGCTGATTTAATTGATGGGGTTTTGGATTTTAATGAAAAATTAAAATTGCTTGCAACAGAATATCTCGTTTTTATTGAAGATTTAATGCGAGTGAAAAAAGTATACGAGCCATTTCTTGAAACGCTCCACAGCAAAAGTCGATACTTCAATAACACCGAAACAGCAAATGTTGTTTCGGAATTTTTGGGCAAGACAAATGCAAGTTTTAATGATTATGAAAAGCTAAAATCATCGGGTAGCATTCAGATTTCATACAAAGTTATCGAGCATAAAAAATGCCCCGTCTTGTGTGAAAGTTATCACTTTGACACAATCGGAGCGTTCCTTTATATTGAGTTGTTCAAGGGACTTGAATCGCATTTTCTTCCTAAAAAATGCGGGTACTGTGAGCGATATTTTTTACTGGAGGCTGGTATATTTTCCGACTATTGTACTCGAGTTTTAAAAGATGCTCCCGATAAAATTTGTCGTGATGTTGGGCATCGTAAGAAATATGCCGACAAGATCAAAAACGATCCGATTTGGCTTGCTTATTCTCGTGCTTACAAGCAACATTATGCGAGATTTCTAAAAAAGAAAATGTCGCAGTCGGAGTTTCAGCAGTGGGCGGATTTGGCTCTAGAATTACGGCAACTTGCTATTGATGGAGAGATTGAGTTTGAGGAGTTTCGGGGGAGGATTAGAGTTTGATTTTTTATGCGTAAGGATTGGTTACGCATAAAAATCAGGCACTCTATACATTAGATAGAGTGGGGTTGGCAGATGTGCTTTTAAAGCACTTTGGGTTGGGTTTTCTTGGCTGATGCATTTATTGTATGCATCAGGTTATTTCTTTTTATCTGATACGAACATTGTTCGTATCAGGTTTTGATTGAAGGTTGTAAACATTGTTTACAACCTTTTGGGTGACACAGAAATACTCATAAAATTAGCACTCTAACGATAAATTAGACTGCTTTTTCTGCATTCAGGGCGATATTTCGGCGTTCAGGGAAAAAGTATTGCATTTTATTTCGATATAGTGTACAATAAAGTAAAACAACATATAAAATATGGAAGGGATGAAATGAATAAATTACTAAACCTTGTAGTAGACAAGCTGAGAAATAGTGGTTATGTAAATGATGATAATTACGAAATAGTGAGATACGGATTTGAACTTGTCGTGATGAAAACAATTATATGTGTCGCAATGCTGATAATTGGATTGATTACAAAAAGCCTAATTGAACTTCTTGCATTTATGCTTGCTTATCAACCTTTGAGAAGTTATTGCGGAGGCTATCACGCTAAATCTCGAGTCGCTTGCATAATTTCTTCATTGCTAATGCTTAGTATGGTAATTTTCTTATCTAAAATAATATCAAATTCGTATATTATATTAATTTCATTAATATTAATCCTCGTAAGTAGCATGATAATTTTTTTGCTTTCACCTATTGATACACCAACAAAGCCATTCGATGATATTGAAAAATCAGTGTTTGGGAAACGCTCACGAATTATTTTGATAATAGTATTGTTGGTTGCGATAGCAGTATATATTTTAAATTTGCATAACATCCTTTTTTCAATAACACTGGCGGTGAGCTGTGCATCGACGTTATTAATTATAGGGAAAATACAAAATTCATTACGGTAAAAAAGGAGACTGATAATATGATTAAGATTGCTGTTTGCGATGATGAAATAGATATAATCAAAGTGCTGTTGAGCATAATATCAAATTATCAGTCAGTAAAAGAGATAGAAATTGAAATGCATTCGTTTTCGTGTGGAGAAGAATTGTTAAAATGCGAAATATCATTTGATTTGATTTTTCTTGACATTGAAATGGGTGGGATTGATGGAATTGATACCGCTAAAACGTTACGTCAAAGGGATAGAAAAGTAAAAATCGTCTATGTAACAAGTCATTCCGAATATTCGCTTAAAACCTATGCAGTTCATCCTTTTGATTATGCTGTTAAACCAGTTTCGGAAGGTAGGATAGTCGAAATTTTAGACGAATTCATTAAATATGCAATTGCAGATACAGAAGATGAACCTATGATTGAACTTAAAGCAATTGACGGAACTTTGATGTTAGAATTAAAAGATATTTATGTTTTTGAATATATAGAAAACCGTCGAATTACCGTACATACAAAAGAAAAAGAGTTTGAAATCAAAGGTGGAATAACTGAAATCTTGGAACTTCTTGATAAAAAATACTTTACAAGTCCGCACAGAAGCTTTATAATAAATATGGAATATGTGAAAAGTCTAAATGATTTCACGATTTTTATGACAAATGATGTTGAAATTCCAGTAGCACAGAAGAAACTAAGGGAATTCAAACATGAATTCAGTAGCTTTATGAAAAATTATATAATACAAAGGTAGTTATGGAAATTTTATTACAATTAGCATCAGCAGTAGCTTTTTATGTATTTACTTTCGTTATGTTTGAAAAATTTTATCCTCGAAAAGAGGTTCGGCTTTCGACTAAAATACCATTAATCGCAGTAATAGCTGTAGGAATGGTTTTGATTGGATTCATTCATGAGCCGATTTTAAATTTTGTTTATTCCTTAGCATCGATGATTTTATTGAATAAGGTGTTATACAAAACGAGTGGGAAAAGCTATATAATTTATGATGCAATACTTCTTTTTGCCATGCTTGCAATTGAAATGATTGCAGTTTCACTTCTTGCACTTACAATTAACAAAGAGTTAAATGAAATTTTAAATAATATTTGGTACACATCAGCGGCAACTGTGCTGAATTGGATATTATTTTTTATAGCATTTAGAGTATATCTTTTTGTTATTTCTGACAAACAGATTACAGAAATTAAAACACAGGAGTTCGTTTTTTTCGTTATACTTGTCAGTGCTGAAATATTTTTTCTTCACTTCACAAATGATATTTTAACATTTTCAAAAGTCAAGTATGAGCTTACATTAATACTTTTGGCTTTTCTGGCACTAGATTTATATATCGCATATTTATTCTATGAAATATCGAAATCATATGAACTTCAAAAGAAACTTAATTTAACAACTCAACAATTGCAACTTCAATTGAATGCATATAGGGATATGAACGAAAAATACGGTGCATCCCAAAGAATAATACATGATGTGAAGAAACATATCGTGTCGTTGGAGGGCTTGATTAATGATAATAACATAGAAACTGCCCAAAAATATAAGAATTTACTTAATGTCGAACTTGACAAGCTAGTTCCCCAATTTAAGAGTGACAATCCGATTTTATCGGTAATTGTAAATAACAAATTGATGATTGCACAAGGTATGAAAGTTGATTTTGTTCTAAATATAGAATTCTCAGAGCTTGATTTCTTGTCAGAACTGGATATTACGACTATATTTTCGAATATCCTTGATAATGCTTTTGAAGCTTGTGAGGAATTGCCAGAAAACAAGCGACGAATACGATTATCTGTGACACGGCACAACTATTTTCTCGTAGCCAATGTAAAAAACACGTATAAGACTGTATCTGAGAATAAAAAGGGTAAATATAATAGTACAAAAGAAAATCATCAAGGTGTGGGGCTTTCTAATGTCGAAAGTGCTATTGAAAAATATGATGGAGTTTTTTGTTCTTATGCAAAAGAGGGGTTATTTCACAGTGAATTTACAATTCCTATTCCTATAGAAATGGTGTTTAAAAACAACTGATTTTTTGAAAATCGGTTGTCTTTTTTTGTCTTTTTCGGCGTTTAGTGCAAATAGACGGCGTTTAATGCAAATCTATTGACATTTTATTATGAATTAACTATGATAAAGGTAACATGGCAGGTGCAATTATGTTTGTCAAATTAATTTTAAGGAGGAGTTTTCAATGAAAACGAAAAGAATGTCAATCAAGGAAAAAATTATGCAAGGTGTTGTTGCAAAATCTACAAAGGCTGCGGAGGAGAATGTCAATTTAGCTTGCGTTTAGTGGTTAAATCAGCCTGAGCCACCTAAGGCTGTTAAGAAGTTGAGGAGGTTTTAATACGTTTAATAAGAAATATCAATTCGTGTTGTTTTTGTACAAATTAATTATACCAAATTCGGTTGGCTATTTCTATATTTTATAGTGATGATTTTGTCCCGCAAATCTCCATTCTATGCGGATTTGGGAGTTTTGCTCAGGGCTACGAAAAATTTATGGAGGGATTGAAATGAAAAAATAGAAATGTATCTTGAAAAGAACATTTTCAGTTCTATCTGCATCGACATTGGCAGTTACAACTTCATCTGTTGCAAGTGCTTGTCACTACTAGTTTGCACAACCAAAAGAACTCAGAAAAATCATGAACAAAGACTAACAACTTGTTTTGTTCTGAAGAAATGGAGGAAAGGTTATGAAATTTATCAATTTATTTAAGCGCATAGTGGCTGGGATAAGTTGTGTGGCATTAGCCACTACTATGTTTACGGCTTTGCCAGCATTTGCTAACGAATCAAACAATGACTACGAGTATTATGCAACTTTAGATCCAAACGGTGACGAATACCAAAGTTGGAAAACGGATGTAATTAGCACCTCAAAAAGAAGTGACATGCTGAGGAGTGTCCTTACAAACAACACGCTTATTTCTAATGAATATATTGAATTCAATACATCTAATATTGGGCTTTATACAATTGGAACAACTGGCGGTAATCCTAGCGTTGCATCTGATGACAACAAGAAAATGTTGTATGGACATCCCGGTGGAGGAACTTCCAAGACAACAATTAATGTAAATGGTGTAATTAGCCAGTTTACAGCTTCAGACATAACATATGATGCTGTAAATTCAAAAAGTACGGCAAAGTCTACATATAACGGAATTGATGTAGCACAAGAACTTTCGATAATTGAGAATTCTGCTACAGGTCGAGAAGATGTCGTTCAAATCAAGTATACTGTCAAAAATACAACAGACAGTTCTCAGGATGTTGGTTTACGTATCATGATGGATACGATGCTTGGAAATAATGATGCTGCTCCTTTCAGAGTTAATGGGAAAAATATTACCACAGAAACAGAATATGTCGGACATTCCATACCTCAAATTTGGCAAGCATTTGATACCATTACAAATCCGGGTGTGGTGGCACAAGGAACCTTTTATAAATCTGGTGATTTAAAGCCAGACAAAGTACAGTTCACTAATTGGGGGCATGTCACAAGTACACTTTGGAATTACATTACACAAAATGGATATACAAATGGAGATAGTGCTGTATCCATAACATGGAATGAAAATGTTCTTGCTAGTGGAGAAATCCGTGAATACGTAACATATTATGGATTAAGTGAACTTGAACAAGATTTAGTTCCTCCAATAGCATTAAGTGTATATGCAGATAATGTACTGGAATACAAAAATGGTGAATACGGAAATATAAATATGTCTATTTATTTAGATAATATTGGCAACGTTGATGTAAGCAATGTTGTTTTGTCTGTATCGACTCCAAATTATCTTGAATGTATAAGCAGCACAAGTTTTCCTTTAACATATTCCACTATGACATCAGGTAGCCAAAGAACAATAAATTTATCTTATAAGCTTAAATCAAACCTTTCTGTAGTTAATGATTTGGAGGATGAAATCAAAATTACTCTTACTTATCCAATTGACTCCACTAATAATGAGGTTAAGGAAATAACAAAAAAGATTAAAATTCCAACTGTAAAAAAAGCAATAGTTATAGTGCCTGGAATTATGGGATCACAGCTGTTCAGAGAAAATGGAGACAGGTGCTGGGAGCCCTTCTGGGTTGATTCAGATATGAGTATAGATTGGGATGATAATAAAATAATTAATGCACTTATTGCAGGACGGTTGGCTAATGATTTTCTATACTTGAGTTGTGATAAAAATGGTGACTCAGATGATCCTGTTTCTGTTGGAACACAATATTATGGTGCATTAGATTCCTATGAAAATTTGTATAAAAGACTGTTAAGTGAATCTTTTAGCGAAGACACAGATATTATTTTTTATGCTTTTGATTGGAGATTAGATTTGAATACACAAGTATCGAATCTTAATCAAAAGATAAAGGAATATGATGATGTTAATTTTGTTGCCCATAGTATGGGTGGATTATTAGTTGATTGCTATGTCAATAAATATAATACAGAAAATATTTCAAAAGTTGTAACACTTGGTACTCCATTTTGGGGAGCACCACTTGCAGGTAAAGTTCTTTTAAGTGGTAACTTGTCGGATGTGTTTGGCGATTCGAGTTTAGGTTATGCTGGACCATTTATTCAAAGTTTGACAAGGAATTTTACGAGTATGTATGAGTTGCTTCCAACCGAAGATTATGTGTTTTATGAAAGCTGGTTAAAAGAAAGAACCATAAACTATACAGGAGCTTGGTGGGAATTTTGGAAATTTGATAATGTAGATATTCAGTTAAGTTTTGATGAGACCAATGATATTATTGCTGATATGTGCAATGAGAAGTTATTGAATAAAGCATTAAGTCTACAAAATTCAATTAACAATAATAGCGGATATAATGGAATTGAAACAATTGCTTTTATTGGCAACAGTACGTCTGATACGTTTTCTTCTATGTCGTACGCTTATACAAGTGAAGGATTTATAACTGTACCTTCATATGTTAACACGACAAATGGTGATTCAATTGTACCATTGTTAAGCTCAAAACAGCGATTTTCTACTTTTAAAACATACGGTTATAGTCATATGAGTTTAGCTGAGAAAGATGATGTAATAGATGATGTAATATTGTTCATTAAAGAAGGAACGTCAGCAGTTTCAAATACTGATTCAAACAAAGCAAGAATAAAAGCTCAGAAAAGCGTAGCAGCTGTAGCAACTTTGCAAAATGTATTTAATACTCAGCTTGCTTTTAAGGGTAATATGAATATGCAAGCGATCAGTGAGGATAATGAATTTAATCTAATTCTCAGCAAAGTGGATGACAGTTGGCTCGGAATTTACGATAACAGTAATGTATTCAAAATTGATAGAATGGGAAATCTGAACAATCAGGAAATGTATATTTGCACCTATTCGGATAACAAATACTCATATACCTTTGAATCGTTAGAAGATCAAAGTGTAGATTTTGTTTTCTCAGACGGAACAGATTCATTTGTTGTTTCAGGTATAGAAGTTTCCGAAGGTTCAATTATTATAGTTAATACTCAAAATAAAACTGTAAGTGTAAACGAAAATACCTATAGATTCAGAAATATAAACCCTATTACAATTGATGAGCAGGATGTTTCCTTAAAATCCAAAAATATCTTTAATAACACAATTACAGACACAATTGCTACACGTATAAAATTGACAAATCTATCTGACAAGGATATTGATATTAATGATCTTGAGATTGTTTATCTTTACGATAATGATGGAAATTCGGGAGAAGTTTTTGAGTGCGATTGGGCAGGTCTTGATAACACAACAATTAATAGCTCTGTAAATGGAACAATTTCTTATGACGAGGAACTTGGCTATTCCAAAGTAACATTGAGTTTTAGCAAAGATGAGAATAGCATTATATCGGGAAATGCCGATTTGGATATTCACTTTAGAGTTCATACAAGTAACTGGGATAGTTATGATTTGTCCAATGATTACTCGCTAAACGGTAATGAATATACTGAAAACAGCAGAATTCTAATCTATTATAATGGGATTTTGGTGACTGGAAATGCTGAATAAACTTTCTGCTAAGAAAAAGTGTTTTTTTGTTTTAGCAATTATAGTAATGGCAATTATTATTGCCGTTAATATAATGTCGAAAAAACTTATAGAGCAAAAAAATATACTCAGTAAATACGATTCGTATGCTGAAGTTATTGAGAACTATTCCTTTTTAATTGGTTGGAGGAATACTATAAAGTGTGAAGAAGTTAGACTTAACGATTATGAAAAAAATTATATTTTCAATCATAATTCTGACAATAATGATAAAATTATATTTCATTGTAGTTTATTCGGTGAGAATTATGAATTTGAACAGAAAGGTCTTTTTAAAAACATTAACACAGTAACTCCTTTTCCGGAGGGTGCATTGCCAGATTACTTTGAGACACATATGGAATTTAGGCATTATCTGAGTAGTAATAATTCAAAGGGTGTTTTTCTATCAGACGATACTTCTCATGAACAAATTGCATTATCATTTCAACAACCTATGAATTTTCATGAGATACAAGGGCTTCAAGAACAGTTGGATAAGGTTGATTATTCAATTAAGTTTTGTTGGGTTGATACATATTTATCATCAGAAATTTTCGATGATTCTAAATTCGCTATGGGTATACCACCAGTCCAAACTGTCACTAACTATTCTTATTATGATGATTATAATCAGGTTTATGGTTTTATGCTTTATGATCATGATTATAGTGAAAAAAACGATTTTGATAATCCGTCATCAAAATTTATTGAAATTATTTCTGCTCAATATGATACTGAAGATAATTTCATGACTAAACAAATTGGTAATATACATGATAATTTAGAGCAGAAGAACGAGCTAAATGTAGACAAAATAAAAATTATAGGAGTTGTCTTAGAAAAGAAGAATGGTAGTGCTTTTTCTTATGATGAAGCCAATAGTGTGCTCGAAGCCTATGATTTTATTAACTGTATACGTTCATGACAAAATTCACCTGTCCAGTTGTCGCAAAGGAAATGACCAAAGATGTGACAGCGAAAATAATTCTAGGCGATGGTACAGAGGGTGCGGTTTATGCATATTCTGTCCGAGATTATGCGGATTATGTTATTGCAAATAGTGCGGGCAATTACAGTGACGAAGCAATTACTTTGGTTAAGGCAATGCTAAACTACGGTGCATATTCGCAGAAGTATTTTGGATATAACACAGAAGATCTTGCGAATGACGGTGTTGAATCTGACCTTTTGAACATCGCACTTTATAAGGATTATTCAAAGGCTATAAATAATGCTGATGGTTTACCAGAGGGAATGGATTATTACGGAACATCACTTGTTCTTGAAAGTGGAACTGTGATTAGACATTATTTCACATATTCGGGAGTGATGGGAAGCGAGCAATTATTCGCACAATATGGATTAATTCAAAAGGCAATTATTACTACAAACAAACTAATCCAATCGTCGCTGGAAATTATGGTGCTCCAGAAACAGTTGAAGTGTGGTACTGGAAAATCGAATACGGCGTGTTCTCTTACTGTCAAAGTGCTTTAGCTAGTGAGTCTTTGAGTGACGATTTGAAGAATGTTGTTTATGCTATGATTGCGTATAATGATGTTGCGAATAACTATTCTAAACCTGAAAACCAAGAAAATTAAAAAATAGCATAGCCACACCCTCTCGGTTTATCATGAGAGGGTGTGGCTTTTTCATCGAATATAAGCTACTCTGACCAGTGTGTCCATAAAAGAGGTTTACAGTAGTAGACACTTTAGCGTGACCTAAGCGTTTGCTTATACTTATGCTATCAGCACCATTGAAATACAAAATACTTGCCATAGTGTGTCTGAATGCATGAGGGTTGATGTGTGGCAATTCATAACGTGCCGAAAAATCATCAAGCCAACCGTTCACGCTGTCTGGGTGCATTGGCTTACCCTCATTTCCGGACTTTTCTTGAAAGAATAAATACCCAGTATCGTGCCAACGGTCGCCGTATATTTTAGCCTGTGAATCATACCATGATTTATATTCCTTGAGTAGATCCATTGTTTCCGCAGGTAGGTTTACAAATCTATCTGACTCTGTATTTTTAGTAGAGTCTTCATATATGCCTATCTCTCGTGAATAGAGCAGGTCGCAGCAAATATGTATTTGATTGTTTTTGAAATCAACTGTGCTCCATTTAAGGCCAAGTATTTCAGCGCGTCTTGCTCCTGTTATCAAAAGCATATGTACAAGAGTTTTCCATTTCAGCGGTTCTTGTTCTAGTGCATCACGGATTCGTTCGACGTCCTCAATCTCAAAATAGTTTGCTTGAGTCTTTTCAGCCTTTGGAGGACTTGCTTTTCTAGCAGGATTGAATGGTATCAGCATTTCTTTGTCGGCTTGCTCAAGTATAGTAGATATTAAACGGTGGTGCTCAAGAATTGTTTTATTTGAAAGCGGGGTATTGTCCTTTTCAATCTTGAACATTTCTTCTAAAGGAGTCTGCAAAGTATTGGAAATTGACTTTGCTTTTTCGAGCATTATTGGCTCGCAACGGCAAGCCTTGTTTATCGTTACGAGTGCTACTTTTGAATGTTCATGAAGTCGTTGTTTAGTTAAACCCATAGCTTTTAGTGTTGCAGTTAAATCTATATAGCAAATAGCACGCTCTGTATTTTTTCTGATACCTTCTTGTGCAAGCTGTTCGTAAAGCTTATTCAGATGTTGTGGCTTTATATCTTGTATTTTAAGATGTCCTATTCCTTGATTTATTCTGATTAGAAAATCATTATATCGCTCTAGTGTTTTTCTCTTAACACCGAGTCTTTTTTTAAGTCCGATGACATAATCGGCATACTGGGCAAATGTTTGCTTTGTATCGCAGACTTGTCCTAGTTTACATTTCTCCTCGAATAGTGTAGTTTGCCTGTTGAGTTCTTTTTCAGCCTGCTTAGGAGTCATAGTCGGTGACGGCTTCCATGTCATCTCATAAGGCTTGAGCTGTTTGCCGTACTGATCTCTGCCTTTGTGGACTCTAATTCTATACGATATGACGTTTCCGTTTTCATCTTTTCTGGCGGTTATGTTAGCCATGAGTATTCCTCCTATTCTTGACAATTCTAATGCAGTGTGGTACAATAAAAGGGCAGAACTTGGTTGCTGTTTACAGCAATATTCGCCCTTTCATGGTTGTTTGGGTCGGTTCGTTTGCCTCTTACTGATTGCCGTCGGTAAGGGGCGTTTTTGTTTATGAATTAGCCCTGTTGTATTTTCGTACAGCAGGGCAGTGTTTTTATTTAACGCTAAATTTTACTTTGCCACTTTCATCAATAGTGCTGAAATTTTCGTCTAATATTTTAAAATTAGTTTCAATGTCATCAATGCTTGTTATTCCGTTTTCCTCTAGGCTAGAACTCAATAAAGTAATACTGTCAAATGTTTTTTTGCCTGAATAAACAGTGCTAGACATTATGCCTGTAATCATATATCCGTTTACAGCTATATCATCAGTTTGTACAATAATATTCTTGTCTGAATTATTTTCAATGTAAACTAATACAGCACTTCCCCAAAAAGAATTTTCGTCAACATACTGTCCAACGATTTTTATTCCATCTTTTTCATATAGTGTAGTACCGTCAATATTTGCTGTTGAATCCGCCTTATCAGCATCAGATGTGCTGATTGTAATACAATCTGATTTATCTATTGTTTGATATGATTCAGGGTCAAAAGTATGCATATACATTTCGATTTTACCAATGTTTTCAATTCCAGCCGCATTTAGCCCAGTTGAAAATAAGGTGATATTTTCATTTGATTTATTGCCTGCTGTAACTGTCATAGAAGTTAAATCAGAAATCATAAAATCATTTACAATAACGGCGTCAGTGCTAATGCCAATGTCCTTGTCAGAGTTGTTTTCAACCAATACTTTTACTTGAGTTCCCCAAATACTGTCTTCATCAAGACCAGTGGCTGTAATCTTCACACCGTCAACATCCCATAAAACTTGTTCTTCGATTGTTGTTTTAGTTTTTTCTTCTTTTTGCTTATCGCCGCTATCGGCAACAACAGATTTTTTAGAAGAATCGTCGCCTTTTACTTTTTTATCATCGTTTCCGCCTGCTGCCGCACCTATAATTCCGATTGCCACAACAACTCCTACGATGATTAATCCTGTTTTCTTCTTTTTGGGTTTTAGTTCTGCATTTTTCATTTTTGCCATATTCTTTTACCTCCAAATTATATTAATATATAAATTTTACCATAAAAGCAGGTAAAACACAACAAATACACAAGTTTGTTTATTAAATGTTTAAAAATGTCGATATTACACATAAAAACCCTATTATGTTTTATGCAGTTCTAACAAATTTATAATAGTCCAAAAAAATGGATTGTAAAAGCTTGACAAATCGAAACGAACGTTCTATTATATTGAATAAAGAAACACACGTTCGAAAATTTTAGGAGGTTACATATGACAGAAGAAGAAAGAGAAGCTATAATTGAAGAACTGGCATATAAAATACAATACTTAATGCATACGCAAGGAATAGAAAAATTAGTCGCTGGTCCTCTTGGAAATGATGTAGTCAACAAACTTGAGCAACTCAACCAGTTCATCGTCATTTAAAGTATGCAGTACATGAATAATTTTATTAACCTCATCATTATTTGATGGGGTTTGTTCGTATACACGTTCAATAGGAACGTCATACCCCATTAACCAAGCCTCGCTTACATTTAAAGCTTTGCCTAATATGTATAGCTTGTTTTGACCTGGTTCAACTTTTCCATTAACATATTGGCTTAAATCGTTCTTTTTTAAGCTTACACCATATTTATTGCAGAAAGGCTTTGCCAATTCTAATATATCAACTTGTTTTAAATTACGCTCGTTCATAATTTGTTTTAGCCTATCTGACGTATTAATTTGTTTCATTTCATATCACCTCAACAACAGTATAGCATACTTTGAATAAAAGTTCAAAAAAATTGAAAAAAGGTATTGATAAACAAAAAAGTATGTGTTATACTGAATGTAGTTCAAATACATTGAACTTTCAGCCGCATTGAAAAAAGGTAAAACGTGTAACTTACAAAAGCTGAAAAAAGTTTCCTTGAGGGGAGCTTGGCAAGCATTAAAGACGAAAACTATATAGTATTGTTGTAGTAAAGTATACTGAACCAGTGATGAATGAAAAAGGGCTGCCTACTAGTTCTGTAGTTGGAGATTTTATTTCAAAAGACGGTTATATACCTAATAGATTGATTCCTTTTGGGGTTAGAAAATTGTTTAATCCGTAAATTGCGATAAATAACAACAGAAAAGATGTGAGAGAAATGAACAACCCAAACATTGCAGTAGCAGTAAGGTTGTACTATGAAACAATCGAAATTGGCAACAGGGATATACGAGACTAACTATAAAAAGTCAACCCCCCAAAAGCAATTTTTAATATAATTTTTTTGAAGACAAAACAAAAAGTGGACACGCCGAAAAGAGCAACGAACAGTTGCTCAGAATAAGTATAAGAAGAGAAAAATCAAGCAGCTTTAAAGACATCACCGGTTTTCTCAAGATGGTAAATCACACGCACGAGTTTCTTAGCAACATGAGAAATAGCAACGTTGTAATGCTTGCCCTCTGCACGCTTTTTGACAAGAAATTGATTAAATTTTGGCTCCCAGTTGGAGACATATTTGGCAGCATTGAAAAGTGCGTATCGCAGGTATTTAGAACCACGCTTTTCCATGTTAGAGTAGCAGTTCGTGAGTTGTCCAGATTGATATGTAGACGGCGAAAGACCAGCGTAAGCTAGGATTTTATCGGGTGAGTCAAATCGGGTGAAGTCACCAATTTCAGCGATAATCATAGCACCTGTAGCATAGCTGATGCCTGGAATTGAAAGAATTGGCGAATTAATTTCGTCCATGATTTTTTTGATTTCAACATCAATCTCATCAATTTCATCAGAAAGGAACTTAATTTGCTTGATAGTATGCTTGAGTTCCAAAGATTTTGCAGGAATGACCGAGCCAATCGAACGGCGTGCCAAATCACGAATTTCAACAGCTTTTTCACGATTAAATCTGCCTCTTGAAGAGTCAGACAGCAAATTTGTGAGCTTAGTAAGATGCGCACTCGCTATGTAATCATGCTTGTCCTTCGCAACGTCAATTCCAACTAAAATCATGAGGGAAACCTCTTTCATAAATTATTGATACTGTACTGTTTTTAGACCACAGGTGCTCTTTGAAATTGTAACCTCGTTCTACATAAACCGTCTTGCGGTAGGAGAAAAATACTAATCCACAGCATCTATTTACAGTATAGCATATTTTCATCACTTGAGTGTGACGCTAACAAATACTACTACTTTATTATACGAGGAGAATATGAAAAATATAATATTTGGATTTCAAATCGAACAGCAGGAATAACGGGGCTCAGCGTTGGGCAAGAGCTATCGATGTCTTCGGAGAATTTAAATGGCGAATATCTTTTCCTTGTTCAAGGTATTTATGATTCGAATTTTTGTTCTGCTGATTTTGCTATACCTTTTGAAGTTTGCAGAGACATCTTAAATAAAGAAGGCATTAGTGATAGAGCAACAATTACAATAACTCCTCGCAATTACACTAGCTGTAGTGAAATAGTTAAAATTCTTGATGAAAACAAGTTGAATTATTCCGCCACACAGTATCAAATTATTAAGGATGAAATTTATGGATATCAATTGATATGTATAGTTTTTGCAGGAATAGCTATTATGCTCGCAATTTCCTCAACACTTATAATTATTTCAATGATTAATGTTATCTTTATGAAACGTCAGAGCTATATTGCACTGACTAAAATTCTTGGAATAAAACATTGTATAATTAAAATGATTTATGCTTTGATTGTTATTTCAATTGTAGTAATAGCTTTCATTGGTTCGCTTTATCCTGCAAATGTATTTTTAGCAAGTGTTTCAGCCGATTTTTCAGATTTAACAGGTTTAGATTATACCACAATTCATGTAAGTTTATTATATTCATTTGAGGTATTCTTAGTTTGTATTATTTTTGCAATCATTGGATTAATCAGGATTCTTTGGAACATTGACGACGTTCATGAGCTTGATTTTGTTAGGGAGGATAAATGATGCGAAAAATCGGATATATTTTTAGATTTGCTCTATTAAATCTTTTTAAGAATAAAAAATATAATTTCCAGTTATTCTTGGGGCTATCTATATCAATTTTTATGCTAGTTTCAATTTCAACCTACACAATGTTTATAAATCGTGAGTTTGATAATCAGTTAAATAATACTACTGATGGAATATTTTTTGTTTGTGAAATTAAAAACCAAAAAACGTTCAAAATCTTTATTCTATTGCTGAAAATAATAGCAATATCGCATATTTTGCAAATCAAGTTGAACTTAGCTATTTGGATTATGAATTTTTAATTGACAGCAATAAATTAACTGAGAAAATTGAATATGTCACATTATACACAGCCAACCTACAAATTGGAGAGGAAAAATATTTCCCTAATCAATTGGTTATAGAAGATGAAGAAATTAATTTAACTGCTTATGATGAAGAATTTATCGAAACTGAACGTTCACAAATACATTTTTTGTCTGGAAGAATGCCATCAAATCAAAGTGAAATTGCACTGTCGTCACAGCTGTTGAAAATTTACAGCATAGATAGCGACGATTATGAAAGTATTATTGGGCAAACAATATGTTTTGGAAATGAGTTTCTTAAAAATAGGAAGATTTCAGGAGTTTTTTCACCTAACAACAAAGACTCTTTAACAAGTTTTGCTGTTTTGATTGATTAAAGTAAATAAAAAAACAGCATGATTATATATGGTTTTTACGATTTCGATTATGAAATGTTAAGAGGATTTGAAATGAATTTTAAGTCTGAATATCCATATTTAAATTTGATTACAAGTAGCACTATTGATAATTTGCATTCGCTCACTGAACAAAAAGCCTTCGCTAAAAAAATATTACTTATCACAATAGTTTTACTTATTGTTTCTATTATTTTAAATATAATTGTTGATTTAAATTTTATTATTATAAAGAAAAAACGTAATTACGGAATATTGTTCGCACTAGGAATGAACAATATTGATTGTTTCTTAATCCACTTAACCGAGTTAGGCATAGTTAGTATTTTTTCGGCATCTGTTGCAAGTATCAGCTCATATTTCATAGTTAACGAAATAAATAGTTTGCTGAATTTTGAAATTTACTTAGAGAGCACAATATCAATAAGCATTTTTATGTTTTGTGCAGCCGTTTCAATCTGCGTGTTTTTGGTATTTTTATTGATTATCCTAATAATTTGCTACAAAGTTCATATTAACAGTGGTTCAATCAATAATCTTTTAAGAAAAGTTTAAATCACATATTGCGCATAAAGAGAAAACTTACTAACGGCGTGTTTACTTCGTTGGTAAGTTTTTACTTTTGCCCAAGTTTCAAACCATCACAATTACAATTTTTATTGCAACTTGACACATTAATAAACTTATGTTACAATAATTAAACTAACAGTTTAATTATTACGTAAGGAGCATTCATATGGCAAATAAAAGAGAAAAACTAATAGAATTTAACAAAAAGAATATTATAGAGGCTTCAAAAAGTCTGTTTAGTGTTAATGGCGTTGCAAAAACAACAGTTGACGATATTGCCAAAGAGGCTGATTATAGCAAGGCGACTATATATGTGTATTTTAAAAGCAAGGAAGATATCTATTATCATATCGTTTTAGAATACATGATTGCTTTGCGTGATAGTGTGATTGCTTGTTTTTCATCAAATTCTAATTATGAAAGTGCATATTACGATTTTTGCGATATTTTAGTCAAGTTTGAACAAGAATATCCGATGTATTTTGAGTATATTATTGGGAGAATCAGCGTTGA
The DNA here is from genome assembly GCA_964548535.1 of uncultured Oscillospiraceae bacterium. GTDB lineage: Bacteria > Bacillota > Clostridia > Oscillospirales > Ruminococcaceae > CAZJRQ01. The sequence goes on from CAZJRQ010000008.1 coordinate 47,883, forward strand.
AAAAGAAAAATTTGAAGAGCTTTCGGTGCTGAAAGACATATACAGTGCAGGCAAAGAAATCAACAAAATTGTCTATAACTTTTTAAATCAGGCAAAAGAAGATGGTTTCGTAAAAAACGATATTGATGTAATTCAAGGCACTTTTGTTATATGGTCAAGCGTGGTTAGCCTTATATCTTTCAGTAAAAATAAGCAGAATTATTTGGAAGAATGCTTGGGATTTGACAGAAAAACTTTCCTTGAAAATGGTTTTTTGATGATTTTAACTATGGTTAAAAACTGAGTTGAGGTGATTTCTAATGAAGAGCAAGGCTTTGAATATTTTGCAGTTTGCATTCTTAATTCTAAACGCATTTGTATTATTTTGTGCTGTAAGTTTCATCTTGCCTGGTGGAAATTCGGTCGTTACAATTGCAAATATGTCGTGGAATATTGCTGGATTACACTTTGTCATAATCAGCATTTTTTCGATTACTTTTAATTTTGTCGTGCGTAGAAAATTCAAAAAAAAAATCTTTATAACTTCAATAATTATCTCTTGTCTGTCATTAGTTTTTTCTTTGTTGATTATTGGAAACATTGTTAAGAAAACTTATGATAACGGCGGTAATATTAATTTTATAAAGCAACTAATTTGTTTGTCTTTTTCATATATTTCGCTGGTATTTCATCTTGTAGTTTCCAAACAATATTCATTGGCTTTGAGCCTTCATTGCTAACAAAATCAGCAAGTCCTAAAAACGTGTATGGGCAAGCTCCAAGCCTTCCTGTCTTAAATTCTCGAACAAACAGCAGTATTTTATTTTCTGTTTGTCTATGATGAATGTAGCGTTTACCAGTGGTGTTTTCAGGAGATGTATTGTTTTGACTCTGCCAATGAAATAGTGAGCTGCTTATTGAATAATCATTGTACATAGTTGTTGGAGAATATTCTTTATCTGACTTGTTAAGCGTAATAAAAAGAACATCGCTTTTCTTGTCAGCTAAATATTTTACTCCTTCACGAACAGTACTCGGCTTCATGAAGTCCATAGCTATAAGAATTTGATCTCTTGTATATGTGCAGTGCAGATCAAGCGGACACTCAAAGCCTACATTAACAGGCTTGTCGATAAAATCTATTCTATCATAATTTCGATTTAATACATCAAGAATTTCTTTTAATAAATTATCACACTTTTTCAGTTGTCTAAAGCCGTCTAGAAGGTCGGTGAATCCGCAGTCTTCATAGCTTTTCTGCCATATCGTGAATTGAAGCATTTGTAACATTCTAATTTGCAACGGTGTAAAATCAGAAATAGTACGTTCATCAATTTTGGGTAGATAATCAAGTATAAATTTAATCCAGCGATGTGAATCAATATCACATATTCTAGCAAGTGATTTTGAAACAATTTCTTCTAACGGTTCGTCGAAATCTGCTTTAGCTTTAGCCAATACACATAATCTCGCAAAACTTAGTTTAGTACCATAAATTGCGGAGTAGCCAAGATTATAATGATCAAGAAAATTGCTAAGGGTAAGCGTTATTCCTGTGTCATCTTCAAAGGTTGAAATGCGATTTATAATAGCCGTCTTATTTCCAAACGAATTATTAATATTATCAAGAATATACTTCTGTGCCTGCTTTTCAAGTTGCACATAACAACCCTTAGGCAACGAAATAAATCCGTCTTTGATTTCTTTTTTAACGCTCTTATTGGTGTTTGAAAGAAGTGCTGAGAATTTGTCTTCAAAGTTATATTTCTTATGTGCTTGACCAATAAAATCAAGTACAGTCAAACATTCCTTGCCATCTGACAAACGTAAGCCACGACCAAGCTGTTGCAAAAATACAGTTAAACTCTCTGTAGGCCGCAAAAATAAAATTGTGTTTATCTTTGGGATATCGACACCCTCGTTGTATAAATCAACGGTGAATATAAATTTAATTTCACCATTTGCAAGACGAGTGTTTGCAGAATTTCTCTCTTCCTTATTGCTGTCAGAAGTCAAATATAATGAAGAGATTCCAACAGCATTGAAGCGGCTAGCCATATACTCTGCATGGTCTTTTGAAACACAAAAACCAAGCCCCGAAACTGCATTTATATCAGTAACGTACTTGTATAAATTCTTTATTAACATTGAAGTTCGAATTTCATTTCCTGTTAAAACATTGGACAGAGCGTTTTTTTCATAACCGCCCCTAGACCATTTTAAATTAGAATAATCAACTTCATCTGATACGCCAAAATATTGAAAAGGACAAAGTAGTTTTCTGTCAATTGCTTCGGGCAGTCTAATTTCAGCTGCAACACGATTGTCAAAATATTTAAATATATCTTTACCGTCCATTCGTTCAGGAGTAGCGGTAAGGCCTAGTAAAACTTTAGGTTTATAATATTCCAAAAGCTTTTGATAGGTAGGTGCGGCTGCGTGATGAAATTCATCAACAATAATGTAGTCATAAAAGTCAGCACTAGTATTTTCAACCAGAGATTTTGAATTTAAGGTTTGCACTGAAATGAACAGATTGTCAAGACTTTGAGGAACACATCCGCCAACATACAGCTCACCAAAATTAGCATCACGAAGAATACTTCTAAAACATTTTACGCTTTGCTTTAGGATTTCTTCACGATGTGCGACAAACAGTAATCTGCAAGGTTTGCCCTTATTTTGATTTTTAAAATTCTTATAATCAAACGCTGAAATAACCGTTTTACCTGTTCCGGTTGCGGCAACAACTAGATTTCTCCAATGATTCCTAACAACTCGTTCTGCTTGTAATTTGTCAAGAATTTCTTGCTGATATGGATAAGGATAAATGTCAAAGTGATACGGAGTATCATCATTTTCAGCCTTGAATTTTTCGTTATTCAAAGCTTGTTGAAGGTGGTCTTTATCATTTTCCGATTCCGAATAAACTGAAAATTCGCTTGAGTTCCAATAGCTGTCAAAAGTTGCTGTTATCTTATTAATCGTATCTGGTAAATCTTTTGCGGTGATCTTAACGTTCCATTCAAGTCCGCTTGAAATCGCAGCATTTGAAAGGTTTGAAGATCCCACATAAGCCGTTGTAAATCCAGTTTCACGATAGAAAACATATGACTTAGCATGAAGTCTGGTTCTCTTGGTATCATAAGAAATTTTAATTTCTGTATTTGATAAATTATGCAATTCCTCAATAGCTTTTACATCAGTCGCACCCATATATGAGGTTGTTATAACTCGCAGTTTTCCGCCATTTAAAGTAAATTCTTCAAGCTCGTTAATAATAAGACGCAACCCGCTCCACTTAATAAAAGACACCAGCATATCAATTCTGTCAGCAGAAACGATTTCCTTTTTAAGCTCGGTCATCATACTTGGTTCGTGAACCGCACCGGTGAAAAGAGAGCTCATTGCTATAGAAGTTTCTGGACGCAAGATTTCTAGTTTTTTTGCATCATTTATCGCTGAAATATTGTTATGACGATTGATAACTGCCAGCAATTCCTCAGCTTTTTCGTCAATAGAAAGCCCGTCAATTTCGTCATCGCCAGTAACTTGCATTATTTCAGAAACGATTTTGTTGCACAAAGCTAGTTGCTCAGAATTGTCATTGCATTTAATCTGTTTAAGTCCTTTTTCAAGCACCTCGGCAATGTATTTCGACAATATCTTAGGTGCTTCTGCATTATCTATTTTCGCTGTTTGCGTTAGCTTATCTGTTGAGCTTTCTATTTGCTCATTGATTGACTTATTTATTACTTGCTCATATAGTCCGTTTTTCAGCATTATTTCACCCTCTCAAAATATGCTAACAATTTACTGCTGCAAATTTCCTTGATTTCTAGTTTTTCATTATCGCTAAGCTTCTTCCATACAGTAGGTTCAATCTCGATTATCCCTAGTGTTTTTGTGTGTCTCATCATCTGCATATCTTCAAATCGTTTGAATGGGTTGGCTAAAATATTGCGTCTAACTTCTTGTTAGTGTAATTCTCACGAGCGTAAATACTGTTTGATTTTTCGAATATTTCCGGTATCTTGTCACGAACGAGTTTGTTATAAATCGGCATTGTTAATCACTCCTGTTTTGTTAAACTGTATCTATTAACAATTTATGTTATAATAGTATTATACCTTATTCATATTAAATTTGCAATGTTGTTTTAGAGTTTTGGCTAAAAACAGCGTATATTGCTAGTACGTGCAGTTAGTACATTTTGACATCATAATATCTTAATCTGCATTATGTAGTCATATTTTAATAGTAATATTCGAATAATCGCTGTGTAGCGTTTCGCAAGTGATTTTTGTGTTCCGCCATATCTATTGTAAACTTACACGCTTTGTAAATTCAAGCACCCGAATTGGTTGAATTTCACTCTAAAATATGGTATAATATATAACAAATCACTATAGTAGGTTCTGTTATGGCATATGAGAATTTATAAGGAGCATTTAGAATATTATAAAAAGGAATTGGGAGAGTATAAAAAGAGAGGGGTGACGGTATGACTGAAAAGGATTTGAAAGAAATGAGAGAGCTTGACGAAATAGCAGAAAAAGCAGGAGGATTTACTGCTTTCCCAAGTGATAAAGAGCAAACTTATGATTTTAGAAAGATAATTCAATATTGCAAAGAAAAAGGTATAGAGCCTGTTGATATGACGATTAGAGAACTTAATAGTTTTATCATTTCAGAATAGTTTTTACTGTGAGAAGTGCGGCAGAACAATTAACCTTGATAGAGCGAATGTTATAGTTGAATAAAGGCAGTAAAATCTGTGTATCCTGAATACAAATGGAGAAAAGGAGGACGAATTTATGGAGGGATGATTGAAAAATTTCTAGCTCCATCAAAACTTCACTTTAATATGTTATGCTCACATCGGAGGTGTTTATATTGGATAAAACAATTTTAATTATAGAGGATGAGAAATCTATTCAAAATATTATTAAAGCCTTTCTTGAGAATGAAGGGTATACGGTTGTATTGGCCGATGATGGTATTGAGGGTATTGCTAGATTCCATGAGTGGAATCCAGATTTAGTATTGTTGGATTTGATGCTCCCCAAAGTAGACGGGTTCGCAGTCTGCGAGATACTAAGGAAAGAAACGAAAATACCTATTATTATGCTTACAGCTCTTGATGATGATAATAACCAGATGAAAGGCTTCGATGTTCTGGCAGACGATTACATAACCAAACCATTCTCAATGCCATTGGTGCTTAGGCGTATTGAAGCTGTCCTGCGACGAACAGATATACCAATTGAAACCTCGGTGGTTCTTTATTACAAAAATATCAGCTTAGATACGGAAAGCTATGAAGTATTCGTTGACGGACAAAGCGTTTCATTAACAGCTCGTGAATTTGATATACTAAAGCTATTTATGGAAAATAGAGGTCAAGTATTTTCAAGGGATGCTCTTCTTAACAGCATTTGGGGATATGATTATTTCGGTGACGAAAAAATAGTTAATACACATATAAAAAATATCCGTAAAAAATTAGGTGTTGACTGTATCGAAACTATCAGAGGAGTTGGATATAAAATTGATAAAGAAAATTAAAGAAAGCATCAGCGTTAAAACATTCATCAGCATAATGTCTTTATTAATAGTCTGCTGTGTTATTATTTATAGTTTGGTTCTGTATTTTTTACCTAAAAACTATCAGACGGAACTTGAAAGTCAATTTATAACTGATTTTCAAAATCTAACAGAAACGTTGGAATCACAAGGGGTTGAAAACAGTTACCAGACCATTGTGGATTTTTCGATAAAAAATAACGCATCAGTAAATGTGACAGATGAAAACAATGATGACGTTTTTAGAATCAATACCGCAGGTTTTGCAGAAACGTCAGTATCAAACAAAACACTTACCACAGTTTCAAACTTCAATTATACAAATAAAAGCTACAAGGTAGAATCAGCTGCATCTTTAGCAGCAGTTTCTCAATCATACAATGTATTGATTAAGCTTATTCCTTTGATTGCTGTAATGATAATACTGATATCTGTTGTCGGAGCATACATATGCTCTCGTTCGTTTTCCAAGCCGTTGGTCGAAATATGCGGTGTTGCCAAACGCATGACAAATCTTGATATGACTTGGGAATGTGACACATCTCGTAGTGATGAAATCGGTATATTGGCAAAAAGTTTGAATGAAATGTCATCCAGACTTTCTGATGCATTAGAAAGTCTGCAAACAGCAAATCAACAGCTGCAATTAGATATAGAGAACGAACGTCGGCAAGAAAAACAACGTGTTGATTTTTTTACCGCTGTTTCTCACGAATTAAAAACTCCGATTACCATTATTCAAGGTGAATTGGAGGGTATGATTTATAATGTTGGGGATTATAAAAATCATGATACCTATTTACGTCATTCGCTTAAAACTGCCGAAACAATGGAAAAACTGGTGAAAGAAATTTTATCGGCTGCAAAAATGGGAGCTGGTGATTTTGAACTGACTAAGTCGGATATAGATATGAGCAGGCTTATTAAAAAATGCTGTCATGAAGTTCAGGGACTGGCAGAAGATAAAAATATGATTATGACATTAAATATAAAGCCTGATTCTCATTATTACGGTGATGAAAAACTGATACAAAAAGCAATTTCAAATATAGCCGGAAATGCTGTATTTCATTCACCGCATGATGCGATGATTTATGTTACATTTGAAGATGGTGTTTTAACTGTTGAAAACACAGGAACACAGCTTTGTGAAGAGGATACCAAACAGCTTTTTATGCCGTTTTACAGGATAGATAAATCCCATAACAGAAGTACAGGCGGCAGCGGATTAGGATTGTATATTGTTAAAACAATATTGGACCGTCATGATTTAAGCTATTATATTTATAACACAAAAAACGGTGTATGCTTTAAGATTAATTTTAATTAATATATTAAATCATACTCTGAAATATTGTTATTTTAAAAGATAAGAATTGCTATACAGTTCTTATCTTTTTTTATGGGAATGTCATTTTATATCAAATCTCCCTCTTATCTTCATCACAGCTCCATTTTGTTTTTTTATAATAAAACCTGTTAAACATGGTGCAAAAATATAACTGCTCCATAAAAACAAAAAACAAAATGGAGGAAAATATATGAATATTTTCAAACGATCATTTCTGTATGTCAGCAGAAATATAAGCCGAACACTGCTGCTTTTTTTTATTCTGTTAATTGTGGCAAGCTTTGTATTGAGCGGACTTTCTATTATGAATGCTTCGGAGAATACTTCTGCCGAGTTGCGGGGAACCACTGGTGCGAGCTTTCGAATTGAACGTAATCTTGCAACAGGGGGTTCAAGTGACCAAGGCGGCGGATTGTCGTATAACACACAGGAATACGTTACCGATAAAATGATAGAAGATATCAACAAAATTGAGGGAATCAAAGCATATACCGCACAATCAATTTCTAGATTATCATTATGTGATACAGCTGGAAAACGTATGGAAGCAATTAAATATACAACTAAATGGGATGATGTTGAACTGAATTATATTTATAATGATATCGGATCTTTTTATTCGGAATATAATGAAAAATTTCTTTCTAATCAATTTGAATTAACAGAAGGCAAGCATATTACACCTGATGACAAAGAAGTAATTGTAATAAGTGAAGATTTAGCAAAAAAGCACAATCTCAAATTAGGTGATAAAGCTAGTCTTTACCGTGACAGCTGGACTTCTGGAACAATAGATGCCGGGGATGAATCAAGAGAAGTGGAAATTATAGGCATTTTCAAAATTATTGAAAAACAAGAAAACAAAGAAAGCACAGTATCTTACGACCTCTATGAAAATCAAATTTTTGTTGATATGAAAACAAATAAAGAACTTTCTGATTGGGTACCGTATGATTTAGAAAGAGATGGCTATGAATCAGCAGACTTTTATGTTGATGATCCTGCACAAATCGAAGCTATCATTCAAAATGTTCAGAAAATCAAAAACATAAATTGGAACAACTTCAATATTAGTGTGAATGATGAGGTTTATCAGCGTTCTGCAAGTTCCATGTCCAATGTAGGAACACTACTAAAAACCTTAATCGTGGTGGTTACTGTTATTAGTTCAGGTATTATTATATTGATTCTTTCCATGTGGTTAAAAGGACGAATGCACGAAACAGGCATACTTCTTGCCATAGGTGTTACTAAAACTGAGCTTCTGATCCAGCATATGATTGAGACTCTCCTAATCGCCATTCCTTCTTTTGTGGCTGCGTGGTTCTTGAGTAATGCCATTGCAGGCAAGCTTGGTACCTTGTTTGATGTATCAAGTGAAATAACGATATCAAAGAGTCATTTTATTGCTGTGTGTGTTAGCGGTGGGATTATACTTCTTGCGGCGGTCTTGATTTCCTGCATTCAAATTATACGCACGAAGCCAAAAGAAATCCTTTCAAAAATGAGTTAGGAGGATTTTTATGAGTTTCTTTAAAAGAGCGTATCTACAGAATATACGAAAAAAAGGGAAAACATTGTTAATGTTCCTGCTTCTATTAGTTATGGGAACTTTAATTCTTACTTGCTTATCTATTCAAACAGCAACAAACACTGCGGCACTCAATGTGCGTGAATCTCTAATGGGGTCTTTTACCGTTGATGCGAAATCGGCACAAGGACAGCTTACACAAAATGTAGTTGATGAAATACTAAAAATACCAGGAGTTAAAGAAAGCTACAATGGACGGTCCAGCAACTATGCTGAGTTCCTATCCCAAGACGGTGAGAATCTTGAAGTACTTACCGAAGGTGCATTCCAAGTGGTAGAGGGGTTCGAACACGCCGGACGGCTCCTTGCAGATAGGTTTTCTGAAAGGAATACTCTATTTACAGAAAAAGGATTTGAGATAATAGATGGCGAAGCTATTACAGAGGGAGACACCGGTACGGCCCTCGTCCATGAATATTTTGCAGAGAAGAATGGTCTTTCAATAGGAGATACTATTACCCTCTCCCTAAATGAACAAATGCTTGCAGACGATGTTATGGAAAAAGGGGGAGCAGGAGTAAACACAGTAGAAGTAAAGATTATTGGTATTTTTAAAAATACAATGCCACAAGAAGATGATATGATTCTTTCCCATATGTTCTATGAAAACATAGTTTTTACTGATCCTGCAAGCTATTCTGAGCTTTATATGGGTGCTGGGGATATAAGCTATGAATATGGAGATTTCGATACTAGCGATCCGGCAGAGATTGACAAAATTATAGGTGAGGTTCAAAATATACCAGGTGTAGACTGGAACAAATGTACATTCGTTCCCCATGATACAGATTATCAAAATGCGAAAAAGTCCTTGTCTGCACTAAGTAATATGGTTAAGACTCTCGTTATAATTATTATGATTGTCAGTATAGTTCTGTTAATTCTGATTCTTGCTCTCTGGGTACGCAGCAGAGTTCATGAGACAGGAGTGTTTCTTGCAATGGGTTTTTCAAAAGTCAGCATACTGCTTCAGCACATTACAGAAATACTTATGATTGCTGTTTGCGCTTTTTCTGTCGCGTTTATTTTAAGCGGCGCAATTGCAGGAACTGTGGGAAATCATCTTCTGGAGCAAGCGCCTGAGCCCGAATATCAGCTGGAACATTTGACAGACAGCGAAACCGACGATGAAGCGGAGCCTACCGCCATAACCCTAACACAGATTGAAATCAGAGTATCAGTGAGAGAGCTGTTTAAGCTGTATATTGTTGGAAGTATATTGATTATACTGTCAGTTGCTATTGCAACAATACCAATACTGCGAATGAAGCCAAAAGAAATTCTAACAAAAATGAACTAAGGAGGTACTTTTTAATGAGTACATTAGAAATTAAAAATCTTAAATATTCTTACGATGATAAAAAAGAGGTGCTGAAAGACGTCTCGGGAAGGCTGGAAAACGGTAAGGTATATGCTTTGCTAGGTCCGTCTGGGTGCGGAAAAACAACTTTGCTATCGCTGCTTGGAGGGCTTGACAGTCCTACAAGTGGACAAATCCTATTCGATGGTAAAGATATTGAAAAAATAGGTCTTGGACAGCATCGGAAAAATAATGTTTCTTTTATCTTTCAAAGTTACAATTTGATTGATTATCTGACACCAAAAGAAAATGTGGCTCTGACCTCAAAGCTTCCGCCACAGCCTATATTGGAACGGGTAGGGCTTACAGAAGAAGAAAGCAGACGTAACGTCCTGAAACTTTCAGGCGGACAGCAGCAGCGAGTGGCTATTGCCCGTGCATTGGCTTCGGAGGCTCCTATAATTTTGGCTGATGAGCCTACGGGCAATCTCGATGAAGATACAGCTTATGAAGTTTCACAGATATTGAAAGAATGCGCACACCAGATGGACAAGTGCGTTGTTATTGTCACACATTCTAATGAACTTGCAAAGCAAGCTGATGTTATACTTCGACTAAAACGCGGGAAGCTGCAAGTAGCAAATCAGTAAGAAATTTGTAATAAAAAAGCTGCCAGTTGGTGTGGAAAACAACTTTGCTAAACAAGGTTGATGTGTTAGGAAAAATGAAGTCATTTGTATATACACTTTCAGGCGGTGAACAACGTGTAGCATTAGCACGAATAATGATAAAAAATGTGATATAATTTTAGCTGACGAACCTACAGGCTCACTCGACAGAAAGAATGGTGAAGTTGTAATAAATATACTAAAGAATTGAATCAAAAATATGGTGAAACTATAATAATGGTAACTCACGATGAAAGTCTTAAATCAATTGGAACAAGGATTGTTAATTTGGATAAATAACATTGAATTACGCATATGTTTTAATACTATTTACAATATTCTCTCGTATGGTATCAGTTTGTGTTTCATATATTTTCTCAAAATTCAAATTAAAATTAATATTTAAAATGATAATACAAATCACTATTAAAAATAGTTGATGTCATTATTTGGCATGTGTATTTAGAATTATATTTTTATATAGTGCTAGTTTTTTCTAATAAGTCAAAACTATAATTGTCGGGTTTAGATTGTCTGTTATATAGACATCAGTCATTAAATCGGTTATAATTATATTATTGAGTTAAAGAAATTTGACGCATTTTTGACTTTTATAGTTTAATATAAAACTAGTAGACACTATTTAGAGAGGAATGTGAATATCATGTGTTGTAAAATCTTGGTGGTCGATGATGAAGAAATAATGCGAAAGTTACTGAGGGATCATTTTGAAACTGAAGATTATTTGGTTTATACAGCTGATAGCTATGAAAGCACCATAGAAAAACTTAACGAAAAGCCTGATATTATTCTTTTGGATATTAATATGCCAGATGTAGATGGATTATCTTTGTGTCGAGAAATACGTGAATTTGTTTCTTGTCCTATTGTGTTTTTGACTGCGAAAATTACAGAAAAAGATAAGATTGATGGACTTAGAGCTGGCGGTGATGACTATATTACTAAGCCATTCAGCTTAGCAGAATTATCAGCAAGAGTAGAGTCGCATATCAGACGGCAGAATCGTCAAACAACTCTTGGAGAAGTCCATTTTCAAAATGGATTTGTTATTGAATATGATAAGCGAACTGTTAAGTATCAAAATGAAGAAATTATATTTTCTAAACGAGAGTTTGATATAATTGAGTTTTTATCACGTTATCCAAATAGAGTTTTTGAAAAAGAACAAATCTATGAGAGCGTTTGGGGATTAGAAGCAGACGGCAATAGTGATGTTGTTAAGGAGCATGTACGCAAAATCCGCATGAAGTTATTTGATTCAATGGGCAGATATGTGATAAAAACTGTATGGGGAGTTGGATACAAATGGGAAGGTTAAAAGATTTTTTTAAGACTAAATCTATCAAGAAATCTTTCACCATGATGGTGCTGATTATGGCAATTGCTGTGACTCTGATATCAATTATTACTATTGGGATATGTTTGAAGGTTAAAGCTTGGCTTGTACCAATCACCGATGAAGTTATGTTAAATGTATATACTGAAACTGAAAATGGACGCTCTGAATCCGCTATGCGAATGAGAGCAAATGGCGAAAAATTTGATTTTCCTGTAATACTTGTAGGTGATGATAATAATGCGTTTAAACCATATAATCCGCAAGCAACTCAATTTGCTATTGAGCCGATTGCTTCACCTGAATTTTTATCACCTAAAAAAACTTTGCTATATAACGCTATGTCATGGTGTATGATAGCAATGCCTATAATTTATGCTATTTCTGGTATTATTATATGCTCAATTGTGTTCTATAAGAAAAAGCTTGCACTCCCGCTTGATGTTTTATCAGACGGTGCAAAGAAAATAGCTGATAATGATTTGGATTTTACAATAGATTTTGAGCAGTCTGACGAATTAGGTAAGCTTTGTGTGTCTTTTGAAAAAATGAGATTAGCTCTTCTGGACAGCCAGCGAACTATTTGGAAAGTTATGGAGGAGAGGAAGAATCTAAATGCATCTGTTGCTCATGATTTGCGTACTCCTATTACTATAATTATGGGATATACAGAATATCTTGAGCGTAACATGAAAAATGATAAAGTGAGCGAAGAAAAATTATTAGAAATAATAAGTAATCTTTCTGATTCAGCTATTCGATTAGAACACTATGTAAATAGTGTCCGTGACATTCAAAGCTTAGAGGATTTAGAAACCCAAAAAACAGAATGTATTATAACCGATGTTGTAAAAGATGTTATTGAAAGCTTTACTCTGCTAGCTGAGAATGACGGAAAAACTTTGGTGATAACTAATAACTTACCTAAAAATTTATCAGGAATGCTAGATAAGCAATTGTTTTATCGATTATTAGAAAATATAATTTCTAATGCACTTCGTTTTGCAAAACAAAATATTGAAATAGCATTTACCTGTGAAACTGAAAAGCTTATTATTATTGTTAATGATGATGGTGATGGATTTAGTGAAAAAACACTTCAATCAAACTTAACACCTTTTTATAAAAAGGAAAACAATGAAAATCGCATGGCTCTTGGGCTTTCTATTTGCAATATTCTGTGTCGAAAACATGGTGGAAATTTCAGTATTGATAATAATCAACAAGGCGGAGCAAAGGTTGTCTGCGAATTGCTAATAAATTAAATTGCGTTTTGACAGTTTCTTGACTTTTATGATTTATACTCTTCTTATCAAAGATAAGGAGAGTATTTTTTATGCGAAAAAAAATTGCAACTTTATTAGCAATCTGCTTAGCTAGTTCTTTCTCAAGTTGCTCAAGCAGTGTTGGTGAAAATTCGGGTGAATCAAATAGCAATGCAAATGGTAATTCTCAAACGAGCGGTGGATTTATAAATAAGCAGTCTGATAACTCGAATGCGGATAATTCACAAGAAACATCACAGTTGCAGCATATCAGTGAAATGATGGGCTGTTATAGCACGTCAGAGGGATTCTATTATTACAAAAATCATAACGGTGAAACGTATGAAGATGAATATGAAAATCTAATGTATATTGATTATCAAAGTCAAAGAGAAGTGTATTTATGCAGTAAGAGTAATTGTGATCATAATGATGATAGCTGTACCTCATATATAAACTTGCTAGGTGCACAAGGCTTGTTTACATATAATGATAAGCTCTATAGACTTTCAGATGCATATTCTAATGATGGTACAACAATAGTGCCTGGACTGTTTGTCAGCGATTTAGATGGTGCAAATCAGAAAATGATATACAGCTTAGAATCAGGCATGAGCTGGAGTAGAGATTTTGTAATAGGTGACGGGCTGATTTATGCTGATGTTATGGTTATGGAAACTATGGAATCTGACGATGGTTTTATTGGTATGTCAGGTGATAATAATAACAGCCAGTTGATGGCAATTGATTTATCAAGCGGCAAGGCAGAGAAAGTACTTGACTTAAAGAATAAAGAGATAATAGGAACACTTGAACAATGTATTATTCTTAATGAACAAAAGGATAACAAGCTTGCCTTTAGCAAATATGACACTAAAACTGGAGAAGAAACATCAATCGGTGAAATCAAGCTTACATACACTTTTTGCATGAGTGGAGATACAATTTATTATGCACTTGAAAAAGAGAATAAAATATATGCACTGAATATCACAAGTGGTGAAATAACTACTGTTGCAGAAAATCTTCCGTCTGTTCCAGACTTTTTAGAATTTTATGACGGGTATATTGTTTATTCAACTACAACAGAAGATTTACCTGCACATTATGCAGTAGATATAAAAAAAGGCGATGTTAAAAACATTAACCTTTATCAAAGCGGAATGGATTTCAAATATCCGATAGAAATAAAGGCAGATTTAGGTGAATATTTCTTGGTTATCTATGGAGTGAAAATGGAGAAAGAATACGTTGACTGGGTTGGCGTCTGGCAGGAATACATTGATAAACAGCTTTTTGCACTGATAAAAAAGGATGATTTTTTTGATGGAAAAGGCGAGTATCTTAAGATAACGGAATAGGAGATATATGAATGCTGGAATTAATTGATGTAGAGAAAAAATATAAAAAGAATATTGCTTTAAACGGTGTCAGTTTAACTTTAGAACCTGGTGTATATGGATTGCTGGGTCCTAATGGAGCTGGAAAATCTACAATGATGAACATAATCACAGACAATCTGTTAGCTGATAGCGGTAAGGTTTTGTGGGATGGAGTTGAAATTCACAAGCTTGGTGAAAAATTTCGAGACATTTTAGGTTATGCTCCGCAACAGCAGGGACTTTATGATATGTTTACAGGCAGACGATTTTTAAGCTATTTAGCTGCACTTAAAAAAACCCCTAAAAATAAAATTGATGAAGAAGTTGAGCGTACAGCTAATGCAGTAAATCTAACAGAGCAGTTAGATAAAAAACTTTCGGCATATTCTGGCGGTATGAAACAGCGTATTTTAGTTGCTCAAGCGTTAATTGGTTCACCTAAACTTTTAGTTATGGACGAGCCAACCGCTGGGCTTGACCCAAAAGAGAGGATTCGCATACGGGAGCTAATGGCAGAACAAGCAAAAGATAAGATTGTGCTTATTGCTACCCACGTCGTTTCAGATATTTCAGGCATTGCAAAGGAAATTATTCTGCTTAAAAAAGGCGATATTGTTGCAAAGGATTCGCCAGAAGTTTTAATCGAAAAATATGCACCAAAAGGAGATATGGAAGATGTATATCTAAAACTTTTCGGTGAGGAGGATAATAAATGAGCAGGCTTTTCTCAAACGAACTGCGTAAATTGTTTGGTAGAAAAACAATATTTGTTGTATTGCTTAGTTTGGTTTTATTCAACGTGTTTTTTCTTTGGTATTCAAATCAATCTAACGATGAAAAGCCACCGCTGAATGCATATAAAAAGATATCTAACGATTTATCAGTTTTGCCTAATGAAGAACGTCCTGATTTTATAAATAGATATTATACAGATATTAAAGGTATCGAACTTGTTGAAAACGTTAAGATGTATGAATCTTGGCAAAATGAACATGGGAATACTTTGGCAAACAATATTAAAAGTCAAAATCTTGATGAATATAATCATTATTTATCACTATGGGAATCAGGAGAGTATTTGCATTATACTAAAAACATTCAGCAGGAGTCAGCTCTTGCAAATGAGATTTACACTGAAATTACGCAGTTATCCGGTTATCAGGATTATTTAAGTGAAATTGAAGATCGTGCTAACATATTGTCGGGAATCTCAATTTTTTCAAAAGAAACTAGTGATGGTTTTTCAAGCAGCAATATTCAAAAAACAGCTGATGACTATTCATCCATGAGCCATACAGAAATTACTTATGATGTTTCTTATGGTGTGACTTCGGCGACTTCTTCACTTGTTACTGATTGCCTTGTGTTTATTTTCTTATTCATTTTCGCCTTTCTTATGATTTATGATGAAAAAAACAAAGGCTTGTTTTCGCTTGTAAAATCTACACCGTATGGAAGATTACGATTAATTGCTTGCAAAATGGCGGTGTTGGATGTTAGTACGGCAGTAATTGTTTTTATTTTATATGGATGTAATATTGTATTTTATGGTTTTACAATTGGGCTTGGCGATCTTTCTAGAAGTATTCAGTCGGTCGGTTTATTTATGGGAAGTACTATTAAAATGTCGGTGGGAAAATTTTTGATAAGCTTTATGCTTTTGAAATGGCTTGCTTGTTTCTTAATAGGGCTGATTGTTATGTTTGCATCTGTTTTCATGCGAAAAAGCATATCGGCATTTATATCAAGCGGTATTATTCTTTTGGTAAGTTTTTTGCAATATGTATTAATTCCTGCTAACAGTCAAATTACAATACTTAAACATATCAACCTATTTGGACTTTTTAGCGCTCAGGACATACTGGGATTATATCTGAATCTAAATGTATTCGGAAAGGCGATATCTTTGTTTTTTGCGTCTATTGTTACTATATCATTGCTAATTCTTATTTTCGCAAGTTTAAACTGTATAGTATTTTCAAAAAGTCGTTCAGAACAGCCCTCGCGATTTAATTTGCGTTTCTCATTTTGCAGTAGAAATAAAGAAAAAAACGTTGGAAAAAGTGTGTGTAGTCAAGAGTTATATAAAATATTATGGGTTAATAAAACTATAATAGTCTTATTGGGATTCGCGGCAGTTTCAATTTATAGCTGTCTTACGTCAGTAACATATCTATCACCTGACGAGCTTTATTATAAATCTTACATGAATCAATTAGAAGGTGAAGTTACACAAGAGAAAATTGAGCTTTTAAAAACAGAACGTGCAAGATTTGAAGAAGTGCAATTAGAGCTTGATAAGTTAAGTATGCAAACAGACAGCAATGATATTCAAGTTCAACAGAAACGAGAATCCTTAGAGCGAGAGCTTTATAAGCAAACTGTTTTTGAGCGTGTATGGAATCAATATGAAGAAATTAAAAATACAGATGGCTGGTTTGTTTATGAAACAGGATATAATGAACTGTTTGATATTCATAAAATTCGAAACGGCAAGGAAATGCTAATAATCAGCTTATTGCTAATAATCTGCTGTTATGGTATTTTCACGATGGAATACACCAACGGCATTAATCAATTAATAAAAACAACACCGCTTGGACGCGGGTATACTTATAAAGCAAAGACCACGATTGCAATTGTTTTGATGCTTTTGATAGTCGTGATTGGAATGCTGCCTGCTATTATTAATATATCAAACGTATATGGCTTGTCCTACTTAAATGCACCAATTTGCAGTTTGAAAGATTTTAGTCATATGCCATCATTTATCAGCATTGGCGGTTTTATTGGAGTATTGTATTTATTAAAGCTAATCGCCTGTACGGCAGTTGTTATGCTAATAATATTCATATCTTTAAAAACACGCCACAGCATTTATACGCTGTTAATTTGCACATTAATAATTGCCTTTCCGGCGATATTAAATGTTATGGGCATTACGTGGTTTAGTTATTTAGGATTTACGCCTTTATTTAATGCTGGGGCTTTATTTTCACAAGGACAAAATTTATTAGTAGCAATATATTCTTTAGTAGCAATATTAGTTATAGCTATGGTTTCGGTATCACGCAAGCACGGCTAAAAGTTTGGTGTGCTGGGTTTCTAGTAATATATTAAAAATGAGATGCTGGCGGTTTAATGCTGGTATCTCATTTTTTGAGTATTTAATTTAGGGTGGTTTTGTAAGTGGGATGCAGAGGTTACGTGGCATGAGGCGGAGTTTTATTTTTATAAGTTTTACAAATCATACAACCCCGCTAGTGGTGACAAATTAATAATTTAATTAATACATAATAAGCAATTGAAATTTGAAGTAATCTATTGTATAATATAAATTATTGATTGGTAGAGGTGTGTAAAAAAATGCAAAATATATTAATAGTAGAAGATGATAAAAATATAAATAAAGGATTATGCTTTGATTTAACTGCTGAAGGGTATGAAACTCTATCGGCTGAAAACGGAAAAATGGCAATTGAAATATTGCAAAGCAATCAAATAAATCTTGCTTTGCTTGATGTCAACTTGCCCGATATTGATGGCTTTTCTCTTTGTGAAAAAATTAAGAGAGATTATGATATTCCAGTCATATTTTTAACTGCTAGAGACCTTGAGCATGAGGAACTTTTGGGATTTGAAAATGGTGCTGACGACTATATAACCAAGCCGTTTAGTATGCCTTTGCTTAGAAAAAGAATAGCTGTGGTGTTAAAACGATATAATAAAACTTCAGCAAACGAATATTCTGATGGATTTTTGTCAATTGATTTTGACAAGCTGATTGCAAATAAAAATGGTGATATAATAATGCTTACGCCTACTGAATATAAGCTGATTAAAATCTTTATTTCGAATGCTGGTAATGTGCTTACAAGAAAGCTTTTGCTTGAGAAAATGTGGGATAATGACGGCAATTTTGTTGATGAGCATGCACTGACTGTAAATATAAATCGGCTTAGAAATAAGCTTGAGGATGACAAGCATAAATATATCAAAACAGTATATGGCATTGGCTACAGCTGGGCAGGTGAAAAGCTTTGAATTATTGGGTTGTAATTATAATTGCTCTTGTATTAGTTTTGATTGCGGTTGTGATTTATTACAAGCATATTATTGCAAAATTTTCAAGGAAATTAGACAAAACGCTTGATGACATGATTTCTGAAAAAGATGTTGATTTTGAATATCAAGATGAAAGCATAAGCGGAAAACTTAACGTAAAACTTAAAAGGTTGTATGAAATACTAAATGATAGAACTGAAATGACTAAGAAAGATAGAGATAATATGCAGTCGCTGATTTCAGATATTACTCATCAGGTTAGAACACCAACCGCTAATTTGAAAATGTATAATCAGATTTTGACAGAACGTGAACTTACTGATGAGCAGAGAAAAGAGTTTATTGAGCTATCAGAAAATCAAATAGATAAGCTTGATTTTCTCATGAATTCGCTTGTTAAAATGTCACGTCTTGAAAATGGAATGATAAAGCTTAATCCGCAAAAAATATTAGTGTTGGATATTTTATCCGATGGTTTGCTGCAAATTATGCTTAATGCTGAGAAGAAAAATATCAATATAGATGTAGATTGTGATGAGAGCATTTGTGCTGTATGCGATAAAAAATGGACGTCTGAAGTTGTATTTAATATATTAGATAATGCGGTGAAGTACACACCACAGAATGGAAAGGTTTTTTTGAGCGTATCAGAACAGGAGTTTTACACGGTAGTCAGTATAAAAGATAATGGTGCTGGAATAGCTGAACAAGAACAGCCTCTAATCTTCAAACGATTTTACCGTTCGGCAACTGCTAGTGATGAAAAAGGAGCTGGAATTGGACTTTTTCTTTCAAGAGAACTCATTACTGCTCAAGACGGATATATTCAGGTTAGGTCGGAAGTTGGAAAAGGTTCAGAGTTTTTAATATTTCTCAAAAAATAATCAAACCTCTCAGAATTGTTATATTTCTGAGAGGTTTTTGTGATATTTCAGCTTTATAATATAAACATAACATAAAAAGAGAGGGAAAATTATTATGGTAGTACTTAAAACTGAACAGCTTAAAAAATATTATGGAGAAGGGGACAGCTTAACTAAAGCACTTGACGGAATAAACTTCAGCGTTGAACGCGGAGAATTTGTATCAATTGTTGGTACATCAGGAAGCGGAAAATCCACCCTGCTTAACATGATTGGCGGACTTGATATTCCGTCATCAGGCAAGGTTGTTATTGACAACAAAGAAATTTCATCTATGTCTGATAATGAACTGACGATTTTTCGTCGCAGACAAATCGGATTTATTTTTCAAAATTACAACCTTGTGCCAATGCTTAACGTTTATGAAAATATAGTTTTGCCTATTGAACTTGACGGTGGTAAAATTGATAAGAAATTCATTAACGAAATTATCGAGCTTTTACATCTTGAAGAAAAGCTTGAGCGTTATCCAAATAATCTTTCTGGCGGTCAGCAGCAGAGGGTTGCAATTGCACGAGCATTAGCATCAAAGCCAGCGATTATTTTGGCAGATGAACCTACTGGAAATCTAGATACAAAAACAAGTCAAGAGGTGTTGGGTCTTATGAAAATGAGTGCAAAAAAGTTCGGACAAACTCTTGTAATGATAACACACAACATGGAAATTGCTCAGCTTGCTGATAAAATTATACGCATTGAAGACGGTAAAATTAAAGAATGAGGTGAGCTTTATGATAAAGAATAACAACAGAAAAGTCCCGCTGAAGCTTGCTTTAAGAAGTCTTAAAACTGGACGAATGAGAAACATATTTATCGTTTTGACTATTGCACTTTCGGCGGCGTTAATTGCTGGAGCGGCATTTTCATCAATCTTTGCAGAAGAAAAAGAACGCAAATCATATGAGAGTCAACAGCATGTAATTTATATGAAAGCTGATGAAAAACAGATAGAGCAGCTTAAAAAGGATGACAGAATAACGGATGTTTTAGTATATAAGCAGGGCAAAACTATGGAGGTTGATAACTATATTATCAGTCCGTCGTTTTTTGAGCAAGGTGCTAAGGAAATTCAAACAATTGATATAGCAGAGGGAAAATATCCTGAAAAAATCAATGAAGTTTTAGTTGATAAATCCTACATGAATCAAATTGGAAAAGATGCAAAACTTGGTGAAACTTTATCTTTTGAATTTTTAGACGGCAGTAAAGAGGACTTTGTGATTTCAGGTTTTACTGACTTTGAAAATTCATCACAGGTGTACAGCATATATATGTCAAAAGCGTATGCTGAAAATGGCAGTCAGCTTAAAGATATGGATTATTCAGCTGCTGTAAGAATTGCAAATGCTAGTAAAATGTCAGGAGATGAATTTTCAAACGAAATTTGTGCAATTGCATCTGAGTATGGAATTGACAGGACAGATGTGAATAAAAACAACAAGTTTGCAACTTCATTAACGTTACAGAGAAATGATGTTATTTTTGTCGTTGTTGTTGGAATATCGATTTTGTTAATCAGCATGATTGTAATTTACAGCATATTCTATATTTCCGTTACGTCAAGAATTCGCCAGTTCGGACAGCTTAGGACTATTGGCTGTACTGCAAAACAAATCAAAAAAATGATTTCGTTTGAGGGCTTGTTTTTATGTTTGATTGGTGCTCCAATCGGTATATTAATAGGACTTATATTTGCATCATTGGTATTTAAAAATGGTTTCGTGTGGGACAAAGTCATTGTGGGTGCTATACTTATTTTGCTTGTAAACCTAGTAGCTGTATTATTTTCAATTCACAAGCCTGCAAAGCTTGCGTCAAAGGTATCACCAATGGAGGCTGCAAAATCAAGCGGGAATACTGAGAAGATTACAGCTAAAACAAAGGGTAAAAAACGTGAACTTTCTCCATTTGGACTTGCAAAAATAAGCTATGGAAGAAACCGAAAAAAGTCGTTTATGACATCTCTTTCACTTGCAGTTGGCGGAATTCTTTTTATTGTCGGTACTACTATGCTTGTTTCAATGAATTTAGAGGAGTATGCCAGAGGCGGAGAATTTAGATTCGGTGAATATGTTATAGAGTTTTCTTCGAATGCGGCTGAATTAAATGACAATGGTTATACAGGAGTTCAGATGGAGAACCCTTTAAATGATGGTTTGATGTCACAAATTATGTCTGTAGAAGGAGTAAAAGAGGTAACCGAATTCAAGACGTCTTTTATAGAATTCGAATATAATAATTATCGTGGTCAGGATACAATTACATCATTTAATCGAAGTCATAGTGATATAATCGAAGAATCTATTAATACTAGCAGCTTTGATTATGATAAAATGATTGAAAATAAAGAAATTCTTGTTATTGATAATTCTGTTGTAAAAGAGATTTATGGTTGGAAATTTAAAACTGGTGATAAAGTTAAAATCAGCTGGTATAATGGTTCAGAAATTGTTGAAGATGAATTTACTATTGCAGGAGATTTGAATTTAAATAAGTTCACAAAAACTGACGAAGGTAAAAAAATAAATTTATCAAGCGGATGGTTTATTTTTCCAGAGGAAGTATTAGATTCAATGATGCCTGAAAGCTTTAATGCTAATTCTGAGTTTATTGTTCGTGCTTCTGATTATAATAAAAACGGTAATGAAATTGAGCAGCAAATTGCTGAAATTGTTGAGAACAATCCGAATTTAATCCTAAGTACATTGTCATCACAAATAGTAATTTCTGAGAAAACTTATAATTTTATTTACACTATGGTTTTTGCTTTTGCAGCATTTATAATAGGTTTCAGCATGATAAATTTGATAAACACACTTGTTTCAAATGTTATGGTTAGAAAGAACGAATTTGCAATGCTTAGGTCAATCGGCATGAGCAATAAACAGCTATCAAAAATGATTCAATATGAAGGAGTTATGATAGCAGTCAAAAATATTATTATTACTGCCACAGCAGGTAATATCTGCGGATATCTATTTATACAATTTATGAGAAACACTAGTGCTGATTATATGCACTGGAATATGCCTTGGATGTATTTACTTGGATACAGCGTTTTGATTATATTAGCGCCGATTGTAATTTCAGCGGTTATCATTAGAATGCAGAACAAAAAATCGCTTGTTGAAAGACTGCGTGAGGTTGAATAAAAGCGAACATGAGGTCAAATGAAAATACTGTCTGTATAATTTGGAGCGGTGCATTCCAAACAAAGATGAACAATGTTGTGACTTTTGCACATTGTGGTTTTTGTATAAATGTGTTAAAATGTGTATAACTTTTGATGTTTCGACTATTGCGAGAAATAAAACACCCGAAAGGGTGTTTTTGTTTTATGTATAGTTTCTTTGGATATTTTATATTTTTTATATTTTTTTGCAACCAAACTTGACTGTCTGGCGTTTTATTTAGTAGGAAGGGGTGAAAAGCATGGAGAATACTATTTCTAGTAATGATATAAACCTTAAATCAAGTACTGATGTTGAAATTGATTCTAGTACTGATATTAACATTAAATATAGAGAATATGTTGATGAGTTTTCTGATATGATAACAAGGCTTTGTTTGATACATACTGGAAATTACGCTGATGCGGCGGATTGCTATCAAAATGTTTTTTTCAAGCTTTTCAAGGAGATGAAATTGGGCGGTCCTGCTAATGTTAAGGCTTGGCTTATTACTGTTACGCTTAACGAGTGCCGAAGTGTTCTGCGGTACAGGTTGAGAAAGAACACCGTTAATCTTAATGAGCTGATTATTCCTTTTCATGATAAAAGTGATATTGAGCTGACTGAACTGATTTTCAAGCTTCCTCCTAAACAAAGGGATGTTATATATTTATATTACTATGAGGAGTACAAAATAAAGGAAATTTCACAAATGACCGGAATGAAAGAAAATACAGTTAAATCACATCTCAAAAGAGGTCGTGAACAGCTGAAAGAGTTTTTGACGGATTAGCTTATGTGTTTTGACATGTGTGCAATTTGAAAGGGTGATTGGTTATGAAACAACTTAAAAATCTCGATAAATACACTACTCCGTCGGAATGGAAGGAGAGTGTAATTATGAATAGCGAAAAAAAGAAAGATAAAGTATATTTAAAAAGACGTTCGTTTACAGCGATTGCTTGCGTTATGGCTCTAGTTGCTGTTGGTGGTGCTGGTGTTTATTTTACAAATAATAATCCGCTTAGTACTACTGGTGATTCATCGCAAATTGAAACAGCTGATATTTTATATGATGATTCTAAATTTACTGTAATAGAAGTTACTCGTGATAGTCTGCTATTATATAATAAGGTAGGATTCGTTTCAATTCCTTTTGCTGATAATGATAAACTTGCAGAGGCGGTTGCTGATCAAAATGTTTGTTTTGGTGATATTGTTAATTTGGATTTTGATGGTACAATGCTTGAAACATACCCACTTCAGATAACTTCATGTACTGGACTTGAGGTTGTTAGTAATTATATTGTAAATGGATTAGAAATCTCTGATATACTGGGTGTATCTTCAATAACTGGCGAAATTACAGCTATAAACGATTCTGTTTTAGATGTTACAGTTGGAGAGGAAGTTTATAAGGTTTCGTTAAGTGAATTAGGTTATGTTTTTGATTCTGAGATTGTCCCAAATCAATATGAGAGCAGTAAGTTGAATTTTGATGATTTGCAGGTTGGAGATATTGTAAAAGTTCCAAGTACAACTGGCGTTTCTGCAAGTGGCGATGTTAATACTGCTGACTTTATTTTTAAGATTCACAAGCCAACTCCGACAGAATTTTACGGAGTGAGAAAAATATCTGGTGATGAAATTGCAAAAATTTTGCGGGAAACTGGTGAATATGAAGTGTCTTGCGGTAATGGAGGAGTATGGGTAAGCTACAGCTTTATTCCTAGTAAAGACGGCAAGTCAATATATGTTAAGGTTGTTTATATAAATGGACTAGGCGACCAGTACGTATCTGCACCTGTATATGAATATGATAATAATAAAACAGGGCTTGGCGGTAAAGTTGAAGAGCGATTTAATTATGTAAATCTTGCGCCGTTGCAGGAGTATGTTGCGTACGATGAGCAGATAGAAATTGCTGATATTGCGTCTGGCGATTATTTAATATTCATGGGACAGACAGTTCCTGAGTCTACAAAAAAGCTTGAGGGTATTTATGTTGGTTTTACTGTTAATGATGATTTGACTATTGCAGAAACTACTGGTACACTGGATTTTGATACAAACGATTATGAATTTGGAATTGAGCATTATAGCGATGATTCCTCTCTTGGATTCCTTAGCTTTGCAGGAAGTTATAACGATGAAAAAGCAGAGTTTATTAATGCTTTGAAAGAAATAACACAAAATTGTGATGTGATTGATAATCCAAGATTCAATGATTACGCGGATACAAGACGTAATGTTACAGCTGGATCTGAGACCGAGCAGGTTTTGTCAGTTAGAATGTATAAGGACGAAAAGACTATTAGAATTCAAAACAAATTCTATTCAGTTGACGAGGATACTTATAATAATCTAGGCAGCGTTTTGGATAAGATTCGTTATGAGAATGAATTTGAAGACAATGATGAAATTCAGGTTGATTACAATTTCGATTTCGACGTAAAGGATTATTACTTTGGTGTTTCGCATTATAATTATAAAAATGACAACGCTTATTCATGTGGTAATGGTTTTCCAGAAGGCGATAAGAATGATGAAAAGGCTAAGCTTGTTGAGGTTGTTAAATCTGTGACAGAAAATTGCGATGTGATTGATAATCCAGAATATACCGATGAGGACACTGAATTTGGTGTTTCAGTTTATAATACAAAATATCAGGTTATGGATGTAACAGTTTATAATGACGAGAAGGCAGTACTTATTAATGGTAAGGTTTATTCAATTAATGATTCGTATTTTAAAAAGCTAAGTGAAGCTTTTCTAGCTTTTGGAATTGATGAAGAAAAGAATGAAGAATCTAGTCCTGAGCATAAATTAGTAGATATGCTTTATAGCATAAAGACTAATCAGAGTACGGTTGATGGATCTGATTTAGATGGATTCGATAAAACAAACCCAAGTAATACTGTTAGAGTTTATTTCTTCTTTTCAGAGAATCAAGTAGTTGTTAAGCTTTACCGCGATGTGAATGCGGTTAGTATCGACGGTAATTTATATCAGCTTAGCACAGAAGATTTTCTTAAAGTTCAGGAATATACTGAGGGTACACTTGAAAATGATTAGGGATTTAGAATGTTGCTTTTTTCAAGATGTTCTTTGCTTTTATAGCTTTTAAAGTTGAGGGCACATTCATAAAGACTAATTTAATATCTAATTACAGCAGAGATTGTAAAAAAATCTCTGCTGTTTTGTATGTGTTGTAGAATTTCGGCAATAATCTTATAGTAAAGTATGTAAAATTTGTAGAAAATCATAATAAAAAATGCTTGACATCGGATATGCTAAGGTGTATAATATTAAAGTATGCTGATGTATTGTGCATAGCTATATAGTATTTTAAGAAAGGAGATAAAATATGCCAACTTTTAACCAATTAGTTAAACAAGGTAGAAAGACTCAGGAAACTAAGTCAACAGCACCTGCTCTTCAGAAGGGTTACAACTCAAAGAAGAAGGCTGTTATTGATCAGAGCTGTCCTCAGAAGAGAGGCGTTTGTACAGCAGTAAGAGTTGCTTCACCTAAGAAACCTAACTCAGCTATGAGAAAAATCGCAAGAGTTAAGCTTTCAAACGGTCATGAAGTTTCAGCTTATATCCCTGGCGTTGGTCATAATCTACAGGAACATAGCGTTGTTCTTATTAGAGGCGGACGTGTAAAGGATCTTCCTGGTGTTCGTTACCATATCGTTAGAGGTACTCTTGATGCTCAGGGCGTTGCTAACAGAAAGCAGGCTCGTTCAAAGTACGGTGCTAAGAAGCCAAAGGCTGGAGCTGCTAAGTAATTTATTACAAAAGCTCAATTTTAATAAGGTTTAAACTCATTGTCGCAAACTGCGAAGACCACAGTTGCGTGTAGAGTGAGATTGATATATATATATTTATTATTCAACTCTGCATTTGGACTGACGGGGCTATAGCGTTCGGCTATAGAGCGAGTACCTATGAATTCATTATTTGTGAAGGAGGGAATTTAAGTGCCAAGAAGAGGTGGAGTTACTAAGAGAGATGTACTTCTTGATCCAGTATACAAGTCAAAGCTTGTTACTCGTCTTGTGAACAACATCATGCTTGATGGTAAGAAGGGTGTTGCACAGAAGATCGTTTACGGTGCGTTTGAAATCGTAGAGGAAAAGACAGGTCGTCCTGCTCTTGAAGTTTTTGAAGAAGCTATGGATAACATTATGCCAGAGCTTGAGGTAAAGGCTCGTCGTGTAGGCGGTGCTACTTACCAGGTTCCAATGGAGGTTAGAGCTGACAGACGTCAAACTCTAGGTCTAAGATGGATTACAAAGTATTCTCGTGAAAGAAACGAAAATACAATGAAGGAAAGACTTGCAGCTGAAATCCTTGACGCTCTAAACGGCGTTGGCGGTTCATGCAAGAAGCGTGATGATACACATAAAATGGCTGAGGCTAATAAGGCTTTTGCTCATTACAGATGGTAATCAATGTAAATTTAGGAGGATAATATGGCAAGAGATTGTTCTTTAGAAAATACCAGAAATATTGGTATAATGGCTCATATAGACGCCGGTAAGACTACAACAACCGAGCGTATCCTATTTTACACTGGTGTTAACCATAAAATCGGAGAAACTCACGAAGGTGCTGCAACTATGGACTGGATGGCACAGGAGCAGGAAAGAGGTATTACTATTACTTCTGCTGCTACTACTGCTTTTTGGAAGGGACATAGACTAAACATCATCGATACTCCAGGACACGTTGACTTTACAGTTGAGGTTGAGAGATCACTTCGTGTACTTGATGGTTCTGTAACTGTTCTTTGTGCAAAGGGAGGCGTTGAGCCACAGACTGAAACTGTATGGCGTCAGGCTGATAATTATAAGGTTCCTAGAATGGTTTACGTCAATAAGATGGACATTATGGGTGCTGATTTCTACAACGTTCTTGGAATGCTACATTCAAGACTAAAGACTAATGCTGTTCCTATTCAGCTACCAATCGGTACTGAGGATCAGTTCAAGGGAATCGTTGATCTTCTTGAAATGAAAGCATATATTTTCACAAATGACCTTGGTACTGATATTCAGGTGGAAGATATTCCGGCTGATATGCAGGAAAAGGCTGAGGAATATCGTGCAACTTTGTTGGACGCTGTTGCTGAGCAGGACGAGAAAGTTATGATGAAATATCTTGATGGTGAGGAACTTACTATCGAGGAAATGAAGGCTTGCATCAGAAAGGGTACAATTGCTAACACAATGGTTCCTGTTGTTTGCGGTACTTCATACAAAAATAAGGGCGTTCAGAAGCTTCTTGACGCTATTATTGACTACATGCCAGCTCCTGTTGATGTTGACCACATCACTGGTGTTAACCCAGAAACTGGTGAGGAGCTTGTTAAGCCTTCTTCAGATGATGAGCCATTTGCAGCTCTTGCATTTAAGATTGCAACTGACCCATTTGTTGGTAAGCTTTGCTTCTTCAGAGTTTATTCTGGTGTTCTTAAGGCTGGTTCAAATGTATATAACGCATCAAAGGATAAGACTGAGAGAATTGGACGTATTCTTCAGATGCATTCAAACCACAGAAAGGATATCGAGGCTGTTTATGCTGGAGATATCGCTGCTGCTGTTGGTATAAAATCTACTACTACTGGTGACACTCTTTGTGATAAGGATCACCCAGTAATTCTTGAGTCTATGGAGTTCCCTGAGCCTGTTATTCAGCTTGCTATCGAGCCAAAAACTAAGGCTGGTCAGGAAAAGATGGGTATCGCTCTTGCAAAACTTGCAGAAGAGGATCCAACTTTCAGAACTTACACATCTCAGGAAACTGGACAAACTATCATTGCTGGTATGGGTGAGCTTCATCTTGAAATTATCGTTGATAGACTTCTTCGTGAATTTAAGGTTGAGGCAAACGTTGGTGCTCCTCAGGTTTCTTACAAGGAAACAATTAGAGAGAACGCTTCAGTTGATCACAAATATGCTAAGCAGTCTGGTGGTAAAGGTCAGTACGGTCATGTTAAGATTAACGTTATGCCTAACGTATCAGGTCAGGGCTACGAATTTGTTAACAAGATCGTTGGTGGATCTATTCCTAAGGAGTATATTCCTGCTGTTGATGCTGGTATCAAGGGTGCTATGGAGGCAGGCGTTCTTGCTGGTTTCCAGGTAGTTGACGTTAAGGTTGAACTTTATGATGGTTCATACCATGAAGTTGACTCATCTGAAATGGCATTTAAGATTGCCGGTTCTATGGCGTTTAAGGAAGCTATGAGAAAGGCTAATCCTGTTATTCTTGAGCCTATCATGAAGGTTACAGTTATCGTTCCTGAGGACTACATGGGTGATGTTATGGGTGACCTTAACTCTCGTCGTGGACAGATTCAGGGTATGGAAGCTAGACCTGGTGCTCAGCAGATTAATGCACTAGTTCCGCTTTCAGAAATGTTTGGTTACTCAAACGACTTGCGTTCTAAGACTCAGGGTCGTGGACAGTATTCAATGGAGCCTGATAGCTACATTGAAGTTCCAAAGTCTATTTCTGAAAAGATTATTAATGCAAGAAGCAAGGCTTAATTTATTTTGTTAAATTTTGATTTACCTATTGCAATGATAAAAAAATTCTGATATAATGTATTTATAATATGTAATATTAGATAAAATTTAATTTATGATTTTTAAGGAGGAATTTTCCAATGGCTAAGGCACATTTTGAAAGAACTAAACCACACGTTAACATTGGTACAATCGGACACGTTGACCACGGTAAAACAACTCTTACAGCTGCTATCACTAAGACTCTTGCTCTTAAGGGTCAGGCACAGTACGAAGCTTACGATATGATCGATAAGGCTCCAGAAGAAAGAGAACGTGGTATCACAATCAACACCTCTCACGTAGAGTATGAAACTGACAGCCGTCACTACGCTCACGTTGACTGCCCAGGACATGCTGACTATGTAAAGAACATGATCACTGGTGCGGCTCAGATGGACGGCGCAATCCTTGTTGTTGCTGCATCTGATGGCCCTATGGCTCAGACAAAAGAGCATATCCTGCTTGCTCGTCAGGTAGGCGTTCCAGCAATCGTTGTATTCATGAACAAGGCTGATCAGGTAGACGACGAAGAGCTGCTTGAACTCGTTGAGATGGATATTCGTGACACATTGAGCGAATACAACTTCCCAGGCGATGACACACCAGTTATCACTGGTTCTGCACTGGCTGCTCTTGAAGCTCCAGACGACATCACGAACGATGCTTATAAGCCAATCATTGCGCTGATGGATGCTGTTGATGAGTATGTCCCAACACCAGAGCGTGACGATGCAAAGCCTTTCTTGATGCCAGTCGAGGATACAATGACCATTTCTGGTCGTGGTACTGTTGTTACAGGCCGTGTAGAACGTGGTCTGCTGAACATCAATGAACCAGTAGAAATCGTTGGTATGTCTGAAGAAAAGCTGAATACCGTTGTAACTGGTATCGAAATGTTCCGTAAGCTTCTGGATAGCGCAGTAGCTGGCGATAACATCGGTGCACTGCTTCGTGGTATCACACGTGACCAGGTTGAGCGTGGCATGGTACTTTGTAAGCCAGGTTCTATCCGTCCTCTTACAAAGTTCAGAGGTCAGGTTTATATCCTGAAGAAGGAAGAAGGCGGCCGTCATACACCTTTCTTCAACAACTATCGTCCACAGTTCTATTTCAGAACAACTGACGTAACTGGTATCATCACTCTTCCAGAAGGCGTTGAAATGTGTACACCTGGCGATAACGTAGAGATGGACGTTGAGCTGATCGCTCCAATCGCTATCGAAGAAGGTCTGCGTTTTGCTATCCGTGAGGGTGGTAGAACAGTAGGTTCTGGCGTTGTTATCAAGGTAAATGAATAATTAGAACTGCTTTAGAAGCATTCTTTCGAAGGGCGAACCCTATGGGTTCGTCCTTTTTGTATACCCAGATGAGAGAACCATTCATGGAATTTTCTTGAAAAGGGTTGTGTTTTGTGCATAACGCATAAAAAATCACCTATATTTTATAGTAGAAAAGAAATAAATTGTACAACATGACAAAAATGGTCAAAAGGGTGCATAAAAAGAAGAATAGAGAGATTTTAAGGCAACATTGCACAATCTTTGTGTGGTGCTGCCTTAACTCAGCGCAGGGCGCTGTGCCGCATTTGCGGCGGTTCACAGTATTTGACAACATCTGCGTGTTACGCACTTGCGCTACAACGGCGGATAAAAACATAGACAAAGTCTATGTTTTTATCGCAGAGTAGTATATGTCGTCAGATTGAAGAAATTTGTGCAAGGTGTATAAAAATAGAGGGATTATTTAGACATATTTTTTCGGGATTCTCCCGCCTACTTCTTGCAATTTTTCGGTAGATACGGTATAATGGTAGTATAGCGGTGAAAAGTGGAGCGAATTCCCTAAAGGTGGGGTGCGATGCTTTCGAAAAGAAAAACTTGCAGAAAGGTGGTGGCGAATTTGGCTTCCCTTATGGGCACGTATTATCATACCATCGATACAAAGGGGCGGCTGAATTTTCCCACCAAATTGCGTGATGTTCTCGGTGCACCGTTTTATGTGACAAAAGGATTGGACCAGCCCTGTTTGACGGTGTATTCGGAGATGGAATGGGAACGGCTTTCTGCAAAAGTTGCAACAATTCCAGAGGCGAAGGCAAATCAGATCAAGCGTTGGCTTTTTTCGGGCGCAGGAACGATTGTGCCAGACAAACAAGGAAGGATTTTGATTCCGCAGGATTTAAGGCAATTTGCGAATTTGGAAAAAGAAGTTGTCCTAATTGGAGCAGATAATAAAGCGGAAATTTGGGATAAAAATCGATGGGATGCGCTGAACGATTCCTTTGATGTTGGAGAAATGTTAAAAACGTTAGAGGAAATCGGGTTTTAAAAAAGGAGGCTTCCATGGAATTTGTACATATCCCTGTATTGTTGAACGAAGTACTGGACGGACTTGCAATCCGTCCTAGTGGTACGTATATAGATGGAACAGTTGGTGGTGCAGGACACGCTGCAGAAATTGCAAAAAGGCTCACGGATGGCGGAAGACTCATTGGATTCGACCGTGATCCCGATGCTGTTGCTGTGGCACGAGAACGGTTGGAGGAATATCCAGCCACAGTGGTACACCACAATTATGATGAAATGGCGACAGTTTTACATGAGATGGGCGCTGCGCCAGTAGACGGGGTGCTTTTGGATTTGGGTGTTTCCTCTCACCAGCTGGATGAGGAATCTCGTGGGTTTTCGTACCATGGCGATGCGCCGCTGGATATGCGTATGAGCCAAACAGGGCGATCTGCTGAGGAAT
>CAZJRQ010000009.1:0-67314 GCA_964548535.1 uncultured Oscillospiraceae bacterium
AAATCAGTTTGTTGATTAAAATTTAATATCTACCATAGGGGCTTTTTTGTACTGTCTGTACAATTTGGCGCAGGACAACATACTTACTATGTGTTTTTTATCATTCTTTTTTCTAATCATAACAATATTATCTTCCTTTTGATTTATTTAACTTGTTGCTTTTCTGAATACAAGAAGCAATCTGTTCTTGTATCTCATAAGGAGAAGATTCGACCTTAACAATATTCCCCTTCCAAAGCTCTCCTATTAAGCCTTTATGATTAATGTTGTTCACACATTTAATAGCACTTCCACCATGTTCTACCCAATTGTCAAGTCCGATATTATAATCATCTATGAGGTAATCACTTTTACTAATCCCTCCAGGTATAAAATTTGACTTAGGTTCTCCAATTTTAGTGAAAATTCTATGATGCTTATCTATATTAGGTAAGTATTTATCTAACCAATTATGTTTTTCTGTTTTGCAATACTCACTATCAATTGCTGCAGATAAGATATATACTTCAACATTAGACGCTTGATTATTTATTAAATCTGTTCCTAATATCATATTTGTAAATGGTTTTAACTCCTCGAAAAATCCTTTTCCCCACATACGCTCTAAATAATTTATTTCATCATGAAATCTTGCTAGTGTTCCATCCATATCAATAAATATTCTTCGTGATGTATTATTAATATTCATTGTTTTCACCTCCAAAATTACCATGCTCTGTTCTTGCAATTTTCTCGTTCCTGCTCAAAATCAAATTCGTTAATTAATTGTTTAGTATGGCATTGAGTACTTCTAATTAATCGATTAAAACTATTGGCAATTGCTGTAGCTGTATATTGTTTTTTAAGGTGCAGGCATTGTACCAATCTTTTCTCCTGCTCTCTAAATAACTTTACCACCGACTGTAACATCATTTACAGCTTAGATATCAAAAATTACTCCAGCTACTTTATTATACCCCCACATTTTTACTAATTATACCATATTGCAATTTGTTTTATTATTTATATTATTTTAAAAATAAAACAATAAAATAAATAATCTTGCACAAATAACATATCCTGCAGTTATATACTATTACTGCATTTTTATATCTGAAACGCAAAAACAAGCTGTGCCAAAATACTTGACACAGCTTATTATAATATCCATTATTTAATTGTTATCGTCATCGTCGTCGTAATCATCATAATCATCATAATCATCATCGTCATAATTATTTTCATTTCGCTTTTTAGATTTTTTTCTTAGCCAAACAATCAAAATAACTAGTGCTAATATAAGTACGAACATTACAATAGAAAGTGCTGGAATTAATATGTTCTTGTACTTGTCTTTTACTGCATTGTCATCATCAACTATGCTCACATTAGACTTAGATGTTGTCACGTTAGTTTCAGCTTCATCTTGTGAAACATCAACTTGTGATTCCTGCTCTGTTGCTGAATCTGCTTGCCTTTGAACAGTTATTGTGTAAACTTTTTTGTTTCCGTTTTCATCAGTAACCGATACTCTTCTAACATTATCTCCAACCTGTAAATACTTGCTTCCCTCATACCAAATACTATCGGTTACGCCTGCTACTACACCCTCAACCTCAATGTAATCAACGCTATTTGGAACTTTTACTACATAATCATAAATGTTCGGAGAAAATGCTGGAATTAGCTCACCCTCAGAAACCTCAAGACTTTTCAACACACCCTGGACTGGTACACCGTTTTCATCAGTTGCTACTGTTGCTTTAGTTGTAGTCGTTTCAGACTGGCTATCTGTCGCAGCTGAATCTGGAGTTTGTGGCGTAGTTGTTGCACCGCCACCATCAGCAGTCGTAATAATTGCATATGCCGTTGGTGAACCAAGAGTTGAACCATCCTGAGAAAGTATTGCACAATTTGAAATCTCTATATTAGACGAACCTTTTTTTAACGCTTTAAATTTTAAAGAAACACTAATCTCACTGCTCTCACTTTCTGGAAAAGCTCTAACAGACAAAATTCCGCCGCCACCACTTGCACTATCACCATCAACAAACTGAATTACTGAATCATCATAAACCAAGTTGCACTCAACAGTGCCGATATTTTGGTCAGCAGAAAATTTAAGCGAAACGCTAAAATCTTCACCGCTTGCAACTGCACCATCAGGAATAGTAAATTCAGCACTGCCCGTTGCAAAAACCTGTATACTAAACATAGAACATAATATAACCGAAACAATAACAAACACAGAAAATCTGCCTAATTTCCTAATCTTCATTTTAAACATCACCTGTCCTTTTAATATCTTTATCATGTGCAAAACAAATTTACAAATATACTATCTATTACTTCTATTATAGTACAAACTTAAAAATTCGTCAACCATTTAATTATAATAGGACATTGTTATATAATTCAAACTTTATGGCTTTAATGCCTTCTTCATAAAATCTTCAGTCGACACAAAGCTTGGTCGATTATATCTATACAGGTTAAACAAACACTCAGGCTCTCCCTCGCGAATATAATTCATATTTTCTTCAACGCCTAAACTTGCCTTAAAACCGCAACTTACAACTAAATGACGTGATTCGCTGCAGCTGAATCCAAATGGATATGTATATACGTTTGGTGAAATATTACAGTTGTCCTCTAAAAGATGCTGCGTCTTAAATGTGTCATTGAAAAAAGCTTGACGATAATCCTCATAACTTTCACCTGATTTAATAGTTGAACCCTTACGGCTGTTGATCGAATGCATATCATAACTATGATTTGCAATTTCAACATAACCGCTTTTTTCAAGTTTTATAATATCTTTAAAATCCAGATACGAATATACAGGTGACGGTTCAGCCTCCTCACAAGCTATTTCAGAATATTTTCCTACTACTGAAAATGTCGCTTTAAAATCATACTTTTTCAGCAACGGCAAAACGTTAGTTAAATTGTTATACGAACCATCATCAAATGTTAAGACCACAGGTTTTTCTGGCAGCGGAGTGCCCTTGTTTACATAATCAATAAGGTCGTTTACAAAAATAGCCTGATAACCATTTTTTTTCAGATACATCATATCCTCCTCCAAAGTAATTGGTGACAGAATATAATCGTTTAGCTTGCTGTCATCATCTAAAATACTATGATAC
The DNA here is from genome assembly GCA_964548535.1 of uncultured Oscillospiraceae bacterium. GTDB lineage: Bacteria > Bacillota > Clostridia > Oscillospirales > Ruminococcaceae > CAZJRQ01. The sequence continues at coordinate 3,129 of CAZJRQ010000009.1, forward strand.
ATTATAATAGGTACTGCAACCCCCTTTGATTCACCTGACAAAGCACTTGACGGCAAGATAAAAACTGTTGCAACACTAATTAAAATCACAATAAATAATATTCCAATACAAGTTTTTCGCAGCTTTATACTTAAAAACAAACTAACACACTCCTCTTTTTTGCTCAAGAATATTTATAATACATATCTATGCGTAACTTTTTTGTAAAAGTACAAAAAATCAGCATGAACCTATTGAATTTTTTGTGCAAATCTGATATAATAAAGTATATATTATTTTATACGAAATTGGGGTGCTTTTTTGAAAACTATTCGTTCGAAACTTATGATAGCAATGCTATCGTTTTCATTCATAATTACTATCATTCTTAGTTTTGTTGCATATTATTATATAGACAACTCGACTAAGGACGCTCTTAAAGAAACTATACAGCCATTTGCTGCACAATATGCTGAATTTTTGGACAATATGATTTCTGAATATGAAAATGACTTTATAAACATTTTAACATCAAATTCATTTGTTCAATCAAAAGATGATACTGATCGTATAGAAATCCTTACAAACAGTTTTACTACTGACAAAAATGATTTTTCATACGGTATTTATGATTTGAATGCAAAATTAACAGCAAGCAGCGGCGGCGTTTGCGCTGATGTTATAACTAACGAAAATATTGAGCAGGCAATAAACCGCAAAGACATGGTTATTACTGATATTATTACTCTTGACGACTCAATATATTTCGGACTAGTTTATCCTATTAGCAATGGTGGCGAAATAAAAAATGTTGCCGCTGTTACAATAAACGCTGGTCTGCTTAACAACTTTATTTCAGACATATCTTTCGGTGCAAGTGGTTATGCTTACGTTGTTAATTCAAATTCACAAATTATACTTCACAACGATTCTTCAAAGGCTGTAAAAAAGCAAGACGTAAACAAACTTGCACAAAATAATGACCTTTATAAAGACGTTGCAAACTTCCTTCAAAATGCTATTGAAACCGAAAATGGTTCTGGTGAATATAGATATGAAAAGTCTAATTATATTGTTGGTTATGCAAAGCTAAACCACTTTAATGGAACAATGATTATTGCATCACCTAATGATAATTATACTAGAAATACAAGCAGCGCAATTAAAAACTTTATTATGATTGGTACTGCTCTGCTTGTAATAACTGCAATTAGCTCACTGATTTTTGCTAGAAATATTTCTAAACCAATTGTTGCTACTACAAAGCGTATTCGCGAGCTTGCTCAAGGAAACCTAACCGATCCTGTTGATGTTTGGTATTCAAAGGACGAAGTTGGTATTCTTTCAAATTCACTCGAGGAAACTATTGTATGCTTGCGACAGTATATAAATCTTATAACAATAGCTCTTACTCAGATTTCTGAGGGTAACCTTACTCATCGTATGGAAGGCACTTTTAAAGGAGATTTTATAAAAATAAAAGATACATTTAATGAAATTTTCGAATCGTTGTCTGCTACTTTTACATCTATTAATACATCAGCTGAAGAAGTTAACTCTGGTGCTATTAGAGTTTCAAATTCTGCTCAGGCACTTTCTCAAGGTTCAACCGAACAGGCTAGTGCTATTGAACAGCTTTCTGCTACTTTGAATGATGTTTCAAATCAAGTTCAGCAAAACTCAGATGACAGTAAAAATGCATATGATATCGTACATCTAAATGCAAAGGCAATAACAAGCTGTAATGATGATATGACAAAAATGCTTGAGGCTATGCAGCTTATTGACACTACTTCTTCTGAAATTGCTAATATAATTAAAGTTATTGATGAAATTTCGTTCCAAACAAATATTCTTGCTCTTAATGCTGCTGTTGAGGCTGCGAGAGAAGGATCTAAGGGATTTGGCGTTGTTGCTGAAGAGGTTAGACGTTTGGCATCACGTTCAGCTGAAGCTGCTAAGCAAACTGCTGCGCTTATCGAGAACTCCACAAATGCAGTAGATCGCGGCTCTAAAATTGCTGAACAGACAGCACATTCACTAAACGATATCGTTGACGGCACTGAAACTGCTCAGGGTCTTGTAAAAAACATTACAGATGCGTCATCTGCTCAGGCTGAGGCTATTAAGCAAATCAACACTGGTGTTGACCAAATTTCAGCAGTTGTTGCAACAAATACTGCAACGGCAATCGGTTCAGCTTCTGCAAGTGAAGAGCTTTCTGAGCAATCGCTGATACTTAAAAATATGATTACAAAGTTTAAACTTTCAGAAATTAAATACGATGTTCCTAAGAAAAACAGATATGTTTATTATGACAACAACCTATCAAATCAGATTGATGAAAAGCTTGCTTCTGTACAAAGTGATAATATGAATAAATTTGATTATCCAGATGAAGAGGATGAAGATATGACTTTACAATCTGACAGCAAGGTTAAAATTGTACTTGATGATGATGATGACAAATACTAATTGGCACTGAAAGGAAATGATTTTATGAAAAGAAGAATTGGAATTTTAACTAGCGGCGGAGATTGTCCAGGGCTTAACGCAACAATACGTGGTGTTGCAAAGGCTTGCTATGAGCGTTTTGGTGAAAACGTCGAAATCGTTGGAATTCAGGACGGTTATCATGGATTAATCAACAACCAGTGCCGTGAAATGCAGCAGTCAGACTTCTCAGGAATTTTGACAACTGGCGGTACAATTTTCGGAACAAGACGTACACCTTTCAAAATGATGAAAGTTGTTGAAGAAGATCAAGTTGATAAAGTTAGCGAGATGAAGAATACTTATCAAAAGCAAAATCTTGATTGCCTATTAACTCTAGGCGGTAACGGAACTCACAAAACTGCTAATCTTCTTTCTGAAGAAGGACTAAACGTTATTGGTCTTCCAAAGACAATTGATAATGATATTTGGGGAACTAGTGTAACTTTCGGTTTCCACAGTGCCGTAGATATTGCTACCGAAGCTATTGACAGACTCCATACAACTGCAAACTCTCACGGACGTATTCTTGTTGTTGAAATAATGGGCAACAAGGCCGGCTGGCTAACTCTTTATTCTGGAATTGCCGGCGGTGCTGATATGATTGTTATTCCTGAAATTCCTTATGACATAAATATTCTTTCTGATGCTTGTGCTAAGCGCAGTCAGTCTGGAAAAGGATTCTCTATCCTTGCAGTCGCTGAGGGTGCTTATGATGTTGATGAGGCTAAGCTTAAGAAAAAAGAACGTGCTAGAATACGTCAAGAACAAGGTATTACTACAGCTACAAGCAGAATTGCTAAACAAATCGAGGCAAATACTGGATGTGAAACAAGAGTTTGCGTACCTGGTCATATGCTTAGAGGAGGAAGTCCATCTGCTTATGATAGAGTTTTGGCTACTAAATTTGGTGTTCACGCAGCCGAACTTATTGCACAGGATAAGTACGGATACGCAGTTGCAATGATTAAAGATGTTGTTGGTGAAAACCCACTTTCAGAGGTTGCTGGCAAAACAAAATTTGTTCCTGCTAACGACCAGCTAGTTAAAACTGCAAAAGACCTTGGTATTTCTTTCGGTGACTAATAAATTCATAAATAAAAATCAGCTTGAAAATCAAGCTGATTTTTTTATGCAAAAAACTCGAACAGTTTTAACACCATTCGAGTTTAATTTTATATTATTTACTGCCAATATGCAAAAACAGGAGTTCCCATTGGAATATTCTCATAAACATATTTAGCTGCATCATATGGCATATTTATACAACCATGTGAGCCATTTGTCTTATATCTTGTTCCGCCAAAATATGGATGCCATGTTGCATCATGAAGTCCAACACCAAAAGTAGTTATGTTATTCCAATAAGTTACTGGAGTTTCCCATGTCTCACCAGTTGACTTGATACTGCCCTTAAGAACCTTGTCCTTTTCCTTATACCAAAGCTTATAAACACCCTCAGGAGTATTTCTCTCCTTAGTAGGCAAGCCTGAAACTATATCACACTCATACTCAACCTTGCCATCTTTATAGTACCAAAGATGCTGCGAGGCAAGATCAATTTCTATATATGTATTGCCATAATCCTTATCAGCAGTTCTCCACTCACTATTAGCAACATACTCATAAGCTGAATATGGACTCTTATAATAAATAGGCTCTGTATCAGCAGACGAACCCTCTTCAATTAAGTCAACAATCAAAGCAGCAGTTTTTTCTTTATCAATCCACCAACCATAACAGCTGTCCTCAGAATCTATTGTGATTTCACCCTTTTTAGTTGTCTTGAATTTTCTAGGTTTTCCGTATGTATCATACTCATCAGCTAACTTTTCTACATATGCCATTACCTTATCTTCATCAACAGTGTATCCCTTTGCAGCATCATCATCGTCAAAAGTAATCCACTCCATAATCTTATCACCGCTGAGCGTTTCAGTAGTATACGAAAAATCAAAATTGATTTCTATCTGATTTAAAGCATTAAGTTTTTCAACCTCTTCCTCCAAATCAGCAGCAACAACCTTTGGCTTTTGATAACAATCAACACCAGAAATATTTATTACATAATCACCAGATTCAATCATCTCATCAACATATTTGTAAATATTATCAAACTTGTCGCTTTGAATTTTGTCACCAGTAACCTCTTTAACTACTACAAAATCATCATCTTTTTTCTGAATATAAGCATCCTTAGGCTCAGTTGTTGTAGGCGAATCGCTCAGTTTACGATTGATTTCCTCGCGCAGCTTATCTTCATTATACTCAAAAGTTGAGTCGAAATTATACTCAGTATTATTAAGCAAATTCTTAAACCAAGTATAGTGATTTTGCTGACTATAGTAAAGTGAAATAGTTTGCTGTATATTATCCTTATAATCAATTTTACTAAGCGGAATAGAAATATCATCACCATTCATCATGATTATAGTAATCTCTTCCGGTATTGGGGATTCTTTTAAAACTATATCGTAAACTTCTTTTTGAGTTTTTCCGCTTACATCAACACCATTTATAGTTGTATTAGCCAAAAACTTATCCTGAACATTATTAAGTCCATAAAAATAAAATCCAGTCATAGCCGCAACACAAACAAGTGCAATTGAACCAATCACAATTGCTGCAGTCTTACCTCCTGAAGTTTTCTTTTTCTTACTATTTTTCTTAGAACCTTCATTCGAATTTTTGCTTTTAGCTGACGTTGCACTATTTTTTCTGTTTTCAGCAGTCTTTACAGCAGCAGCCGACCTTGCGCCTGCAGATTTCCTACTCGCATTTTCGTCATAATGCGGATGTTTTGGGACATTAGTATGATCTGCAACACGTGGCTTAGAATCATCTGCAAAGGTTAATTCCTCAAAATCATTTTTAGTTTTACTAACATCACCAAACGCTGAAAAATCATCTACAGCGGATTGAGCATTCACTTTATCGTCACGATTAATATCCGTATCATCTGTCTTTTTTGCCATATTTCTTGCAATTTGTTTTGCAAGTTCTTCCTTACTAGCTTGCTTATTCAAGTCTTTATCCATTAAGCTCGTACCTTCCTTTAAAATCTAACTAAAATCTATACTAGTAATTATATTATACACTAATTCTCAACAAATTGCAATTACCTTTTTCAACAAAAGATGCATTTATATAAAACAACATAGTATGCAATTTTCATATAGACTTACTGTGAAATACAAACTGTACAAATTTAAGTACTATTATTTTCTATAATAACATACAAATATGCACGTAGCGTGAGCATTTGATAAAAATCAACTGAATCATCTTGTTTATGCTAAACAAAATTATATAACGAAACTAAAACAAACAATGTTAAGAGCAGTTGGTTGTATTACTAATTTATACAATATATAATAAATAGTATGTCATGGATTTAGAAACAAATCTAATGTTGCATATTATTTCAACAATTTTATTCAAATTGATTTTTAAAGTTTAAATATAGTTAATATTAGAATTGTATAATAATATGAATCTAGAAAGAAGGAGATATATGAATGCTTAAACTAAAGCAAATTGTAAAGAATTACCTCGTCGGCGACGAAGAGGTACAGGCACTAAAAGGTGTCGATATTGAATTTCGTGAAAACGAATTCGTATCAATTTTAGGTCAATCTGGTTGCGGAAAGACTACACTGCTAAATATCATAGGCGGTCTAGACAGATACACCAGCGGTGACCTAATCATTAACGAAAAATCTACTAAGGAATTTAAAGACAGCGACTGGGATACTTACAGAAATCACTCAATAGGATTTGTATTTCAAAGCTACAACCTAATTCCGCATCAAACAGTACTTTCAAACGTAGAACTTGCACTTACTCTTTCAGGTGTTTCAAAATCAGAACGCCGTCAGCGTGCAATTGATGTTCTTACTCAAGTAGGTCTTGGTGACCAGCTCAACAAAAAGCCAAACCAAATGTCTGGCGGACAGATGCAGAGAGTTGCTATTGCCCGTGCACTTATTAATGATCCAGATATTCTGCTGGCAGACGAACCGACTGGTGCTTTGGACTCTGAAACCAGCGTTCAGATTATGGAGATTCTAAAGGATATTTCCAAGGATAAGCTCATTGTAATGGTTACACACAACCCTGAACTTGCACAGCAGTATTCATCAAGAATTATCAGGCTTCTTGATGGTAAGGTTATTGATGACACTAACCCTTATTCTGCCAATGTTTATGAGCCAATAAAAAAAGATGATGATGCAAAATCAAAGAAAAAGCATAAGAAAAATAAGAAAACTTCAATGTCATTCTTCACTGCTCTTTCACTTTCAACTAATAACTTGATGACTAAAAAAGCTAGAACATTCCTCACAGCTTTCGCGGGAAGTATTGGTATTATAGGAATTGCACTTATTCTCTCACTTTCTAACGGTGTTCAAACTTACATTACTAAGGTTCAAGAGGATACGCTTTCTACATATCCACTGACAATTGACGAAACTTCGACCGATTTAACAAAGCTTATGCAAAGCATGATGGAACCGCCAGATGATGAACTTGAACACAAACTTGATAAAGTTTACACTGGCAACAGCATGAGTGAAATGATGAACTCCATGGTTGCTGAAACTTCTCAAAACAATCTTAAAGCTTTTAAGGACTACATTGAGAATGGTGACGGTAAAGTAATTAACGATTACGCTAGTGATATTAAGTATCTTTACAGCACGCAAATGAATGTCTATCGTGAAACTGATGATGACGATGTTTTCAAGGTAAATCCTTCTCAGGTTTACAACAAAATGGGATATAGTGATCAGATTATTGACATGCAGCAAAGCAGTATGCAGGCAATGGGCGGTTCAATGAGCAATAATGTTTGGGCTGAAATGATTGGTAATCAGGACATTCTTGATGCACAATATGATGTCATTGCTGGAAAAATGCCAGAAAACTATGACGAAATCGTAGTTGTTGTTAACAAGCATAATGAGATTGATGATTTCTCACTTTTCTCACTAGGACTTAAAGACCCTGATGTTATAACACAAATTATGAGCTCGATGGTTACTGGAGAAACTGTTGATGACCCTGACGTTGAGTTTACTTATGATGAAATTTTAGATTTAAAATACAAGCTTATTCTAAACACTGATTACTTCAAAAAAGACGGTGACAAATGGGTTGATATGACTAATGACGATGAGTACATGAAATCTGTTATCGACAACGGAATTACTCTAAAGGTTGTTGGTATTTTAAGACCTAATGAGGGTGCATCTGCAGCTTCAATCGCTGGTACAATTGGTTATAAGCATGAGCTTATGGAAAAGCTAATCGAACAGGTTAATGACAGTGAAATTGTTAAGCAACAGCTTGCAAATCCTGGTACTGATGTATTCACTGGTTTGAAATTCGACACTGCCAATAGTGATACAAAGACTGACAATGCCTCTTCAGATGAAAAGTCGGAAGACAGCACAGCAGATTCAAATGCTGAAAAAACTCTAAGTCGTGATGAAATGCTTGCAGTTATGGAATATGACAAAATGTCTGCTGAAGAAAAAGCCGCCGTTGACAATATGTCTGATGATGAGCTTTCACAAATGTTCCAAGCTATGAAAGCTATGAACGAAACTGAGGTAGACCCAGAAAACATTCCAAGCAAGGAAGAAATGATGGCTATGCTTGATGTTGATAACATGACTGACGATGAAAAAGCAGCATTGGCTGAAATGTCTGACGAAGAACTTTACAAAATGATTCAGGCAATGCAGACAATGACTGGCGAAGATTCAAAAGATGCGGATAAAACTGAAGCAGAGCCTACACAACCGGCAACTACTTATGATGAAAACATCAAAACACTAGGTGTGGCAAATCTTGATTCGCCAAGTTCAATAAATATTTATCCTAAAGACTTTTCTTCAAAAGAAAAGATTACTGATGTAATTTCTGACTACAACAAAATGGTAACCGATGACAATAAAGAAGAAAATGTAATACAGTATAACGATATGGTTGGACTTATGATGTCATCAGTAACATCAATAATCAGTGCAATCAGCTATATTCTTATCGCATTCGTTGCAATTTCACTAGTTGTTTCATCAATAATGATTGGTATTATTACATACATTTCTGTACTTGAAAGAACAAAGGAAATCGGTATATTGCGTAGTATTGGTGCATCTAAGAAGGATATTTCACGAGTATTTAACGCCGAAACTGTCATTGTAGGATTTACGGCTGGAGCTTTGGGAATTTTGATTTCTTTCTTACTTACAATTCCAATTAACAAGATTGTCGTACACTTAACCGACGTGCCTGTTAAGGCAGCAATTCCAATTAGTGCAGCTGTAATTTTAGTTTGTATTAGTATGTTCCTAACATTCATTGCGGGCTTGATTCCTTCAAAGATTGCCGCTAAGAAAGACCCTGTTATTGCCCTTAGAACAGACTAAGTTTAAATTTGCGAGGTGAAATCCAATGAAAAAAATATCACAAGAAACAAAGGATAATATCATGGGCTTTACAAGCTGCTTAATAGCCTCCTTAGCACTAATAGCTCTTATTGCTATGAGCTATGTTCACTAAATAATTTTAGCGTCACTTCAAAATTGAAGTGACGCTTTTTTTATATTTATACAACAAAAAAGTCTTATACAACCAAATTTGTGTTGTATAAGACTTTTCATTCTGTACATTTTTTCGTACTATTAAAAACATCCGTTTATTATTCCTCTGGCATGATTATTGCGGCCGCAAAGTAACCTACAACTCCAAGGCCTATTGAACATATTCCTACAATAACAGCACCTAGTCTAATCAAAGTAGGATCAATATCAAAATAGTTTGCAATTCCTGAGCATACACCGCATATCATTTTGTCATTTCTTGATCTTAATAATCTCTTTTTCATATAAATATCCCCTTTCAAAAATCTACTTGAAATTCACAGTTACTTCGCCAACTCCACACTGAACATTAATCGGAATTTTGTCACCAGTGTTCTCACGCTTTGATGAGTCATTATATTTTGTTTTGAACTCACCCAAGCCTTTATCATAATCAACTTTGTAGTCTGAATAGTATCCGTCAATATCAATATAGCAAGTGCCAACACCGCATTCAACATCAAGACTTTTAGTTATTTTTCCTTGAAGTTTTAATTCACCAACACCATTTCTTGCAACGACCGAACCAAATGTGCAGTTCTTAAATCTATTCGAACCTACACCGCCATCTATATCCGTTTCACCTGAAAAAACGCAATTGTTAAATATTGTTTCACCTATACCAATACTAATATCAGAATCTACACATCTTACATCTGAAATAGTTATCTGTCCAATTCCGCCGTCAAATTCTAACTCTTCATATACCTTATCCGGAAGATAAATTTTAAATACTGTATTATAACTTTTAATATTTAAACCAAAATTAAAGTTGTTCTCATACCACTTGTACCATTTTCCATTTGAATAATCAATAGAGAAAGTGTCATCAGTGCACTCAATAGTATAGCGATTTTCTGGTACATTACTACCCTCAACCAAGATTTTATCACCATCATAAGACTCTACCGTAAACTTTGCTCTACCATTATCAATATGCAAATTTTCAATATTAGTTGCATCAAAACTTTCTTTAATATCAGTTGTTGGATAATATTTATTCCATCCGACAATACTCATTAAAACAATACCGACAATTAGCATAACTAATCCAAATAAAAATATAATCAAAATTGCAGGAAACAATTTACTTTTCTTCTTTTCCATTTAAACTGCCCCCTTTTTAAAAAATAGATTGTGCATTTTACCAGAAATCCAGTTGCAAAATGAAACCAAACCTCTCCAAGCCCATCTAACTACCGGTGCTGAAATAAGCAGACATAACGCCATTATCATAAAGCCGACTCCAGCAGTAATCAAGCCAATTGGCGGTGCAATAAAAATGGTCACAATTCCCACAACTGCTAAAACAATTCCACTGACTGCAAGTGCAAATCCAAGAGCAATGATAGTAACAAAAAATGCAAACAGCAATGAAAATACAACAGCAACAATTGGGAACCAAACTGGGAACAAAAGTATAAACAAAAGTATTTTTGCGCCTGCTGACATTCCGGACGACTTGTTTTGATAAACGTTATTATCAGCATTTTGATTACCATTATTATATCCCTGATTCTGATTTTGACTTTGATTAAAATTATTGGCGTTATAATTTGCATTTGTATTTCTGTTATCATTTCTATTAGCGTCACCAACAAAATATTCAGCATTTCCATCAGGAGAAATATTATTCTCAACATAAATCTGCCTTACAATGTCGTCAATATTACCAAGATTTCTTGCAGTTTCTTCCTCACGGTCCTCACCAGCATCAAGAAAGATTTCATTATAATAATCTATTACATTTTGAAGTTCATCAGCAGGCAATCTGTTAAGCTTATTCCTTAACTGCCCAATAAATTCTTGTCTTCTCATTTCTCCACCTCTTCTAACAAAATGCTATCAACCTTACACTTGTGCTCCTTCCAAAGAGCTCTATATCTAACTAGTTCCTCTTCGCCTTTACCCGTTACATGATAATATCGCCTATTCCTACCCATATATTCTCTATCGTAAGTTTCAAGCAATTCATTCTTTTGCAGTCGGCGTAACACCGGATACAGCGTCGACTCTGAAACATCAACCGCACTTCTTATATATTGCGTAATTTCATATCCGTAAGTATCTTCGTTATCCACTACCGAAAGCACCATTGCATCTAAAAGACCAGCACTAATTGGAAAACTCATATCTGCACTCCTTTCTTCACAACAAATAATATTGTTTCTGTAAGTATATTATACGTCGTATAATATTATTTGTCAATAAGTAGCTGTAACTTTAACATTTTGTTCACATACATGAATAAACTTATACAGAAAACATCTTAGATATAAAAACCACACTTTAGTATCTAACATAAGTATAGCTCAGCAATTATTAAATAGTCATTAAATCTATTTATATTTTACAAATGCAAATATAGTCCAACACATGTATATATTATTTTCCAAGAAATAATTTCACAAAAAAACTCCTAGATATCTATATCTAAGAGTTTTCTTATACAATATTATTTTAAAGCTATCCAATACTTTTCAAAATTTTCTTTATACAAGCGATTGTAACTTGAATCTTCTAAAACTCCACTATTAGATAATATAACACGCCTGCTGCCCTCATTGCTTTGAACACAGCAGACCATAACCTTGTCAAGTCCTAACTCTTCAGCTTTTTCAAGACACAGAGAAAGCATTTGTTTTGCATAACCCTGTCGCCTTTCGCAAGGTCGAACACAGTAGCCAATATGCCCTCCAAAATCCCGCAAAAAAGCAGTGAGATATCGTCTTAGCTGAATAAGTCCAACAATCTTGTTGTCACTTTCACGAACACACAGATACTGGTCTGCCTCCGCATAACCATCTGGACAAGTTTGAGCCGACTCACACTGTTTGCAATATTCAATCCATTTTATCATATCATCAAAAGCCTGCAAATCACTTGAACCATCCATATCATCACCACAGTCAAGAAACTCCTGCCTAAATTTCAGCAAATCATTCTCGTAACTTTTATCTGGGCTAACTAATTTAATCAATATTCCCCCCCCATAAGTCCACACAATAATTTTTCATTAAATACTATTTCTTTAACTTATCCCACTCAGACTCTTTAAACCCAACCAATACAGTATCATCGTCAACAGCAATCGGACGTTTTACAAGCATTCCGTCAGTCGCAAGCAGCTTAAACTGTTCATCTTCTGTCATTTCAGCAAGCTTGTCCTTTAGATTCATTGATTTATAAAGCATACCGCTTGTGTTAAAAAATCTCTTTAATGGCAATCCACTCTTTTTATGCCATTGTGAAAGCTCCTCAAAAGTTGGATTTTCAATCTTAATATCGCGAAGATCATAAGAAATTTCATTTTCATCAAGCCACTTTCTAGCCTTTTTACAAGTTGTACATTTTGGATAACAAACAAATAGCATAGTAAATTCCTCCAATATTTTAAATTATGCTTTAAGTATACTATGCAAAACCTGACTTGTCAATCAATTTTTAAAGTATTCATGTCAAATTCCCCTGTCTATTGCATTTTGAACATTTCTCATAAAAATCTGCTGAATTTGTGTATACTCACCCAGCCCACGCATTATAGGCTCAACCTTCAAGCCTTCGTTTTTAAGAATCACTTTCCAACTATCCTCATCATCTCCAGCCATAACATTTACCGCATGGTCACCGGCACTAATCATAAGCGGATGCAAAACTGCCTTTTTGTATCCATTATTTTTTATTTTAGGAAGTATGTTAAAAATACTAGGCTGTGCCTCAAAAGTCGCCACAAAATAATTTGAACACCTACTATTTAGTTGTTCATTGAGCTGTGAATACATACTGTTTTGCGAGTGGTCAACACCATGTCCCATAAAAATTATCGCCGTACCATCATTATCGTAATACTCAGTAATCTTAGTCAAAGCTGTAATAATCTTCTCTAAATCACGATTAGAACTCAGCAATACATCACCAATAATAAGCTTAGTAAAGCATTTGTTAAATTCACTTGCGACAGAAATCATATTATCAAATTCTTTACCTTTTATAATATAAGTGGGCTGAATAATTACCTCATCGAATTTTTCATCATTCAACTTTTGCAAAGCCTGCTGTAAATTGTCCACCATAATGTTATCACGCTCTCTTAATTTACGGATAATAAACTCACTAGTAAAAGCCCTGCGAACCTCATAATCTGCAAAATTATCAGAAATAATCATCTCTATTCGATCTAAAGTTTTCGCTCTTGTTTCGTTAAAACTTGTGCCAAAACTAACTACCAAAATCGCTTTTTTTATCATGTAAAAATCTCTCCTATTATAATAACAATACTAAAATACTATAACATTTAAAATGCGATATGTCAATTTGACATAAAAAACAGCCGAACTTTTTTGTCCGACTGTACAAATAAAAAATATATTAATCCTTTTTCGTATTATAGAATCTCTTAGATAACATAATTGAAAGTATATTCAAAACAACAGCTATAGCAAATAGAACTGCAACTGCTCCACGTGGATTATTTGAATAGAACATAACTACTTTTCCTACTATTTTCAAATTAGATTCTGCTGCAAAACCAATAATCATACCAAAAACTGCAAATACACACATTACAGCAATCATACCTTTTTGCATTCCAAATTTGAACATTATTGGACATATTAACGCAATAACAACAGCTCCTAAACACATAGATATTAAAGTTGCATTAACCTGCATTGCGCTGAAATTATTCCCTTTAACGCTATCACTAATCGCCATAACACCTGTTGAGATTATCGTGAAAAACAACAATCCAACATATCCAATAATATATTTACTTACGACTATCGAGTTGGTTGAATAGGGCATCATTTTAACAAGCTGATTCCATTTTGACTGCTCATCAGCCGTAAAAGTTGACATTGAAACTACCGCAGCATACATAACTGACAAAGATGAAAATCCGTTTCCCATCAACGTAAAACCTATTACAACAATTCCTAAAATTACAAATGACGGTTTTAGCAGACTGAAATCCTTAATAAGTAAACCTTTCATTACTTTTCCCCTCCTTTTGCCATAAACAAGATTATATCCTCAAGGTTTATATGTTCAGTTGTAAATGCACTTGATATCATTGATTTTTTCACCAATACCTCAATACCAAATTTTCCGCGCTTAATACCTTTAACAGCCTCTCCAGGAACATCCTGAAAATCTTTTTCAGACATTTTTAAAATCGCATATTCGTCAATCAAAGCATCTTTTTCTTCAAAGAACACAAGCTTGCCCTCATGAATAAATGCAATGTAATCACAAATCTTCTCAAGGTCGCTTACGATATGTGATGACATCAAAATCGAATGTGTTTCATCTCTTGTAAACTCGTTGAAAATATCCAAGATTTCTTCACGCACCATAGGGTCAAGTCCACCTGTCGCCTCGTCCAAAATCAAAAGCTTCGGATAATGTGAAAGTGCCACCGCAATAGCAAATTTCATCTTCATACCACGAGAGAATGACTTAAACTTTTTCTTTTCATCAAGCTTGAATTTCTCTAAATAGTCAAAATAAACTTTCTCATCCCAGTTATCATAAGTTGCAGTCATCATCTTATTAACAACCGCTGGAGTAATTGCATCAGGAAAATATGCCACATCAAGCACAACGCCAATGTCATTTTTAACTTTGTCAAATTCCTTGCTTGTATTATCCACTCCCAGCACTTTAATTTCGCCGCTGTCACGATTAATTGCATTCATAATTAAATTTATAGTCGTACTTTTGCCCGAACCATTCTCACCAACCAAGCCTACAATGCTACCAGTTGGCACATTCAGATTTATATTTTCTAGTGAAAAAGTTTTGTATGATTTATTCAAATTGCTGATTTCTATCGCGTTCATTGCTGTTCCTCCTCAAAATTCAACTTAAACATTTCAATTATTTCTTCTTTTGTAATATTACTAGACGGCACAAGTTCTGCAATTTTTCGCATGTAACTTTCAATCTGTCTTAAATTATTCTCTCTAAGTATTTCTAAATTTTGTTCTGCCACATAACAGCCCTTTGATGCAACTGTATATATATATCCATCTTTCTCCAACTCATCGTACGCTCGCTTTGTAGTTATGACGCTAATACGCAAATCTTTTGCAAGCGACCGTATTGACGGCAGCATTTCGCCCTCTTTAAGCTTGCCAGATATAATTAAATTCTTTATCTGTATATATATCTGCTCATAAATCGGCTGATTTGCTGCATTACTTATTATAATATCCAAGCTTTCATCTCCTAACTTGTTGATACTGTATATTAACGATATATACAGTATATACTACATTTTTAATTTTGTCAATAGCTTTCGCAAATTTTCTCAAAGTTTTTCAGCAAAAAAATACGCTTATCGAAATTAAGTTTCGATAAGCGTATTTTTTATATAATAGATGGAGAAATAAGCAAATTAAGTAATATTAATAGTGAACTCCATTGAACCAATATATTCGCAAGAATCAAAATCAGCGAATCCAGTTTTAATTACAATAACATCTCCTGCTTCTACTTCATGGGAAATTGTAAAATCATCTGTATCTGTTGAAAATGCGTCACCTCTTAGATAAATAATAATTTCATCTGTAATATCTTTGCCATTAAGTGTTGCTGTAAGCGACTCTACATCATTTATAGATGTAATATTATATTCAGTATTATTTGTCAGCTCAAAGTCAATATCTGTTATACCATCAAAAGCATTTACTTTTGTTATATTTATGATAATTGAATCATCACTTAAACCATTGCTAGTTTGTGCTTGAGTTTTTGGCTTATCATTTGAAGTTGAATTATCATCGTCTTCATCATAATCTTCCAAAACCATATCTAATAAGTTCCAAACTGTATTCACTGCATAGTATCCAGTATCTTCAGTTCCTGCAACAATTGGGAACAAAACTACCTGACCTGCATCATCTGTAACAGCAATTACATAATATTCTGCTGTTGTGCCTTCGCTAGTATAAAATTCAACATCATCAGGGTTTGAATATTCATCGCCAAATACAGCTAGGTATGACTTCCCTTCAAAATCAAGTTCCGTTGCATAAACACCGCCGTCATAATCGTCAATCCACCCAGCAGATACTTGATTATACATTGTGAATTTATAAATGCCACCTTCATTTTTGCCAAACTCAATTTCATCATCAATTGTGTCTGAATCTAAAAGTTTAACACCATAACCGCAGGAAACTAGTGCTACTTCAAGGTCTACAGTGCTGTGAGTTAAATAATTAGTAACCGCATTGTAATCCTCAAAATAATCAAAGAAACTTAAATCATCACTACCTATATTAACATCTGTAATGTCATCATCTTCTTTTGAACTAACTTCAACTTTATTTTTATCATCTTCTTTTTTATCAGCTACGGTTACTTTCTTTTCTGCTTTTGCCTTACTGCTGCTATCCTTATCATCCTTACCATCACAGCCAGCTAGGCAACCCGCTGCCATTGTTAATGCTAAAACCAAACCTAATATCTTTTTCATAATAATTCTCTCCCCTAATTAATTTTGCACAATTACTAAATATCCATTTGAATTATAAAATCCAAGGTTATCTAATTTATCTTCAAGACCTTTTTTATTGTAAGATTCCTTAACAGTCTTAATAAGCTCTTCTTCGTCATAATTATCAGATACATATCTAACAGAAATTATTCCGTTTTCTTCACTTATTACTTCGTCAAGAATGTTACCGTAATCAGCTAAATTCTCAATTACCAAGCCGTTTGAATAATAATACTCATAAGTATCATCATCAGTAGAATATTTTTGAAGCTGTGAATCAAGCTCAAATAAATTGTCCTGAGTAAATCCTGTAAATTCTGCTACGTCAGAATCAGCGTTGTATAGAAAATACGGTACGCCTGAATTATTGATATTGTTAGTTGTATCTACCTGATACCATTTACCCTCAATTTCAACAGCACTCCACGCATGAGGCAGATTTCCATTCAAATAACCAGTAACAACCTTGCATTCAAGACCAGACTTTGCGCACAAAAGTTTATAGGCATAAGCATAAGATTGACAAACGCCCTTTTTATTTACAATGATTCCGTAGGTGTTAAACGCATCTTCAAAAGTACCGTCTGCTGATTTCACATAGTCATTTTCTTCAGCCATTGCTAAAGCATCATCTTCATATTCGCAGTTGTTTTCAAGATAATCATAAAGTGCTAAACGCTTTTCTTCGTCAGACATTTTTTCATCTATTACCTCTGAAACAATTTTGTCCGCCTCAGTTGTAATTTCCTTTTGCTTTTGCAAAATTGTATCCTTATCATAGCAATAATCTACTTTTAATGTAAATGTATTATAATCATAAGTAAAGTTGGTAAGTCCCAAAATATACGGATTTTGATAATATACTTTATAAAAAACATCCTCAAGATAATTTGGGTTTTGCATTTCAGGAAAAGCCTCAAATGAAATCTCAGTTTCAGCATTTATAAGATTAATAGCAAGCCATTCTTCCTCAGCTGAATCAGCAAAAATCATCATGCCGTTGTTTGGATTATCAACAGTATCCTCATTGCCAGTTTCGACATGGTTATCAGTATTTTCTTTCTGCTGTTCAACAATTGTCTTATCTTCATCAGGCTTTTTGTCGTCAGAAGAAATAATTGTGTCAACGTCCTTATCTGGAACTTTGTTTATATTATTTTCAGGTTCAGCATTACCTATAAATGTTGTATCGCCGATTGTTTCAGGAAATTCTGTTCCTTCTGCTACATTTGCCATTGAAATATAACCAGTAAGGGCTGTACCCTCAACCTCATACTTGTAGCACGGTGATGTATATTCACCATATATCTCTTTTATAAAATAAGTGTACTTAACATTTCTCGATGTCACTGAACCATCAATATTCAAAACATCAAACGTCATAGGCAAATCTTCAAGCTTTTCAAACCTACTATGAACGATATCATCATATTCATTAGTTATCTTCATTGGAAGTTTTAAATCAGCAGTGGATACTCCAGCACCTAAACCGCTTTCTTTACCACCAACAACAGCACTTACATAATAATCTCCCTCAATAGAAAAGTTTTGACCAATAACAAACACATTATCACTTGAGCGGCTTTCAAAATATACACGTCCATCGCCATCACGAGAATCTGCATACTCCGTCTTTGTAGTTCTGTGAACACTAATTAAAGATTCTTCACTATAACCAGCTTTTGCACCCAACACTGGGTCATTTTTAAGACCAAAACTTTGATTGTCACTTACAAGTTTATAAATTATATACTCTTCAGCACCCTCAACAGCATCCCATGTAAGTTTAAACACACCTTGACTGTCAACAACGCCCTTTACATTAGGAACTTCAATTTCCTGCTTAACTGTAAACGGAATTATCACTGGCTTATCAAGCTTTACTGGAGTTTCGCTCTCTGTATCATACCAAATTGCAAGATAATAAATCGGTGCATTACCCCAACGAAGAATCAAGTCTTTATCTTTATCTTCAAGTTTAGCAATATTGGAATCTAAATTTTCCTTATCCTCTGAATCAGTTGCAAGCACCGGCTCAATTGGAGCAATACTTAACTTAAACTTTTCATCAATCTCATTAAGCGGTGTATTATAAGTGTAAATTGCACTTTCCTCTTTGCAATCCTTATCGGTATGAACTGATACATAATCTTCTAAAGAAATATTAATATCACAAGTATCAATAAAATTAAAAGCAATTTCAAATTTTTCATCCGATGCAACATTATAAAGCGGCATTATGCTGTTCTCATCCGAAAAATCATATTGCTTTTTTATATCATCAACTGTTATTGTTTTACCATACTGCGTGAGATAATTCACACCTGATACATTTGAAACATCGCCATTTTTGTTTGAACAACCTGTAACGCTTGTAACCAACATTGCGAATGCCAGAAGAGCCACTATACTTTTTTTACTTTTTGTTTTCATAATAAAATTCCCTTTCAAATTGAACTATTATTTTGTCTTACGTATATAACACTCGACAACTCATCAAAAGGTTGCATAAAAAATATTTTTCTAGAATTTATTTTTTTCAATCTTTTGTGCTTACATACATAACACTCGACAACTCGTTGAAAGGTTGCATAAAAAAATATTTATTTTTGAAAATTAAATTTCTAATGCAAATTTAAAAGTCTTAGCATACAATTAAATTATATTTTAAACACAGCTTCTACGCCATTAATCTTTACATAACTGTCATCATAAATACTAAACTTAATAACATCACCGCTATTTAAAACTGCCATATAATTCACAGGTTTTTCAAGTTCAGCCTTATTTTCAAACATATCAGCATTTTTAATTCTTGAAATCAATTCTGAAATTTCTTTCTCATCAACCAAATCATTATCTTCAAAAGTTTCAGCATCGCTTTGATAAAGCTTATTCAAATCATCATTGTTGCTTATCTTAGAAATAAACTCCGAATAAATCTGCACCTCCGACATATCTTCATCATACCAAGTATTATCCTTGAAAATATTATTACCCTTGGAATTATTATCATTTTTTCCAGCCTTTATTGTAAAAGAACTACCTCCCTGACTATCATCTGTCATTGGAACATTATTATTAGAATTTGAATAAATTAAAATTCCTCCAACCACAACAAGCAGACAAGCTGCAGCTGATGATATATATCTAATTTTTTTCATCTTATTACGTTTTTGTTCTGCCTTTGCATTTTCCATTTCATTAGCTAATTTTTCGAGAAAAGCCGCATCCGGAACAATCTTCTCATTATCTTTTTTATAACTATCTTTAAAATTCATATTGCTCCTCCTTTATAAGATCTTTAAGCTGCTCCCTTGCTCTGTGAAGCTGAGATTTAACAGTAGATTCCTTTGCTCCAACAACCGCACTAATTTGTGCTACAGAATAATCCTCATAATAAAATAGATGTATCACCGTTCGATATTTTTGAGGAAGTTTTTGAACAGCATAATAAATTTCACTGTTCTCATACATACATTCACCAATATTTTCAGCTTCTTCAATATTTGTTCTGTGCCTAAACCACGCTGATGTCACCAAGCTTTTTCCAGCATTAACGGTCACTTTCAAAAACCAAGCCTTGCGATGTTCTTCATCATTGAATTTTTTATCAGCTTTAATATATTTTAAAAATACTTCCTGAGTTATATCCTCAGCATCTTGCTTATTCTGTGTGCGAGCATACGCTAATTTAAAAATCATATCAGAATACATTTCAATTAGCTGTTCACAAGACAAGTCCTGTACAAACCCTCTCAATTATACCACTCCTATATACAACACTTTGCAAGTCGTAAAAAAGTTGCAATATCTTTAATTTTTCATCTAAAATAATTATACAAGATAAAATAAATTATGTCAATTTTTTTATCAAATTATGAGATGATTTGTGATTTTATAATAATTCCAATCAAATACAAACAAAAATCTATGGAATAAAACAAAAAAAGTACAGCTAGCTTGACCTAACTGCACTTTTCACATTACAATAAAAAAACAAATAACTATTCAATCTGTTCCCATTTTGCTGATATCCTATCTTCACTGTCAAGACAATTTGCTACAATTTCCTCAATAATAGGAGCTGAGTTTCTGCAATAGCAAGTATATTCTGCAACAACTTCAATCTTGTCGTTTGGAAGGTCGTTGGTATCAAGACTGACTAAATATACTTTTTTATCTTTTACCGCGTTTATCAAATATGTACGCAAAGAAGATTCGTTATCCTCACCGCATATTACTGAAATTTCATATCTTCTATCCGACTCAGCATAAGATTCTAACGGATAAATTCTAAAAGCAATAGGTCTAAATAATATATTTGCACCTATTAAAACAACAGCGGCAACAAGAGCAAACCCCAGCTTGCCAGTACCAGCAAAAGTACCAACAGCAGCAGTACACCAAAGTGTAGCCGCAGTGTTTAACCCCTTTACAGTTCCGCCCTCTTTAAAAATTACGCCACTGCATAAAAAACCTACACCAGAAATAATATAGCTTTCAACACGTGCAATTTCAGCATCCAAACCAACTACAACAGGAAGCTGTAAAAACATGCACGTTCCAAAACAAATTAATATATTTGTTCTAATACCAGCAGGATGCCCTGTAAATTGACGCTCAAGTCCAATCGCGAACCCTAAAAGAATTGATAATCCTAGCCTTGTCATAAAATCGAATATTGTCATTTACATTCCCGCCTCTCTAAGATTTGTTTTGAATATAAAAAAGTCTTTAGAGGTGTTATTACCTAAAAAGACTTTTTCATGTTTATTAACTATTATTTTTATGAAGTTTATTTTTATGAAGATTACTTTTTATTTTTATTCTCTATATTTCTTTTTAGTGGTTTCATTGACCAGAATACAATGTTCATTACAATAACTACTAGCAAAGTAGCAGCCATTGAAACCCAAAATCCTATGTCAAGGCCAAGCCACTCTGTTGTGCCGAAAATATCCATCCAAAGTTTTGCCCAGTTCATATTAAACGCTCCTTTCAATTAAAGCAATTCGCCGTAATGTTTTACATATGCTTTCTTCAAGCTTGTTGCCAATGCCATATATAGTAAGATACATGGAATTAGATAAGCAAAGTATAGAGCTGGTAGAGCAACAAAACCAAGAGCTGTTCCGAATGGAGTAAATGGAATAATTGTCAATACAGCAATACCTGTGAATGTCAATAGTGTAACAGGAGCAGATGCATGGCTCTGGATAAATGGAATCTTTGGAGTACGGATCATATGAATTACCAAAGTCTGGCTCCACATTGACTCAACGAACCAACCAGCCTGGAATAGTCCCATATATTTTGTCTGCATATCAGCAAGCTCTGCACCGCTAAAATGATTAACAAGGTCATTATACAAAATAAGATCTGTGCCATTTGTAATTTCTTTAATGTACATTGGGCAGAATACGAAATACATGAATATGTATGTAGTCCAGTCAAAAATTGAACTTGTAGGTCCAATCCAAATCATAAAGCTACCAACCGAAGAAGCATCCCACTTTTTAGGTACTTCAAGGAACTCTTCATCAACATTATCCCAAGGGATAGCAGTACATGACAAGTCATAAATTAGGTTTAGGAAGATTAGATGTACACTCATCATTGGTAGGAATGGAATCAAAGCAGATGCTGCTACTACTGAGAACATATTACCAAAGTTAGATGATGCTGTCATCTTGATGTACTTAATCATATTAGCATATGTCTTACGTCCTTCAATGATACCCTCTTCAAGTACCATAAGGTCTTTTTCAAGCAAGATAATATCAGCTGATTCTTTCGCAATATCAACAGCTGTATCAACTGAAATTCCGATATCAGCTGACTTCATAGCAGCCGCATCATTAATACCATCACCCATGAATCCAACAGTGTGACCGTTCTCACGCAATACAGTAACAACTCTAGCCTTTTGGTCTGGAGAAAGCTTAGCAAATACGTCAGTATTCTCAGCAGCTATTGCAAGCTCGGTGTCGCTCATCTTATCAATGTCAGCGCCTAGTAATAGATTTTTAACCTTCAAGCCAACCTGCTTACAAATGCAACGTGTAACCTTGTCGTTATCACCAGTAAGAATCTTAGTTGTAACACCATGAGCCTTTAGAGTTTTTATAGCTTGTTCTGTTGACTCCTTTGGTGGGTCTAGGAATGCAAGATATCCAATAAGAACCATGTCGCACTCGTCCTTAACGCCAAATGCACCAACTGGTGATGGGTTAGTTTTCTGAGCAATAGCGATAACACGCATACCGTCATCATTCAAGTTATCAACTGTCTTAAGAACACTTCTCTTAAGCTCGTCTGTAAGTGGTTCAATTTTGCCGTCATACTCAACGTGTGAGCAAATTGAAAGCATTTCTTCAACCGCGCCCTTAGTTACCATCTGAGTTTTACCGCTCTTATCGCTTACAACTGTTGAAAGTCTACGACGAGTAAAGTCAAATGGAATTTCATCAACCTTAGTATAAGTTTCTGAAAGGTCGATTAGCTTTGAATCAAGCTCTTCTTCCTCTTCAGTTCTGTTGATAATAGCGTGGTCCATTAGGTTTTTATAACCAGTTTGGAAATAGCTGTTTAGGTAAGCATGACGAAGTACACGAGTATCTTCCTTACCCATTACGTCCAAATGATATTCCAAAACAACTCTATCCTGAGTTAGTGTACCAGTTTTATCTGTACAAAGAATATCAATTGCTCCAAAGTTTTGAATTGAGTTTAAGTTCTTAACAATAGTCTTTTTCTTAGACATTGCCATAGCGCCCTTAGCAAGACAAGTTGTAACGATCATTGGTAGCATCTCAGGTGTTAGACCTACTGCTACTGAAATACCGAACAAGAATGCCTCAAGCCAGTCACCCTTAGTAATTCCATTTACAAGGAATACAACTGGAACCATTACAAGCATAAATCTGATAAGCACCCAAGATACTGCGTTTACACCCTTTGAGAAACTTGTTTCTACTGAATCACCAGCAACTGAAACAGCCATTGAGCCGAATACTGTGTCATCACCAACAGCAACAACAACAGCTCTTGCACTACCACTGATAACATTACTTCCCATGAAACCAATGTTATTATACTCAGTAGTAGAATCACATTTGCCCTTGTAAGCATCAGGAAGCTTTTCAATTGGATCACTCTCACCTGTCAAAGCTGACTGGCTGATAAACAAGTCCTTAGCCTCAATAATTCTAATATCAGCAGGAACCATGTCACCAGCTGAAAGATGTACGATATCACCAACTACAACATCTTCAAGTGGAATTTCACAATTTTTCTCTTCTTTTCTGTCTACAGTACAAGTTGTAGTAATCATTTCAAGCAGCTTTTCAGCAGCGTTACCTGAACGTGATTCCTGAACGAATCTTAGACAACCTGAAATCAATACCATTGTAAGGATAATAATTACAGTTAGCGGATCAACCTCATCAGGTTCATTCTGTATAATCGGAACTACGATATCTGTAAAAATCGATACAACAGACAATACGAAAAGAATTGCTGTAAATGGATTGATAAATGCCTCAGCTAATCTTTTACCAAGTGTCTTTTTCTTCTCATGTGTTACCTTATTACTTCCGTTTGTATTACGGCTAGTAACAACATCCTTTTCAGAAAGACCATTAACATTAGTACCCAATTTCTTCATTACAGTTTTAATGTTATTCTCTGCTGCAAAGGCAATTTTCTTGTTAGCTTCATCTCTGCGTACTGCGTTTTCAGCAGACTTCTTCGATGAAGTTCTGTTTGTTTCATTCTTCATTGGTCTATACCTCCTCATTTTCTCCCGGAAAGCAAGACGATCATCCTTATTATGTACGCTATTTTTAGCAAACATTTATGAAAAGAGAAATCAGCAATCGACTTCTCCCTCCGGGGACATCATCTTGGCTACAACTCCCCGCGCCTTGGGCATCATCCATTTTGCTAATCCTCCTCTCAAAATGAAAATTGTAGAAATTAAAAATATATATTAAAACAGCTGTAAAGCACTCGCCTACTTTTCTGTTTTATATCGATTTGATTTTGATATATAAGCAATATCAAGTCCTGTTCCAACAAGCCATGCAACCATGCACCAAATAAATGCGGCATCTTTAAATGCAGAACTGAAACCTGAAAGTATAAAAATAATTGCTGCTGATAAAAATACGCAAGCCATATTTTTACCTAATAAATCAATACGCAATTTGCTTTTTTCTTCCTCTGGCATCTCACGCAGAGCCTTAATCATTTTCGGAGCTTTACCTAAAGCTAAACCAATACCATAAATTAAAAATCCAAATCCAAAAATAATACAATACAAATTCATATCGGTTCCTTCTTTCTTTTCTTTAGGCAATACCACACAAGATTATAATGTATCGCCTTTACTTTCGCATAACACAATATCATAATTATATCGCATATGCACAATAAATAACATGGTTAAATTCTTGCGATTTCCTTGCGATTTGACAAGATGTATTTTTTAAGTAAATACTAATCAAACTTAATATCAAAACTAGTCACAAAGCATAAATATCAAACCATGTTATACCATTATAATATATATACTATAACCTATCGTTAAATTTATAACCAATTCCCCAAATTGTTAAAATAAATTCCGGCTCGTCAGGATGGTGTTCTATTTTTTTTCTAAGCTTTCTTATAAACGCCATAATATTACTATCAGCTAGTAGATAATCTTCATCCCAAACTGCCTGATAAATCTGCTCTTTTGTATAAACCTCGCCTTTGTTTTGAGCAAGAAAATATAAGATATCAAACTCTTTAGGTGTCAAAGAAATATCTTCACCACCTCTTGTAACCGTTCTGCTTTTTGCCTTTATTTCTAAATCTCCAGCAATAATATCAGCCGATACATTCTCTGAAACAGTTTGAATTTCCCCAGTCATTCCAAGCATTAAAGTTACAACATCACCAGTCATTAAGTCCTCAAGACCTTGCGTAAATTCGTCACAACCGCTAAATCTAGGGTTTTCAGTTTTAATTTTATCATGAACCCACTTGACAAATTGAGAATCCATTGTGATAAAGCTAGCATTTTTTTTCATAATGAATTCCCCCTTCTAAATCAATTCATGATATTTTTTAATGTAAATCTTCTTTACAATTGTAGTTGAAAGCAAATATAATACCACGACCGTAAATAAGAAGATAAAATACCATAATGGAAGTTTAGTCAGTCCAAGCAGCCTTGCAGAACTAGAAAATGTAAGCGTAGTGAAAACTACAATTCCAAGCACCGTTATAAATTCGACCGCCGCTGAGGCTCGGCTCTTTATAAATGGTGTATTTTTAGTTCTAAGCATGTGTATAATCATAATTTGAGTCCACATTGATTCCAAAAACCAGCCAGTTTGGAAGAGCGCTATATACTTAAGTTTCATATCAGCATCCGTAATCTGCGTAAAAAGAAGTCCTCCGCAAAATTGCGGACACAAAACAAAATACAAAAATGCAAATGTAATAATATCAAACACCGAACTAATCGGTCCAAAGAACATCATAAATCTGCCCAAACTTCGTCCAGACCATTCCTTTGAAACTGCACATTCTTCCTCGTCAACTTTGTCCCAAGGAAGTACGATGCAAAGAATATCATACAAAAGATTTAAGAACAAAATCTGCACCGCAGTAATAGGCAAAAACGGTAAAAACGCACTCGCAATAACAATAGAAAAAATATTTCCGAAGTTAGAGCTGGCGGTAATTTTTATATACTTAGACATATTAACAAAAGTTTTTCTGCCTTCCAAAATGCCTTCCTCAAGAACATTCAAATCCTTCTCAAGCAACACAACATCAGCAGCATCCTTAGCCGCATCAGCAGCAGTATCTACTGATATTCCAACGTCAGCCTCACTAATTGCAGGGATATCATTTATTCCGTCACCCAAAAATCCTACAGTATGACCGTTGTAGCGAAGTGCTGACAAAATGCTCGCCTTTTGTGTCGGACTAAGCTCAGCAAAAACATCAACTTCCTCAACCGCAAACATCAAATCACTGTCAGACATTTTTTCAAGCTGAGCACCTGTTAATATATTTTTATAATCAATCCCAACCCTCTTGCAGACAGAAACCGCAACGTCAGCATTATCTCCAGTAAGAATTTTTGTTGACACATTTAGATTTTTAAGCTTTTCAATTGACTGTGCAGCAGACTTCTTCGGAGCATCAAAAAACGCCAAATATCCAACCAAAGTCAAATCATTTTCATCACTCTGATAAAAGTCGTGATCCTTATCCAACACCTTTTTGGCAACGGCAATAACCTTCATTCCGTCCTGCAGCATATCTAAAACTACAGCGTCAACATTACTTTTACTATCCTCATCAATAGGAATTTTCTCGCCATTAAATTCAATATAACTGCAACGTGAAAACACCTCATCAATGTCGCCCTTAATAATCAACAAGTTGTTATCATTTTTATCAGACACAAATGTGCTAACATATTTTCGCTCGTAATCAAACGGAATTTCATCAAGCTTTTGATGATTGTTTTCAAGATTTTCAAAATGAATCTTCTTATCCTGCATACTTTTACATTTCAAAATCGCCTCATCAATAGGATTTCTAACACCAGAATGATACAAGCTATTTAGATAACCCAAATCTAAAACATCAGAACTTTCATTGCCCAAAATATCCATATAATATTCAAGCAGAATGTCCTCGCTAGTAAGCGTTCCAGTTTTATCAGCGCATAAAATATCCATACAGCCAAAAACCTGCATAGCATTAATGTTCTTAATAAGAGTCTGCTTTTTAGACATCGAAAGACTTCCCCTAGCAAGACAAGCGGTGATAACCATTGGCAGCATTTCAGGTGTAAGCCCAACAGCAACAGACAAGGCAAACAAAAATGACTCAATCCAATTTCCCTTAGTAATTCCTGAAACAACAAAAACTATTGGAATCAAAACCGCCATAAACCTAAGCATTACCCGTGCAATTGAATTAGCACCCTGCTCAAACCTAGTGCGTTTGTTGGCAACCTTATCAGCACATCCGCCATACAAAGTATCCTCACCAACCGCAAGAACAATCCCCTCGCCTTTACCACTTATGATAACTGTTCCCATAAAAGCTAGATTGTCATATTCAGACAAAGACATATATTCTTGATATTCACATTTATCACTATTTTTTTCTGAAATATTACTCTCGCCAGTAATAGCTGCTTGTGAAACAAACAAGTCAGTCGCTTTTGAAATACGCAAATCAGCAGGAATACGATCGCCCGCCGACAGCAAAATATAATCACCAACAACAAGCTGATCGGCAGTGGTGTTAATAATTACTCCGTCACGCTTTATTTTGACATCAGCATTTACCAACCTTTGAAATTTGTCAGACGCTTTCTTCGATCGAATTTCCTGAAAAAAACGAATAGAACCACTCAGCAAAATCATAATAAATATCACAAAAACCGTAGTAAAATTCTTGCTTTGTAAATCACTTATAAAAACATCAGTTATGTAAGAAACTACCGCAATAACAAATAAAATCACAGTAAAAGGATTTACAAACGCACGTCTCAGCCTATTTAAAATAGTATCAGTCTTGTTTTTGCTAATAACATTTGAACCGTATTCTTTTCTCATATGCTCAATCTGATCCAATTTGAGCCCATTAGCTGATGTATCCAAATCGTAAAAAGCATCTTCAACATAGCTGTTAGAATACTTTTTCATACGGCTATTTATCATTCCTACTTTACCCAAAACAAAACCTCCTTTTAATCATAAATAGCAAAAGAACTTCTATTTTTACACATATCCTTTTTCATTATAACACATAAAAAAGTTGCGGTCAATCTTTACAAAATATATCTTTTTATGCTTGCAATCGTGATTTATGGTATGATATCGTGATTTATGGTATGATTATATATTTATGTATGAAGTCAAAATCGATAAAAGAGCTAATAATAAAAAATGCTGCATACGTTATCGAGATAATTATACTTATTTATCTGTTTAGTCAAAATGATGTTTTTGTTAAAATTTTCATAAAATTTAATCCTCAATACGGCAATCCTAATGCGGGTTCTGGTTTCGGAGTTTTGTTATTCTTTGCTTTAAACACAATAATATTTTTTTGCTGTACTTTAGCAAATATTTTAAGTTCAACAAATTCAAAAAAATAAAAATCAAACAAAAAAGATGAGTAGGTTAAAAACTACTCATCTTTTTGATTTTGCTATAAAAAATATCAATCTATAAAACTATTAACACAAAAAGAATTTAATACTGTATTTTTTCGTTCCCAAATAATATTTAGCATTAGAAAAGAAATCCTTGTAAAACTCCTTAAAGTCATTAAAAACGCTGTCTGTTATAGAAACATTTCCATATTTCGCGCTAATAAATGTATTCGTGATAAATTCAATATCTATAGACGAATTTTTAATATTTTTAAATTTACCATTAATCTTACCAGCATACTCATAAAACGTGTCACTTTCCCTTTTATCAAGTCCAACTTTCGAAAGCTTATGCAAATAATCCTGATAAAGATTTACAACCTGCTCTTTTCTATCTCCTTTAGAAATCAGTCTATTAAAGTGAATTTTTCGAACCAAAAGTTTTATACTAACAAAAAGTCCTATAATTATTATAACCAAAAGCACTATTTTCCAGTAATCTTTTTGTATATCATAAGTTACAGCCACAGCAGTTTCTGTATTCTCCTCATGATTTTTAACCGATTGCTGCACAGGTACTTCTTTTGGAGTGTCAGAAGATGTTAAATCATTCTCAACAGGTTTTTGAGGCGTTATTTTCTGCAAAATATTATTATTTAGAGTTTTCTCATGATTAAGATTTTGAGCTGAAAGATTATCATCATACAAGTGAATTTCAGATGAAATGCCTGCCTTTTTCAAAATATTCATAGACTTTAAAGATGTAATAATCTTAGTTTCATAATTAGGCGGATTTAATGGTTTTATAATTGAAAAATATAAAACTCCAGATAAAACAAGGCTGACCGAACAAATAATTGTAATCATACCAGCAAACTTCAAGGAAGTTTTCGCCTTAATCTCCTCACCAAAATCAATTTTGTCCTGTTTGTATTTTCTATAAAAAAACGCACATGCACAACCTAAAATAAACAAAACAAAGCCCAATGACCAACTGTCATATCCGAGAATAGAAATGACAACGAAAATAGCATTAGACACCAAAATCAAAGCAACAATTCCAATAGTATGCCTGCTTAAAAGAAAAATAATTAGGCTAGTCAACAAAACTATCGCAATGATTGTAAGAGTGTAAACACCTAACGAAAAAAAATTAGCTATTCCAATTATGCCTGTAAGCACTAACAAAACTACACCAGCTATAGCTGTTTTTTTACTTGTTGCAAAAACAAAGAACAACATCTGTAAAATAAAAATAGCCACAGTTACTAAAAGCGTAATCTTAAGTGTGCGATTTGCAAAATAAAATCTCTCTGGAACATAAAAAGCCTCAGCTATATTAAGAGCTACACTAACACTCATCATAGTGCAAATTATTATTTCAAAAATAGATTTTTTCAAATTCAAAAAAACTTTATCCAACATTTTGTATCTCCTTTGCACAATTCAAAACATGGTATGTAATATTATTTTCTTCAAGATACAAAAGCTCACGACTTGATGATGTCTCAAATTTTGACTTAGGTCTTGCATAATATACACAAGGCTGTTTATTTGCATTTTTCAATTCAGAAAGCAACTGCACTTTATGCTCATTTATATTTGATGAACAAAAAACAATATTTCCTGATTGATTAGAAGAATAGCACTGCTCTTTCAAAAGACTATCAATATTGAAATCAGTGTTATGCGCCTTTGAGATTTCATCCACAAATGGTTTCAGTTCGTAAAAATGAGGTGGTGCATATCTTTGCTTAACCCCATTTTTAGCGTACAAAATCTCATATTTATACCCATACTTTTTAGCATGATGAGCAACAGAAAGTGCTGTTTCAATAATAGTATCGCGAAGCTGCATTGTTTCTTCATCATTTTCTCCTAAGCAATCAAGGTCTAAAATTATCGATATTCCACCTGAAGAAAATCTTTCAAACTGATTAGTATAAAAGCTTTCTCCTCTGCTTGATAATTTCCAATGAATATATTTTATAGAATCACCCTGTTCATATTCGCGCACACCTGCATAATCATTACCGCCCATAATACTAGTGCTTGATTTTGATGTTTCATCAGAATAAGCCATCAAATCTCCACTGCTTTGATAATTATAAATCATAGGCTTTACAAGAACTTCAGCTGAATTATTTGATTTCACCTTAATACTAAATATTGAAAAAAGTCCATAAATTCGCATATCTTGTATTCCAACGTGATACTGTCCAATATGATTCATTTTAACGTTAATATTAAATTCTTTGTTCTCAAAAGATTCAAGCATAAAACAGGCTGATTTGTTGTAGACGTCTTCTCCATTCTCGGCACTAACAGAAAATGTAGTTTGTATTTTCGGAAAAAACAAAAACGATTTATTCTTAACATTCATCTTAAGCTGAACATCATCATCTCTGTAACACTCCGTAGATTCAAGCATATCCATACTTTCAATAGAAAGCTTTAGTAACAATGTATACGCTGCCGATATCACACTTAACAAAATAAAAAAAACTACAGCAATATAAGCATACATACTATTAGTAATAAAAACAGGAAAAAACAACGCAAGCAAAACGAAAATATAAAAAGCTATTTTTTTCTTCATAACATTTCACCTTTCCTTATAGCATGGATATCGCTGTATTATCTACAATTGACCTAATAATTTGTTCTTTGGATTTTTTAGCAATCTTTGCATCATGACTAAGAACTACCCTGTGCGCTAAAACTGCCTCAGCAAGATATTTAACATCATCAGGAATTACGTAATCTCTGCCGCAGAACAAAGCGTAGGCTTGCGAAAGTGAATAAAGTGCAATTCCTCCTCTCGGACTAGCTCCCTGCAACAAATCAGCATTGTTTCTAGTAGCTGTCACCAAACTTACAATATACCTTGCAACAGATTCTTCAACGAATACATTTTCAACTTCTTCTTTAACAGCAATAATCTCTTCAGGAGCAGCAACAGATTTTAATGATGCTTTTGCTTTTTTTGAATTTGTAAGGATTTTCATCTCCTCATTAGGACTAGGATATCCAAGTGAAATTCTTATAGCAAAACGATCAATTTGAGCCTCCGGCAAAGGGTAAGTTCCCAAATGCTCACTAGGATTTTGCGTGGCAAGAACCATAAAAGGATCTCTCATCTTATAAGTAACTGAATCAACAGTTGTCTGATGTTCTTCCATAATCTCAAGTAAGCTTGCCTGAGTTTTAGCCGGTGCTCTGTTAATCTCATCAGCAAGGACAATGTTGCTCATAACTGCACCTGGTCTAAATTCAAACTCACCGCTTTTTTGATTATACATAGAATATCCGCTTATGTCTGACGGCATTGTATCAGGAGTAAACTGAATTCTCTTAAACCCACACGAAACAGATTGAGCAAGTGAATTTACCAGCGTAGTTTTTCCAACACCTGGAATATCCTCAATAAGAACATGACCACCAGTAATCAGAGCCAAAACAGTCAGTTCAACCGCCTTACGTTTATCTACAATAACTGTTTCAATATTATCTACTATTTTAACTAACAGCTTTTGCGACTGAGTCATTTGGTCGGCTTTTGTTTTAGAATGTGTAACTGAGATGTTGTTTTTTGCAAGCATAATAAATCCCTCCATGTATAGAATATTTAACGATAAATTAATTGCCGTCTTATTGTTTTTTACTATAAATACCATTATACAGTATAACGATTAATTTGTAAATGCAAAATCATACAAAAAGTTATAATTTGTGTTCAAACGTGATATAGCAACACCTTTACGACAGCTTTTTTGTGCAAAACAACAGTACAAATATTTACATAATTTAGATATTACATATAGAGAAAACCTAATTATATGTACAATTAGTACATAATCGCATATAATATACTTAATTTTATAACGTAAACATCATATTTGACATAACTATATTTAGTATCAGGCACGTATTTTATTACAACTAAACGAAATTGTAAGAAACGTGATTAATTGCTTGACTTTTCAAACAAAATGATATATCATAATATACAACACAAGCAGTAGTTTAACATAAAAATGAAATTAAATGCAAACTCCTCACATGAAAGGATGATTTTGGTGAAATTCAATGAATTCAAAAAACAAATAGCTTTTTTAGCAGCAGTTGCTGTTTTGGGAACTAGTATAATTATACCGGCAAGTGCAGAAATGTTGCCTCCCTCAAATCCAACTTCCACTGATAGCAACGTAATAAAAGTCGCAGGAAGCGGCGCAACAGGAGTAATGCTTGAAATGCTTGGCGGAAACCTAGTTGGTGCCGATGCAGTTCATCTTTCAACAGCTAAAATGCCATTGTTCATGCCAGTATTTGGCACAGACAACAACGACACCCCCGATCCATATCTATACAATGCTTTTTATAACACTGCAGTTACAGATGACGAAAAGGTTGAAAATGCATCTCAAACCGCTTATCAATCAGTCAGCGGTCCAGGAGCATTAATCACCGAAGCCGACAGCGACGGAATTATCCCAATGCTAAAATTCAGACCTGACTTTATCATTGGCAGTTCTACAGACGAAACACTCAAAGCTTGCATCGACGCGGTTCCCGATGAAGAAAACTACAACCCTGTACTCGGCGTAGGTCAGGGTATGGCCGATCCCGAGCAGATTATGGCAACAATCAAATCATTTGCAGAGGGTATGCAAAGTGTAATCGATAATTCTGACGAAAAAATAGTTGGCAGATACGGCGATCCAGCCGATATCGCTGAAGATTTCTGTGAATTTTATAATAGAACTATGAATTATTGCGAAGAAAAAGTTGCCTCTTTAAATAAAGAAAAAGTAAAAGTAATTAATGTAACTGGCATCAGCAGTTCCGAGTGGGCTGTTCAATATGGCGGCGCTGAGGATATCTACAACAGATACATTGAAAAAGCAGGCGGTACTCCAATTGGTCAAGAAGATTTAGTAATGACAACTCACGAACTTACACAAGCCGATATTCTTTTAGCATCTAACAATGATATTAAAACTGAACTAGAAAAGGCATTTGATTCAGCTGGATATTCTTCGAGTGAGATTCCATCAATCTATGTTACTCCACGTGGTGTATACGGCTGGCAGCTAAGATCACCAGAAGGAGCACTAACAGTCCCTTGGCTTACTTCAATTTTCTATCCTGAGCTTGCAAATAATGAAGAAATCAACCCCGTTTACACAACTGCATACTTTTATAAAAAATACTATCATTATACCGGAAAGCTAGAAGAACTGATTGGAACTGTGCTTACATCAAATTCACTTCCAGAAAGTTTATCAGTAGACCTAAGTGATTGGGATGACACAATTATTCCAGGCGTTGAGCCAGCTACTAAAGAGCCAGAGGAAAATGAATCGAGCAGCGAAAGTTCATCAAACAGTGAATACTCAAGTGACATAGATTCAAGTAGCGAAAGTTCATCAAACAGTGAATACTCAAGCGACATTGATTCAAGCAGCCAAAGCTCGAGTGACACTAACTCAAATAGTTCAACCTCAAGCAATACTACATCCAATACAACAAACTCAAATAAAACTAATGATAAAAATCCAGCAACTGGTGAATATGACATATCCATGTCAATAATCATCCTTTCAGTTCTTGTTTTAGTTGGCGGTGCATTAACTGTAACAAACAAGAAAAAACGCAACTAAGCAAATTAACATTAGATAAAACTCCAATAAGCATTTTGAGCAAATTCATATATGAATTTGCTCAAATGTTTTATTAATAGTAAATATTGGCGGTGAAAATTCATGATTAATTACAAAAAACTACTAGCTTTTTGCTTATCGATAGTATTAGTTTTCACAACTGCATGCTGCAAGCCAGCACCCGCACTTGAAGAAACTATACACGATCTAAGAGCTGATAACAAGGACAATTCACTAGATATAATTGAAAATGACATCAAGAATAATGATACCGATGAAAATCTTTCCCCAACTCAATCAGAAGACAATGAAAAAAACAGCAATCAGCGTGATAGAACTAGGGATAAAGCTAAAAATTCTGACTCAAATGCTAATAATGATTTAACAGGCGACATCCCTAAAAAAGTTGAATTTACTGGAGAAAATAATGATAATGCTGAGCCAGATAATGAAGAAAACAACAGCGATTCATCAACCCCCGACACTGACTCTAGTAACGATAATCAAGCAAAGCAAAATGATGACACCCAAATAAATGATAACAATCCTAACGATATTGATAATATAGACGATTCATCCAAAAAACGCATTGTAGAGTCTAACGGACTTATGATAGAAATCCCTGAAAATGTCGAGAGAATTGCAGCTACTGGTGACGTTGCATCAATCATTTATATGCTAGGCGGAAACAATTTGCTGGTCGGCACATCAGAAAGCTTTACTAACAATTATCTTGCCAATAAATATCTATGCAGTGCCGATACTAATGTTCAGCCAGAAACTTTGTGGAGCTACGACGGTTCAAATTCAATTGGTGATGACGAATTCCAAAGCCTGCTTGAACTAAAGCCTCAGGTTTGTTTTGAGTTAAGCGGAGAAAATACTTTTACCTCCGACCAAGTAGCAAAGCTAGCAGAAAATGATATTGTTTATTTTGTATTGCCAAACCTAAAAACATTAGATAATCTAAAGAAAACTGTGTCAATTGTCGGTGAAGTTATAGGCGACAAATCCTCAAAGGACGGCAAGAATGCTTTGCAGACAGCAAAAGAATATAACAGCTATGTCGACTCAATGATTTCAAATTTATCAGGAAGAGTTGATAAAGCTACCTATGACCTTGTTGACTTTAATAACGATAAAACCACTAATGGAACAAAAAAGCTTGAATCAAGTTCAAACGATACAACAAGCGGTGACTTTCATGGCGTGTATTCGTTATACATAAACGCTTGGGACGATTATGCTACATACTGCGTTTATAACAACGCGAACACTTACTTAAGCGGAAATGGTCTTGCAGTTGCGAAAAGCGGCTATTCATATTCACCTCTTAGCTATTACATGAGTCTGGCAGGTGTAATTAATACAGCTGCGATTTATCCTGATTTTGGGCCAACAACTAATTGGTATGTAAATCCATTAATACCTACAACAAAATCCGTTAATCTATCTGGAAACTGTACTAACCCTAATGGATATTACCTAACTCTCACAGATAACGATATCTCTAACAACTCTGGAAAAAGAGAAAACGGACTTGGAAATAAGGATAAGTTTTACGCAATAATTGCCGAAAACAACACTATAAGAAATAGAATTATCAATAGTGAATTGTGGCACTCTTACGGATACGTAACATCGGCAAGTAACATAAGCGGAAACTTTGGTATTCTAGATTCTGACGGCGGAATCATCGAAAGCTCTATAATTGATGATTACGAAATTTTTGTCAATCCAACAGGCATATCAAGCTGGAGTTCAGGCTCACCAGAAAGTATTCTAGAAACAATGTGGCTAGCATGGAAATTCTATGGCGCATACAGCGAAGATGATGTTAGAAATGAAGTATATAATTTCTACAACAAATTCTATAATATCGATTTGGACAACTCTGAAATTGACATGATATTAAATGGCGCTGACTAAACTAAAGAAGGTGATGTATATTAATAAGAACAAAAAATTTGCCGATATTGACAATACGATCACCATAACTTCATCAGGCATTCTCACTGACGAAATGATTAAAGAAAACAAGAAAAATTCAGACAACTATAAAAAACTTCTCGTTATATTATCAGCAATATTAGTTGCAGAATTTGTAATATCCGTTCTTTTCACAGCTGATTTAGTTTCAGTAAACTTCTCAATCGCAAAATATTTTGATAGCATTAGAAATAATTTTGAAGGACTAATTTCTGTGTTTGACAGTGGTTTATCCAACGCAGTAAGTATGAAAGTTTTCAGAACTCTTATAATCATTATTGTTGGAGCATCACTAGCTTTATCTGGCGTGCTGTTCCAAGGTGTTTTTAGAAATCCCATTGCCTCACCAGGTACAGTCGGCGCACAATCTGGCGCATTATTTGCAAGCATAGCATATGTTTTTCTATTCATGAAAAATGATGACGATGTTCAAATAATGTCTTATTCCGACTACTCGGATTATCTAAATAACATGAGTATTTGGGAAAGATATTCAAGGCAAATGTGTTCAATAATCGGCGCAATTATAACTGTAGCAATAGTAATTTCAATCGCAAAAAAAATAGATCACGGAAAAATTACAGTAACAACACTGCTTCTTCTCGGTACAGCAATAACGTCATTTTTCCAATCACTAGTCAGCCTAGTTCGATTTTATATGATAAGACTTGACGAAACAGACACCAGAATTTCGCTGATTCAAACGACCATGATGGGCTCTTTTAACGACAGTAATTCTCCTGAACGTTTAGCTATAATTGGCATTCCTACACTTATTTGCACCATACTAATCTACATCCAACGAGTAAAAATCAACGTGCTGATTTTTGGCGAAGACGAGGCAATTGCAATGGGAATAAACACTAATTCACTCAGACTTCAAGTGATAATTCTTGCCGCAATTTTAGCTGCAATCCCGATTTCCTTCTGCGGTCAGATAGGATTCATTGGAATGATTGTACCGCATATATCAAGAAAATTATGTAGTGCTGATTATAAAAAGCTTATTCCGATAACCACAATTTGCGGTGGTATATTCATGCTGGCAATTTACAATATAGCCGTAACCTTTAACGCTTCACTATACTTAAATGTTGTATCAAGTTTAATTTGCGGAACAATTTTCTTGGTTATTATGATACAAGACAGGAGGCGACGCAATGCTGAATGGGGGTAAAAAGAACATAAACAGTTGGCTTTATATTCTTTTAATCATTATAATATTTATTACAGCTTTATTTTTCTCAGTCTGCATAAGAACTGACGGAAACGGAGTAATAAGTCCATCGATTGTAATGAAAAATATAATGGCATTTTTTAAATATAAATATTACATAGCATTTTCACCAGCTAAACAATATGAACAACTTACTTTAATTAATAATCTGCCTGAATACAGCACAACAATAACAAACCTAAACTCAGTATTTATCACTGCCCTGTCAGGCGGAATTCTTGCTGTATCAGGCGCTGTTTATCAAACAGTTTTCAGAAATCCTCTTGCCGCCCCAACAATGCTAGGAGTTTCAAGTGGTATTCAAATAGGACTTCTAATTCTTGTACTAAAATTTTCATCAGCAGCAATTTCTATGAAAAAAGAGCAATATATTTATTCATATTCATTTGGTTTAGGAACAGTCTTATTAATATTTATATTGAGTAAAATTGTTCAAAAAAATGGAAACAATGTTACAGACATGCTTTTAGTAGGCGTTGTACTCAACCAATTGTTCGGAGTTATTCTTACATATTATGAAGTAACAATGCCGCTCGACGATCTTGAAACACTACAAAACTTCACACTAGGGAGACTTTCATCTATAAGCGGCGAAAGCTTAAAAATCTACCTAGTCGTTGTGTTAATAGGAATAATTCCTATTTTCCTACTAAGATTCAGTATAAACAGTCTAGCTTTCGGAGCTGACGAAGCAAGGACTATGGGAGTTTCATCATACGCAATTCAAACCATCTGCCTGTTATCAGCAACAATTCTAGTTGCTGCAAGTATAATTCACTGCGGAAGCATTGGTGTAATATCACTTATAATCCCATTTATTTGCAGACAGCTTTTCGGTGGGAATTTCAAAGATATGTTCCCGCAATTAATAATGTTTGGCGCGTTTTTATTACTAATTTGCAGAGCCGTTTCAAATGTATTTTGCAATATTTTTGGATATGTTCCAACCGGAATTTTCGTGAGCATAATCGGCGTGCCACTATTTATCGCAATAATGTCAAAAGAAAATAAACGAAAAGAATTAAGCTGAAAGGAGGAATATACCAATGCTGCTTGAGGTAAACAACATTTCATGCGGATATACAAAAAATCAAAGTATACTTTCAGACGTATCATTCAAGCTAAACAGCGGAGAAATCTGCTGTATCCTTGGCTCAAACGGCGTAGGAAAATCCACGCTGTTCAAAAGCATTCTTAATATTCTTCCACTTCAAAAAGGCGATATCTATGTTGACGGAGAAAACACCAAAAAGTGGTCATCAATGAAACAAGCCAAACAATTTGCATATGTTTCGCAGTTTCATGTACCGCCATTTCCATACAAAGTAAAAGATGTAATACTAATGGGCAGAGTTTCTCATATAGGATATTTTGGTCAGCCAAGAAAAAAAGATTATGACTTAGTTGAAGAGATAATGAATGATATGGGTATTTTTCATTTGCGAAATGAAGACTACACAAACATTTCAGGCGGAGAACGTCAGCTTGTAATGTTCGCCAAAGCACTAGTGCAAGAGCCATCTTTTCTTTTCCTAGATGAACCAACAGCTAGTCTTGACTACTTTAATTCAATCAAAGTTTTAAGCATAATTAATAATATAAGCAGGAAAGATATCGGCGTTATAATGATTACGCATTCACCCGATCAAGCTTTTCTTTCAAACTCAAAAGCGCTAATGATAACTAAATCCAAGACAATTATTTATGGTGATTCAAATAATGTTATCACTTCAAAAAATCTCAAAGATGTCTATGGCGCAAATCTTAGAATCCTCGACTACATGACTGATACTGGAACAATTCAAAAAACGTGCGTGCCAGAACTTGCAAGCACCATATAAACAAAAGCCAACTGCAAACACATTGCAAGTTGGCTTTTTTCGAAAAAACAGGAGTATCGTGATAACGACGACTCTTGTTTTCTCAATATTATAATATGTTTTCATATACCTTAAGAATTAACCGCAGAAATCACCGCATCTTCAATTCTGTCAAACGAAATTATTGGTGTAATCCCATTCTCCTCAAGTAACTGCATAGGCCAAGCTCCAATTCTCAAAACCAAAATATAACTGCAATCACTGATTGTTTTTATAGTGTTTTCAATTTTCGCTTCGCCGCAATCTTCATCACCAGTGCAGAACTTATCAACACTTCTTTTCTCAACAAAATCAGCACAAACTCCATCAGTTTCATAAATATAAAACTCAGTAGCATGCCCAAAATGCAAATCAACCAAAACACCAGTTTTACTCGCAACCGCGACTAAAACCTTAAAATCCAATTGCTTGTTAGATTTCTCCATAAAATCACCTCATGTGTTTTTCCACTAATAAAGCTAACCCTGTTTGCTGCTGCAAGAACTGCAGCTAGAACAATTTAAGCCACAGCTGCCCTCACTGTTAAGATAAAACGACGAAATCAAAAATTGCGTATTGTTAAGAGAATACGATTGTTTTTCACCATTGAAGTTAACATTGTTTTCTTTAAAACTAATTTTTATACTCTCAATTTCCTCGCCCTCTTCCTCAAAAATTGGCGGGATAATTTTAGGTGAATACCATTTGACTTCACCGCTTTGCAGCTTAACGCCAACCTTAGTGTAGCAAGAAACAATTGACGTAACTTCACCATTCTCGTCAAAATTCAATGAATTACTGTCGCCATTAACACCAACAGCATTAATATCAAACGCTTTTATCTTTCCAATTGGAGTCATAACTTCTGTCGGCACACTCGGCTCGTAAGATTTTATATTGCCATTCTCATAAAAAGACAACCCAATACGAACTTTCACTTTTGAATTGTTCACATTTATTCTTACAACTTCATTTGGAAATAAAGTCAAACTACTAAGCGCTCCACTTTTATAAAAATAAGCACCAATTAATTTAGCAGAAAACTCACCATACTTAGTGTTAAACTTAATAGGAGTATTCAGCAAATTTTCTTCCTCAACACTCCAATAACCACTGATTTGACCATTCAACGGAAAAATCCGCTTAATCTCCCCAGAATCATAAAAGGTAATAAACTCAGCAGGAATTTTACCAATTGACGTTTCAACCTGTTGCTGCTCGTTTAAGTAAACAGACATTATATTTCCATTTTTATAAAACTCAATAGAAGGCCTATTTTTTGTCCTATGCGTCTGAACATATAAAGGTACAATATCGCCAACAAGTGTAGAAACAATATTTTTGTTATCAAATCTAATATTCTTAATCTCGCCAGTTTCATAAGTATCAAACGCGAGGTTTTTTTCAAATCCCCCGCAAGAAGTTGTAATATTATCCATAAATCAACCTCCATTTACGCCTTTATAGTAATTCATAAAAAACAAAATCATACAATCTCAACACAAACACTATCAGCGACAGCAATCGCTAAGACCTCGTTTTTATCTGCTGCAACACGACACTTTTCTCTAAGCTCATCACAAATTTCATAAGTAATTTCTGTTAAAACAACAGGAATTCTTTCTTTTGTGATAGAACAAATTCCGCATTCAGTTCCCATCATAGCGTACCCATCATCCATCATATAGGGCTCATAAACTGTCGCCTTACTCAAAGATTTCATTTTTTCTTTAGCCAGCTTGATTATTGAATCAGTAGTCGAATCTTTATCAATTTCAACAATTGCAGTAACAAAAGCGTCTATCAA
This sequence comes from uncultured Oscillospiraceae bacterium, assembly GCA_964548535.1. Classification (GTDB taxonomy): domain Bacteria; phylum Bacillota; class Clostridia; order Oscillospirales; family Ruminococcaceae; genus CAZJRQ01. The sequence continues at coordinate 44,488 of CAZJRQ010000009.1, forward strand.
AACTATAGCGATTCCACTTTTCTGATTATCCAAATCAAGATAACTGTTGAATTTATTAATTGTAAATTCCTCATTTTTATTAATCTCACCATAAGAATATAACAATTTCATGTAAAAGCCCTCCCAATTAAAATTCATATCAATTTATAACATTACATATCTATTGAATACATTATAACACAATTTCTACAATCAAGTCAACATCATAAACGAATACGCAAATAAATTTAGAAAATCAAAAACAAACTTAATTTATATCGCTAAAACAGGGGGTTTGATTAAAAAAAGATATAAATTACATCGAAAAATCTAATCTGCTTTTTATTGACATTTTATAAATGATGTGTTATAATTTTTATATCAAATACAATTTAGATGTGTTTAATACAAATTCATACAAGAGCCGAAGGAGTGAATATAAATGGACAACAATAAAGCTTTACTTGTAAATTTGCTTAACGACAAAGTCGACAGCGAACACCAGCTGATTGAACTAGGACAGCTTTCAGAATCTGAATTTTTGACCGACTTTAAAAACGGTACTTGGTGCTGTTTGAACACCCCAGACGAAAGCGGATTAAATGTTATTGCACCACTACCCTCGGCAGCATTAATCCAACTATCCGCCATACCAATTTTAATGCCAAAGGTTTCAGTAAGTAATGAAATAGCGAAATTTACCGACGGATATCAAGAGAGTGTAGCTGTATTTCCAATCAGTGCTCAGCTGTTTAAGTTTAGCGGTAACTATATAGTATATGATGAACTTGCAGAAAACAAATTCAGCGTGTTCAGTCCATATATTCTGCCTGAAGATGTTTTTGACATTCACGTATGGGGAGCTGTTCATGATAAAATTCTAGAATTTGCTGAAAGCGCAAGTGCCACAGAAACTGAATTGCTTTACTTGCAATCACTGCTGCATAAAATGCTTAGCGACACAGTTCGGTTCGGCTTATTTATTTTCAGATTTGCAGACTCACTTTATGAAAATGGTTTAGAATTTGTGTTCAATATTGATATACAGCATGTAAAAAAAGACGGAATTAGACTTATAAAAAGTCTTCATCCTCGTGCATATTCAGAGTATAACGGAGTAAAATATCCAGCTATAGAAACGATTTATGCGATAAGAGAATGTCTGAAAAATAAAAAGAATGGAGATGTATAGCATGCCTTTCAAGCAGATAAAAACCGAGGTTGTCTACAAAACCCACATCACGAAATCTCAGTTGAAAATATTAGATTTTTGCCAAGAACAGCTAGACTATCTAAAGTCAGTAATTGCATACGACCGCCCAGTAACCCAAGTTGAAATGCAAAATTGTGCCACCGCAGAAACTAACGTGCGCGAAGAATTAGAAAAATTTTATTCAATAATGATAAATTTTGACAACATTGAAAAATGATAAGAATTTTAGGAGGATATTATGAATTTAGAAGCTGTAACTACAATTATTTTTTCGCCAACTGGCAACTCAAGGAAAACATCATACAAATTAGCAAAATCTTTAGAGTTGGATATGACCGAAATGAATCTAACTTTGCCAAATTCAGAGCCAGAAATCACATCATTTGAAGATGAAGACATCGTGATATTCTCAGCACCCGTGTATAGCGGACGACTTTATACTGAATGTGTCGAGCGTTTCAAGCAGGTTTCAGGAAGTGGGAACACTCCATGTGTATGCGTTGTAACCTATGGTTCAAGAGCGTATGATGACGCATTGCTAGAACTTTGCAATCTAGCCAAGGAGCTAAATTTTAAGCCAATCGCTGCAGCAGCTATTCCAGCAAGACATACGTATGGAGATATCGCAAGAGAACGTCCTAATGAGGAAGATCTTGAACAGCTTGAAGAATTTGCTGAAAAAATTCTAGATAAAACAGACGATGATGATTTCTCAGAACCAACAGTTCCAGGCAGTTTTCCATACAGCATGGAGCCAAAAACTAAGTTCCCAGGTTTTATTCCAGTAGCCGCAACAGACGGAAGATGTGTAAACTGTGGAAAATGTGCAAAAATCTGTCCAGTTGGAGCAATTGAGAAGGATCAATTTTTCCCAACCGATCCTGAAAAATGCATAAGCTGTTTTTCATGTATAAGAAATTGCTTTACACTTTCGAGATCAGTTGATTCACCAGAATATTCTGAATGTGTTGAAAAGCTTAATCCTAGAGTTGATGAAAACAAGGAGCTTGAGTTGTTTTTATAGTTTGGCAAAATTATTATAAGCAAAAAATTTATTATGAATGAAGGTTTTATTAATGTTTGAATTAGTAGATACTACCTTGCGTGACGGCGAACAAACTGCTGGTGTAGTTTTTCTTGCCGAAGAGCGAATTAAGATACTTGAGCAGTTAGATAAAACCGGAATTAAGTGGATTGAGGCAGGTATACCTGCGATGGGAAAACAAGAGTGTGAATTTTTAAGAAAAGCAAGTGAACTTAACCTAAACTCAAAGCTAATCACTTGGAACAGAATGAAAACTGAAGATATCGACTTGGCAATGTCTTGCAATACCCCTTATGTCCATATGTCAATTCCAGTATCTGACATGCATATAAAATTCAAGTTTGGCGCCGACCGAAAATGGGTACTAAAACAGGTAGAAAATTATGTAACCTATGCGGTAAAAAAAGGAGCTACAGTTTTTTTAGGAACCGAAGATTCATCGCGAGCTGACTTAGATTTTTTTCTTGAGGTATCAAAAGTAGCTTATGAATGCGGAGCTGAGCGAATTAGATTTTCTGATACAGTCGGCATTCTTGAGCCGCGACAAACTTATGCAATATTTCAATATCTTTCACCGCTATGTCCTCTGCCAATCGAATTTCATGGTCACAACGACTTTGGTCTAGCATGTGCTAATACCTTAGCATCGTACCGTGGCGGAGCAGATTTTGCAAGCGTAACTATTACAGGAATTGGTGAACGAGCAGGAAATGCAAGTCTTGAAGAGGTAGTTTGTGCAATGGAATCGCTGTACGATTACAACATGAATATAAAATCCTCGAAAATTGCACTTTTGCAAAAACTTGTTAAATATGCCGCATATAACACTCTTTAAAAAATCAAATTTCGCGAGGTGATTATAAATGGGAAAGAATAAATCGGCGAACATTTACTTTGTTGACCACACAATTGATACGTACCTAACCCATCAAGCAGATATATTAAACCTAAAAAAACTTAGTGAATATAACTGTTCAATGATGCAGTGCAGTGCAAATAACTGGAGCAAACCTGTTGAAGATGTTCTAGGAATACCGATTAGAGCAGCAATTACAATTGATGAACTTCCAGATTTTCTAGGCAACAAATGTAATAATATTCTGATAAAAAACTTCAAGCAAGAGCAGTTTGATGAGTTTTGCAAAACAAATAAGCTTAAAAAAGATGTAAATATATTTATAGAATTGCCAATCACCAAAAACGCCGACAATTTGATTGCATTAATAGAAAAAACTACTGACAATGAATTTATAAGCGGATTTGTATTCACTGATGATTGCGAATTTCCAACTGAAATATTAGAAAATCACATAAAAAAAATATTGCATCACACTAAGCATAAATCAGTTGAATTCATGGGCAACAACATGATGGGGCTTGAAACCGCTAATGCTCTAGCTGTGTTAGAATGCGGTGTTGATGCGGTTCATACATCTGTTGGCGGAATAAGTATTTGCAATACTGCTCCTCTAGAAGAAGTTATTATGTCTGCTAAGCGATTTTGTTATTTTGACCTGCCTAACTGTACTAATATAGCAACAACTTTCGAAAAAATATTAGTCGATGTAAATATGCCACCGCGCCCTAGTAAGGCAATAATCGGGCAAGAAATTTTCGCAGTTGAGTCAGGAATAAATGCATCAGGAATGTTTAGAAACACAGAACTTTATGAAGGAATCTCGCCAGAAAGTGTTGGACTTCACAGAAAACTTGTAATCGGTAAATTTTCCGGCAATGCGGCAATTAAAGGAAAACTTTCTGAGTATGGAATTTCACCAGAAGATATTCCAATTGAAAAACTTACAGCAATGGTGCGCGAGCATTCAATTCAGCGCAAGAAAAGCCTTTCAGATGACGAATTTTTACAACTTGTTTACAGTATAAAATAAATCACTACAATCTATCAAAAAAACTAAAATAATTCACTTATTTTGTCCACTTTTAGCGCGAATGGGTCTTGAAAAAGTGTTCTAAATCTGATATAATAGCTTTATCAATATAAAAAATATGTAAAGGACGTATTCGAATGGCTAATGATAAAAATTATTATTCTGTGCAAGAGGTTGCAGACAAATTAGATATATCAAAAAACACAGCTTACGCTATGATTAATAGGGGTGAATTGGCTTCCTATAGAGTAGGAAGAAAGGTTCGGGTTTCACAAGTTGCACTTGATGATTACATCAACAACCAACATAGTCCTACTGCAGCAAGGGCTGATAGAATTGATCCTATGTTAATCCCACCAAGCTTTTATCAGCACCAGCAAATTTCAAAACCAACCCATTTTGTTGTCAATAATGACAATGCCGAAACTCAAAAAACACCGACCTTTATAATTGGCGGACAGGACGCAATACTTGATGTTTTAGCAAGTTATATGCAATCTGAACCGTACAATATCCCAGCTCTGCGCTCGTATATGGGCAGCTATAGATCAATTGTTGAGCTTTATAAAGGTGATGTTTCAATTTCATCTATTCATCTTTATGATGTTGCAACTGAAACATATAACGTTCCGTTCATTCCTCACCTACTTCCTGGAATTGGTTGTTATCTAATTAATCTTTCTTATAGAATGTTGGGGCTTTATGTTGCAAAAGGAAACCCTAAAAATATAAAAAGTTATAAAGACATGACAAGAAATGATATTAAATTTGTTAATCGGGAGCTAGGTTGTGGAGTTCGTGTCTTAGTCGACTCAATTTTAAAAAAAGAGAATATTTCTCCGCTTGATATCAACGGTTATAATGACATAGAAAAATCGCATATGGGCGTAGCAAGTAATGTAAGCAATGGTTTTTCTGATTTTGGAATCGGATATGAAAAATCAGCACTGCTTGTTGGCGATGTTGATTTCATTCCAATCCAGAAAGAATGTCTTGATATCATTATCCCTAAGGATAGAATCCCGCCGGATCAGCTTAGTGCAATATTTCAAATTCTAAGTTCTCCTACATTCCAAAAAGAAATTAGCAGTATGAGAGGTTATGATTGCAAAGATACAGGCAAAATTATGGCTGAATTTTAGAATAGCTTTATGGACTTGTTATGAAAAAACGAATATAAAAACTCCTTCGGTATTTTTTTCCGAAGGAGTTTTTTATGTATAAGATAATATAAATTCAGCTACATCCAGAGCAAGAATGACAATCATGAGAACAATCCTCAGAAACATTAGCCTGCTGCTCAGAAAGCCCATTTACGACAGTTGTAACAAGATTCCACGAATCCTGATCTTCTATTTTATATAAACGCGTACCACCCTCAAAATCCTCTTCATTCGGAATAAATTCAGCCGCATATAGTGATTTATCGCTTTCATCTTCAGCATCTGCTTCAGTGTATACAACAAAAGATTTATCATTTTTAAAATCAGAAACAATAGTAACTATTTTAAAATTAATAAGATCACCAGTTTCGGTAAAACCAATAAAAGTAGTCTGACTTGAACCATTTTTAATCATAAAAATCCTCCTTAACTAATTGAATATATATATTATACCACATTGCCTATGTGCAAATCAATTAATCTAAGCTAATTAATAAGAATAATTATTTTAATTAAGGCTTTAGCTTAATTAAAAAGGTTACTTCATCAAAATTCATTAAATTCGAATGCATAAGAGTGTTTCGTATTTTTAAAACTCTCTCTGATAAGATTAAATCCTGCGATTTTACTACAACATCTTTATTTCTAAAGAAAAATACTAAATGTCTAATTTCAGCCTCATAAGGGCTTGCAATAGTAGTTCCATATTCATCATCAAAAGGAAGTATTTTTGTAATCTCATCAAAATATCTGTCAATCAAAGTGTATCTGCACTTTTCAATAATAGGAATAAAATACGATATTTTTGCAATTTTTAAATTAAGTTGTGAATGATTAACTGTATTATAATCTGCAATCCAATCGCCGTCATGAAGCTGTCTGCAGGAAAGCTTACAAAGTTTATCAGCCACCGCAACATCATATCCCGCAACTAATGAAATAATTGTTGCAGAATATGCAACATAGTCAGTTTCATGCTTTTGACTTAAAAGTAACTGTTCTATATAAAATCTAAATTCAGTTTCCGATACGAAATCAGACATTTTAAAGCATCTAAGATTTTTTCTCCGGAATTTTGGATCATTAAAATCAGTATTACCAAGCGTAAAAATCAGACACCCAATCTTACATTTTTTTGACGGATTAGCAACTAAGTCAACTGCAAAGCTAAGCAAAAAATTTTGCTGTTCATCATTTAATTCACAGTCAAATATCACAGAATTAAACTTAGAATCTGCAACAAAATTCTCACAGACAAAACCACCCAAGCTGCAAAGCGTAGGCCGATACTTATGAAGAGAATCAGAACAAAGCCTTGATAAAATTTCAATTTCACCAATCTCATCTTCAGACAAAATACTTATATTCAAATTAGATCTCTCGCTAAAAACTTCCACAAAACTTTTCACCCAACAAAAATCAATGCCAATAACGCAAGAACATCCATTTTTAATAGACTTAATAACATGATTAATCATCGACAAGGCACCAGAATATTCCCGCCAAAAACCTGAATATTTACTCAAGAAAATCCCCTCCTAAGTTCTCAAGCAGCTGTAATGCGAAACCATAATTCTTAGTTTTTTCAGCATACTTTGAAATTCTATCAATCAATTCATTTGAATTAAACCTGTTATTTACAGTTTCTAAAAGATTCAAAAAAGCCAGCTGTGCAAATGAAATATTCTTTTCAACTTGAGTTTCAATCGACAAAACATCAGCCTGATTAGTAGCCTTTAAATAATCACAAATAATCGAATACCTGCCAAAATCATCACAGCAATCATCAATATAATCCTTTTTAATTACCTTTCTCCAACCAGTAACCATCACATCACAATGCAAATCAATACGATTTTGAATAGATAATTTACCACTAGGCAACCAATCAGTCAAATCAGGATACAAATCATCATTAAGCTGAATTAAACCAGTTTTTAATAATGGTATAAATCTAAATTTTCCAAATGAATCTTTGCCAGTCAAAGCCAACGAAAGCTTTTCAATCAACGATTTCAAACAGGCACATCCAGTCATCTCATCGGCCGAAAGCAAATCTTGCCTGCTAGATATATTCTCAATAAATTTTCTGCATAAATCTCTAATCAAAATATTATTTTTTGCATAATCATAACTGTTTTTATTAATCTGCACTAACATCATCGCATATTCTGAAAAACAATCTATAGTCGCTTGTACAATTCGTGTAATATTTGCACCATCGCTGCCTTTAAGAGTATCATTTTTCAACTTAGGATAATCCTCAGCAGTTTCCTGCCAAATCGAATTAATAAATTCAGATGTTTTTTCATTGCCAGCATCACAAAACTCACTAAAATATCCCAAAGTATCACCACTAAGCAACTGCTCTGCTATATCGGACAAAACACCCTTGCTGCCATACATTTTCTTCATAAGCAGTTCAGTTCTCGGATGTGACCAACGTCTGTGAGTATAGCTGTCGAACTTTGAGTAAAGCTCTTCAAGCTCAATTTTCATATCATTATATCTAGCAATAACATCGGCATTTTTAACAGTATCAACGCAAACCAAAACATCAAAACCAACATGATTTTTTAAAAAAAAAGACTGAATTTCATTTAAAAGAGCATGAGGAATATACTGCTCCTGAACATCTCCAAGCTTAAACCCATTTTTAAATCGCCCAAGCAGCAAGTTATATCCATCTGTGTAATTATCATATAGTGTATGTAATATCCCACAAAAAACCAAGCATTTATGCGTAAAAGGATATTCCAAAAGCTGCAAATTATTATAAAAAGATAAATCATCTATATCACAATCAAAAAAAGAAAAAAAACCATAATCAATAGCCGTTTTAAGATAAAGTGCATTTTTATCATCAAAACTTTCAATTGCAAGATATACCCAAGCCTCTGCAAATCGAGAATTTCTCATTAAATCAAAAGACTTAGATACATTTTTAGAAAAGCGTTTTTCATCATCAAAAACTATATCCTGATTTTTACCGTTAAGTATATCTAAATTGCTAAAACCGTCCGTAGTAATATAACCAGAAATCCTACTATACATATCAAGCCAAGCAGAAATCACATTTTTATCATCTGTCAAAAAGTACAAATCATCATAGTTTTTATCATATTCTTTTTCAAAAAGTTCAAACTGTGAAATTTCATCAGAGAAAAAAGCTACAGGAATCACATGAAAAACCAAGTCATCAAGCTTTGCAGTCAGCACCAAATCTTTTTGTTCAACAAGCGAAATATTATGATTAGCAAATAAATATGTTAAAAAGTCAACAATCATTATTTGTCTGTAAAGAACGCCCTCACTCATTTGCTCACATGAAAATAAACTGCAAACTCTAAACAGAGTATTATACTCAAGCAATTTGCGACATCTATCCTTTTTAAAAGAATCAAGCCCAATTTGTGTAAGAATATAGTAAGCCTTGTCACAAATAAATATTACTGAACAGTAACCCTTCTGCACAAGCTCATCAAAAATTCCGTCGCAAATTGTCATATCACTAATCGTAGAAGTCTTAGTATTTCGAGCAGAATGTCCAACAACAGCGGCGAGTAAATCCTTATTACAAATCAAAAAAGCTCTCATCAAATTCATAGCGGTACTAAATAAAAATCCTTTAGCATGTCGTAAAAGTGATTCGAATTTCTTAGCTGAAAAACTTGAACCGCCTTTTGAAATTTGGGGGATATTTCGTTTGTCATCTGAAAGAATTGGCACTCCCCTATCTAATAAATTCCGTTTTATACTACAGTCAGATATATTAGAATCACTAGAAATTTCACGTTCTAATGTATCTAAATTAACAGTTTCCGTAACCGCCTCCGCCTTAACTTTACTATATTCAGCTAGCTTTTTAAGCTCATCAGATATCATAATTAAATTATCAAAAGACAACTCTTGATTATTTTTCATCACATTTCGCAACTGTGAAATATAGTTTAAACAAAGCTTATACTGTTCATTATAAGCATCTTTTCTATCACTATTATTATCCATAAAAACACCCCCAAACTTGCAGTTTAATTTTTTATAATTATATCACACAAAAAAGCAATCGTCAATTATATTGTGCTTATAAATTGTATACGGATTAGGTGTATTATAGATGTGTGCAATACATTTTTTAGTATAAAAGTATATACGGATTAAAAAATTAATTCAAATTAACAAAATAGTTTTTAAATCAAACTTTTCTGAAATTTCGTTGACAAAACGGTATGATGTGTTATAATAATCATAGTGAATGCAACGAATTGATACAAACTGGTATGAATTGAACGATTCACAAATTCTATTATTAGGAGGAACTTGTATGAGACAGGTAGCTATTTATGGTAAAGGCGGTATCGGAAAATCAACAACAACTCAAAACCTAACAGCAGGACTAGCTGAAATGGGCAAGAAAATTATGATCGTTGGTTGTGACCCAAAGGCAGATTCAACAAGACTTGTATTGGGTGGTCTAGCTCAGAAAACTGTACTTGATACTCTTCGTGAAAATGGTGACGACATTGATCTAAGTGAAATTCTTAAAGAAGGTTACGGCGGAATCAAAGGCGTTGAGTCAGGCGGACCAGAACCAGGTGTAGGTTGTGCAGGACGTGGTATTATCACATCAATCAACCTTCTAGAACAGCTTGGTGCTTATGAAGACGATCTAGATTACGTTTTCTATGATGTACTTGGAGACGTTGTATGCGGTGGTTTTGCAATGCCTATCCGTGAAGGTAAAGCACAGGAAATCTACATCGTATGTTCAGGTGAAATGATGGCTCTATATGCAGCTAACAACATTTCAAAAGGTATCGCAAAATATGCTAATACTGGTGGAGTTAGACTTGGTGGTTTGATCTGTAATTCAAGAAAGGTTGACCGTGAAGCTGAACTTGTTGAAGCAGTTGCTAAAAAGCTTGGCACACAGATGATTCACTTTGTACCACGTGATAATGATGTACAGAGAGCTGAGATTCATAAACGTACAGTAATTGACTTTAGTCCAGAAGTTCCTCAGGCAGATGAGTATCGTACACTTGCAGACAAAGTAGACGGCAACGATATGTTTGTTGTTCCAAAACCAATGGCAATTGACGAACTAGAAGCTATTCTAATGGAATATGGTATTATGGATTAATAATTGATAGGAGGAGAATTTATGTTACTTGTAAGAGCAATTGTTAGACCCGAAAAAGCAGGTTATGTAATGTTCAAAGCAGCAGAAGCAGGATTTGCAGCAGTTACTAAAATGGACGTTTTTGGTCGCGGTAAACAACAGGGTATTACAGTTGGTGAGGTTCATTATGATGAGCTTCCAAAAGATATGCTAATGTTCTTTGTTAACGACACCGATAAAGATGATCTAGTTAAGATTGTAATTGCTGCTGCAAAAACAAATGAAGGTACATTCGGTGATGGACGTATTTTCGTTTCTCCAGTAGAATCAGCATATACAATCAGTAATGGTAAACCTGGTCTTTAATTTAAGCAAGGAGGTATTATTATGAAAGAGGTTATGGCATTTATCCGTATTGACAAAATAGGTGCTACAAAGAATGCTCTTGCTGAAGCAGGTTTTCCCGCATTAAGTTGCCGTAAAGTAATGGGCAGAGGCAAAAAAGCCATTGATATGGATGCAATGAAAGTTGTATTTGAAACTGGCAAAATCTCACAAGATGCGGTAGGAGAAGCTTTCAGTGAAGTTGGACGCTTGATTCCAAAAAGATTTATAACACTAATCGTTGAAGATAATGAAGCTGAAAAAGTTGCACAGGTTATTATAGAAGCAAATCAAACTAAAAAACCAGGTGATGGTAAGGTATTTATTCTGCCAATTATTGAAACATACCGTATCAGCACTGGAACAGTTGCAAAAGATGCTTATTAATTATTCTGAGTAATCTAACATCTCAGTTTACTACATAGAAAAAAGGAGGAATATTGTTATGCCTTTAACACTATTAGAATGCGATGTTTCCATCCCAGAGCGTAAGAAACATGTATATATTAAACAACCTGGCGAAGATACTACTGAGTTTCTTCCTTTAGCAAACATTACAACTATTCCAGGATCAATGACCGAACGTGGATGTTCTTATTGTGGAGCTAAGCTAGTAATCGGCGGTGTTCTAAAAGATACTATCCAGCTTATTCACGGACCGGTAGGATGTGCATATAATACATGGCACACCAAGAGATATCCGTCCGACTCAGGCAACCTACAATTAAAAGGATGCTGGTCAACCGATATGCGTGAAGACAACGTAGTATTCGGTGGTGAAAAGCGTTTAAAGAAGTCAATCATGGAATGTTTTGAAGCATATCCAAACATCAAGCGTATGATAGTTTACGCTACTTGTGCAACTGCACTAATCGGTGACGATATGTCAGCGATTATCAAAGTTTGTTTAGATGAACTAGGTCCTGATTACGCTATTTTCCTATCAACTTGTCCAGGATTTGCAGGCGTTTCACAGTCAATGGGACATCACGTTTTGAACATCGACTGGGTAAATAAAAACGTTGATAGAGAAGGATTAGTCGCTCCTGAAATTTGGTCCGAGCATACAATTAATATGATTGGTGACTATAACATTCAGGGTGATACATTTGTACTTGCAAAGTACTGGAAAAAGCTTGGAATTCAAGTTATTGCCGACTTTACAGGTAATGCAAACTATGATGACGCTTGTAATATGCATCTAGCTAAACTATCAGTTTGTAACTGTGCACGTTCAGCAGGTTATATTGCTAACGAACTGCAAAAACGTTACGGAATTCCTCGTATGGATATTGATACTTGGGGCTATGATTATATGAAAGATACTCTTCGTAAGGTAGGTGCTTTCTTTAATCTTGAAGATAAAGTTGAAGAACTAATCGCTGAAGAATGTGCAAAATATGATGCTCAGGTTGAATTCTACAAAGAAAAACTTGCTGGCAAAAAGATTGCTATTTGGACTGGCGGTCCACGTCTATGGCACTGGACAAAAACTCTTGAAGATGAATTTGGTATGAAGGTTGTTACAATGTCATCTAAGTTCGGTCATCAGGAAGACTTTGAGAAGGTTGTTGCTAGAGGTGCTGTTGGTACTGTTTATATTGATGACGGTAATGAACTTGAGTTCTTTGAGGTTATTAATATGGTTAAGCCTGACTTGGCTCTTACTGGACCACGTGTAGGAGATCTTATTAAGAAACTTAACATTCCTTACATTAACGGTCATGCATATCACAATGGTCCATATATGGGATTTGAAGGCTGTCTAAACATGGCTCGAGATCTATATCATGCACTATATTCAAAAGAGTTTGCTCTAGCAAGAGAAGACCTTTCTGAATTTGACCCAGCTACAGGGGAGGTATAATTATGACTTTTGACGAAAAATATACAACTCTTTATAATTATTTACATCACAGATGTCTTTGGTTATTCCTTTCAAGAAACTGGGATCGTGAAGCTAGTATCAATAATATTTTTGATTACATGGCTAAATTATATGCTGGTAAAGAAGTTGACCGCAGCACAAATATAACAAATGGTTACTATTGCCAAGCTAAAGAAGCTTTAAGAGATATCAAAGAAGATAAATATCCAGAAATATTTGTCGATCTTTCAGTAGAAGAGTTTAATACAATCTGCGAACTGCTGATTAAAGATTTCACTCGTCTAGCTATAACTGATTCGCTCAACACTGAGCGAACAAGTCCACTATATTAAGGAGGGAATTATATATGTCAACTTGTACACAAAAAGATCGTACTGGTATAATACTTCCTATTTTCGACTGTATGCCTTGTGGTGCTCAATATGCATGTCTAGGTCTTAAGGATAGTATTTCTATTGTTCATGGTGCTCAAGGCTGCTGTACTTTTGTACGACTACTTTTCGCACAGCATTTTAAAGAAAATTTCAATATTGCTACTTCATCACTTCATGAAGATGCTGCAGTATTTGGAGGTTTGCAGCGTGTAATTGACGGTGTTCAAAACCTAGCTGTACGTTATCCTGAAATTAGAATCATACCAATTATCACAACTTGTTCAACTGAGGTTATCGGTGATGATATTGAATCTGCAATTACAACTGTTAACAGATTCCTTGCTGAACATATGCCTGAGCGCGAATTGAAGGTTGTTGGTATTCATACTCCTTCTTTCCAAAACAGCCAGGTCGGCGGTTATGATATAGCTATTGAATCACTAGTTAAGCAGATTGCTGTTAAGACTGAACCATCTGGAAAAGTTAATCTATTAACAGGCTGGGTTAATCCTGGTGACGTAAAAGAGCTTAAATACATCTTTAATGAATTTGAAGTTCCCGTTAACGTTATGGTTGACACTACTGAATTTGGTACAGCTATTACACCGAAGGCTGAAGATTTTGTTGAATGCTACAAATTTGGTTCAACAACTCTTGAGGACATTCAGGATACAGCTAATGCTGACGCTACAGTTGCTTGCTATAAATATGAAGGCGGCAAGGCTGCTAATTATCTAAAAAAAGCATTTGAAATCCCAGCATATACAGATATCATTCCTATTGGTATTGAAGGCACTGACAAATTTGTTAAACAGCTTTCAAAGATTTCAGGAAAGAAAATTCCAGCTTCTCTTATTGAAGAGAGAGGTAAAGCACTTAACTCAATCGTTGACTTAGGTCATATGTGGTTTGCAGGCAAAAAGGTCGCTATCTATGGTGATCCTGATATGGTAATAGGTCTTGCAAATTACTGTATTGAATTAGGCATGCAGCCAGTACTAGTACTATTTGGTGATAACTTTGCTCCATACAAGAGAGATCCTCGTGTAAAGGAACTTATGGCTAAAGCTGATGAGAATGATTTTGAAATGCAAGTCGTTACAAACGCTGACCTTTGGGTTCTTGATAAAGCAATCAAGGACGGTCTAGAGCTAGACTTGATTCTTGGACATTCAAAGGGTAGATTTGTATCATTCGAAAACCATGTTCCTTTGGTAAGAGTAGGCTTTCCTACTTTTGACCGTGCAGGTCTTTGGAAACACCCAATTATGGGATATAAGGGAGCAGAATTGCTAGCTGAAACTATGGCAAACGCAATCTTTACTGATATGGAATATAAAGAAGACAAAGAGTGGAAAATTAATGTTTGGTAATATTCTATTTTGGTTATATTTTTGCAATAAATATATATATTAGGTAGAAAGGTTGTGCTGATTTTCCAAGAATTCACTTGTGATTTAATCAGCACTTCTTTTTTATTTTTTTATAAATTTATAAGTAAAACAAGGGGGCAAGATTTATGAAATTTGAAGATAGTGTTGTATTCTCCGGCAGATTAAGCGAGCTATACAAACTGACACAAGAAGGCAAAATTTCTACACAATTACAAGGCAGTCATACTCGTCCGTGCAAATTTTGGACGGCTATGAAAATTTTAAGCGGTATGCATAATACACTAGTATTAGCACATGGTCCAAGCGGGTGCGCTTATGGTGTTAAGCAATCATATAAGCTTACAAACTGCCGAAACAGTGGATCTCCATATGAAGCAGTACTAACTACTAATATGCGGGAGAATGACATTATCTACGGAGGAGATATCCGTTTAGAAAAGGCTATTTTAGAAATTGACGAAAAATATAAACCTGATATTCTTGTAGTAGCCACAAGTTGCGCAGCGGGAATTATCGGCGACAATGTTGACAGTATTGTTGACAATGTCAAGGATAAAATCAACGCCGAAATTCTAGCAATTCATTGTGAAGGATTTTCAGGTGAGTATCGCAGCGGTTTTGATATAGTCTTTAAAGAAATAACAAAACTAATGCTTCCAAGAGAAGAAAAAACAGTAAAAGAATTAAAAAGATCAGTAAACATAGTCGGCGGAAAACTAGGGCCAGAGCGTACCGAGGTTGACACCGACACAAAAGAATTAATTAGAATGCTAACTGGAATGGGTGCAAATGTCAATGCCGTAATCGCAGGTGACTGTACTTTAGAACAACTTAAAAAAGCTCCATCTGTTGCTGTAAACTGTGCTTTGTGTCTAGATATCGGCTATGCAGTCGGACAAGAAATGGAAAAAGTTTTTGATACTCCAATCAATGCAACGATATTGCCATATGGTCTTGAAGCTACAAAAGTCTGGCTCAGAAAAGCCGCAGAATATATGGATATGGAAAAAGAATGTGAAGATTTTCTTGAAAAGGAATATGAAGAGGTTCGTGAAGAATATGAGCAAGCAAAAGCCGGTCTTGCTGGCAAAACAGCACTAATCGAAGGTCATGATGCAGTAAAATCTCTTGCAATAGCAAACATGATGGAAAAAGATTTTAACATGAAACCCGTAATCTACAACTTCCACCCATGGAGCACTGAGGCTCGTGAAACATCAATTGACTATCTACTTGAAACTGGTATCGACCCTGAAATTCTGCTTACAAAGGGAACTTTAAAATTTGGAAAATATGAATCCATGAAACAAACAGAAGAAGAACTAATGCAGTATCTAGGTCAAGTTAATCCATCTTCAATTGTGTATTTTGGTTCATCGCTAAGCTTCCCAAATATACCTCTGGTTGATTTAAATGCAATTCTAAATCGCCCTCGTTTGGGCTTTAAAGGTGCATTGCTGGTTGCCAAATGTATAAATAAAAGCATTGATTATCATTTTAGAGGACGCAGCAGCTTGACTCGTCGAATGGTATTCCCTGAAAATGGCGGCATGAATACTAGCGGTGGGCTAACAAATAAAACTTCATCCTTTATGCCGGATTGTACTATTTATGGGCAAGGAGGTAGACGCAAATGTATAAACGAGTAGAAGAAAATAAATCAAGAAAAAATAACAGCCGCGATCCAGTACATAGCTGTGCACTTGAGGGTGTTGTAAACATAGTCGGCGGAATTGAGGATGTTAGTATCGTAATACATTCACCTCAGGGCTGTGCCGCAACCGTCGCCCAAGCACTTGATAAGCTTGAAATTGATTTTACAAAACGAAAAGTCGGCTGTACAAGACTTTTCGAAACAGACATTATATTAGGTGCATCTGAAAAGCTAAAAAAAGTAATACGTGAGGCTCACGAAAGCTTTAGAACAAGCGTAATGTTTATTATTGGAACCTGTTCATCTGATATCATTGGAGAAGATTTAGAAGCAGTGTGTCGTGAAATGGAAGAAGAAATCAACTGTAAGCTCATTTCAATAAACGCAGGCGGATTTCGCGGTAACAACTACGAAGGCATGAACATGGCGCTTGATGCTCTTTATCCGCTGATTCAAAAAAAATCCTTCAATGTTGCAAATACAGTGAATTTGATAGCTCCTCAAAGCAGTATTAATCCGACGTGGCAAGCTGACCTTGTCTGGGTAAAAAGTGTGTTAGCCGAGATGAACATTCTTGTCAATACAACTTTTTGCTATGGCACAAATCTTTCTGACATTATCAATAGCGCAACGGCATCAGCAAACCTGTTGTTGAGTAAGGAAGTCGGATTAGAATTTTGCAAAAAAATGGAGAAAAATTTCGGAGTTCCAACCCTGTGTGCTAATATAAATTCACCAATTGGATTCGCTCAAACAGCCGATTGGCTAATGGAAATAGCTAAATTCTTTGGTAAGGAACAAATTGCTCAAAAGATTATAAAACGTGAAGAAGATAGAGTTTTAGATGTTTTGAGAAAACGTGCCATGATGATGATTCCAAGATATCGCAATTGCAAGTGTGTACTCGTGGGTGACAGCACAATTTGCAATTCTCTATTAAAATTTGTTTTTGAAGATTTAGAAATGATTCCTCAAGCGATTGTACTAAAATATTCCACTCCTCAAGTGGAAGAACTACTCAAAAAAGAACTTGATAAATTAAATCTAGATACAAAAATCATACTAAATGCAGACGGCTTTGATATAAAAGATGCTATTAAAAATATCGATACCGATATGGTAATCGGCTCAGCATGGGAAAAATATCTATGTGAAGAATTTGATGTAAAGATTGCTGTTGACTTATTTGAACCAACAAATAGAATAACATACATAAACAAAGCTTTTCTAGGATATGACGGCATGCTAAACATATTAGAATGTATTGCAGCAGATTGGGAATATGCGTTCCGTTCCAAAAAAATAGATATGTAGCGTTAGGAGGATTATTATGGACTTGAATCCAATTACAAAATTAGCAGTATTAGTTGACAAAGACAGCGGAGAATCCACAAAATTTGAAGACGGCGGAATTCTAAAACTTATAACATTATTAGATAATGGTGAATGGGGAGAAGAAAAGTCATTTGATTTTCCTGCAATGACCGATTATATTTCATTTAGAAAAAGGCTGCAAGACAGCATAAAATGGCTTGCTGATGTAAAAATTGTAATCTTAAAACAGATTTCAGGTATTGCATTTACAATTTACGAGGGCGGACTTTTTAGCATTTGGGAAATGAGTGGAGATCCCACAAAATATTATTCCTACGTTGCCGAAAATGAATTAGCAGCGAGAAAAAAACGTGCTGATGAATTGCAAGTACAAGCAGTTGAACCTCAACTAATTGAGCGCGGAAAATATTTCATAGACCTTCAGCAAGCAATGGAAAGCAGCCAATTTTCAACAAAACAGGTGCTAATGCCTTTCCTAAAGCGAGGAATGTTCCATGAGCTAGAAGTAGTATGCGACCACATACCAAAATGGTTCGACCGAGAATTTGACGAAATGCTGCTAGAAATGACTTCTGAAAAGCTAGACAACGGGCTACTTAAAGTTGTAATAACAGGCAAAAAAGTCAAATAATCAAATAACAAAATCACTATGAAAGGGGCAATTAATATGGAAAAACTTAATGTCGAATACGTGCAAGAAGGAGAATACGTAACAAAGGATATGATGATAGCCACAATAATAAGAGAGTATCCTGAAACAATTGATGTTTTCATGGAGTATGGTATTAATTGCGGAGCTTGTATGAGAGCAGCTTACGAAAGTCTTGAGGAAGCAATGAAACTGCATATGTTTGTGCTTGACGAGGTGCTTTATAACCTAAACGAAGAAATTCGTATAAGCAGAGGAGGTAAATCAAGAAGTATATGATTATTTCAGTAAAAAAAGAAAAATTCTCATCACCATTTGTACAAGATGAGTATTTAGTAAATCTGTCAAGAGATAGAGAACGCCTAAGCTCAGATGATTTAGTAATAAGCGGCTGTCCGTTTGGAAATGCATTGCCTCTTGAATTATCAATTGCAGTGAAGAGCGATGGCACGCTAGCTTTCAGACAATGGAAATTTGTCAAAGCGTCAAACATATATTTTCATACAAGACAACGCCTTGCTGGACTTGATGACACACCAGTTGGCTTAGGAATAAAACCAACCCAGGAGCAAATAGATACAATAACCGGACTATGGTCAGAGCGCATTCTGTTTGAAGGTCTAAAAATACCAATTGGCGAAACCATATGGACACTTTGCCCAATTGACACCGTATCGGAATCAAAAAAGCTAGGCAAACCAGTTACATTTTCCCGCAGCACAAGACTAGGACTTAGATATGGCGAATAAATAACAAACACAAAAAACCTTGCAGTTATATTCTGCAAGGTTTTTATCATTATTTTTATTATTTTTCAATAAAATTTATTAGATTTTCTTCAGTCAGCTGATATGTAATCCAGCCATTTTTATGCAAACCGCCAATTGACTTGTAAAAGCGTATGCTAGGCTCGTTCCACTCAAGCACTTGCCATTCAAGCTTTGTACAGCCCTTCTCGATAGCTAACATGGATAAATGCCGTAAAATAGCTTTTCCATATCCACGATGACGATATTCTGGCAGAACAAATAAATCTTCCAAAAATAGTCCTACAGATGCCGAAAATGTCGAAATGTTGTAATAATAAAGAGCAAATCCAATAGGTATTCCGTCAAGCTCTGCAAAAAAAATCTCCGCCTTATTTAGCCTAAAAACCCATTCTGTTAAAAATTCTTCAGTCGTTTTTACCGTATCTAACAGATTTTCATATTCCGCCAAATCCCTTATGAAATTCAAAATCAATCCAATATCTTTTTTCTCTGCAAATCTAAAATTAAGCATTTTCTGCCTCCTACAAAAAATTTGTACAGAACAGCCCACTGCCCTGTACAAATCAACATACTCAATATCCTCATACCACCTATTATAATCTAAAGTGCTTTTTTAATGTACTCCATAGTAACATCGGCGGTGTACATATTTTCAGGTGCAACAAACGCATCAATACCCTTTGACGCAAGTTTCTTAATAGGACTATTGCCGATTTTTGATGTAATAACAGCATCACAGTCAAAAATAACCGAGATAATTCGTTCAATCTTATCATCCTCAGAAACGTCCGAATCACCGCTTGGAACAGTCCTCTTACCTACAAAAGAAATGTCAGTGCCTTTACTTTCATATATGTAAAAGTCTTTAGTCTGACCAAAATGCACGTCAGGAATATTACCATTTGTGCTTGACACCGCAATTCTAAGCTTATCACTCTTAATTTCTTTTTTTGGCATAACGCTAATAACATTCTCATCATTATTAATCTTGCAGCCACCCTTAGAACTACTGCATCCGCCACCAGATGAAAGCGTACCAATTGCATCTGCCCTACACTGCTTGCAGTGCCTCATCTGCTTGATATTAATACTGCATTCATCACGAATCTTATTTATTTCGTCCGAAGTCAATCTATCAAGATTTTCAAATCCGGAATCCTTAACAGGAATATGCGGAATAATATTAGAAATATATGCTCCCAATTCCTTAGATTTTTTAGTAACATCTATAAGCGTAGAATCATTAATACCCTTAAGAGCGACACTGTTCACCTTACAAATCGCACCCAAATCAGACATTATTTTAAGCCCCTCAAGCTGATTTTTCAAAAGAATTTCAGCACCCTCTCGACCAGTATAACTCTTGCCCTCGTAAGTAATATGCTTGTAAATCTGAGCACCAACATCAGGGTCAATTGTATTCATAGTAACCGTGATGTGCGTAACTCCAAGCTCATAAAGCTCCTTCGCATATTTCGGAAGCATCAAACCATTTGTAGAAATGCAAAACATAATATCCTTGTCGATTTCTCTAATGCTTTTCAAACATTCCCTAACCTCATCAAAATTGGCAAGAGTGTCACCAGGACCAGCTATTCCAACAACAGTAAGATTAGGCATTTTCGCCTTAACCTCAGCAAACTTTTCAACTGCTTGCTTAGGAGTAAGCACCTCACTTGTAACACCAGGACGACTTTCATTAGTGCAATCATATTTTCTCACACAATAATTACATTGAATGTTACACTTAGGCGCAATCGGCAAATGCATTCTCGCATTATTGCCGCCAGCACAACTATAACAGGGATGTTTTTCACTTTTTTTCATCAACATTTCTTTATTAAACATAAACGCCCTCCTAGTTATTATCAATTTAACCAGCTAAATAATCTTGCTGTACACTTAATAATTATCTTTTTCATTATACTTTGTATTATATCATACCATTCTGCACAATACAACACAAAATAATATCATTCTAATAATAAAAAGAATATACAACAAAAATTCTAAGAATATAATATTTAACAGGTGTTTTTTTAATTTATAAAAGCATAACACAAAGTAAATTTCATAGTAAAAAATCAAGCTAAAATTAAACTAAAATTCTACTAAAAATCAACGCCCAAATCATATTAGCTCATATCGTTTAATACAAACAAATACTAATGTTCCTTTTGGCATTCATCAGTAATAACGGACGAATTGCTAATATCAATACCTCTATGCTGAACAGGAGTTGAAAATACAATTTGAGTAGACGTGTTACCGAACTGCTGTAGTTTTCCAATAAAGCCGTCAAGTTCGACAGTACTTGCAAAAATCACTTTAATAAGCATAGAAAAATTACCAGTAACACAATTACATTCAATCACATTAGGACAATCAGTAATAAATGGGTAAAAAGTAGGCTTTTGATTTGGGTTCATTTCTAAATTAATGAATGCCGTTATGTGATATCCAAGCTTCAGCTCATTAACTGAAACCTTATACCCCTCTATGTATCCCTGTTTTTCTAGTTTAGCAATTCGAGCAGACACAGCGGGCGAGGACAAAAAAACCTTTTGCGCAAGCATTTTTAAAGGATATCTTGCATTTTCTTGCAGTAATGAAATAAGCATAGCATCAATTTTATCTATCATAATATACACCTTCCAAAAAACAAACTTTACTTTTCCTAACAAAAAAACAAGAAAACACATCTAAATAGATATGCTCCCTTGCATTAACTTAATTATAGTACTTTTTTTCTACAAATACAATACTTTATAACTTTTTTCATAACATTTGCCAATTTTTTTTGTATATGCGCATTCCAAATTATAATTTCTAACAACAAAGCTTAATTTTGAAAACAGAAAAACTGTACGAGCTTAATTTATACAACAAAAAAGCTTAATTTTGAAAACAGAAAAACTGTATGAGCTTAATTTATACAACAAAAAAGCTACCAAAGCAAAAATACTTTGATAGCTTTAATTAAACTATTTAAAAATAATCGTAAAATTATTCGCTAACAGCAGTAACAACGCCTGAACCTACAGTTCTACCACCCTCACGGATAGCGAAACGTAGACCCTCTTCGATAGCGATTGGAGTGATAAGCTCAACATCCATAGTTACGTTATCGCCAGGCATACACATTTCCTTATCAGCAGGAAGTGTGATAACGCCAGTTACGTCAGTTGTTCTGAAATAGAACTGAGGTCTGTAGTTGTTAAAGAAAGGAGTATGACGGCCGCCCTCTTCCTTCTTCAAGATATAAACAGAACCTGAGAACTTAGTAAGAGGCTTGATTGAGCCTGGCTTACAAAGAACCTGACCTCTTTCGATGTCTGCTCTCTGAACACCACGAAGAAGAGCACCAATGTTGTCTCCAGCCTCAGCGTAGTCAAGAATCTTTCTGAACATCTCAATACCAGTAATAACAGTTTTAGTTGTATCCTTGATACCAACGATTTCAACTTCATCACCAGAATTTAGCTGACCTCTTTCAACTCTACCAGTTGCAACAGTACCACGACCAGTGATTGTGAATACGTCCTCAACAGGCATTAGGAAAGGAAGATCTGCTTTACGCTCAGGAGTTGGGATGAACTCGTCAACAGCAGCCATAAGCTCAAGAATTGGAGCGTAAGCTGGATCGCTAACGTCATCAGGAGCATTAAGAGCAGCAAGAGCTGAACCCTTAACGATAGGAGTATCGTCGCCAGGGAAATCATACTTGTCAAGAAGCTCTCTGATATCCATTTCAACTAGCTCAAGTAGCTCTTCATCGTCTACCTGATCAGCCTTGTTCATGAATACAACGATTGATGGAACACCAACCTGACGAGCAAGAAGAATATGTTCTCTAGTCTGAGCCATAGGGCCGTCAGAAGAAGCAACTACAAGGATAGCTCCGTCCATCTGAGCAGCACCAGTGATCATGTTCTTAACATAGTCAGCATGTCCTGGGCAGTCAACGT
>CAZJRQ010000010.1:0-34579 GCA_964548535.1 uncultured Oscillospiraceae bacterium
AAAACTTATAAACTTAAATAAAAACAATAAAACTCTGCACACCACAAAGTCGTGACGCTGATTATGGTATAAGCACCAATCACGAGCGAGGTACGAGCGATGATGCGACTGGGTGTCCTAGCGCGGACTGCGCGAAGCCCTCGCGGGAAGTTTACTGGTTATGGTGACGTTATGCTGCTCGGGGTCCTGGCGCGGACGGCGCAGAGCCCTCGTGGAAAGTTTGTTGGTGATTGTGACGTTATGTTGCTCGGGTGTGCGGGGGGGAATGTTTTTGGGTTTTATAATTTGTATTTTGTGTTTAAAATTTATAACTTAAATAAAAAACAATAAAACTCTGCACACCACAAAGTCGTGACGCTGATTATGGTATAAGCACCAATCACGAGCGAGGTACGAGCGATGATGCGACTGGGGTCCAGGGGCACGCCCCTGGGGCTAGGACTTGATTGTGCCGGCGTTGTATTCTAGGTTGAATATTTTCCAGGACATTCCTACTTTGCCTACATAACAGTTGTATCTGAATACGTCCGGTTCTTCCTTTTCTGAACCGCTGAATGTTGCTTCAACTACTACTACATACGCTTCTCTTATGTTTGGAGTTTTGCCGTATGCGGCTTTGTATTCGCTCATGTCCATATCATCTTTGAGCTCTTCTTCTTTTCCGCATGTGATTTTTATGTTGAAGTTTTCTCCGTATTCATCTACGAAATCTGCCATGAACGCATCCATGTATTCTTCTTTGCTGTAGTCTAGTTCTTTGCGTTCTGCTAGGTAATCTTTTTTCATGTCGGACGGAAAGCAATCAGCAAATTTGTCAAAATCACGGTCGTTCATTGAGTTGAAATACTGATATATAACTTCTGTTTTTTCCTCGCTGAAGATTTTTCCGCTTGAAGCTAAAACGGCTATGATTACGCCAATTGCAACAACTATTATTAAAATCAGCATTGTTTTTCGGTCTTTTGGAGTGCTGTGCTTTTTTGTTTGTGGTGCGTTCTCGCGTTTTTCACGCTGTTTGTCGTAATACTCTTTTTTCTCTTCATCGGTCATAAAGCGTTCGGGCTTAGTTGTTTGCTTGTACTTTTCAAGCTGTTTTGATGTAACATCTGGCTTGCCGTATCCACACTTTTCACAGTAGTCGCCGTTATAATATTCACCGCATGATTTACATATTTTAGACATTAATAATACCTCGTAAGTTTGATTTTTGAAATTAGTTGTAACTTATATTTTACCCCATATATCACGTTTTGTCAACCGTCACAAATGCAAGTTGAGCGACTATTTAATTGCAATTCGGCTTAAATATGTAAAATAATAACACAAGGAAAAAATAAGCAGTATCATATTGAGTACTGCTTATTTTAGATTGTATTTTAGTATTTAGGAGTTAGCATTAAAAATTTTTAGACACCCTTTATTGTTTCTCTTTGCATCATACAATGCTATGTCTGCATGTTTATACAGCATTTCAAAAGAATCTTTTCTGCTGTTCGAAAATTCAAGACCTATACTTATTGAGGTACTATTGTTTTCTTGTTCAGCTGCTTTCTTTACATCGTCAACTATTGATTGACACACATCTATTGCATAGTCTTTGTTTGGAATATCGGTAAGATACACCAGAAATTCATCTCCGCCAAATCTCACAATGTAATCAAGTTTAGTGCATTTTGACCTTATAATACGACTGATTTTTTTAAGGCAGAGGTCTCCGTTATGGTGCCCTAGAGTATCATTGATTTGTTTGAAGTTATCAACATCAAGCATACAAACTGCGTGGATTGAATTTTTATAGTATGAAGAATTAAGCTCGGTCTCAATTGGTGAAATTGCATTTCGGTTATATAAACCAGTTAGATGGTCTTCCTTTGCCATTTTATTTGCTTTTTTATATTCAACTTTGGCAGTTGTGTTATTAAGCAGGATAATAATTTTTTGAGGCTGTTTATCTCGTATAAATAGTATTTTTCCTTCAAACCATTCAATATTAAATGAATTTTTTAGCCTGAAACGAGTACTAATAAATTTTTTGTCTGT
The DNA here is from genome assembly GCA_964548535.1 of uncultured Oscillospiraceae bacterium. GTDB lineage: Bacteria > Bacillota > Clostridia > Oscillospirales > Ruminococcaceae > CAZJRQ01. Next base: position 2,041 of record CAZJRQ010000010.1, read on the forward strand.
ATTATTTAGCTGACTTTTTAAATGTTCAATATCAAATGTTTTTTTGAAAGTGTCAACATCGTCTTCGTAAATAGAATTCTTTGCGAGTTTTTCACATTCATCCGGAAAATATCCACAAAGAGGTACGCTGAAGTTGCTTTTACTATTTAGAGTAATTTGATCATAATTATAAGTTTGCATATTTATTTCAGAAATTATATCTACATTATTACTTAAAATAGGAAATATATCAAACGAACTGAACGGCAAAAATACTGATATTGTTTTTAGTATAATAACAACGAATTTTCTGTCGGCATCTTGTGTGGGATAGACAATATCCAGTTTATTTGGTTCTGCTTTATGCTCGCTTTTTTTTGTAAAATTCACAAAAATACTTTTCGATTTTTCTAAGCCGTTGGCTACGTCATAACATGAAGATAAGATTTTTTTATGCGATCCGGAATCAAAATAAGTTAGCATATCAATATTATCTTCTAAATTTATTTTAACAAGGTCTAGCAAAGATAAAAACATATCATTAAAATGACACAGTATTAATTGGTTTCCTATTAATTCTACAGCAACTGCGGGAAGAATATTGTCAACAAAAACGTCTTTTTTGATTATATGTTTCAAGCCGTTTTCGGTGTGCTTTTTAAAACGTTTTGCTGCATTATTTACTCTTAAAAGAAATATTTCATCCGGTATTGGCTCTGTGATGATTTCTGTTATTTTATAATTGTTGAGTCTATCAATTGGATCATCAAAGCACTCCCAATCATCTTGTGAAATAATAACTATTTTATTAACTGCATTTAATGAGGGGGGTTCGTGATGAATGTAAGACTTAAATGCTTTATAAGAAAAAATTACGAATGCTGCACCAATATTATTATTCGGGTTGTTATAGTCAATAGTTTCTAAAGTATAATTTTTTTCTAGCAAATCAATATATTTATCAAGTTCATTATTCAGTGAATAATATAGTATATTTGTCATTAAAATCACATCATTTCCGTTATTATATATGTTAATATTATTATATCATACAAAATCGGTGTTTTCAAGGGATTTTCGAAAAAATATTAATTTTTCTTGAAAATTTCGTTTTTGATTAACTTATTAATTAATTGGGATTTTATACAGTAAATTGTTTTTTGAAAAGTTTCGTTTGTATCTTGATTTTTATTTTTGATAGTAAAAAAGAGCCTGCATAAAAATGCAAGCCCTTAATATTATATTGGTAACAATTTAGAATCCAAGAATGTTCTTGAAATCGTCTGAAATAACTTCTTCAAGCTTTTCAGCCTCTGCACGAGTATCAGCAATTGTTGTATAGTAAGCCTTAATCTTTGGCTCTGTGCCTGATGGTCTGATAATTACTGATGCACCATTCTCAAGCTCAAATGCCAAAACATCTGACTTTGGAAGTGTGATTTCAGTTGTAGCACCTGTTTCAAAATTCTTCTCTTCTGATGCAATATAGTCAGCAAATGCAAGAACCTTTAGTCCACCGATAACCTTTGGAGTTTCAGTTCTAAGCATAGACATAAGCTCTTTCATTCTCTCCATACCAGTTGCACCCTCGCAAGTGAATGACTTTTGAGTATGAACATAGTTGCCGTACGTATTGTACATTTTTTCTCTTGCCTCAAGAAGTGTAACGCCCTTTGTTCTGTAGAATGCAGCCATTTCACAGATAAGCATTGAAGCTACTACTGCGTCCTTATCACGAACATAAGAACCAGCTAGGTAACCATAGCTCTCTTCAAATCCGAATACATATCTATCATTTTCATTGTCTTTCTCAAGGAAACCAATCTGCTCGCCGATAAACTTAAATCCAGTTAGAACGTTGCGAAGTTCAACATTATATTTCTCAGCAATTGCTTTAACAATGTCAGTAGTAACAATTGTTTTAACAGCAACAGGATTTTTTGGCATTGTGCCAAGCTTTGTTCTTTCATCACAAATATACTCAAGAAGCATAGCGCCCACTTCATTACCTGTGAACAAAACGTACTCGCCATTTGGATCAGGAACTGCGATACCTACACGGTCACAGTCTGGATCTGTTGCAAGAAGAAGGTCAGGCTTTACTGTATTACAAAGCTCGATGCCCTTTGCAAGAGCCTCTTTTATTTCTGGATTTGGGAATGGGCAAGTAGGGAAGTTTCCGTCTGGATTTTCCTGCTCAGGAACAACAGTAACTTCTTGAATGCCGATTTTCTTTAGTATTGCACGTACAGGCTTGTTTCCAGCACCATTAAGTGGAGTATAAACTACCTTTAGTCCGCTGTCAGCAACAAGCTCAGTGTGAACACCCTGCTCAGATACTTTTTCAAGATAAGCGTCAATAACGTCTTGTCCGATAATATTAATCATGCCAGACTTTACGCCGTCGTCAAATGAAACAAGCTTTGCTCCGTCAAACATTGGAACATCATTAATCTTGCCGATAACGATATTAGCAACGTCAAGAGTAATCTGACAGCCGTCTTCACCGTAAACCTTGTAACCATTATACTTACCAGGGTTGTGTGAAGCTGTTACAACAATACCAGCGGCACAGTTTAGATATCTAACAGCCCATGAAAGCATTGGAGTAGGCATAAGCTCTGGATAGATATAAACCTTGATTCCGTTTGCAGCCAAAACAGCAGCTGCCTCTTTAGCGAAAACGTCAGACTTAATACGGCTATCATAAGCAATAGCAACTGAACCGTTTTCAAAAGCACCGTTTACATAGTCAGCTAGACCTTGTGTAGCACGTCTGATTGTATAAATGTTTAGTCGGTAAGCACCAGCACCGATTACACCTCTTAGTCCGCCTGTACCGAATTCAAGATTGCGATAAAAACGGTCATTAATTGCCTCTTCATCATTTGCAATAGATTTAAGCTCAGTCTGCAAATCAGCATCATCAACAGCCTTTTCGCACCATAGCTTATAAAGTTCCATCTCTGTCATATAATCACCTCATAATAATATTTACTAATTGATACAATAATTATTATACCACATTTTAAAGCTAACGCAAGCAAATTAATGAAAAAACTTATGCTTGTTTAACTTCTCGTTATTATTATACCAAATACCGAAAATATTGTCAATGATATTAGGGCGATTTAACCAAAAAAAGATGTGAAATTTACATCATATTCCTTTTTTATCTGCTAAATGTATTGATTTTATAAAAATGCTGTGATATACTAATTACATATATAATTTATTAGAGGATTTCTATTAGAAATTCAATTTTAGGGAGTATGATTTGATATGTGTACAAAAATAAAATCGACATTTAAAAGTCGTGATGAAATTCATGATATCAGCTATCATGTTTGGTTTCCTAAGGGCGAAGTTAGAGGGGTTGTGCAGATTTCTCACGGAATGTGTGAATATGCTTTAAGATATAGTGATTTTGCAAAGTTTTTGACAGAGTGCGGTTATGTTGTTTGTGCGAACGACCATTTAGGTCATGGTGACAGTATTAATTCAATGGACGAGTTGGGGTATTTTTGCGAAAATGACGGCTGGCAGACAGTTGTTGCTGATTTGCATACATTAACTATGATAATGAAGAAAAATTATCCTGATGTTCCTTACTTTTTGTTTGGACACAGCATGGGAAGTTTTATGGCTAGGGCTTACTGTATTAAGTTTGGTAGGGAACTTGACGGGGTTATTCTTTGCGGTACTAGTTCTGGTATGGACGGTATGCACAGGGTTATTTCGGTGATATCTAATTACAAGCGTCTTCGCGGGGACAGGTATAGAAGTAAGATTGTGAATAATTTAGCTTTTGGTGCGTACAATCGAAAAATTGAAAATCACAGGACACCTTATGACTGGGTGTCGTCTGACGAAGATGTTGTTGACAAATATAATATTGATGAGAAATGCAACTTTACTTTTACGATAAACGGATTTGAAAATCTGACATCGGTATTGTGGTATGTAAATAATGATAAATGGTATACTGCTTTACGCAAGGATTTGCCTATTTATTTGATTGCTGGAGATGCTGATCCTGTCGGTCATTACGGCAAGGGTGTTAGGGATGTTTACAAAAAGCTTAGGGCTTATCAGTGTGATGCAAAGATTAAGATTTATCCTGATTTAAGGCATGAGCTTTTGAATGAGAAGAAGAATGATGAGGTTTACAGTGATGTGCTTGCGTTTTTAAATAAGCATGTTTCTAGTTACAAACAAATTTGATAAAAAGGACTTTAAAATATGTTTTCAAAAGTGAATAGTTTGGGGCTTATGGGGCTGAATGCTTTTCCTGTTTTCGTTGAAATTGAGGCGAGCAAGGGAATGCAGAGTTTTGATATTGTTGGACTTGCTGACGCGGCTGTTCGTGAGAGCCGTGAGAGGATACGCTCGGCACTTAGGAGCAGTAATATAAATTTTCCGACACAGAGTGTTATGGTGAATTTAGCACCTGCTGACAAGAAAAAATCGGGCTCGGTTCATGATTTAGCTATTGCTGTGGCTTTGCTTTCGGTGCTTGGTTTTTGCAGTGATGAGCAGATTGAGAAGTCGGCTTTTATTGGTGAGGTTTCGCTTAGCGGTGAGATTAGAAGTGTTCAGGGTGTTTTGCCTATGACGATTTTGGCTCAGCAATTGGGATATAAAGAAATATATGTGCCTAATGAAAATGCTAGAGAGGCGTCAGTTGTTGAGGGTATTAAGGTTTTTGCTGTTGAGAGTGTTGCACAGCTTGTTTTGCATTTTGCTGGCAATGTTTTGATAAAAGAGCAGACTATGTATCCTATCAGCGATGAAGAATTTTTTACGACGCTTGATTTTGCTGATGTTAAGGGACAGCAGAATGCTAAGAAAGCTTTGGAGATTGCGGCCGCAGGAAGTCACAATTTGCTCATGCTGGGCACACCAGGCTCTGGAAAATCAATGCTTGCGAAGAGAATGCCGTCCATTTTACCTAAGATGACTTTTGAGGAGTCGATTGAGGCTACAAATGTACATTCAGTAGCAGGTCTGCTTGACAAGGACAGTCCGCTTATAACACAGCGACCATTTCGCTCACCGCACCACACTGTTTCTGCGGCTGGGCTTTCGGGCGGTGGAAGTATTCCGCGACCTGGAGAGATTTCGCTTGCTCACAACGGCTTGTTGTTTTTAGATGAGTTGGCTGAATTTTCTCGCATTGCTTTAGAGATTTTGCGTCAGCCTTTGGAGGATCAGAAAGTTACGATTTCAAGGGCTATGGGAAGTATTACATATCCATGTTCGTTTATGCTGATTGCGGCTATGAATCCTTGTCACTGCGGATATTACGGTCATCCTACTAGAAAATGCATTTGCAGTCCTAAGCAAGTTTCTAGCTATTTATCAAAGGTATCTGGTCCGCTTTTGGACAGGTTTGATATTCATGTTGAGGTAGCACCTGTTGAGTTTTCAGATTTATCATCCGATAAAAAAGAAGAGTCGTCTGAGGCAATTCGTGAGCGTGTTCAGAAAGCTAGAGATATTCAAAACGCTAGGTTTAGAGGTACTGATGTTACTTGCAATTCTAAAATCACCAGTGACATAATTCGTGATGTTTGTCCTGTTACTGATGACGCTCGTGAAATGCTTCGTGATGTTTTTGACAGGCTTGGATTGTCGGCTCGTGCTTATGATAAGATTTTAAAGGTTGCAAGGACTTGTGCTGATATGGACAACAGCGAGGTTATCGGCAAGGCACACATTGCTCAGGCTGTGCAGTATCGGAGTTTGGATAGGAAGTATTGGAATGGGTAGGGGAAATGAATAAATATATTTTTTCTTTAGCGAACATTGATAATACTAACGAAATTTTTGAGCTGTATAAAAGTCTTGTTGACACTCCTGGCTGTGCTTTGAATTCTGAGTATCCTACTATTGATGATGTAGCGGGACACATAAAAAGCAATTCGCTATACATTTTAAAAGAGAATGAGAAAATAATTGCGGCTGCGGTGGCTGGGGATAGCGGTGAAATGGAAAGCATAGTCTCTATGGGAAATCTATGTGAACTGGCACTCGTTGGGGTTTTATCTTCAAATCAAAACATGGGTGTTGGGAGTGTTTTACTTCAAAATGTTTTTGATGCTGTCAAAGAAATAGGATTTGACGGTATAAGATTGCTTGTGAGCAGGACTAATCCGCCTGCTTTGGCGTTGTATGAGAAAAATGGGTTTGTGCGAGGTCAAGAGATTTCTATGTATGGGATTGATTTTTATTATTATCAGATGATTTTTTGACTAAGAGTTTTATGTGATGAAAGTGCGTAAATACGGTAATGTTAAGTTTGGTTGACAGATTTCAAAGGGGAATTGGTAGACTTTTTTTATGCGATATGTTAGGCTTATGATAAAGAAAGGGTGATGAAAATGACTTTTAATGAGAATTTAATGGAGATGAGAAAATCAAAAGGTTGGTCTCAGGAAGAGTTAGGTAATAAGCTTGATGTATCAAGGCAGACAGTTTCGAAATGGGAGCTTGGTTCTACCACTCCTGAAATGGAAAAGCTTATTGAACTATGCAAGGTTTTTGAAATTTCTATTGATGAAATGGTAGGTAATAGCGAAAGAAATAGAAAGGGGATTTCTCTTAAACCACAAGCAAGGGAAAGGCATTATGAGTATATTAGCAAGACACATATAGGAAAGCTTCCTTTGGTGCATATTAATGTTGGTTTTGGTGCATATAAGGCAAGGGGGATAATTGCAATAGGCGTAATGGCTATGGGGATTTTGTCGCTTGGTATTTTGTCAATGGGCATAATTTCTTTGGGTGCTTTGTGTCTAGGGTTATTTGCTTTAGGTGGTTTCTCGGTAGGCGGTTTTGTAATTGGCGGATTGTGTGCAGGTATTATTGCAATTGGCGGAGCTGCATTTGGCTATGTTGCTATAGGCGGTTTTGCAGCAGGTGTCTATTCAATCGGCGGTGGTGCGGTTGCCACGAGAATTGCAATGGGTGGATATGCAAATGCACATATTGCTATTGGAGAAATTACAAATGGTGTAAAGGAATTTCAAATTCGTGGGAAAGATATGAGTGCTGTAGATTTTTCGTCTGATGATTTGCGTAAAGTTATTTTAGAAGAATTTCCAGAGACTGTTAAAACGATTGTAGATTTGTTTTGCAGTGCGGTAAAATAATTTTTTAGGTTATAAATTATAATGAGGATAAAAATGGAGATAATTTCAATTACCGACAATCATGAATATTTGGATATCGCTATAAAGTTTTTTCAAGACAAGTGGGCGGATTTGGAGAGTAAAATGGTTTACGAAGATTGCTTGAAAAATTCGCTCGATAAAAACAAGACTTTGCCGAGATGGTATCTGTTATATGATGAGGGTGAATTGGTTGGCTGTGCAGGACTTATTACCAATGATTTTATCAGCAGAATGGATTTGTATCCCTGGCTATGTGCTTTGTTTATTGAGCCTGAATATCGTGGTCGCGGGTATGGTGAGCTGTTGATTAATAAAGCTAAAGAAGATTCAGCTAAGGGTGGATTTGATTCGTTATTTCTATGCACTGATTTTATCGGTTACTATGAACAGTATGGTTTTGAGTATATTGGCGACGGGTATCACCCTTGGGGAGATGTTTCTAGGATTTATAGGATTTTTGTGAGTGAATAGATTATACCATTCGAATATGGGAGAATGTAACAAATGTAATCTTGAGTTAATAAAAAAGTTACGTAATGCTCACAGAATTGAAATGATAGAACTTTCAGGGGCGAATTTTGCGTTTTTTGTGCAAAACGCCGTTTTTGGCGCAATTGAATAGGGTGTAGGTGTAAAACGCTTGACAAAGGGTTTAGTATATTATATAATAGTATACTGTATCATAATGGAGTTTTACACCTTTTTACATGCAAAATAATACGAAAAAGGGAAGTGAAATCCGACAAAATTCTGTAAATTTTTGTTAAAAATGTAGAGCTGTTTTGGTACTCATTTACAAATACAACAAATAGTTATCAGAGAAATTAAGGAGTGATTGAGCCTATGGTGAATGTCAAGGACGTGAAGCTTGGTAAAAATACTCGAAAGAGTTTTGCGAAGATTAATGAAGTCTTGGAAATGCCTAACCTTATTGAGTTGCAGAAGAACTCATATAAATGGTTTATGAATGAGGGTCTTAAAGAGGTATTTAGAGATGTATCAACGATTACTGATTATAATGGTAATCTAGAGCTTAATTTTGTTGATTATCGTTTCGACTTTGACAATATTAAATATTGTGTTCCGGAGTGTAAAGAGCGTGATGTAACTTATGCTGTTCCTCTTCGTGTTACTGCTAGACTTAACAACACTGAAACAGGTGAAATTAAGGAGTCAGAAGTTTTTATTGGTGATTTCCCAATGATGACTGACAGCGGTACTTTCGTTATCAATGGTGCTGAGCGTGTTATTGTATCACAGTTGGTACGTTCACCTGGTGTTTATTACTCGTTTGATAAGGATAAGACAGGTAAGGATTTGTTTAAGGCAACTGTAATTCCTAACCGCGGTGCTTGGCTTGAATATGAGATGGATTCTAATGATGTTGTTTATGTTAGAATTGATAAGAATAGAAAAATTCCGCTAACAACATTTATCCGTTCACTTGGTCTTGGCAGCAATGAGGAAATTGAAGAGGTTTTTGGTGTTGATGAAAGATTAAGCCAGACTATTCTTCAAAAGGATCAGACTGTTAATCGCGAGGAAGCTCTTTTGGAAGTTTACAAGAAACTTCGTCCGGGTGAGCCTCCTACAGTTGATAGTGCGGTTACACATCTTAACAACCTGTTCTTTGACGCAAAGAGATATGACCTTTCAAGATTTGGTCGTTATAAATATAACAAAAAGCTTGGTGTTGGTTCTAGACTTTCTGGACACACTGTTTCTCGTCCTATAGTTAATCCTCTTACTGGTGAGGTTATGGCTGAGGCTGGTGAGTTTATTGGCTTTGACCGTGCTATGGAAATTGAGGCGGCTGGTGTTTATGAGGCTTATGTTACTATCGATTATAAGGATTATGTAGTTTCTGAGACAACTGGTGAAAATATTCCTAAGATTGAGCAGAAGGAAGTTAAAATTGTTGGTAACGGAATGGTTGACATTTCTAACTACGTTGATTTTGACGTTGTTCAGTTCGGTATTAACGAGAAGGTATCATTTAACGTTCTTAAGGAAATTCTTGAGGAGTCTGACTCTGAGCAGGAGATTATGGAGAATGTTAAGGCTAAAAGTGATGAGCTTGTTCCTAAGCATATTACTCTTGATGATATTATTTCTACAATTTCATACTTCCTAAACCTTTGTGAAGGAGTGGGAACTGTTGATGATATAGATCATCTTGGAAACAGAAGAATCCGTTCTGTTGGTGAGCTTTTGCAAAACCAGTTCAGAATTGGTTTTACTAGAATGGAAAGAGTTATCCGTGAAAGAATGAACATTCAGTCACAGGATATGGAGGTTGTTACTCCTACTGCTCTTATTAATATTAGACCTATTACTGCGGCAATTAAGGAGTTCTTCGGTTCTTCACCTTTGTCACAGTTTATGGATCAGAATAACCCTCTTGCTGAGCTTACTCACAAGAGAAGACTTTCAGCACTTGGACCTGGCGGTCTTTCTAGAGATCGTGCTGGATTTGAGGTTCGTGACGTTCACTATTCTCACTATGGCAGAATGTGTCCTATCGAGACTCCTGAAGGTCCTAACATCGGACTTATTTCTTATCTTGCATCTTATGCGAGAATTAATGAATACGGCTTTATCGAAGCTCCTTATCTAAGAGTTGACAAGGAGACTGGCGTTGTTACTGATGAAGTTGTTTATATGACTGCTGACATGGAAGACAATTTCATGGTTGCACAGGCTAATGAGCCTTTGACTGAAGATCACAAGTTTGCTAGACCTAAGGTTAATGGTAGAGTTTTGGATCAGATTCTTGAAATTGAGCGTGAAAAGGTTGATTTCATGGACGTTTCTCCTAAGATGGTTGTTTCTGTCGCTACTGCTTGTATCCCATTCCTTGAGAATGATGATGCGAACCGTGCTTTGATGGGTTCAAACATGCAGAGACAGGCTGTTCCTCTATTAAAAACTGACTCTCCTATTGTTGGTACTGGTATGGAATATAAGGCTTGTCTTGACTCTGGTGTTGCTATTGTTGCTGAACAGCCTGGCGTTGTTGAGTATCTTGATGCTGACAAGATTTGTGTTCGTCAGGAAAACGGTGAGCTTCGCGAGTATATTCTAACTAAGTTTAAGCGTTCAAATGCTGGTACTTGTACTAACCAAAGACCAATTGTTGAAATTGGTGAGAGGATTGTTGAAAAGCAGATTATTGCTGACGGTCCTTCAACTTCAAATGGTGAGCTTGCTCTTGGTAAGAATGCTCTTATCGGATTTATGACTTGGGAAGGTTATAACTACGAGGATGCGGTTTTGCTTAATGAAAATCTTGTTAAGCAGGATAAGTATACTTCAATTCATATTGAAGAATATGAGATTGAATCTAGAGAAACTAAGCTAGGACCTGAGGAGATAACTCGCGATATTCCTAATGTCGGCGATGACGCTTTGAAGGATCTTAATGAAAAGGGTATTATTCGTATTGGTGCTGAGGTTCGCTCGGGTGATATTCTTGTTGGTAAGGTTACACCTAAGGGCGAAACTGAGCTTACTGCTGAAGAAAGACTTCTTCGTGCTATTTTCGGTGAGAAGGCTCGTGAAGTTAGAGATAATTCTCTAAAGGTTCCTCATGGTGCTGCTGGTACTGTTATTGATGTTAAGGTATTTACTCGTGAAAACTGCGATGAGCTTTCACCTGGAGTAAATATGCTTGTTAGATGTTATATTGCTCAGAAGAGAAAGATTTCAGTCGGAGATAAGATGGCTGGCCGTCACGGAAACAAGGGTGTAGTTTCAAGAATTCTTCCTCAGGAAGATATGCCTTTCCTTGAGGACGGTACTCCGCTTGATATCGTGCTTAATCCATTGGGCGTACCTTCACGTATGAACATCGGTCAGGTTCTTGAAGTGCATCTTGGTATGGCTTCTAAGGCTCTTGGCTGGAAGATTATGACTCCTGTATTTGACGGTGCTCATGAGCAGGACATTAAGGATTGCTTTAATGCTGCACAGGATAATTACCTTGAGCACAAGGATGACGATTTTGTTATTCATACTATGGATGAGGTTATTAACCCTAATGCTATTAGTATGTGCGAGGACGGTAAGTTTACTCTTTATGACGGAAGAACTGGTGATAAGTTTGATAACCGCGTTACTGTTGGTTATATGTACTATCTAAAACTCCATCACCTTGTTGATGATAAAATTCACGCACGTTCAGTTGGTCCTTATTCACTTGTTACTCAGCAGCCTCTTGGCGGTAAAGCTCAGTTCGGTGGACAGAGATTCGGAGAGATGGAAGTTTGGGCACTTGAGGCTTATGGTGCGGCTTATACTCTTCAGGAAATCTTGACTGTTAAGTCGGATGATACTGTTGGTCGTGTTAAGACTTACGAGGCTATTGTTAAGGGGCAGAATGTTCCTAAGCCTGGTATTCCTGAGGCATTTAAGGTTCTTATTAAGGAGCTTCAGTCACTTGGTCTTGATGTTACTGTTCTTAACATTAACAATGAGGAAATTGATCTTAAGCAGTCATTTGATGAGGATGATGATTTTGTTCCACAGGCACCAGCTGCTGAAGAAGAGATGAAGTTTGCGCTTGAAGACGGCGATCTTGATGAAGGATTCATGGCTGAGGACGAGGACGGAGTTTCTGAACTTGAAGATGATGCTGAGGATGATCTTGTTGATGATTTTGATGACGCTGACGACTCTGATTTGTTCTTGAGTGAGGACGAGGAGTAATTAAAAAATCGTGACTTGTTTGCAGGCTAGAATAACTAGTCTGCTAAGCAAAGTCTTCACTAATATTCGTAACCGAAACTATACAGGAAGAGGGTACTGCTATTGGAATTTAATGTTTTTGAATCGATAAAAATCGGACTTGCATCACCAGAGAAAATCAGAGAGTGGTCTTATGGCGTTGTAGAAAGACCTGAAACAATAAATTATCGTACACAAAAGCCTGAAAAAGAGGGTTTGTTCTGCGAAAAGATTTTTGGACCTACTAAGGACTGGGAATGTCACTGCGGAAAGTATAAGAAAATCCGTTTTAAGGGAAAAGTCTGCGAACGTTGTGGTGTTGAGGTAACTAGAGCTAAGGTTCGTCGTGAAAGAATGGGTCACATTGAGCTTGCTGCTCCTGTATCACATATTTGGTACTTTAAGGGTACACCTTCAAGAATCGGACAGATGCTTGAAATATCACAAAAAAGACTTGAAGAGGTACTTTATTTTACTAAGTACGTTGTAATTGATCCAGGTGAGACTGGTCTTACTAAGTGTCAGCTTTTGAGCGAGAAGGATTATGTTGAGGCTCGTGAAAAGTGGGAGAACGGCTTTAAGGCTGGTATGGGTGCTGAATCTGTTAGAGAGCTTTTGGAAGAAATTGATCTTGAAGTTCTTGCTGCTGAGCTTAAGGCTGAGCTTAAAGATTTGCCTACTGGTCAAAAGAGAATTAAGCTTTTAAAAAGACTTGAGATTGTTGAGGCGTTCAGACTTTCTGGAAATCGTCCTGAGTGGATGATTTTGGAGGCTGTTCCTGTAATTCCACCAGAGCTTAGACCTATGGTTATGCTTGACGGCGGAAGATACGCTACTTCTGACCTTAACGACCTTTACAGACGTGTTATTAACAGAAATAACCGTCTTAAGAGAATGCTTGAGCTTGAAGCTCCTGACATTATTATTAGAAATGAAAAGAGAATGCTGCAGGAGGCTGTTGACGCACTTATCGATAATGGACGTCACGGCAGACCTGTTACTGGACCTAACAACAGAGCGTTTAAGTCGCTTTCAGATATGCTTAAGGGTAAGCAGGGACGTTTCCGTCAGAACTTGCTTGGTAAGCGTGTTGACTATTCTGGACGTTCAGTTATCGTTGTTGGACCTGAGCTAAAAATGTATCAGTGCGGTCTTCCTAAGGAAATGGCTCTTGAACTATTTAAGCCTTTTGTTATGAAGAGACTTGTTGATACTAATCCTACAATAAATATTAAGTCAGCTAGAAAGATGGTTGATCGTGCTAAGCCTGAGGTTTGGGACGCACTTGAGAATGTTATTCAGGGTCACCCTGTAATGCTTAACCGTGCTCCAACACTTCATAGACTTGGTATTCAGGCTTTTGAGCCTATACTTGTTGAGGGTCGTGCTATCAAGCTTCATCCTCTTGTTTGTACTGCGTTTAATGCTGACTTTGATGGTGACCAGATGGCTGTGCATCTACCTATTTCTACTGAGGCTCAGGCTGAGGCTAGATTCTTGATGCTTGCTGCTAACAATCTTCTTAAGCCTTCTGATGGACGTCCGGTTGCTGTTCCTTCACAGGATATGGTACTGGGCTCATACTACTTGACTTTGCATAAACCAGGTGAAGTTGGCGAGGGTAAGGTTTTCCGTGATGTTAATGAGGCTCTTTTGGCTTACGATCAGGGAATTGTTTCTTTACACGCTGCTATCAAGGTTAGAATTACTAAGCAGATTGGCGACAGACAGGTTTCTAAGATTATTGATGCTACTGTTGGTCGTTTGATATTTAATCAAAATATTCCTCAGGATTTGGGTTATGTTGACAGAACAAATTCTGATAAGCAGTTTGATTTGGAGGTTTCTTTCCTTGTTAAAAAGGGACAGCTTTCAGATATTATCGAGAGATGTATTCATCAGCACGGTACTGCTACTACTTCTGAGGTTTTGGATAAGATTAAGGCTCTTGGATTTAAGTTCTCTACAAAGGCTGCTATCACTGTTGCTGTTTGTGATGCTGAAATTCCTGAGGCTAAGAAAGATATTCTTGCTAAGGCTGATGCTGCTGTTGACATTATTGACAGACAGTTTAAGAGAGGTTATATTTCTCGTGAAGAGAAATCTAAGAAGTTTATCGAGATTTGGAACAACGCTACTGATGAAGTAACTGAGGCTCTAAAGGCTGGACTTGATCCATACAACCCAATCAACATGATGGCTGATTCTGGTGCCCGTGGTTCTATCAATCAGATTCGTCAGCTTGCTGGTATGCGTGGACTTATCGCTAATACTTCTGGTTCTACAATCGAGATGCCTATTCGTGCTAACTATCGTGAAGGTCTTAACATCTTGGAATACTTTATTTCTTCTCGTGGTGCTAGAAAGGGACTTGCTGATACGGCTCTTCGTACTGCCGATTCTGGTTACTTGACTAGACGTCTTGTTGACGTTTCACAGGATGTTATTATTCGTCAGGATGACTGCGGAACTCACATTGGTATTGACGTATTTGAAATTCGCAACGGTCGTGAGAAAATCGAGCCTTTGGCAGAGCGTCTTGTTGGACGTTATCTTGTTGAAGATCTTAAGGATCATAAGACAGGTGAGATGATTGTTTCACGCAATAAACTAATGAACGAGCATGATGCTGAGAGAGTAGTTACTGCACTTGAGGCTGAGGGCAAGGATACAATTGCTATTCGTTCAGTACTTCAATGTCAGGCTAAGCACGGTGTTTGTGCTAAGTGCTATGGTGCTAACCTTGCTAACGGCAAGGAAGTTCAGGTTGGTGAGGCTGTTGGTGTTATCTCAGCTCAGTCAATCGGTGAGCCTGGTACACAGCTAACAATGAGAACATTCCATACTGGTGGTATCGCTTCTGCGGAAGATATTACACAGGGTCTACCTCGTGTTGAGGAATTGTTTGAGAGCAGACGTCCTAAGGGTGCTGCAATCATCACTGCAATTGACGGTGTTGTTCGCATTGAAGAGGTTAAGAAAACTAAGCAGATTACTGTTACTAGTGAGGATGTTAACAATCCTGAGCAGGAGGTTTATCCAATTCCTTACGGCTACAAGATTAGGGTTCACGAGGGCGATTCAGTTACAGCTGGTCAGCAGCTTACTGAGGGTTCAATTAACCCAGCTGATATTCTTGCAGTTAACGGACCTCAGGCTGTACAGAACTATATTATTACTGAAGTTCAAAAGGTATATCGTCTACAGGGTGTTGATATCAACGATAAGCATATCGAGGTTATTGTACGCCAGATGATGAGAAAGGTTAAGATTGAGGATTCAGGCAGCAGCTTCCTGCTTCCTGGTGCTTTGGTTGATAAACATCAGATTGCTTCTATCAATGAAGAAATTCAGCAAGATATTGACGCTGGTGACATCAACGCAAAACTTATCACAACTGCGCCTGTGCTTCAAGGTATTACAAAGGCATCAAGCTACTCAGATTCATTCTTGTCTGCGGCTTCATTCCAGGAGACTACTAAGGCTCTTACTGACGCGGCTATCAAGGGTAAGACAGATAAGCTTGTTGGTCTTAAGGAAAATGTTATTATTGGTAAGCTTATCCCAGCTGGTACTGGTATGGAGGTTTACAACAATGTTCAGGTTGTTAAGAATGAGAGTATTACTCACCAAATTCCTGAGCCTATGCATTTTTAATTTGATATAAATATAATCAGCTCGTCGAAATTTCGGCGGGCTGATTTTTTTGAATATTGGCATTTACAATGTAATAGCTTTGTGTCAAAATATTTCTTGATAATACATAATGGGTATTTCGGCATAGATGGACGTCGGCCGCAAATGTTGGTTATAACTATTAAAAATAAAACTCCAATCTAAATTATAATTTTAGATTGGAGTTTTATTTAATTGCTTTGATATTAAAAGATATACCTTTTAATATAGTGAAGAAAAGTCCTTATACATTATATAGCCATTTCTGCCGTTCTTTTTTGTTTGATATAGTGCTATGTCCGCATTTTTAAACAATTCTTCAAAAGTCGTACCGTGTTCTGGAGATGTTGTAACTCCTATACTTGCTGAAAAATTGCAGACTGTTGAGTCTTTTGTAAATTCAGTATTAAGTTTTTCTGAAAGTGATTCAGCCTTGATTTTTGCCCACTCTGCACCTGGTGCTGTAACAAATACTACAAATTCATCTCCGCCAAAACGTCCTACAATATCACCGTGACGGAAATTTTGCTTCAAAATTGATGCGAATTCAATAATAACTGCATCACCAAATGCGTGGCCGAATTCATCGTTTACTTGTTTGAATTTGTCAATATCTAAAATGAAAAATGCGTGAATTTTGTCTGGATTTTCTGCTAGTTCTTTTTCAATTAGATGTTGCGTTGTTGTCTTGTTATAAAGCATTGTCATCTCATCTAGTTCAGCTTTCATACTGATTTTTAATGCCTCATTCTTTTCGGCATCAATATTTTTGCTATACGTGAACATATGAATACAGTTGTCCTCAGCAGAAAGGAAAATATGTGCATCAATTCTAATCCATACATATTTTAATCCGTCTAAGCTAATCTGAAATTCGTAGGATAAATGATTGATACCTTCATCATATATTTTTAGCACGTTTTTAGAGTTGAATGTTGAAATATAATCTTCACGAAATTCTTCTTTAATTTGTTTTTTTGCAATAGTCTCAAGTGCATCATCAAACGAAGCTTCTTTCGGAACACCAAGACTCTCAAAATATTGATTTGTACGTTTTCCTGCAGCACTATTTTTTGTGATGTTCATTTCATAAATATTATCATACAACTGCTCAGTGGCTGTTCTAAAAGCATTTTTACGTTCTTTCTCACGACTAACTACTAAATCAATCAGCTTGTTATTGTATTTTTTTGTTATAATTGTAGTAGTTATAAGCAATATGGCCAGAATTATAAGACCGCCAACAGCAATTTGATAATATTGCTGATGCATTATTGTATTAAAAGTAGACGTGTCATGGTCAATTATAAAGTGTGATGAGAGATATGGAATGTATTTTGTGGATATGTAATTTTTATTTGGCTCCATCCAAAAGTTTTTTGATTCATCAGTTGAAAGAATTTGTTCGCGATATTTTTTGTATTGTTCAATTTCAAAAAAATCGTTTTCGTTGAATTTTGTATAATCAGAAGAAATTGTTATTTTACCTTCATCATCAATTAAATAACAATAAACATCATAATCTTTTTCATATTGCTTTAGCAGCGACTGGAAATCTGCAGCTCTAAAACCAAATCCAACAACACCAACAACCTTATCATTGGCAACAATTCTGCAGTTTACAAAAAAAGTAACCTCATTGTTTTCGGCCTTATCAGTATCTATATTAATATTATATTCTTTATTGCTTGATAAAAAATCTTTAAACCAGATTTCGTCTTCTTTGCTGTCGTCAATAATCCTGTTAAACCCTGCATTCGTATAGAATCGTTGAGTATTAGTTGAAGCTAAAAAAATTGTTTCATATTTGTAACTTTTCATGTATCTAGATAAATATTCGCTAATTTCTTTTGTATATGCTTCATTATCTAAATTTTCAGATTCGTGTTCAAGCCAATCTATTAAAAATTTATCATTTGCAATCGCCCTTGAAACCTCAATTGGAGTAGAAAAATCTGATTGGATTTTATTATACACCGATTCAGAAGTAAGTGCTGTTATTTTTTCACAGTAGTTATTGATAAGAACTGAGTTAACATGATAATTTAAAATACAAGCAATAACTATTCCAACAGTAACTACTGCGCAAACAACGATATTAGCTTTGTAAATTTGTTTTTTCACCATAAAATCACACCTTTTATTACTTGCAAGTAATATATATTTAAATAATTATAACACAGTATCTTAATTAATCTATCAACATACAATGATTGTTTAGTGTAAATAATATGAACATATATATTTTCTTAATAAAGATTTCTGTTCAATTTGTGTTTTTATGATTTATGATATTGTTATGTTGCATTATGAAAATCAAAGTGTTATAATTAAATATGAACGATTATAAGATTTTGGAGAGGGTATACTATGTCAAATATATTTACTTTGTCTGGTGTTGAATTTTTAGATATAGTTAGTTATAAAGATTTGTGCATTAACGAAGGGAAAACAACTTTTTTAAAAGGGGAGAGCGGTTGTGGTAAAAGCACTCTGTTCAAGCTTTTAAATGCGACTAATTCATTATCAAATGGCAGAATTTTGTTTAATGATAAAGATATAAAAGATATTAATACAATAGAACTTAGGCGAAAGGTTCAGCTTGTTTCTCAGGACGTTTATTTGTTTGAGGGTACAATTTTAGAGAATTTCAAAAAATACTATGAGTATCGAGATATGCCTTTAATTGACGAACAAGTGATTAAAAAATATCTAAAACTTTGTCAAGCTGATTTTCCGCTTGATGCTGAATGTGGCAAAATGTCTGGCGGAGAACGTCAAAGAGTATTTATAAGTATTTGTATTTCATTTAAGCCAGAAGTGCTGATGCTTGACGAGCCGACATCGGCACTTGATGAACACACTGCAAATCAGCTTCTAACGCAGATAAAAGAACACTGCATGAAAAATCATATTACACTGCTTGTAATTTGTCATGACAGCAAACTAATAGAAACTTTTGCTGATGAAATAATTCAATTAGACAGGGGTGTGTAAAATGACAACTGGGATAGTGAAAATGCAGATATGGCAGTTTTCATTGATATATTTGCTTTTGATAATAATACTAATAATAATGAAGAAGTTTCATGTAAATCAATCAAAACTTTTGATAGTTGCAAGTGTTAGAATGTCAGTTCAACTTACACTTTCAGGATTTATTTTAGCATATATTTTTGAAAATCCAAAGCCTATATTCACGATGTTATATTTATTAGTAATGATTTGTTTTTCAATTTTTCGTGTTTTATCTAAAAACAAAGATTTAAACAAGCGCTTTAAGTTAATAATAGGCTTGTCTATTGCTTTTTCGGGACTAGCGGTTTTGATTTTCTTTATCTATGTAGTAGTTGGTGAAAGTATATTCAATCCACAGTATGTAATACCGATAGCAGGCATGATAATGGGAAATACCATGACTGGTGTAACACTTGGAGTAAAGAGTTTCCGTGAGAGTTTGCTTGACAAGAGAACAAAGATAAATGCTCTTTTAAATATAGGAGCAACTCCTCAAAAAATTCTCCTTCCATTTGTAACTGGTGCGTTGGAAACAGCACTTTTGCCGACACTAAATTCAATGGTGGGCATGGGAATTGTAGCACTGCCGGGAATGATGACTGGTCAGATTTTGTCTGGAACAATGCCGACAACGGCGATTTTGTATCAGATTTCAATTATGATTGCAATTTGTACGGTAGTATGTTTAGCATCATTTGGTTCGCTATATTTTGGAAGCAGAACCTTGTATAACAGCAGAAATCAAATTACTTTGTAGTATTAAAGCGTGAGCAGCAAATTATTATAATCGTTTCACGCTATATGAATTTACTGTTTCAGAAAGGTAAAAATGTATGAAAGAGCAAAGCACTTTTGATAGGATTTATGAAGTTGTAAGGAAAATTCCAAAGGGCAAGGTTGCATCTTATGGACAGGTGGCAGCGCTTGCAGGAAATAGCCGTTGGGCAAGAGTTGTAGGATATGCTTTGCATAAAAATCCAGACCCTAAGACTATTCCATGTCATAGAGTAGTGACAAAGGATGGTAATGTTTCTAAAGCTTTTGTTTTCGGCGGAGCAAATCAGCAGGAGTTTTTGTTAAAGTCAGAAGGAGTAGAATTTCGTGATGACCATGTAATAATGGAGGAATATCAGTGGAGGGCTTTGAACTTGGATTTTTAGCAGGTTTGTTGACAAATTCAGCTTATGGAGATAAATAGAGTCATATTTTAAGGAGGTGAAAAGCAATGCTATTAGCAATTGATAACGCTCCATGCAAAGTCTAGGACGAGGTTGTATGGAGTAAAAAATAAGTCGTCCGTAAGACTTTGCATTTTAATTTTAAATTTCTAAATTAAAAGGAGCAAGGTCACTATGAACAATTTTAAAACTACATTAAAAGAATTAAAAACATTTATTATCCTTTGGATTACGCAAACATTTTCACTGCTAGGCAGTTCTATGACATCATTTGCGCTAGTTATCTGGTCTTATCAGCGAAGTGGTTCGGCACTTTCAACGTCACTTTTGACGGTTTGTTCATATGCGCCATATGTTTTACTGAGTATTTTTGCAGGAGCGTTAAGTGACAAGTGGGATAAAAAGAAAACTATGCTTGTGTGCGATAGCCTTGCTGCTGTTTGCACGATTTCAGTACTTGTATTGCTTACAACTGACAGCCTGCAAATTTGGCATTTGTATTTGGTTAATATAATCGGCGGATTAATGAACACGGTTCAACAGCCAGCGTCTGATGTTGCTACAAGTCTTTTGACACCTAAAAAACATTATCAAAAAGTAAGCGGAATGAGGTCATTTTCGAACTCATTGGTTACTATTTTAACACCAGTTTTGGCTACAGCACTTTTCGCATTTGCGGGACTTCGCGTTGTTATTTTCTTTGATTTGATAACATTTTCTGTCGCTTTTATAATACTTGTGTTTTTCATAAAGATTCCTGCCATTAAGACTGAAGATAACAAAGATGAGAGTGTTTTGCAGTCAGCAAAAAAAGGTTTGCAGTACTTAAAGCAAAATCGTGGAATACTTGATTTGATTTTGTTTTTGGCGGCGATTAATTTGACAGCGTCGATATATAATGCCGCACTTCCAGCCATGCTTTTGTCGAGAAACGGCGGAAGTGAAACTGCATTAGGATTTGTAAATACGTTTACGGGAATAGCCGCTTTGATTGGCAGTGTAATTGCATCATTTGCACCAGAGCCTAAAAGCCGCGTTAGAGTTATATGTAACGCTTTACTGTTTTCAATGGGCACCGAAAATTTTCTGCTGGCATTCGGTCGTTCTGTGCCAGTTTGGTGTACAGGAGCGGTGCTAGGCTGGATTTTGATACCTGTTATGAATGCGAATATGGATGTTATTTTCAGAATGAAAATACCTATTGAAATGCAGGGAAGAGTATATTCAGCTCGAAACACATTGCAGTTTTTTACAATCCCAGTAGGTTATTTGCTAGGCGGATTTTTGGTTGACAAGGTTTTCGAACCATTTATGGCAACACAAACAAGTCAAAGCATTTGGGTATCGTTACTTGGCGGAGGAAAAGGCTCAGGAGCGGCAATGCTTTTTATGATTATTGCTTTTGTAGGAATAATAACCTGCCTAATTTTCAGCAAAGATAAGCATATTTGGGCTTTAGAAAAGGATAAAAATTAGAGTATATAAATATAAAAGGTACACAGGAAAAACTCTGTGTACCTTTTTAAATTACAAAATTAACTTTAATAAAACTGGGAAATCAGTCATCTTTCTTGCTAGATTTATCAGTGAGAAAAGCTATAACCTGTACGCCACAGGATAAAATATAAGCAAAAAAAGCTATAGGAAGAACCATACTGCCGTATCCAAGAATACTGCAAGCAAGCATAATAATGCCAGTAATCATCATTAAAAATGCCGCGCAAATCCTAATTACATCTAAACGTTTCAACTAAATCACTCCATCAAAAATAATAATAATCAATAAGGCGAATTTTAGCAAAAGCATTAAATTGTCAAATGCTTACTGTTTGATTTTGTCTTATTGCATATATGATAGCACTTGCTAACTGTTTTGTCAAGAGGTAATTGTTTAAAAATATTATTTATTTGAAAAAGCTGTAGGATGCACATATCTGCCGTTCTTTTCGGTTGATTTTCCATACTGAATTATCGATTGCGGACAACGGTGCAAACAGCCTAAACACCCCGCACATTCACCCTTCCAAACAGGCTTTTTATTTTCAATTTTTATTGTCTGCATTGGACAAATGCTTTCGCATAAGCCACAGTCAGTACACTCGCCATTTATGTGAAATTTGTCCGTTGAACGGTGAGTTATATAATATTTATACATAGGTTTTCCAATAATATTTGAGGCTTTCTCTGAGATTGTTGGATGACTATTTGGGGTTTTGTTTTTTATATCAGTAGATATTTGTGAGATGATGTGATTAGATTTGTTTAGAATTTGCTTTGCTTTTTGCTTGTCTGGCATTTTATACGCTACAGCATAGTTCCCAGGCATTTTTACTTTATATCCTGCATTCATTGTAATGCCGTTTTTTTGTAACAACTTTGCTGTTTCGCCTAATGTGTTAGCAGAAGTTCCGCCGCAAGTTGCAACGCTGTATATATAGTGATTATTAGTATTGTTAACATTAATCTTGCCTAAAAAATCCCTTACTATAATTGGAATACCACAAAAGTAAACAGGGAAAACAAATCCCATTGACTCGTTGTCAGCAAGAGTGAAGTTATAGTTTTTGGTTCTCATACAATCTGAAATCGAAATAACCTTGTCATCTGTTTTCTTGGCAATTTGCTTTGCAGCTGCTAATGAATTTCCTGTTGATGTAAAATAAAATATCATATAATCAATCCTTTCATACTTTTATAACTATCGAAGTGTTCGATGTAGAAAAAGGGAATTATTTATTCCCTAAATTTCAAATGATTCTTTTAGCTCGGTTAAAATATCTTGATTAACATGGGCTATAAGAAATTTACCTTGCTTTTCCGTTGTAATCAAACCAGCATCAGACAATTCTTTTAAATGATGAGAAATAGTCGGAGCACCAATGCAAACTTTTTGCATAATTTGCGATATAAGACAATCGCATCCAGAATCAAAACTCTGTTTTTCGCAGTGCATAATATTCAAAAAAATTTCAAGCCTGTTTTCATTAGATAAAGCTTTGTATATACGTGCCATTTGCTTTACAGTCAATTTTACCACTCATTTCGATAGTTATCAAACTATTGCAAGTATAACATATTAAGTTTACATTGTCAAGCATAAATTGAATAAAAAAAACCTTGACAAACTCGACAACATCTGTTAAAATAATAACATACTAAAAGTATGTAAGAGGTGAGGGTGTGGCGAAAAGTAGAAATTCTGAAACAACAATAAATAGAATACTAGATGTTTCATCCAAGCTTTTTTTAGAAAAAGGCTATGATAAAACGACTATTCAAGATATTATTGATGAGCTTGGTGACTTGAGCAAAGGTGCAATTTATCATCATTTTAAGTCTAAGGAAGATATTTTATCGGCTGTTATGGATAGACTGTTTTTGACAAAAGAAGATGACATGCAAAAGCTTCGTGACCAAACGGGTAAAACGGGACTTGAAAAGCTTAGAGAAATGACATTGGTATCTTTAGAAGATCCTAATCAAGATGAGTTTTTTTCAATCTCACCTAGCTTGTTTAACATTCCAGAGATTTTGGTTGCATCAATGAAAGATGCCTTTGAGACGGTTCTTCCAGAATACACTATGCCAATAATTGAGGAAGGAATAAAGGACGGTTCAATAAAAACTGAGTATCCGAAAGAATTAGCGGAGATGTTATTGCTTATATCTAATTACTGGCTCAATCCGCTTTTGTTTAATATGTCAGCTGATGATTTGGAGAACAAAATTAAATTTTCAAAACTTGTGCTTAGCGGTACAGGTATTGATACGTTGTTCGATGAGTTTTTGGATGGACTTGAAAAATATCGAAAACTTTCAGAGAAAGCTTAACTGCTCTTAATTGAGCAGTATAATTTTAATCTTTTAACATACCAAACGTCGGTATGTTAAATCAACTCGCTTTTAGTATATAAAACTTAATTAATGGAGGTATTTATGGAGCAGAAGCTCTTTAACAAAAATTTTACTATGCTGGTAATAGGTCAGATAGTTTCGCTTTTTGGCAACTGTGCGTTAAGATTTGCAATACCGCTTTATCTGCTGAATCAAACAGGCTCTTCAAAAATTTTCGGAACAGTAACTGCACTTGCTTTTATTCCTACAATTTTGCTTTCTCCAGTTGGCGGAATACTTGCTGACAGATTAAACAAGCGAAACATAATGGTTTTGCTTGACTTGTTAACAGCGTTAGTTACTATTATTTTCTGCATAGCTTTAGGTGAGGTGAATCTTATTGTACTTATAACAATAACACTAATGCTTTTATATGGTATAGCAGGAGCATATCAGCCAACAGATCAAGCTAGCATACCTTTTCTTGTTAGTGAAGAAAATATAATGCCAGCAAACTCAGTACTTAATTGTGTAAGTTCACTCTCAGCTTTGATTGGTCCAGCAGTTGGCGGAATTTTATATAGTTCGTATGGGTTAAAACCTATTTTAGTAGTTTGTGCAATTTGCTTTTTTCTTGCGGCAATTATGGAAATGTTTATTGATATTCCTTATGTTAAACATGAGAAAAAAAGCAGTGCAGGCAGTATTGTAAAACAAGACTTTTCAGAAAGTATTCGTTTTATTAGAAAAGATAAACCAGTCATAGGCAAGGTGTTGATTATAACTTGTCTAATAAATATGTTTTTTTCAGCAATGATTATTGTTGCACAGCCTGTATTGATTACTGAAGTTCTTGAGCTTTCAAGTTTTGATGCTGAAAAACTTTATGGTTACTCTCAAGCTGCACTGGCTGCTGGCGGTCTTGCAGGCGGAATAATTTCAGGGGTATTATCTCAAAAATTATCTATGAACAAATCAGGAAAGTTATTGCTGATATCTTCTTTATGTATTTTCCCAATTGGGTTATCACTTTTGCTTGTTAATTCCGCTATTGTAAATTACTTAGTTATATCCATTTGCTGTTTTGTATTAATGATATTAGCAACAATGTTTACAATTCAAATGATGTCATTTATTCAGACGCAAACGCCTCAGCAGTTAATAGGCAAAGTAATTTCGGTTTCGCTTACAATTTCAATGTGTGCACAGCCGCTTGGCAACGCAATGTACGGCATATTGTTTGATGTATGTAAAGGATTTGAATATGTTGTGATTCTGTTTGCAGGAATAATTTCGCTGTTAATTTCTTTAAAATCTATTAAGATTTTTAAAGATATGAGATAAATTTAGAAAGGTTATGTTTATATGAAAGACAATCAACTAGTGGTAGAAACAAAAGGACTGACAAAATCTTTTAGCGGCAAGGAGGTAATTCAAAACTGCAATATGACGGTAGAAAAAGGAACTATTTATGGATTTCTCGGAAAAAATGGTGCAGGAAAAACCACTATGTTTAAGCTGCTGCTTGGACTTTTACAGCCGACAATGGGCAGTGCAGCGGTTTTAGGATTGGACAGCGTAAGCCAAAATCTCGAGATTTTAAAAAATACAGGAAGTTTAATTGAAACTCCTATTTTCTATGAGCATTTGCCCGCAAAAGAAAATCTTCAAATACATTTAGACTACATGGGACTTGATTATTCTAGTATCGATTGGGCACTGAATATAGTTGGACTTAATGGAATAAGTGACCAGCCAGTGTCGACATTTTCACTGGGAATGCGCCAGCGTCTTGGTATTGCAAGAGCGTTAGTACATAAGCCTGAGTTATTGATTTTAGATGAGCCAATAAACGGACTTGACCCATATGGAATTAAAGAAATGCGTCAGCTTTTTTTAGAATTAGTAAATCAGCGGGGCATTACACTTTTAATTTCAAGTCATATTTTATCTGAGATGGAGCAGATTGCGGACAAAATTGGTTTTATTTCAGACGGAACAATAGTTGAAGAAATAACAAAATATGAAATGCAGCTAAAACATCCAGACGGACTAGAGGACTATTTTATGCAGATAACAAGCGGAGGCACAAGATATGAGTAAACTAATTTCACTAGAATTAAAAAGGAACAAACTAAAATCATACAACATAGCAGTGGCGATAATAGCAGTAATTATGCTAGGAATGCTATACATGACTGCTGCAATACCAGTAATTGACCCGTCAGAGGCTGAGGGAGAGTTTATAAATTACAATTTTTTGATAAGCATGTATAATCTGCTGAGCATGTGCAGTTTTATGGTTTTATCGGCGGTAATGTATTCGAAATTTATAATAGAGGAATATTCAGGCAAGAAATCGCTTTTGTTATTTTCATATCCAGTAGCTCGAAAGAAAATACTTAGTGCAAAAATTTCAATGATTTTTATGTATACGGTAGTTGGAATGTTTTTGAGCGGTGTGTTAGCTTTTGTGATTTTCTTTGCAACCGAAAGTGCAACACCGCTGTGTGTAGAGCAGCTGTCCGTTAAAATTGTCATTGACAGCTATATTTCACTGCTTATATATTCAGCTGCTGCAGGAGTTTGGAGTTTAATTTCGCTGTGGTTTGGTTTTATAAAAAAGTCGACATCAACTACAATAGTAGCAGCTATTATAATCAGCGTTTTGATTTGTCAGTTCATGCAGCTTGGTACACAAGAACGTGCAATTGGTTCATATGTAGTTTTGGCTATTGGAATAGTATTTGCTATGATTAATTGCCTATCGATTTTCAAAAAGGTTGAAGTAATGGAGGTATAGGTTTTTTAGTTTCAGATAAGCGAATACGGAATTAAAAGAAAACATCTGACACATAAAAATGTCAGATGTTTTTTTGCATATATATTACATTACAATATCGGGATTAAAAGGAATTTCATTCGCAGTTTTTGTTATAAAATCAACCTGATAGCCTGTTCCGTCCTTGTGGAAAAATCCTGTTTCAGGTTCGATTTTCACAAGTCTACTTCAAAGCAACATAAATTTCAATATCGGCATTTTCCATATCATTGGTTAGATATTCTTCGAAATCGCCTGTGAAACTGCGGTCTAAATCCATGTTCCAAATCTCGCCCCATGCTTTTTGGACAGCGATAACCATGTCACCGTTGATAGAAAATTTAGCATATTTTCCAGCTGGAATAATCTTATAGCTTAGTTGGGTGTTTTCGTTTTTTGAAACCTCAGCACCAACAGTTACAGTGTATCCGTCAGCGGTGTAGTCGGAGTAAAGACCAATAGCGTGCTCGTTAACTCTATTTTTCAGTGTAGTAACAATACCCTTGCCGTAAAAATCTTGCCATAGTCCGCCGATTTTCATTCCCATTTCAGGATCGGAATTTCCAGTTTTACAGCATAGTCCAATAACGATTTTTTCCTCAAGTTTAACAATTTCATAATTCATAGTGATTACCTCTTTCTTTATGTTGTAATCACATAATAACACACTTAATATGACAACAGCGTGTCATGTTATAATAAATTAACAATTGAAATTTTATAATCAGTTTCCATATTGATAAGGTACATACGTCAAGATTCCCCAAGTAATATCATCAGCAAGTATACTTTTAGATTCAATTTTCGAATTTGCAACTGTTGCATCTTTACATGGGTATATATCACACCAGGTGCATTTCTTACATCCTCTATTCTCAGCACATTGTTTTTGGTCGCATTGATTAGTGTGTCCATCACCACTTAGGCATCCTGAACATCGCATTGACCAGTCATCAATTCCCCATACACGAGTCAGCCTTTGCTCTAGCTCCTTTCTGAATTCATTGCTGATAGTGCCACCGGTATAGTGAATGCAAAGGTCGCATCTGTGTCCGCATTCACCATATATTGCATTTTCTTTTGGGAAAGGTTTGCGATTAGGCTTTCTCTTTATAAGAACAAGTTTTTTGATTTGTTCAAGAATTTCTAAATTATCAACTGCAATCATCATCCATTTTCCATCATGATATGTTTTTGAATTATCGTAAATATTGCATATCTCTAAAGAAAAATTTTCACGCTGGTTTTCAAATTTTTCTCTCTCTGATTTGCCGAAAATAACTAAAAAATCAAATCTGTCTTCACGAATATAAATTGTAAGTATAGTTCGTCCGCCACGCCTGAATTTAAGTTCATCCTTGTTATTGCCAACTTCATCTAACATATTTTCCACGCATGAAATTCATTGTTTCCTCGCTGACTTTTTCAAGTTGTTTTTTATTCACCACAATCATTTCTCCATTCTTAATAATAAAATAAACTATTATTTATTTTATCACACTTAATATGACAACTACGTGTCATGTTATAAATAATTTTTGAGTGTATCCTGCAAATATTTAATAAAATCATTACGAATGTGCTTGGGCTCTAAAATTTCTGCGTGCTGCCCAAAAGTGCATATGTAACTGTGAAGCCAATTTTTGTCTGAAATAAATACATCAACTATAAAGTCACCGTTTTCATCAATTTCATATTGTGGAAATTCATCATATACACGAAAGGCGAATTTTTTTGAAATTTTCAACTTTACTGTTTCAGATTGCTGTGTATGATAAGTTTCTTCAGTGAGGATTTGTTTTGGCGTGTCACGTTCAAACTTTTCGGCCATTATTTCAAGCTTTGAAATTCGTGTAAGCTTGAAAAATCTGTAGTCTTTTTTTAACTGGCAAAAACTGTATACATACCAACTTTGACCTTTAAAACAAAGCTTTAGCGGTTCAATTTCACGATTGGATATTTCGCCTTTTCCGTTTGAATATGAAATGTTTACTATGTTTTTATTTATAATTGCAATTTTGAGATTGGCAAATAACTTTTTCTCTTTTCCTCCGTCTGACCAGTTTGAAAAATCGACTTCAATCCAGTCGGTATTTTTATCTCCGAGCATGGCTGAAAGTTTGTTAAGTGTAGAATCTTGTTCGCTTAAATCAACAGAAGAAAATGCTTTGAGGGATGATAAAATATTTGTTTTTTCATTATCAGTCAGAACAGCTTTATTCAGCACATAACCAGAAATAAGTGAAATCCCGCCACCTTTTCCTTTGGACATAAAAATAGGAATTCCTGCTGATGAGAGTGTTTCAACATCACGATAAATAGTTCTAGTCGATACTTCGAAATACTCAGCAAGCTCCTTGGCAGTTGCAGTTTTTTTGTCAAGTAAAATGTATATAATTTCAAACAATCTATTTATTTGCATATATACTCCCATGCTCTAAATTTGTTTGAAACTCTAGTGAAATTTAGCATAGGTTTACACCACCTTTCTTTTTTATTCTAACATAAATTTACGTATGTTTCAATACAAAATTAATATTAAAATAATATCAACCTAACAATCCAAAACCTGCGAAAGCGATATGAAAATAAAAAAATAAAGCTATATAGAGCTGGAAAATCCACAGCTCGATATAGCTTTCATTTTAGATAACTTTATAGTAGATTCATGTTGTTGTGAAAACTCAAATCATACGTTAAACGCTTTAATTCCAGGATAAACCGAACTATCTCCAAGCTCCTGTTCAATGCGTAAAAGTTGATTGTATTTTGAAACTCTCTCACTTCGGCTAGGTGCGCCTGTTTTAATTTGACAAGTGTTTAAAGCAACGGCAAGGTCGGCAATTGTAGTATCTGCCGTTTCACCTGAGCGGTGTGAGGCAATGGCGGTGTATCCTGCCTTGTGAGCCATTTTTATAGCCTCAAGTGTTTCAGATACTGAACCGATTTGGTTAAGCTTGATTAAAATTGAGTTTCCACATCCAAGTTTAATTCCCTTGCAAAGACGCTCAGTATTTGTAACAAATAAATCGTCACCAACAAGCTGAACTTTGTCGCCAAGTTCATTAGTAAGCAGCTGCCAGCCATCCCAATCTTCTTCGTCAAGTGCATCTTCAATTGAGATGATTGGGTATTTTTCAACAAGCTTTTTCCAGTGGTCTATAAGTTCGGCAGATGTGAATTTCGTTCCAGCTTTAGCTAAAATATATTCGCCCTTTTTTGAACCTTTCCATTCGCTGGAAGCCGCATCAATTGCAATCATAAAGTCTTTTTTAGGCTCATATCCTGCACTCTTTATAGCTTGCAAAATGTACTCAATCGCCTCTTCATCACTAGCGAGATTTGGTGCAAATCCACCTTCGTCTCCAACAGCTGTGGCAAGTTCTTTGGCTTTTAGTATTTCAGCAAGCTTGTGGAAAACTTCGGTGCACCAGCGAAGAGCCTCACTAAAATTGTCAGCACCAACAGGCATAATCATGAATTCCTGTACGTCAATGTTGTTAGCAGCATGAGCTCCGCCATTTAAAATGTTCATCATAGGAACAGGAAGTCGGTTGCCGGAAACTCCGCCGAGAAATCTATAAAGCGGAATGTCAAGAGAATTAGCCGCTGCTCGAGCAGCAGCAATCGAAACAGCAAGTATGGCATTGGCACCAAGTTTTGACTTGTCATGAGTTCCGTCAGCTTTAATCATAGCCTGGTCAATAGCGTAAATATCTGACGCATCCATTCCGCAAATTGTGTCATTGATTACAGTGTTAATGTTCTCGACAGCTTTTAAAACACCTTTACCTCCAAATCGATTTTTGTCATTGTCGCGAAGTTCAAGAGCCTCAAATTCACCAGTTGATGCACCACTTGGAACAGCTCCTCGTCCGATTGCTCCGTCATTAAGCGTTATTTCTGCCTCAACAGTAGGGTTACCTCTTGAATCAATAATTTCCCTGCCGATTACTTTTATAATTTCTAAATGAGCCATAAAAATCTCCTTTACTTGTTCTGCAAAAGTTTTGTGCAGTTTTTTGTTGTTTTTATACATAGTTATATATTTTATTTTCGTCTATCTATTTTAATTTATATTTCTAGTCCGTCAATTATTTTTCGCAAGGTTTGTGATGATTTGATTAAATTTTCCTGTTCTTGACTGTTTAGCGAAATAGGAACAATTTTTTCTATGCCGTTTTTACCGACAACAGCAGGCAAGCTAAGACAAGCAGTTTCAGTTCCGTAATCACCACGAATTAAGCTGGACATTGGTAAAATAGATTTTTCATCACGGATTATAGCCTCGCAAATTCGCTTTACAGACATTCCGATTCCGTAGTAAGTTGCATTTTTCTTTTTTATAATTTCATAAGCGCTGTTTTTTACCTGTTTTGCAATGTCAATCATAGCCTGCTCATGATTATAATAACCTCTCATCTCACAGAAACGTGAAATGGGTACTCCCGAAACGTTTGCACTGCTCCACACAGCAATTTCGCTGTCACCATGCTCACCAATGATGAAAGCATGAACACTTCGCATATCAACTTGTAGATGTTCGCCTAAAAGATATTTCAGTCTAGCAGTATCCAAAACAGTTCCAGAGCCGATCACTCGACGTTCGTCCATTCCGCTGATTTTCAAAGCAACTTCTGTTAGAATGTCAACTGGATTTGAAACAATCACCAAAATGCAATCAGTGTTTCTTGAAGTGATTTCAGGGATAATAGACTTGAATATTTTGGTGTTTTTCTTAACCAAATCAAGCCTAGTTTCGCCTGGCTTTTGATTTGCACCAGCAGTTACGATTACAACAGCTGCGTCAGAAATATCGTCGTAATCACCTGCGTAAATTTTCATGGGTTTTGCAAAAGCAAGTCCATGACTAATGTCAAGAGCCTCGCCCTCTGCACGGTCTTTGTCAACATCAATCATAACCATTTCGGTGAAAAGCCCAGACTGCATAAGACTGTACGCTGATGCTGAACCGACAAATCCACATCCGATAATAGCTACTTTTCTTAAATTGATGTCATTGCACATCTAAATCATCCTTTCAAATACAAAAAATTTTCATATAAAAATGCGCCAAAAACAATGGTGTATATTTAAGTTTTATTGTTAAAGATATTAACCCAATGCTACATCAAGCACCATCATAACCGTAAAACCTATCGCAAATAGGATTGTTCCGACGTTTGAATGAGGTTCTTGCGACATCTCAGGAATAAGCTCCTCAACTACAACATAAATCATAGCACCTGCCGCAAAGCTGAGTAAGTATGGCAGTATCGGCAAAATTAGTCCAGACGCAAGTACCGTTAGAATTGCGGCAATTGGCTCGACAACTCCAGATAGAATACCGTATGTAAAAGCTCTTTTTTTGGACACTCCCTCTGAATGAAGTGGCATTGAAATAATTGCACCCTCAGGGAAATTTTGAATTGCAATTCCAATAGACAAGGCTAAAGCACCCATAACAGTTATAGTTGAATCGCCAGTGCTAAGACCGGCATAAACTATTCCAATAGCCATTCCCTCAGGAATATTATGGAGCGTTACAGCAAACAAAAGCATGGTGTTTTTGCTTAGCTTAGTCTTAGGACCTTCTGCTTGGTCGCTGTTTAAATGCAAATGCGGGATTAAGAAATCAAGAGCAAGCAAGAAGAATATTCCAAACAAAAATCCTACCGCTGCTGGAATAAATGCAAGCTTTCCCATATCGGCTGCTTCTTTCATAGCTGGAATAAGCAAGCTCCAAACTGATGCGGCCGTCATTATTCCGGCGGCAAAACCAGTAAGACCTCTTTGTACAAATTTGTTCAGCGAATTTTTCATAAAGAAAACGCAGGCAGCACCGAGCGCCGTTCCCAAAAAAGGTATCAAAATACCTTTGAAAATATCAGTGTTCATTGTTACCCCTCTTTTATTTAGTTTATTTTATTGTCATATTCACATCTATATATTATCTATCTAATGGCAAAACTGTTTGTTAGTTGTGTGACAGATGATTGAAATTTGTAGTTTCTTGTAGTTTTTGGCCAGCTTACCAATAAATTACAAATATAATTTTGCTTAAAAATGTTTGATATAGCTTTTTTTGATTTTATTCGTAACGCAATGCGTCGATTGGATTTAGTTTAGCTGCT
>CAZJRQ010000010.1:34679-64586 GCA_964548535.1 uncultured Oscillospiraceae bacterium
CTTTTTTTGATTTTATTCGTAACGCAATGCGTCGATTGGATTTAGTTTAGCTGCTTTAATTGAAGGGATTAGTCCGAAAACAATACCAACAACCATTGAAAAGACAACTGAAACTACAATTGAAGTTGAACTGATTGCAACAGGAACTTCAGCAGTTTTGGCAATAATCTCTGAAAGACCAATACCGAATATAACTCCGATAATACCGCCAATACTTGTAAGTACTGATGCCTCAGTTAAGAACTGCAGTAAAATACGGTGTTTTCTTGCACCAAGTGCTTTTTTAAGTCCGATTTCACGAGTACGCTCAGTTACAGAAACCAGCATGATGTTCATAACACCAATACCACCTACTAAAAGTGATATACTTGCAATCCAAATAAGCATGCTGTTAGTTGAAGAGCTAAGTTCTTGAAGTGATTTTGCCTGCTCAAGCAAGCTTTCACTCTTGTACTTTATTACAGATGTGCTTTGAGCATCTGTGTCTGAATTTGATGCGTAACCATTTAAAATGTCAGCTGTTTTTTTACCGGCATCAGTCATGTTGTCAGTATTTATAGCTTTAGCAATGAAATTTTGTGGTTCGTCAAACTTGAAAATTATTGGCCATGTACTAATTGGTAAAAATACTGTTCCGCTTTGGTCAGTCATGTATGTATAATAATCTTCCATTGAGTTTATTACAGGTTCAAAAGTTGTTGTCTTTTTAACAACGCCAACTACAGTAAAAGGTTGACCTCCAATGTCAAGAATTTGTCCTATAGGATTTTCGCTGCCGAACAAAGTTTTTTCAATGACGTCGTCAATTATAACAATTTTTTCAGCAGATGAATAGTCTTTTTTAGAAAACCCCTTGCCCTTGTATACTGCATAGTCATTGATATCAAAGTATTTTTCATCAATACCATAAATAGAACCGCCTGTAAGCTGAGTGTCATTAAACCAAACAGAATCATAATAGCTGCGCTGTTTGTACATTGAGCAGCTTTCAACCTCTTTCAAAGCCTCAATTTCATCTCTTACAGCAACAGGTAATTCGCCATAGCCATATGGAGCTGATTCATAAGAAAAATCTACAGGCCATTCGCCATTTAAAAGCTGAACTTTAACTGTGTTGTTTCCGGCACCAATTAGGTTGTTTTTAATCTGCTCATTAGTACCTTTGATTGTAGAAACAATTGCAATAATAGCAGCAATACCGATGATAATTCCCAGCATTGTTAGAAACGAGCGTATTTTGTGTGAAAAGATTCCCTGAAAGGAAAGTCTAATATTTTCAATCATATCTATATCCCCCTTATTATTCTAAATAGTCGACTTCTTTGGTTTTAACGCCTTCTTTGACGTTTTTACCATAAGGGAAGCAGATATAATCGTCACTCTTCAGTCCGCCTTGGATTTCAATCATGTATCCGTAAAGAATCTTACCAGTTTTGATATACTGTTTTTTAAGCTTTTTATCTTCATCAGTAATCATTACATAGTTTTTTCCGTCATCTTCGCGAATTAATGTAAGAGGCAGATATTTTGAGTTGTCAGTTTTAGCTTCACCAAATGAAATCATAACACCGCTGTAAATTTTTAAGTTTGAATCCTCGCTTATGTCAGCTTTTAACTCATATGAGCTGTTGTTAGGATTAGATCCGCCCCAGCCGTCATTACTTGTGCTTTTTACAGAATCTGTTTTAATTTCGGAAATTGTTGCAGTGAAAACTTCACCAGTATCAAGTGCCTCAATAGAAATTTCTGAACCTACTTCATATTCTCTAAGCTGAGATTCGTTAATTTCACTGTTGATTGTAAGTCCGCCGCCGCCTTGAACTATCATGAAAGGCTCATCAGGATTTAAATCTTTTATATCCTGTACAGATTTAACTGTACCTTTTATTGTACTATAAACTACGCCATCTTTTTTAGTTTGCAAAATCTTTTTGTATTCAATGTCAGCTGCTTTTTTAGCAATTTCAAGAGATTTAATTTCAGACTGCTGTTCAGAAATCATCTTTGCAAGCTCAGCGCGAGAATACATATAGTCATCGGAGATGTTGGTATCATCAGCATTGTTATTGTCATCAAAATCATCAAATATGTCATCACCAAAATCATCAGTGAAGTCGTCAGCGTAATTATCATCTCCGGTATCATCAAATGAATCGTTATTATCAGTATTTGGAACAAGAGCAATTTCACCAAAGAATTTATCGCTGAAAGTAAATTCAACGGTATTATCATCATTGAATTTTGCAAGTGAGCTGATTTTTACATCAACAAGATTTTCTTCTAAAAGTGCTGAACCGTCAACAATCCAAGCAAACAGCGGAGTATTGTCATCGCTGTATATAACGAATTTAGCGAATTGCTTTTTATTCATTAATGTTGTTAGATATTCTTTTTTAACAACAGTTTTAGAAGAGCAGTTGAAAATAAATGGTTCTTCCTTTGTACCTTTTCCTTCTGTTGGAGTAGTATCAGCTTTTATTTCTAAAACAGTTTCAACGTCCGGAACTTCTGGCTCTTCAGGAATTTCAGGCTCTGGTTCAGGGTCAGGTGTTTCTGGCTCAGTAGGTTCTTGAGGTTTTGGCTCATCCTCTGATGGCTTTAAGCCTTGTAGTCTTTTAAGTTCCCTCTCAGCAATTTTAATATCATCTTGCGCAATGTCTACATCATTTTTTCTTTGAGAAACCTCAAGGTCAATCAAAGTCAAATCATATTCAACAAGAGGAGTTCCAACCTCAACCTTGTCACCTTGTTTTACAAGAACCTTCTTTACAAGATAAGTTTCATTTTGATTGATTGTTTGAGCGTTTCCGGCTGAAACATATCCATAAGTTTTGTTGTTATAATCGTTCCAGTTAGGCTGAAGCATAGTTGAAACAGGAACAACATCAACACTTAGTTTTTCAAACTGCTTCTTTTTATATTCCTTTGTACCGAAATATATACCGCCAGCAACAATTGCAAGGCAGAGCAGAGTAATAATTAGTTTTTTCATTAGTCATTACCCCCTTCTTCTTCTTGTGAAATTTGGGAGAATAATTTACCGTCACGAATGAAAACAACACGTTTAGCGTGCTGTGCAATTTCAGACTCATGTGTAATCATAACAATGGTTACACCCTCGTCATTAAGATTGCTGAATATTTCCATAACCTGCTTGCCAGATTTAGTATCCAAAGCACCAGTTGGCTCATCAGCTAAAAGAAGTTTAGGCTTGTTTACAATAGCTCTTGCGATTGCAACACGCTGTTTTTGTCCGCCTGAAAGCTGTGTAGGCAAGAATGTCATTCTATCTTCAAGACCAACTGTAGTCAACGCCTCTTTAGCACGAGCAGTTCTTTCTTTTTTGCTTACACCAGCGTAAAGAAGTGGCAGTGCTACATTTTCAATAGCCGATTGTCTAGGCAAAAGATTGAAGTTTTGAAATACGAATCCAATTTTCTTATTGCGAATATCAGATAAATCTCTGTCAGAACAAGACATAATGTCTTTGTTATCAAAAATAAATTTACCGCTTGTCTGCTTGTCAAGACAGCCAACGATGTTCATAAGTGTTGATTTACCAGAACCAGATGGTCCCATAATAGCAACATACTCGCCGTCATCAACTTCAAGAGAAACATCAAAAAGTACAGGTACAGCAATTTTTCCTTGAACATATTCTTTATTAATATTATTTAAATCTAGTATCATATCAACACCGCCTATTCTATAGGCTTGTCGTCAGCATTTTGACCATCTTGATTGTCTTGATCATCTTGAGTGCCGTCACCGTCCTGAGTGTCGCCATCATTACCCATGCCATCTGTGCCATCAAAGTCGCCGCCATCAAAGTTTCCGCCATCAAAGTCGCCGCCATCAAAGTCGCCACCATTCATATCCAAATCATTAAGTCCGTCTTCATAATTTGCATCTTCTTCATTAGTTGAGATAGCTTGGCCCTCTTTGATATTGCTTGAAGGATAAGCGATTAGATCGCTGTTGCTTAGACCTGATTTAATCTCACATGTACCATTTTCATCATCAATCTCACCGATTGTTACATATCTCTTTTCAATTTTGTCATTTGAATTTGCAGCCCAAACGTAAGGCTTAGCTTCGTTTAAATCAACAACATAATCGTTGTAAAGCCAAAGTCCAGATTTTTCAGAATCCTGCCCCATGTCAAGCTCTAGAATTAAGTGCTGACCTAGCATTAGGTTTTCAGTGTTATCAAGTTCAACATAGAAAGGATAATTTGAAGTAGTTGATTCTTCATCAGAAAAACCGCCATACATCATATCGTTGTTATTTTGCTCTGGCTCTGTACCGATGTCAGTAACTGTGCCATTCCAAGTTACGTCGTTATCAATTCTTGAACGAACGATTAATGGAGTGCCTTGATTGATAGCAGAAATATTTTGCTCATTAATAGTACCCTTAACACGATAGTTACCACTAGCCATGATAGTAACAACAACGTTAGCAGAATCAGCATTATCTGAACCCTCATAGTATTCATCTTGTTGATTTTCTGAAGATGCGTTGTTAGGGTCAGTTACTTTTTTTACTGAACCGTCCATTGGAGCAGAAACTGACGCATTCTTTATTGATTTTTTAAGCTTATCAAGTTCAACCTGCTTAGCTTTA
This sequence comes from uncultured Oscillospiraceae bacterium, assembly GCA_964548535.1. Taxonomy (GTDB): domain Bacteria; phylum Bacillota; class Clostridia; order Oscillospirales; family Ruminococcaceae; genus CAZJRQ01. The sequence continues at coordinate 39,306 of CAZJRQ010000010.1, forward strand.
ATATCATATTCAGCCTTAGAAATGTCAGTGTTTAGTGATTGAATTTGAGTTGTGTATGTAACTTGATTGTCAGCAGAAGCTGATTTTTTTTCTTTTTCAAGTTCTTCAATCTGTTTTTTGTTGGTATCAATTTCATTGTTTAGTCTTTCAATTTCAACTTCGCCCTGTTCAAGTTCAAGCTGCATAGATTCAACATCGTAAGTGAAAAGCTTGTCACCTTTTTTTACAGTGTCGCCTTCTTTTACGTGAATTTCTTTGATTTTCTTGTTTGAATCATACTTAACATCCTGTGTTTTTTGTGATTCAACAATTCCAGAAAACTTATTGCCATTCAAAACGAATCCAGAATAAGCGCTGCACTCTGATACCTTGTTGACAAAAACCTTGCCTTTTGTATCATCTTCTCCGCCAAATTTTTTGTAGGCAAATATACCTCCAAAACATAGTGCGGCCACGATTATTACGACTATAACCGTCGTAATAACTTTTCTTTTTACTGTCATAAATTGTCCTCCTAAATTTTTCTTGTGTTTCTACACTATGAAACATAATACCATTATAATATTTTTTACAAAGTTTGTCAATGTGTTAAGATAAAATTAAGAAATAAAAATGCGGAAAACTACGTATTATCTAGGTAAATTGCTGAAATTGGACTAAATTATTAGAATTAGTATTGATTTATTTAAAAACGCAATCAAAACACTTAAAATATTTATTAGCTTTTTTACAAATAATTTAAAACTAAGTACATTTTTATTATAATTTTTCATTATATTAACACCTTGTATCAAAGTTGCATAATATTTAAAATCAAATTATAGAAAAATAAAAAGATAAGCAACTAATCTAATAATCACTTATCTTTTGTTTAATTAATTTTCAGCAGTATTTGCGAAAAGTTCTTCTATATGCTCTTTATGCTCTTTGTTTTTAGTAAATGCGCTGACAATAGGAACAAGAACTAGTCCAAACAGCATAGAAAACGCTCCGGCGTTGATTGGCGAGTGCAGTGCCAAACCGTGGAAGAATCCTGTTCTGCCGCCAAAGGTGTAGTAAAACATATGAGCAAGAGTGATTCCGACACCGCTTATAAAGCAGGCAATAACAGCAGGCTTTGTTATACCTTTAAAGAATAATCCGTAAAGATAAGGAGCTAAGAAAGCCCCAGACAAAGCACCCCAAGAAATTGACATTAATGTAGAAATAATTGTTTGCGGATTTTCAAGAGTGATGATAGCTAGAACAACTGAAATAAGCAGGAATACAGCAATCAAGATTCGCATTAATAGCAGTTCTTTTTTCTCATCCATTTTCTTTGAAAGCGGTTTGATTAGGTCAATCGTAAGCACTGAACTAGATGTCAAAACGAGTGATGAAAGTGTCGACATTGAAGCCGAAAGAACAAGCACGATTACTATTGCAAAAAGTGCAGACGGCAGCTGTTCCATCATCTGTGGAATAATTGCGTCGAATCCGCCTGTAGGAATACCGTTCTCGCTTGAAACAAAAAGACGTCCGAATCCGCCTAAGAAGTAGCATCCGCCAGCAACTATAACAGCGAAAAATGTTGATACAATAGTTCCAATTTTTATTGATTTGTCGTCCTTAACAGCATAGAATTTTCCGACCATTTGAGGAAGTCCCCAAGTTCCAAGAGATGTTAAAATTACAACACCTAAAAGGTTTATAGGGTCAGGACCGAAAAGACTGTTATATACGCCAGTATTTCCGTTTTCATCAGCAATTTCTCCCATAAGTTCAATTGATGAAGATAGCCCGCCGTTGATATTTAAAACTGCAATAATGATAGCTGAAATTCCGATCAGCATGAAAATTCCCTGAATAAAATCATTCATAGCAGTAGCTTTATATCCGCCCATAATAACGTAGATAGCGGTAAAAACAGCCATTCCGATAATGCAGTATTTGTATGGAATACCGAAACCTTTTTCAAAAAGTCTTGACAATCCGTTGTAAACTGAAGCTGTGTATGGAATTAGAAAGACGAAAATAATCATTGCTGAAACTATTTTCAATGACTTGCTGTTGTAGCGTTTTTCAAAAAACTCTGGCATAGTTTTTGCGTTAAGCGTTTTTGACATTGATCTTGAACGCTTACCTAAAACCAGCCAAGCAAGCAGTGAGCCGATTATAGCATTTCCAATACCAATCCAAGTTGATGCAACACCGTAATTCCAACCAAACTTTCCAGCATATCCTACAAAAATAACTGCCGAGAAGTAAGAAGTTCCGTAGGCAAAAGCTGTAAACCAAGGACCAAGAGTACGCCCGCCTAACACGAATTCTGAAACGCTGTTATTTTTCTTTTTGTAGTACCAACCGATACCTACCATAATTAACAGATAGATTATAAGAGTTGCCCACATCTCCACCATTTTTTTCAAACCCCTTCAAATAAATCATTTTAATAATTTATGGATTTAACGCTTTTATGCTTTTACCCAATAAACTATGATGTATTATATTATAAAGGTATAGTTGATGTTATGTCAAGTTTTTACGAGTATAAAATACAAAAATAGATATTTTTTGTACAACATGACTAAAACAAGGGCTGTTAATAAAAATCAAAAAAAGCTTATATTGGAAATAGGGGCTAAAGAAAAAGAGAAGCCCGTGACTTCTCGTATTGAAAAAATCACGGACTTAAGTTTAATTATTTTTTATCAAAGCTAGGATTGAATGCGTAGAAATTTTTAGAATCAAGCATATCTTGAACCATTCTCAAACCTTCGCCGAAGCGTTGAAAATGCACAATTTCACGTTCACGCAAGAACTTAATTGGGTCGCGAACATCAGGGTCATCAGCAAGTCTTAGGATGTTATCATAAGTCAATCTTGCTTTTTGTTCTGCAGCCAAATCTTCAGTTAAGTCTGCAATTGCATCACCAGTACATTGTAAAGTGCTGGCACTAAATGGTACTCCGGACGCTGCAACTGGATAAACTCCTGTAGTGTGGTCTACAAAGTAAGCATCGAACCCACTGTCTTTTATCTCTTTCATGGATAGATTTCTAGTAAGCTGATAAACTATAGCAGCGACCATCTCCATGTGCGCCAATTCTTCGGTACCAATATCTGACAATATAGCTTGAACTTCGCGACAAGGTGCAGTGTATCTCTGATTTAAATATCTCATCGACGCGCCAACTTCACCATCTGGTCCGCCTAGTTGGCTTATTATAACCTTAGCAAGTGCAGGGTTTGGATTTTTTATGTTGACTGGATATTGAAGTTTTTTTTCGTATTGCCACATTAATTCTCACCTCTTTCCCAAGGAAATGGAGATGTTACCCATTCCCAGCGCTTTGAATGTCCGTCAGATGCTCTTGCTGTCAGCGGACCGTATTTTGATTCATACTCTTTTAAAAGTTTTTCATATTCGGCTTTGTGTTCTGCAAAATATTGCAAACCGTTTTGGCAGGTAGGATGACTGTCTAGATACAAGTTAGCTTCAACTAAAGCAAAAGAACAAGCTTGAAGTTTGCGCATTAATTTTTGTTTATCTGAAAGAGCCACGTCTGACAGCCTCCTCTCCTATAAATGGCTTATCAAGTGCAGGGAAAATTGTTCCTCTTGATAAAGCCGCTTCTCTATCATATGGCTTTTCCCATTGCTGAAAAGGGACATAAGCCATGCCTATTGGCGTTTTTGAAGGGAATTCTCCGACTGGCATCGAGCATTCTTTGCTATGCTCGGGACTTGATTCGTCAGCCTTAAGAATTTTTCCTAGAAAATTGTTTTCTGTAAAATCCAATTTAATATCACTCCTGTTACATATAATTGTATCAAAATGCGTAACACTACATTATATGTACAGGTATGTTTTTTCGTTACTGGTTATTATTTTATGCAAAAAGCCTAGCGTATCAGATCGTTTTCCTGATACGCTAGGCGCTGTGTGATTATACATATTAATTAGTATACAGTTAGATTTCTAGTTTTTAACTTCGACAATTATATGGCAGTTGTGACAAATTCCTGCTGGAAATTTTGTCGAATAAAATACCAAATATGTCTTTTAATGTTGTGGGAAAGGTGCTATAATAATAGTATAATCAATTATGAATTTTGATAGAGTTTCCAATATGGAAGATTAGCAGAAAAACCAAGTAAACTATTTGTTTACATTCCAATGTGGTGAATTACTTTAACATTATATCATATGAGAAATGATTTTTCAAGTTAAAAAAATACAAATTTACTATTGACATTTGTTTCAAGATGATGTATACTGTATATATTGAATGAGCTAAGTAAATTATTTAGGATTAAAATTTGGGTAGGAGTGATGTGACTAATGAGATTGCGTTTGAATTTTCATACGAGAGATGAAAATAAGTTTCCGGTGAATTATCGTGAATGTATTATGAGTTGGATTAAGCATGGGTTGTCAAATGACGGTGCATTTAATTACTTAGTGCCTGTATACGGTTCTGGTGAACCTATACAGAAAACTTTTACTTTTGCTGTGCGTCTTCCAAAATCTAGCTTTTTTTCGGAATACATACAATTAAGCGAGAAACATTTTGATATGTATCTATCGGTATCCAACCCGTCGGATGCTATTACATTGTACAACGCATTTAATGGACAAAGATTTAAAGAATTTGCACTGCCACTAGAGAATAGCTGTACACTTGTTAATATTTCTATGCAACAGGAAAAAGAGATTAAAACAAATGAAATTGTCTGCCAGCTTGCAATGCCTTTGGCTGTTAGAGAGCATGATAAAGTTACCAATAAAGACAGGTGGTTTATTTATAGTGATGCTGATTTTCAGGAACGGTTGCATGATGTAGTTTTGGCACAAATTATAACGGCTGGTTTGGATAAATCCCTAATTGACGGATTCAGTTGTGAGCCTATTAACTGTAAGAAAACGGTAGTTAGATTCAAAGGTGCAATGATTCAGTCAACGCTTGGTATTATCAAATTGAATGGTAATATTGAACTGCTGAGATTGCTGTATCAAGGCGGTATTGGTTCAAAGAAATCTGCTGGTTTTGGCTATCTTAATATTATAAATTGATTGGAGGTGTGACTGTTGAAATTTACATTGAGACTAGGCGAAGCTCATTATAATGCCGCTGTTTTAGGATTTTATTACGTTTTGCATGACGGCGAGTTGCCTTTTAAAATAGTAAATTATAATGACGAAGAAGATGAATGTCATGGTAACGGTATTGAGTTCGATTCGGAAATTCTTGAAGATTTTCCGCAAAAATATCTCAAAGCCGTGATAAATATCCTTGGCAAAGATGCACCTTTTAGACAGTTGAAAGATATCGGTAATAAGATGAATAGCTTTGATGGAAAAGCTGAAGAGGCTAAGGTTTTGCTTAAAGAAAGTAAAAAGTATACGCTTTATAAAATGACAAGTGCGTCCTATAAGGCGGCATATGATATTATCTTGCAGACTGGTGAAAGCTTTGATTTTGAAAACAGAATTGCTGAGATTAAAAGTGCTGATGATACAGTGCTTCCAAATCTTATTGCAGATACAGTTAAGAAGATGAATGAATATTCTGATATTTTTATAATGAAAGATATTATGTATACAAACATTCAGCATTTTTGGAGCGGAGTTGCTTTTCTTAATAAAACTGAAAACAAAACTGATTACGCTAGTGCATACAAAAAGAGTTTCGTTAAGCCAATTGAAGATTTAGTTGTTTCAATTGATAGTGGTAAAAAAAGAAAAACTTCTTTGGAATGCTGTCAATGTTCAATGCCTGTAACTGCTGGAGAAAGTTTTTCGATGTCTTGGATAAATAATATGGGTGTTGATTTAAAAAGAAAAACCAGTCCATATTGGAATTTCAATGCCGATTTAGTTTTGTGCCCGATGTGTAATCTTGTTTTTAGCTGTCTTCCTCTTGGCTTTAAAACAAAAGGCAGTGAAAGTTATTTTGTAAACAAAAATAGCAGTATTATGGATTTGGTTAGGGCAAATACTTATTTTGATAACAGTGATGATAGATTTGGATATTATCAGATTGTGAGAAAATTTATTGGCCATGAAACAAGTGAAACAGCTAAAAATGAAATAGATAATATTCAGGTGCTTAGAAGAACCGGTGATAATATGTCGCAGAACATTTTGTCAAAGGACAAACTTAAGAGCATTGAAAAGTGTAAAAACGAGCTGGATAGTATTATCACAAGAAATTACACAATAAATGGTGTTTGGCATAATCTGTTTGATGATACTATAGATAATATTTTTAATAGTACTAATATGTATCAGTTAATCAATCAGCAGTTTGCTATTAATTTAAGTGATAGTAAAAAAGTTGCTACGACAGAGATTAATAAAAGATACTATAATTATATTTTGTCTTTGGAAAGAATTCAGATGAAAGTGTATGGAAATGGAGAGGTGGAAATGGATAAGGATAAAAATTTAATTGATAAAGGGTTTGCTGCCGGAACAAGGCTTAAAAATGCTATGCTAGGACCTGACAGAAATGAAAATAAAGTTAAAAGTCTTTCGTTTAGACTTGTAAATACTTTGAAGTGCAGAAATATGAACTTGTTTCTTGATATTGTAATGCGACAGTATCTTTCTGAAAAAGGTAATATGCCTAAGGAGTTATCAACAGCAATGTCAAATGAAGACGATTTTCTAACCTACGGTTATGCATTTTTAAATGGACTAAATAGCTACACATTCAAAGAAAAAGACGGTGAAAATAAGGAGGAAGCTACAAATGAATAAGGGACTTACAATTAGTATTATTATGGAAGCTAACAGTGCAAACTATGGCGAAAGTATGGGAAATATTTCGTCTTTGAAGAAAATCAGCCGTGCAGGTGGTGACGGTTATACATATATTTCTCGTCAGGCACTAAGATATAATATTGTTAATCAGCTTGATTGGGATAATACTCCAATTGATCCAAGCGGTTCTGGCGATAAAACAGTTATTCAGTTTTCACCTAATGCAACTATTGAAGATTATCCTGAGATTGATTTGTTCGGATATATGAAAACCGTTAAAGGAAAAGGAGCTGTGACTAGAAGTGCTGCGGCAAGACTTTCTAATGCTATATCTCTTGAACCTTTCAATGCAGATTTGGATTTTCTAACTAACATGGGTCTTTCAAATAGAAAAGAAGGCACTAACAACTCAATTGCTCAAAGCGAAATTCACAAGTCTTTCTATGCTTATACACTTACTATTGATTTAGAAAAAGTCGGTGTTGACGGTGAGATAGTTGTTGCTAATGATGAGAGAGCAGAGCGTGTTTGTCAGCTTTTGAAGTCAATTCAGTTCCTATATAGAGAAATTAGAGGCAGAAGTGAAAATCTTTCACCAGTATTTGCAATTGGTGGAGTTTATAACAGAAAAACACCTTTCTTTGAGAATAGATTAGCTTTGAATGGTAAGTCTTTGAAGCTCGATACAATTTTGGATACTATAGCAGGCATTGGCGAAGATACGACAGTTGGATATGTAAGCGGTATTTTCAAAAATGACAGCGAAATTAAAGAAAAGTTAAACACTGTTACAATTTCTGATATGTTTGGTAAACTTGAAACAGAAGTAAAGGAGTATTATAATGAAAGCAGTAAGGCTTAAAGGATATCAGCAGACAGCTAGTTATCGAAAACCTTCAAGCTTGATAATACGTGAAAGCTACCCATTGCCACCTTATTCTACTGTAATTGGAATGATACATACAGCTTGCGATTATAGAGAATATCATCCAATGAAAATTTCAGTTTCAGGTAAGTATTATTCCTCTGTTAGTGACGCTTTTACTAAATATGAATTTGGAAATAAAAAATTTGAGACGGGCAGACATCAGCTTGAGGTTGATGTTGAAGATACTACGTTTGGAATAAATCGCGGACTTGGTCATATTCAGCTTTTGGTTGATGTTGAATTGCTTATATATATTGTTCCTGAAGATGAAAGCTTAGTAGAAGAGATTGCGCATAAGCTTTTATATCCGCAAACATATTTGGCTTTGGGCAGACATGAAGATTTGCTTAGAGTAGATGAGGCAGACATTGTTGAGCTTGAAGAGATTGAGCTAGAGGATAATATAATTACTGATTATGATTCTTATGTTCCTGTTTTGCAGTATGAGTATTTAGATGATCGTCGTCAAAACAATGCGTCAAGATACAGAGTAAATAAGGTGTTTTCTGTTAATGAAAAGACAGGTATACGTGGTTGGTCTGAGCGTGTGGATTGTGTTCATCTTGCAAAAGGAAGGAAAATCAAGAAAAAGAAAACTGTTATTGCTGATAAAAATAATGAAGATATAATTCCAGTGTTTTTAGCGTAATTAGAATTTATAAAGATGTAGCTGGCGGTTATTTTGTAATCGTCAGCTTTTTTATAGGAGTGTTGTTATGGAATTTTATGCAAAATCAAATCCTGTTCAAACAATCCAAGCGCATACTGAAGATGTTTTGGGGCAATATGAACTTTTAAAAAATTTATATCCCAATATCCTAGATGAGCAGGAATGGTCGATGTTGCGAGATGCTATAGTGTATCATGATTTGGGCAAGCTTGATGAAAATTTTCAGAATATAATAAAAAAAGCACTTTGTATTAAGAATGAAGAAGTTGCTGATTATATTAATCATAATTTTATCAGTGGTGCTTTAGTTGATAAAGAATTGCTAGATGAAAAGTATGGTTTAGACAATGCTGATTTAATTATACGAGCAATTTTATTTCATCATGACCGTGAAGTTCCAAAAGGCATTTATCAATTTTTTGAAGATTATATTCAGGATAATGTTATTCATAATGCAAGAAAATATTATTTTGAAGATTATAATTGTCCAGAAATATTTGATGAAAATAATGTTCTTGATTTTTTGAAAATGAATACAGAATTTGTGTCTAACCGGTACATAAAAATAAAAGGCTTGCTTAATAAATGCGATTATTGCGGTTCTGCTGGTACTGAAATAGAGCAGAGTGTATATTACAATGGCAAAAGTGTGTCGCAAATGACGCTTGATTTTTTTGATAAAAAGAATATTAAACCGCGTGAACTGCAAAAAGATATTTTGAATTTTAAAGATGAAAGTGTAGTAGTTCGTGCGTCGACAGGATGCGGAAAAACTGAGGCTGCATTGCTTTGGCTTGGTGACAGCAAGGCGTTTTATACGCTACCGCTGAAAATTTCAATTAATGCTATTTATCAGAGAATTCAAAATGTTGATAACATCGGTTATAAGCCAGCTTTGCTGCTGCATTCTGATGCTTTGTCTTACTATATTAATGAACATGACGATTCTAAAGATTTTGAAGAAGACGTTAATCCGTTAGAAAAATATGAAGCTGCGAAAAAGCTTTCAGCACCGCTTACTGTTTGTACAGTAGATCAAATTTTAAAGTGTGCTTTCAAATATAACGGAAGTGAAATGAATTTAGCGACGCTTTCATATTCCAAACTTATTATTGATGAGATTCAAACATATTCCCCACAACTGTTGGGTACTATTATATATTCATTAAAATTAATTACAAAGCTTGGTGGAAAATTTGCTATTGTAACTGCTACTTTTCCTAAAATGCTTGAAAGACTTTTTGAAAAATATAAAATTAATTGCAGGTACACAAAAACCTATTATGGTGATGTTTATCACAGACATAGAATTGCATTGATTGATGATGGTAACAATAGTGAGTTTGATTTTGATAAAATTGCAGAGGATAGCAAAACTAAAAAGGTTTTGGTAATTGTAAATACTGTAAAAAGAGCTCAGCAGGTATATAGTGAAATTTCAAGCAGATGTGACAATTGCCGTCTTTTGCATAGTATGTTTTTGAAAAAAGACAGACAAAAATTAGAGGATGAAATTTTAGCATTCGCCCCAAATTCAGGAAATGAAAATGAAGAGTGCGGTGTATGGGTTTCTACTCAAATAGTAGAGGCAAGTTTGGATATTGATTTTGATGTTTTGTATACTGAAATGTGCACTATAGATTCTCTTTTGCAAAGATTAGGCAGAGTTTATCGCAGTAGAGATTATTTTGGTGAAGAGCCTAATGTTTATATATTAAATAATCGCAATGGTGTGAGAAGTGAGTTTATTGATCCTGAGTTGTATGATTGGTCGCTTGAGGCGATTAAAGAACAGCTTGTAGATAAAGATTCGGTTTTGCTTAACGAGAGCGAAGAGTGTGACAATAAAACTGAAATGATTGATTATGTTTATGGTGAAAATCATATTTACAGTGATTATTATAGAACAGTAAAAGAGCAAATAGATAATCTTAATAACTTGGAGTGGTATAAATTTGATAAAAAAGATGCTGACAAGTTATTTAGAAATATTGATTCAGTTGTTTTGTGCCCACATGAGATTTATGAAATGCTAGAAGATGACGGCAAGGTTTCAGAGTGGAAAAAGGCACTTTCAAGCAAATCAATTAATTTTGAGCAAAGACAGAAAATAAAGGATCAGATTGCAAAGTATACCGTACAAATATCTCATTATTATTTTCTTGACATTGAGTGGAGAGAACTTTTTTATAAAGGCAGTGGAATATATATTTACAGAGGCGGCTATGATTTTGCAGAAAACTCAGGTATTGGAATAATTAAGCAGTTTAATAATACTAATAAAAAATATGATGTTAGTGAACTGATTATTTAGGGGTGGCTTATGGAAAAAAGAATTTCAGGAATGATGATTTATTATTACTTTGTGTGTAAGCGAAAGCTGCGGTATTTTTCGCACGAAATACGAATGGAACAGGATAATGAATCTGTAATGATAGGGAAAATCATTGATGAAAACAGTTATTCTCGTAATGATAAGCATATAAATATTGATAATGTAATTAACATTGATTATATTAGTGAAAAAAAGATTTTACATGAGGTTAAGAAAAGTCGTTCTATTGAGCAAGCGGGAATATGGCAGGTAAAGTATTATCTTTATTACCTTCGCCAAAAAGGCATTAAAGATATAACAGGTCAAATTGATTATCCGCTTTTGCATCAGAAAATTAATGTTGAGTTATTTGATGATGATGTAAAAAAACTTGAGGAGATTATTGGAGATATAAGTATAATTAATGAATTGCCCAAACCACCTGATTTAGATGTGAAATCCATATGTAAAAAATGTGCTTATGCTGATTTGTGTTTAATATAATATTTACAATTAATTTCTATGAAAGGTGGTGGAAATCCATGTGTAATAAGATTTTATAACATGGATTTATGATTTATGAAACAGAGTTTTTATATTTATAATGGAGGAAAACTTTGCAGGCATGATAATTCTCTTCAATTTATTACATCTGATGAAACAAAGAGGGATGTGCCTATTGAGCGAGTAAGCGATATTTATGTTATGAGTGAAATGAGCTTAAACACCGCGCTTTTAAATTTTCTGTCACAGCATGGAGTAGTAGTGCATTTTTTCAATTACTATGATTTTTATACAGGTAGTTTTTATCCAAAGGAGCAAATGCTTGCAGGACAACTTCTTGTCAATCAAGTTGGGCATTATACGGATGAGAGTAAGCGGGTTGTTTTGGCTCAAAAGTTTATAGACGCAGCGAGTTACAATATATATAGAAATTTAAGATATTATAACGCAAGGGAAAAGGATTTGTCTGAACAAATGTCGGAAATTGATTCGCTTAGAAAGCGGATATTTAAAACGAACACAGTATTAGAATTAATGGGCATTGAGGGCAATATTCGAAAGGTGTATTATAGTGCATGGGGTACAATTGTTAATCAGCAGATGGATTTTCAAAAACGTGTAAAAAACCCTCCTGATAATGAGATAAACTCGCTGATATCCTATGTAAACACGCTTGTTTATACCAAGACTTTGAGTGAAGTATATAAGACGCAGCTAAATCCGACGATTAGCTATTTGCATGAGCCAGGTGTTCGTAGATTTTCTTTGTGTTTAGATATTTCGGAAGTATTTAAGCCGCTTATTGCGGACAGGCTTATATTTTCACTTTTAAATCGAAATCAAATTACTGAAAAAAGCTTTACACCAGGACTAGATTATTTGCATTTAACTAAAAAGGCATCACAAACAGTGGTGACAGAGCTTGAAAAGAAAATGGAAACAACAATTATGCACAAAGAGCTTGGCAGAAAGGTTTCTTATCAATATTTAATTAGATTAGAACTTTACAAGCTTATAAAGCATTTAATTGGAGAAAAAGAATACAGTGGCTTTAAAATATGGTGGTAGGTGATTAAAATGTATGTAATTTTGATATATGATATTCGCATGGATAAAAATGGTAAAAAGATATTGCCGAAAATATATAAGACTTGTAAGGAGTACTTATTTCATATTCAAAATTCTGTATTTGAAGGTGAAATTAGTGAATCAGACTTAATAATGTTAAAGGCAAGATTAGATGATTATATTCGAAAAGATAATGATTCGGTAATAATATTTAAAAGTCGAAATGAAAAGTGGTTGAAGAAAGAGTTTTGGGGGCGGGAAGATGAAATAACATCGATATTTATATAACTGTCGACCATATAAAGCGCAAAAATACCAATAGTATGACAGCCTCTAAAATCCCCGATTATAAGGCGTTTGTGATAAAAATCCAAAATTAAAAGAGGATAACAAGAAAAAAATCAGATTAGTTGACAGAATAAGCGTTATAAAGTATAATAAAAACAGGCGTAATTATTATACCTGTTTTTAATCTACCATATTGGAATGTAAATGTAAAAACAATGCTATCCAATTGTTAAATCCTCACTGAGTTTTTAATCTACCATATTGGAATGTAAATGTTTATAAAACTTATAGATATGCTTGTTTTGACAGTTTTTAATCTACCATATTGGAATGTAAATGTGTTAGTACTAGCTGAACAACTTCCTGTGTTAGGTTTTTAATCTACCATATTGGAATGTAAATTAAATATGTAGCATTTAATCAGAACTTTCCTCTGAGTTTTTAATCTACCATATTGGAATGTAAATCAGGCTTGCAAGCGTCGCACATAACAGGACCAATCACAGGTTTTTAATCTACCATATTGGAATGTAAATTATAACATGTGTGTAAGAATTAGTCAATAGGCAATAGTTTTTAATCTACCATATTGGAATGTAAATCCTAAAATATTAAGGGTTGATGATAAAGAATTCAAGTTTTTAATCTACCATATTGGAATGTAAATATACAATATTGCTCACAAGCCATTGCGAGTTTTGCTGTTTTTAATCTACCATATTGGAATGTAAATTTTTGAAGAAGCAAATAAAATTGCATTGGTAAAATATGTTTTTAATCTACCATATTGGAATGTAAATCAAACAATAAATATTGCCTTAGTTGTGTTAGAAAATGTTTTTAATCTACCATATTGGAATGTAAATTAAAGTAAGCCTGTACCTGACAGCCACTTGTAAGTTTTTAATCTACCATATTGGAATGTAAGAAAAATAGGTGAACGTATTTTTATAATGCAGTAAATGCAAATTAAAATCGTTGCCAAAAAACGGATTCTACGTTGTAAATCGTAGAATCCGTTTCTTTTAAATATTTTTGTTAATTTCGTTAATGAGATTTGTTATGGTGTTTATTTTGTCGTTAGCTTGTTGTGAAAATACAAAGATGTCTTTTTATCTATTTCTTGTCGTGTTTTAATTAGTGCAGATTTTAAATTGCTGCTTAAAATATAATCAACTGCTTTAGGATTTTCACTTGATTAATAATTCAACTGTCCAGGACGTTTTTCTTTAATTTTCTTGGGAAACAGCTTTTCGAATTGTTCTAGTTGAACTTCGTCAACATCAAAACATGGGTCAAATTCGAAAATGCCTGAAACATCATCTAGTGCGTTGGGTTCTAGAAGTTTAACCATGAAATATTCAGATTTGTCATTTGCATCTGTGCCTTTTAAGTGAATGCCATAATCAGTTGCTGTTTCAAATCCAAATCGGTGGTAGTATTCTGTGTTGCCTGTGATAAAAATAGCCTTGAATCCAAGTTCTTTAGCCATTGATAGTGAATGCTCAATTAATGCCTTTCCTATACCCGTTTTTTGATATTCTGGATGTACCGATATAGGTCCGAAGCTTGCAAATTCGTGAATATTTTGATTCTGGTCAGTAAGAATTGACTTGCTGTAAATAATGTGTCCAATTATCTCGCCGTTAGATTCGGCAACAAAGTCAAGTTCTTTTATAAAGCAAGGCAGGTCGCGCAGATTGTGAACAAGCAAATGCTCGTTGCAGCCTGGGTGATAAATATTCCAAAATGCCTCTCGTGTAAGATTTTCAACAGCGAAATAATCTTTTTCATGTTCGTTTCTAATATTAAAATTCATTGTGATATTCTCCTTTGTCTAAAGTTTTTCCATGACTAAATACATCAGTGTGAAAAGATTGTCAACATCAGCATCTAGCATTTTGTCATCATCAAAGCCAAGTCTATCTCGAGCAATTTTTGCCCATTCGTACCAAAGTTCTTTTGAATCTTCAAATTCATCGCTTGCTTTAATCTTTGTTAGTCCTGATTTTGCAAAGATTCTTTTCCAATTATCAAGAGTGGTAAAAGTATCAAGATCGTCTTGTTTTAATATACCCTCAAATTGTTTAGGAAACTCATCAATTTCTCTTGAAAGTCCAGCAAAAGCAAGTCCAATTTGAGCGTTGTCTTTTAAATGCTTGTTAAGAGTGTTAGGGAAATATTTGTCATTTAGTCCAAAATAATTGTAACTGTCAATTGCAATTACTGCATCAAAATAATCCTCAGGATATGGCAGAGCATTTGCGTCAGCATATATTGGAATTACCTTGTCTTCTAGATTGAATTTTTGTATTCTTTTGAAATTCTCGGTAGGATTAATCCATAAATCAGTCGCATAAACAGCAGCACCGTATTCTTTTGCAAGAAATATCGACGTAATACCCATTCCGCAGCCCAAGTCTAAAATTCTCATATCAGGAGTTAGGTTTAAATGCTCGCATACCGTTTCAAGCAGGCAAAGTGGGTTAGGTCCCATGATGTGATTTTCAACAAATTCTCTGTCGTAGCTGTTAGCTTTAATATAATTTTTCATAATAGTAAAATTCCTTTCAATATAAATGAAAACGCTGTGAATAGATTGAATTTGAACACTTTACCATAAATTGATACAAAAAAAGACAGGTAAAACGATACCTGTCTTGAAAAAACACGCTGATAAATACAGCTATATTCAAGCCTTTGCGGTATCATTCTATAATGAAATCAAAAAATAACTATAATTAACAAAGCTATCACATTAATTGTGAAAAGCGAAAATCAATTTACAGTTAAAAGCGTTCATTACAGAACAATAGCCAAACAAAAACCACCTTTAAAATTTATTACGTTTTTAGTATATCATATAGATTTTTAGTTGTCAAGAAAAAAACAAAAGCTGACCTGAAAACAGACCAGCTTGAAAATTATTTATTGTACGCTGACTTTATAACCTTGTTGTCTTTGTCAAGAAAAACTATGTCAGCGATGTAAAAATCAGCATCGTTTGGAATAGCCCATCTCATGATTGAAATATACTGTGCAACCGTCGAATCGATAAATTCAGGATTCTCTGTTTCTATTTCAAATGAACCCCATTCTCTGTTCCATTGCTGATGTGCAAAGCTTTTGCCGTCAACCCATATGCTAGAACCGCGAGCGTCAACAGGCTCAGAAACTAATTTGCCTCTAAAATGTCCAGGACACATTTTCTCAGTTCCGTCAGTGTCAATGAAGTAGTCAACAGCCATAGTTACAACATCAATTTTAATTTTCTTGATTTTTTCAAGCTGATATTCGTTACCCTCAAACATTTTAGTAACATTTAGTCTAACCTTAGGTATTTTGTATTCGTTTGATGTATTTAAATCTAAAGTTTGAACACGAAGCATAGGAATACCGTTTACCTCTTCAATTGAGTATGTAACTTTTGATTCATCATCTTGATAATTGTTTCTTGCTTGAGAAGATGCAAAATCAGAAACGTTCATGTCAGTAGAAAATTTGAAAGATGATTTGTCATAGTTTTTAAGAGAGCCCTTTAATTTAGATAAATCAATCTCAGTTTCAGGTTCTTCCTCAACTGCTTGCGTAGTAACTTTCGTTGTGGTTTTGGTAGTTTGTGCAGGTGTTGAATCAGCAACATCAGCGTCAATATCTCCACAAGAGGATAAAATTCCAAGAGATAAAATTAGTGCAGTTATAAGTAGTGGTGATTTTTTCATAATATTTTCCTCCAAATAAGCTTATATTTTGTGCTCAATTAAAATTTGTCACTTGTATTATTTGAGTTATTAATATAGAAGTTTATTATAGTTTTAATTGTACACTAATATAGGCTATGTTAATTAACAAACGTATTATATCATATAATTAAACTCTAATCAATTAGCTTAATTGACAATAAAACCGCATAAGTTATCAGTTATCTGCGTTATAATATACTATTTGTGTGCAAATTCTTATTTGTTTAATAGTGTGTACACAAGGTGATGAAGTTGTGATTAATATGCTGTGCTGAAAAGATAAATTTGTTATAAAAACACACTAAATCAGTATGTTTACAATGTTTTGCACAATTATTTATTTTTTATTAAGTCAAGATTTATATCATACAAAATTTTGATTTTGTTTTTACGATAAAAGGATTGCAGATATTACTTTGGAGATTTATAATTTTACTTGACACCGAGTGAGGTAAAGATTTAGAGAAGATTTGAAGAAATATTTTTAGGAGAAAAGAATATGAAAAAAAGAACATTTAAAGCAACAGCAGCTGCACTAGCAGCAATACTAACTATTAGTTGTGCAGCATCAGTTTTTGCAGCAATCCCAGATGATGGAAGCACAAATGCAGAAGATTTAGCATCAGCAACAGGTCTTACAGAGCAATGGGAAGATTGGAAAACATCATGGGAAACAGTAAAGAACGATTGGTCAAAAGTATCAATTGCACCAGGCGCAGATGAAACAAAGCTTAATTTTGCGTGGTATTCACTAGACAAAACTGTTAAGTTTGAAGTAAGTGCAAATGCTGATATGTCCTCACCAGTTCATTCTGAAACTATAGAGGGTGAAGAAGACGAAATTCTATATCAAGCGTTAATTAGTGCAAATTATTATGCTTGCAAGGCTACAGTTGAAGATCTTGAGGCTGGAGTATACTATTATAAAATAGGTGACGCTGATCCAGTAGAGTTTACAGTTCAAGATTCAACAAAAGGCTTTAGCTTTATGTTTGTAGGTGATCCGCAGATTGGTTCATCAAACCCATTAAAGGGCAGCAAGGTAGGTAACGGTGTTACTGCTGAGGAGTTCTATGAAGCACAGTCAGATGCTGTTATGAGTGACTCTTTTAATTGGAGCAATACTATTAATAAGGCATTGGAAAATTCACAAGACATAAGCTTTATTCTATCAGCAGGTGACCAGATTCAGTCAAGAACTAAGGATGCTCCAAAGGAAAAGGAAGATAATACTTTCTCAGAAATTGAATATACTGGATTTTTAAGTCCATCAGCACTAACATCGATTCCATTTGCACCAACAGTAGGTAACCATGAGGCTGATATTGCAAACTATGGTTATCACTTTAACACTCCAAATTTGAGCGAGCTAGGTTCAAACGGAATCGTTGGCGGTGACTATTACTTTACTTACGGTGACGCTTTGTTTATCGTTCTTAATTTGCAGGATACTGATAATGAAGAGCATAAGCAATTTATTGAGGAAACTGTAGCTGAAAATTCAGATGCAACATGGAAATTTGTAACTATTCACCAGGATATCTACGGTTCAGCAGAGCATTCAAATGAGCCTACAATTACTGACTTGAGATATGATTTAGTTCCAACATTTGAAGAAAATGATATTGACGTTGTTTTCTCAGGGCACGACCATGCTTATTCAAGAAGCTATATCCTAAATGGCGGTAAAAAGACTAACAATTATTATGATGATAACGAAGATGAATTTGATGATATGCATGAATATGATGTAGACGGCGGCGAAAAGGGCGAATCCGTATTTACAGCTTACAAAATGATTCAAGATGATACAACTGATGAAAAAGAGATAGCATATCTTGACTATCTAAATGCAATTTCTGACGCACTAGCTGTTGTAAGTAGTGAAAGCGACAAGGTAGTAAACCCAGAGGGCATCTTGTACATGACAGGAAACTCATCTTCAGGAAGTAAATATTATGACCTTGTGTCAAGACAGCAAGACTATATTTCAAGCAGATGGCAGGAAGATGTTCCAACATATTCATTAGTTGACATAACAGACACTGCTTTTACAATCAATACATATAGAGCAGATACAAATGAAAAGATTGATACAGAATTTACTATTGTAAAGGGTGAAGATGATAATAATGACAGCGGCAGTGATTCTGAAAGTTCATCAGATACAGATAGTGAGTCATCAAGTGATATTGACAATTCATCAGAATCTGAATCATCAAGCGAATCATCAAGCAATGCTGATTCAAGCAGCAAGAGTTCAAACAGCTCATCTAAGAGCAGTTCAAACAATAGTGACAGCAATCCAACAACAGGTGTAAAGACTGCAATGACAGCAGGACTTTTGTCAGTAGCAGCAGGATTTGCAGCAGTTTGCATGAAAAAACGTAACAAAAAATAATTAAAATAGGCTAATAAAAATTAGTGTAAATATTTAAGGTGATGTATTGCTTTTCGATACATCACCTTTTTTACATATAAAATAGATCTAAAACGCTAGTTTTTTCTTATGGTTATCTTAATATTATACATGTTTTGTTGACATTTATTTGATTGAATAGTATAATAAAAACAACGAAACAGTTTTTTTATTTTGCTTGGTTTGTCGATTAAATTGTATTTTTGCAAGGTTATCACTGATTTTTCACAAAAATGTGGTAAGATGTAAGCTTTAAGGAGTTATGTAATGTTTGGATATGTGAGAGCTTTTAAACCCTACATGAGAATGTGTGAATATGATACCTACAAGGGCGTTTATTGCGGACTGTGCAAAACTATGGGCAAGGAGTTTGGACTGGCTTCGAGATTTACTCTTAGCTATGATTTTACTTTTTTAGCACTTGTGAATATGTCTGTAAATCGTGTTGCAGTTACGGCGGAAAAGCAAAGGTGTATTGCTCATCCGCTGAAAAAATCCGCTTGTGTAACCTGTACACAAGGACTTTCTTATCCTGCATATTCTGCTGTGATTTTAGTTTATCATAAATTGCGTGATGATTTAGCGGACAGGGGAATTAAGGGTAAGCTTGCTGCTTTTTTTACAATTCCGTTTTTCAAAAGACCGTACAAAAAAGCTAGAATTAAATATCCCAATTTAGCCAATACTATTGAAGATATGATGAAACTTCAAAGCAAAGTTGAAAAAGAAAAAACGCAAGTTCTTGACATGGCGTGTGAACCTACTGCGAGAATCATGGAGGCTATATTTTCTGAAATAACGGATGATGAAAATCTATTGCCGGTTCTAAAGCGTTTTGGATATTTGTTAGGAAGATATATTTATATTTGTGATGCTTTAGATGATGCTAAGGACGATTTTAAAAATGGCGGATATAATCCTCTTTTGTATAAATGTGACGTGGCTGAATATGCGCTGGAACTTCCACAGGATGAGTATAGGAAACTTTGTGACTATGCGGCTGAAAGCATTGATTTTACATTAGGCGAACTTGCGGTTTGCTATGACAAGCTAGGCTGTGAGATGTACAAGCCTATATTAGATAATATTATTTATTTAGGTCTGAAAAATGTTTATGAGCAAATTCGCGATGAAAAATTGGTTAAGAAAGAAAAATAAATTGTAATGATTTTTGATAATAATTTTTAAATGAGAGGTAAATGTGTATGAGTGATCCATATAAGGTTTTAGGTGTTTCGCCTAACGCTACGGATAAAGAGATAAAGGCTGCTTATAAGGAGCTTGTTAAAAAATATCATCCTGACCAGTATCAGGATAGTCCTGTTGCGGAGGTTGCACAGGAGAAAATGGCTGAGGTAAATGCAGCTTATGATGCTATTAATCAAATGCGTAAAAACGGCGGTGCATATTCAAGTGCAGACAGCTATTCGTATTCTAATGCAGGTTCAAATGCAGGAAATAATTTTAATTCGTATGAGATTAGACGACTAATCCAAAGCGGTGAAGTTACAAATGCTGATTCAATGCTTAACGCTGTGCCAAATGAATATAGAAATGCTGAGTGGTATTTCTTGAAGGGCAGTGTATGCTATAGCAGAGGCTGGCTTGGTGAGGCTATAAATAATTTTAACAGAGCGTGTCAGCTTGACCCGAATAATTATGAATATAGAGCAGCGCTTAATCAAATGACAGGCAATAGAACGGCGTATACACAAAATCCGCAGTATCAAGATTATCAAAGACAGAGACAGATGAATAATTCAATGAATTGCTGTGCGAATTTGCTTTGTGCAGACTGCTGCTGTGAATGTATGGGCGGAGATTTAATTCCTTGCTGTTAGAGTGCGTAAATCTACTGGAAACATATAGCGAGAAAGGTGGGGTGAGCCTGTGAATGAGTTGTTTGCTTTTTGTGTGAATTTTGTGCATGGGAATAATTATGAGAGATAAACTGGCTTTTAGGATTTCACTTGGCGGAATAGTTACGTCTATATGTCTGCTGTTAATGTTTTGCACAGGAATATTTCCAATGCTTGATTACGCAATTCCGACATTTGCAGGATTTTTAATGGTGGTAATGATAGTTGAAACAGGGACGAAATGGGCAATTACAACTTATGTTGCGACTAGTTTTTTGTGCTTTTTTGTAACTGCTAATTATCAGGCGTCATTTTTATTCGTGTTGTTTATGGGATATTATCCTATACTGAGGTTTTATTTTGATAAAATGAAAAACAAACTGATCTGCTGGGTGTTAAAATTTGCAATTTTCAATATGGCAATAGTTGTTTTTTATTGGATAATGCAGTTTTTGTTTGTTGGTGAAGATATACTTGAGGGTATGGAGTTTTTTGGAAAGTATGCTTTGCTGGTTTTGTGGATAATGGCTAACGTGTTTTTTGTCATATATGATAGGCTTTTAGGACAGCTTACGTATTTGTATATAAATTGGTTTCGCAAGAAAATTTTGAGAAGAAAATAGATATAGAGAACATAAATATAGATTGTAGAACATATAATATTAAGTTATTTTGTAAGAAGAGGAGTTGATAATTAATGAATGAAAACGAAAGCAAATTACTAATTAAAGATAAATTTACAAGCAATAAAAAACAGACATTAAAGTATAAGAAGAGAATTCAAATTATCAGCCTAGTAGTATTCATAGTTTTGATGATAGGCGCTACATTACTGCTAATGCCATTAATTCGAAGTATGCGAACGGCGCAGGGTATGGAGGACTTAAAAACCTCTATCGGACAGTATAACATATTCATTTCGGCATTGATTTTTGTTTTTTTGCAGGGCTTGCAGGTGGTTGTGGCGATTGTCCCGCCGATTCAGGTGGTAGGCGGATTGTTATTTGGCTGGTTTTGGGGAGCAGTGCTTTCGTTTATAGGGGCATTCTTAGGCAGTTTAGTTGTATTTATGCTTGTGAAAAAAATTGGTGCACCGCTTGTTGAAGCGTCGGTTGGTGAAAAGCACTTAAAGAAGTTTAAATTTTTGCAAGATGAGAGAAAGCTTACAGGAATTTTAATGATTCTTTATTTGATACCAGCATTTCCGAAAGATGTGCTGACATATATTGTTCCGCTGACTAAAATGGATAAAAAGGACTTTTTCATGTATGTAGTGCCTTGTAGATTGCCGGCGATAATTTTATCTACAGTATTTGGAAGCAATGTTGGAGACGGGAATTTTAAAATAGCAATTGTTATTCTTGCAATAGTAATTACGATTGGTATTATTGCATTTTTCTTTAAAGATGCTATATTGAACAAATTAAAGCAACGAAAGAAATAAAAAACAGGCGGTTATTTACAAAAAAGACCGCCTGCTATTTTTTTTGTCATAAAACTGTTGACAAACTATAGTATATATGATATAATTAATTTCGTTGATTAAGACAAAACAAAGAAATCGAAAAACATTTCGAAAAAAGTTTTGAAAAGGTGTTGACAAATTACACGAGATGTGATATAATAAATATCGTTGACTAGCAAAGAATTGCGGATTGCTTTTCAAATCAATTAAACATTTGCGGGTGTAGTTCAGTGGTAGAACTCCAGCCTTCCAAGCTGGCCATGTGGGTTCGATTCCCATCACCCGCTCCAAATATGCACCATATGGTGCAATTTTTATGTATATAGTTATGCGCCTTTAGCTCAGCTGGATAGAGCAACTGCCTTCTAAGCAGTAGGCCACTGGTTCGAGTCCAGTAAGGCGCACCAAATATAAATATAATCACACCAAAATTGTTGGTGTGATTATATATGGTGGGTGTAGCGTAGTTGGTTAACGCGTCAGTTTGTGGCACTGAAGACCGTGGGTTCGAATCCCATCATCCACCCCATATTGATGTCCCAAAAAAGATGTCATAGCAAAAAAGTCCGATTTATCGGACTTTTTTGACGTTTAAGGGGCGAAAAATGTTACTTCATTTTCATAGAGTGTCATAACATCTTTCTTCACAAGCTGTGGCCCTTTCATCAAAAAAGGGATTCGAATCTGTGCAAAGGCATTTTAACTTAGTAATAACCCCTAAAAATATAATTTAATGCTCATAAATTTAAGACTATTTCAGAAGATGAAAAAATTTCATGCTGAAATTGTCTTTTTTGCGTTTATGGAGGGGAGTTGATTTTAATGTAAAAGAATTTTTTTGAATCCACTATCATTAAATATAACAGATATGAGAAAAACACTAACTACTACTTTATTATACGAGGAGAATAACTAATATGTATAACGAAAATAGGATTGATATGCTGAGAAAGCAGTATCCAGTAGGAACTAGAATTCAGATTGACCATATGGAAGATGACTATGCTGTGCCATGTGGTACTAAAGGCAAAATTATCGGGGTTGATGATGCGGGGTCATTACTAATGAAGTGGGACAATGGTAGTTCGCTTTCTATAATTCCTGAAGTCGACAGCTTCCACAAAATTGAGCAGGAAGAAATACAGTCAGAAGAAATTGAACCTGATATAACAATGTAGCAGTTAAATCAAACTAATGATTTAGCTGCTTTTTTGTATATAAATTATGAGAGGAAAGGAATGAAAAAAATGATACGATTTTTTGACGCATTTGCAGGAATAGGAGGTGCGAGGCAAGGTTTAGAAAAAACAGGAGAATTTCAATGTATGGGGTATTGTGAAGTGGATAAATTCGCAGTTCAGTCATACAGAACGATTTTTGATATCAGGCAACCTGATGAACAAGTTCATCAGCAGGAGGAATATTATGAAAACATCAAAACTATCGATACAGCAAAGCAAAGCCAATTGCGATTGGCTTTGAGATTTTGATCTCCTCGTTGGCGGACCGCCATGCCAATCCTATAGCGTGGCAGGTTAACCTGATGACTAGTCATCAGCTGGAAAAGGGTTTAACGATGAGCGAGGGAATTTGTTCTTCGAGTATATCAGACTTCTTGAAGCCAAAAGGCCAGCTCAACGCAGTTGAGGTTAGTATTCTTATCGCTGAAAACGTGCTCGGTTTGCTTAGTGCTTCGCAGGGGTATTGTTTTGGAACAATCATTGAAAAAATTTGCGAACTGGGGTATAGCATCACAGTGGCGTAATGTCTTGTTCCAAGCCATGGCTTAACAGCGCCGATTTCGGTGTCCCCAAATCAAGAAAACGAGTGTTTCATTGTAAAGCCTTGTGAGCAAGGCTTTGATATCATTGGAGAAAGATGCCCCATCGAAATATTGGCTTTCGGAGGAACAAACGAGAAAAATCTGCAGCAAATTATCGGAGGAAGTCAAGGCTCAAGAGTATATTCCACTGATGGATTAGCCACCACACAGTGTAGCGGATCAGGTGGATTCGGCTCGAAAACAGGCCTTTATTTCATTGATATGAATTCGCCTCCCAATCTTACAGAAACAGCAAGATGTATTACAGGCAGACAAAACAGCGGCATTTCAAACCGCAAGGGTGAGCATTCTGGAGTTTTTCACGATGAAAATGAAGTAAATCAATATGCGATTGGTTTTAACAGAAAAGATGGTATTACAAGTAAAATTGATGTTGCCTATACTTTGAGTGCAAGTGATTACAGAGGTTTGAATAGAAATCAGATTCAAACTGCTGTTTTTATTGATTTAAATGAAGATGGAAAAATAACTGATAATGCAAGATGTCTGCATACAAGAATGGATTTAGGCATTACCAAAGGAAAGCATGAAGGTGAGCGTTCAGGAGTTTTAATTGAAGATGCACCTCGGGCAATCCTTAATCCTTTTAAGGAGAAAACCTATCAAAATGGACGAAGAATTAAAGAACCTGACGAACCTATGTTCACCATAACTGTGACCGACCGCCATGGTGTAATTCATAAAGGAAGGATTCGCAGATTAATGCCCATTGAATGCTGGCGATTGCAGGGCTTTAATACTTCTGATTTTCAAAAGGTGCAAAATATCGGAATGTCAGATTCTCAGCTTTACAAGCAAGCTGGCAATGCAATTACAACCAATGTGATGGAAGCAATCGGAAGAAATCTTATTGAGTTTGATAGGTACGAAACGGAGGTGAGCGTATGAGAATAGTATATGATATCGTTAAGAATTATACAGTTTTCGGTTGGATATTCATGTAATCAAAATTTAAACTGGAGGAAAGAAAATGATGATGTTTATTTTAGGTATGATATTTGGCGGTTCGCTTGGAATTTTTATAATGGGATTGCTGACAGCAGCCAAAATGTCAGATGAAAAGTTTAAGGAAAAATAATAATTAAAGTCGTTTTGCCGATGACAGATTGAGAATTCTGTGATGTGCAAAGCGACTCTCTTTCTGTCATTGGCTATAAACGGCAGAAAGGAGTGAAATGAACAGTTTTATGTCATGGGTAGGCGGTAAAAAGTCTTTGCGAGATGAGATTCTTTCTAGGTTTCCGCCCTACTATGAAAGATATATCGAGGTGTTTGGTGGTGCTGGCTGGGTGCTTTTTCACAAACCGCCTCAAATGGATTTTGAGGTGTATAATGATTTTAACAGCAATTTATAATGTCCTGCCCCAGTTTGTACAAACAGTACAAAAAAGCCCCTATGGTAGATATTAAATTTTAATCAACAAACTGATTT
>CAZJRQ010000011.1:0-60976 GCA_964548535.1 uncultured Oscillospiraceae bacterium
TGAAATTTATTACAATAATTTGATTTATAAACACAAGAAAAAGTCCCCCGATAATGGAGGTGCAACTTAGGGATTTACGATAACAAGTAAATTTTGAGCGACACCTTCAAGCGATGAGAACAGAAAAAGACCATGCAAGAGTAGAAAATACTCAAGCATGGTCATTTTTATATATTTACAATTTTATGCTACTGCTCCATATCGAGTATACACATATTCGTAAATCTGTTGGCGGTAACAAGAAATTGCCATTTCATCATAGCACTCTGGTAAATCCGCCCAAAGCGTATCACGAATTAAATTATCAATTTCTGCTTTCGTTTCCTGCTTATCTGTCCAATGGTCGAGTTCTGCGACCTTAGACTTAATCTTTTGTAATAACGTAGCAGCTACTTCTTTTAACTTCTTAATATCGTTTTTGCTCAAATCATCTCTAAATAACATATCGTAAAGAGATAACTCTTCATCACTTGTAAAATTTTCACGAACATATCGTTGTTCTTCCTGGTTCATTTGGTTTGCTAAATCCATCAAGTCCATAAAGGTTTTTTCAATATTAGCACGGTCTTGCTCACTATTATAGTTTGTGATGATTTGCTGGTAACGCTCGTAATAATTAATTCGATTAGGATTAGAAAATAGCATCTTATCCAACTTCTGTTGAATGACCTCTTCCAAATCTTTCATGACAAGGTTTTTCTTATGTACCTTTGCAAATTCCTTACGTAGTAAATCAAAGTCAATTGCGCTGATATCAAATCTACGAGGTTCTTCACGCACCATCATTGGCGCATGCTGTATTTCTACGTAATCTCTTATAATTTTGTTGATTTCAATCATAAGATCAGTAGTATTCGTATGCTTGCGTTTTTTTTGCAATTCAGAAAAGATTGCTACAATAGCATCATATTCTTTTCTGGTTTCCTTTGTAACATCATCTCGATCTGTGTATTTCATGAGACGAACAAGTTCTGTTGCATATGTACTAAAGGTCTTTTTATCTTCTACAGTACCACAGACTGCATTGGCAGCCTCTTGTAAATAAGACAACTTCATAAAATCATAGGCGTCAATCAGTAGTTGCAGATCAAAGGCATTCTCCGACAAGAATGATTTTGATTTTGCTATTGTATCTATAATTCTTGCAATCAATTCATCTTTGTCAATAGTAGGATCTGTTCCACCATAGCCGCCAACATTAGCTGTATAGTCCGCAAGAGCTTTTCTCAGAGCCTTTACAATGCCAATATAATCAACTATCAGTCCGTTACTTTTACCTTCACTAACACGGTTTGCACGAGCAATGGTCTGCATCAAAGTATGAGCCTTTAATGGTTTATCTAAATATAGACAAGATAGACATTTTACATCAAAACCTGTGAGCCACATTGCACAGACAAAGACAACGCGAAGTGGATTTTTGGAATCTTTGAATTCCTTATCAAGCTCACGTTTTTCCATCTTTGCACGATGATATTTGATGTCTAAATCCCACTTCTTAAAAGTTTGGATTTCATTCTGCTCCTGGCTGATAACCACAGCCATTTCTGTTTCCTGCATCCACTTAAGTTTACGTTCCAGTTCAAGAGCCTCTTGCTGTGAAGCATTTTTTATATTTTCTTTTAGATTTTTTATTTCTTCTTTCCAGTATTCCTGCACATAGTTGTACATACGAACACAAGTCACCTTATTTAGGCAGACAAACATTGCCTTACCACTTGTCCATAAATCAGAGTAATGATTTACGAAATCATGAGCAACGGATTTCAATCGTGGCTCAGCAGTAAGCAGATGAATTTCTTTAGCAAATTTCGCTTCCAGTTTATCCTGCTGGTCTACATCTAAATCTGCATTCTCGATAGCATCCAAAATCTTATCAGAAATCTCTGGATTGCGAAGTTCAAGAATTTTCTCACCACGGTTTTCATAATAAAGAGGAACAGTCGCACCATCTTCCACAGCACGTTTAAAATCATAAACCGAAACATATCCACCAAAGGTACGTGCAGTTATATTGTCACTGGATAATAGTGGAGTTCCTGTGAAACCAATACGAGCGGCAGTAGGTAGTAATTTCACCATATTATCGGCAAAGATACCATACTGGCTACGATGTGCCTCATCAGACATAACGATGATGTCATGGTCAGGATAGATTGGTTCTTCATTTGGTTTATTGAATTTTTGTATCAAAGTGAAGATAAAGCTTGGATTACCGTGTAATTTGCGTACCAAATCATCGCCACTTGAAGCAATAAATTGTGATGCTTTGATATTTTTACCAAGCAGACCACAATTCTCAAAGGTATTGCTAATCTGTGAGTTCAATTCTTCACGGTCTGTCAGCACAACGAAAGTCGGAGAACCCTCAAACTTCCTGCGTATCTTCTGTGCGAGGAATACCATAGAATAGCTTTTACCGGAACCTTGTGTATGCCAGAATACACCTAATTTACCATCATTCAGCTTCCTCGCTGCATAGGCTTTCATTGCTTCGTTTACACCGAGATATTGATGATTACGTGCAAGTATCTTAGCAGTATATCCGTTTGAATGGTCAAAAAGTATAAAGTTCTCAAACAAATCAAGGAAGTTTTCTTTTTTACAAATACCACGAAGCATTGTTTCGAGCGCCACACTTCCTTGATCTTCCTCTTCCAGACGCTTCCATTCGTGGAAGAATTCATACTTACTGCCAAGCGTACCAACCTTTGCCTCTGTTCCGTTAGAAAGCATCAAAAATGCATTATAGTAGAACAAGTGAGAAATGGTGTCTTGATAGTCGGTATAATTATCATCATAGGCATTCTGTACATCCACAGTATTTTTCTTCAGTTCCACAAAGAGTAGTGGAATACCATTTACAAAACCAACAATATCAGTACGACGTCTATAAAGGTCTCCATGAATTTTCAATTCCTTAATGGCAAGAAAATGATTATTGCTCGGATTATGAAAATCAATAACAGTCGCTTTCTTGGTTTCGTTCTGACCATTTGGCTTTTTTACTGTAACAGGAATACCGTCACGAATAAGAAAATACTTTTCCTCATTTACCTGCAATAGAGAAGATGTAGAGAGCCTATTTTCCAATGTGTTCTGTGCTTCTAACATCTGTTTGTCATTGATCCACGGATTCAGCTTTTTTAGTGCCTCTTTAAAGTAACGGACAAGTAGTATTTCATGATAACTGGTTCTTCCAAAGGAACCGTCTTTACCTAACACTTCTGTATTATAAGCAAATTCAACTTCCCAGCCCAACTCATTATGGAGCAAATTACCGGCACTTTCCTGTACAAGTATATTTTCGGAATAATCATAACTCATTTGTCAGCACCTCCTGGTCAATAGCATTCAAAATTTCCAATTTCAATTCTTCATCACGTTCGTATGTTCCATCCATAATAGTTATCATGATTTTATGAAGAAGTTCTTTTCCTATCTTGCCAACAGCTACATGATAGCTAATATTTTCAGTGATGGACATAAAGTTTTTTGCAACTCCCATATATCCATTAAATAGTAAAAATTGTGTCGATAACGTTATCGCTAATCTTTTATTTCCATCAGCAAAACAGTGAAATTCACAAGTACAAAAAAACAGATGCGTTAGCTTATCAACAAAGGCCGGATAGTAATCATCATTTTGAATATGTTGTAAAACACTGTCTAATTTTCCGGCATCCAATGGTTCATATGTACCACCACCGCTATATTTTATTGTTTTTTCATGTATAGCCTCTGCTTGTTTAAGCGTCAAATAAATGATTCCATCCTCCATTTAATCACGCTCCTTTAATCTCCTGAGAACTTCCTGATTTTCCTGCATCAAACGTTCTAATTCGTCTCCAGCAGCACCAAGAAATTTCTGGTAGTCATCTTTATCAAGTGGCTGAATATATTCCGACAATTGGTAATGGAATGCATCTCTTAGTGCCATATCACGGCTTGCCATTTTAACTCGGCCTCGTTGGATGAGTGGTTTCCATAATGCCATATTTTCAAACCTGTGAAATAATTCTTCTGTATCAGCTTGTGATAAAACATGACCAACTCGTTCATATTCTTGTTTAATAGCATCAGCTAACCCACTTTCATAAGCGGCAATAATATCTAGAATTTCACTATAAAAAGTATCTCGAACTTTATCACTAGCTTTCAAATCTAGAATTTTTTTATATTCTTTTGCCTTTTCCTTGAATATACTAACATAAATCATATCTGTGAAATGTGCATATTTATAGCGGTTATCCTCCACATGTTTTTTTAGTGCATCTGTAAACTGCCTTCTATAATTATCTTCTTGTAATGAGGAGAATATAAAATCTTTATCTCTTTGATTGATATATTTTGTTCCACCACCGGTTTTGCGATTGATGATATCTATTACAATATCGAGCATCAACTGACGTAATGATCTCGCTTTGTCACTTTCAGATAAAAGCATTGCCGTATTCAAAAATGAACGGAAATCAAATACGCTGATTGAACGAATTTTGCGAGCGACATTTATGTCGGTCGCAAAAGCAGCATTGTATGCTTCTATGAACTCTGTCAGTTTTTTTCCTTTTAGCAATTCAAATCCATTTGCTGATAATTCATCAGAATAATTGCTTATATATCTTTCGATTGTCCTGACATCTACTTGAAAATAATCAGCAACCATGTCTTTTGTCAAATAATATTTTTCATTCCAAAAAACAGTTTTTATGTTTGATGTTTTTTGAATCTCTTCTACGGCAATCTCATTGTTCAAAATATTCTGCCTATCCAATCTGGAATTTATTAGATTCTTTTCCATAATCATACCTCCAATTCGCCACTCATTAGTTTAGGTAGTAAGCGGTCACGAGCTTGCTGTGCATATTGCACTGCTTCAGAAATTGCTAATATTTTTTTTAAGATTGGTAAACAAAAATCATAGTAATCACTCACTAATTCTTCTGTAGGATACAACACCTTGATATTGCTAAATTTAGTTTTATTAACATTAGTCATTGTTGCGCCATTACTGCCAACGCCATCCAATAAAGCCTTTATGCGTTTCATTGATTCATAGAAGAAATATAAATCTTTTTCTTCGTTCAATATAACGGAGTTTATCTGCTGATTTGTTTGGCAAACTTCTGTAGCAATATTTACAAGTCCAACTGTAGCAATACACGAAACAATCACAGTATTCTTAGGTAGATATTTACCTTTTTGGGTATCAGCACCTGTCTTAGTCAAAGCCTTTTCTGTTTTTAAAGGAAATACTTTTCCATGCATATCCGGTATTGTAACAAACGGAATGTTACCACCATAATATTCCGTTTTTGCTGTAGAAGGTGTTTTCCCTGTAATAACTTCACCGAAATCACTTACGCATCGTTCAATCCATCCCTCCGGCACACCATCAACAATCTCTGTGTCCTCATATCCAGGAAAGTGCAAATCCACAAACCATTCTTTGTAAAGTCTTTGCGCAGCCTCTTCAAGCAGTTTAATTTGCTTTTGGTTGTTTTCGATTAGATTGTCATAAGCAGACAAAACATTCGCTACTTTCTTTTGAACTATAATATCTGGAAAATCAATATCTATTCTTGTAAATACATCATTATTTACACGCTGACGGCCAGTAGCTCCGACCATTGATTTAATCATGCTTTCTCGTACATAAGCAGTTTGCATAAGATAATACAAATATTGATTATCCACACTGTCATCTTTTGGACGAAATACAAGATACTCTGTTGAGCCAAACCCTTTACCTATTCCACGACAATAAAATCCCTTGCCATTTTGTAGACACGGTGTAATTCTTGCAACAACAGTATCACCGTCTTCAAATTTCACACCAGAAGTAAAAGGTTTATTATCAATTAAAGAAGGCTCTCTATTATAGAACCCTACATTCGCCATTTCTACAAATGGATAAACTTTCCCTTTTTCTAAGCTGATTTTTGGATTCACTTCAATTTTTTCAAGAAAACTCATAGCCCCATCTCCTTCATATTCTGTGAGATAGTATCCATCAAGTCATTAGATTCAGCTTGTAGTGAAAGTAGTTCACGATGAATTTCCGCCATGCGTTCTTCAAAATCAACGCCATCATCTTCGACAGGTGCAATGCCGACATATGCGCCCGGAGTAAGTGACCAGCTTTTTTCCTCTATTTCTTCCCGTGTGGCAACTTTACAAAGACCAAGAACATCATCATATACACCATCACCAAATTTTTCATAAAGCCAATTTGCCTCTTTTACCGTTGTGAGTATTTCTTCAAGCCATGCTAAATACTCATCCCATTTAGTTTGCTCTGTTTTCTTTTTCTGTCTATCCAAATTTTCTACGCATTCTTTCGCATATTTGCGTTTCGCCACAATATGCTCTTTCATCGAATGTGAAAGGGTAGCAAAATCATTATAATGAAACAGTATATCATCCAGTTCTTTATCTGCGGATTCCGTGGCATATCCTTGAATCACATTTTTATACTGCGACAGCAGGTCATTATATTTCTCAGTTTCACCACGATATAGCCATACAATGGCATTCAGATTTTTCATTTGCCATTCTGACCACTCGTTAAGAGTACGGTCAATTATTGTGTAATAATTTCTCGCATCAATGAAAAGCACTTTATTCTTAATTCCTTCAGTTTTCCCTTTATCAAAGAACCAAAGGGAGCAAGGTAGACTCTTTGTATAGAAGAAGTTGTTGCTAACACTAATCATTGCATCCACATGACCGGTTTTTACAAGGCTTTCACGAATGTCTTTATCCTTGCCCTGACTATCTGTTGCGGATGAAGCCATAACAAAGCCAGCACGACCATGCTCGTTTAAGTAGCTGTAGAAATACGAAATCCAAAGATAGTTTCCATTACCGATTTCTTTATTCTTATTAACACTCGGCATACCAAAAGGAAGTCTGTGCGCATTTTCAGCAGACTCAGCTTTCACCTTGTCTACATTGAAAGGTGGATTTGCCATGACATAATCACAGCAACCATCCAAATTATGAGCATCGTGATAAAAACTATTTGCTTCGTCACCTGATTTAATTACTCCGGTAAGTCCATGAACAGCCATATTCATCAAACAAAGTTGTGCGTTGTATTCTACTTTTTCCTGTCCGTAGAAGGTCATCGCACTGTTTGCATTCATTCCAGATTCATTCACAAAATCACCACTTTGAATGAACATACCACCTGAACCGCACGCAGGATCTAATAGAACTCCGCTCTTTGGCTCGATAATATTAACAATCATCTTTACAAGTGATTTCGGTGTAAAGAACACGCCATCATCAGATGCAATATTCTTTGCAAATTTATTTAGGAAATACTCATAAATACGACCAACGACATCTCCCCCGACTTCATCAATGGCACTGTTGTTAAAAATGCGAAGAAGTTCTGATAATATTTCATCAGAAAAATCTGTATAGCTATTTGGAAGAACTCCTGTAAGCTGTTCGCTCTGATCTTCGATCAACTGCATCGCATTATTTACAACTTCACCAAGGCTAGTCATTTCGTGACCGTCTTTATTCTTAAGTTTGGCAGCTTTGATATCCTCTGGCAAATTTAACAGGTAGTCATATTGTGCCTCTTTCGGAAGAAAGAGTGCGCTCTTAGCTGCAAAGTCACTTGCTTCAACAGGAATAACTCTGCCAGCACGGGAAGGTCTATCCTTCAAAATTTCTATTTCAACCATTTTATATCTACTGTAGGCATATCTTAAGAAGATAAGTCCTAACACAGGCATACAGTATTGATTAGAAGTAAGTTTAGAGCCCGCTCTTAATAAATCGGCAGATTCCCATAGTTCAGCCTCTAGTTTTCTTATGTTAATCATCTTTCTTATCCTCCGTCTTATAGTTCAGCCATGCATCTTCGATACTAGAAAAATCAATATCATGTGCTTGGCAGTATTTCTTAATGCTTTTCATTGCAGCAAGATTTGGTTTTGCTTTTGCACCTTCCCAACGATTTACCGTTGAAAAGGCTACACCAATTTCTTTTGCAAATTCATTCTGCGACAGAAAAGAGCGTTGCCTTATTTTCTTAATTTCCTCTGGAAAATTCATCTCGTATCTCCTTTGCAAATGCATATCAACAATATAGCGTAATTATAGCATATTTGCATTGTGCTTACAATCACTTCAAAGCATTGTTTACAAAATATCTTATTTTTCGTCCTCTGAGATTTCTCAGGGGATATTTTTTGCATTGAGGTTAAAAAACTGGTTTTTTTCTTCGCCTGTGACTTAAGGGGTTCGATTGATTAATATTTTTCGTTTATGAATAGAAGAATTTTTCTAAAACGTCCTTTTTCATGTTTTCTCAAGGCTATTAGGTATAAGGAAAAGTATTTCTGAAAGTTGGTTCTTAAACACAGTGCAGATGTCCTTTTACTATCAAAGGAAAAATAATTCCGTGATTTTACTCTCGAACTGTCCTTTGGAAGATAGAGAGGGATATATAGTTTCTTCAAAACCCGGAATAAGCAATATTAATCTCCCTTAGTAAATTAGGAAGTAAAAATACTTCAGCTCAAATTGCCAGTTAATCTCCAGTGGAAAAGTGTAAGAAATATTTTTTAAAATTGGGAGTTTTGCCTTTTTCCAATACATAGCTGTCAGAAGAAGCATGACTTTACAAACTGGCTACGCATAAAACAGAAGGAGGAAAAAGAAAAATGATTTATAACAACCTACCACAGCTAATTAAAGAAACAGGTCAGTGCTGTGTTTGGAATTTAGAAAAAAGAAAAGGTCGCAATACTAAGGTGCCATATAACCCTATAACAGGAAACCACGCTTATGTTGATAATGCTGGAACCTTTGTGGATTTTGAAACTGCTGTAAATGCAGTTAGTGACTACAGTGGTATCGGTATTCGTGTGAATGGTCGCATTGTTGCCATTGACCTTGACCACTGTGTTGAAAATAGGCAACTGCTACCGTGGGCAAAAGAAATTGTGGAACATTTTGATAGCACCTACATCGAAATTAGTCCAAGTGGCACAGGCATTCGTATCCTTGCACTTATGCCGGAGGGCTACACCTATGATAGCCGTACCTTCTATATCAAGAAAGGTAATGTGGAAGTTTATGTTGCAGGTGCTACCAATCGCTTTGTAACACTAACAGGAAATGTATATCAAAAAGCCGATGTGACGGAGCAGTCAACTGCTATGGAATGGTTACTAGATACGCATATGAAAAGAAAGCAGCCGATTAGTAATAATCCTATCTCTGATCGTGACAGTTATCTTTCCGATGAGCGTGTTATCGAGGTTGCAATGAATGCTGCTAACAGTAAGAAATTTTCAAAACTATGGAATGGAGATATTACAGGATACCCTTCCAATAGCGAGGCTGACTCAGCACTTTGCTCTATGCTTGCATTTTATTGTAATGGAAATAAAGAACAAATTGACAGGCTTTTTCGACAGTCAGGTCTTTATCGTCCTAAATGGGATGAACAGCATGGTGCAGATACTTATGGAAATATGACCATAATGAATGTCTTAAGAAATATGACTACCTTTTATACACCTATCAGAACGAACCCTGATGCAGATTTTAATGACGGATTACAAAGTCTGATTGCTCTAAATCCAGCAGATACATTGAAATACCCGTGGACGGATATTGGTGCCGGAAAGCTGTTCGCTGACTTCTACGAAGAAGTTCTTCGTTATGTGCCGGAACGCAGGTCTTGGTTCTGTTATACCAATGGCATTTGGTCTACAGACACAGGCGGACTAAAGGCAATGCGTAACTGCATGGAGCTTGCCAACCTTCTGCACCTATACGCACTTGAAATCAAGGACGAGCATCAACGAAAAAGCTATATGGACTATTCCAAACGATGGCAGACACATGGCTATCGTGTGAATGTGCTAAAAGACGCACAGGTACATCATCCTATTTCTTATTTGGAATTTGATAACGACCCTTACATCTTCAATTGTAGTAATGGCACTCTGCACCTTGATAGTGGGAAGTTCACGGAGCATTGTAGCAGTGACCTGTTAACAAAAATATCTGCCGTTGCTTACGACCCTTTAGTTCACAGCGAGCGTTGGGACAATTTCATAACAGAAATCATGAGTGGTGACAAAGAACGAGCCATGTTTCTTCAAAAAGTTCTTGGTTATGCCCTTAGTGGAGATACCCGTCACGAATGCATGAGCATTTTGTATGGTGCTACCACCAGAAACGGAAAAGGAACCTTATGTGAAAGCGTACTGAAGGTATTCGGCAGTTATGGCTGCACAGCAAGACCTGAAACCATTGCTCAGAAGAACAGCACCAACAGTTCACAACCAAGTGAAGATGTTGCCCGTCTTGCAGGGGTTCGATTTGTGAATATTGCAGAACCGGGAAAAAGTCTGGTATTGAATGCAGCTTTAGTAAAAAACATGACAGGCAATGACACTATCAATGCTCGTTTTCTCCATGAGAACAGCTTTGATTTTGCACCACAATTCAAGCTATATATCAACACCAATTATCTGCCTGTGGTAAACGATATGACCGTATTTGCCAGTGGACGTGTTATCATCATTCCCTTTGAACGGCACTTTGCTGAATCCGAACAGGACAAGGGCTTAAAACGAGAATTTATGAAACCACAGGTGCAATCAGCAATCCTAAATTGGCTGCTGAAAGGCTATGAGCAGTTACAACTTCATGGACTGCATATGCCTCAGTCGGTCATCAATGCCACCGGGCAGTATGAGCATGACAGCAATAAAACACTTTTATTCATTGAGGATTGTTTGGAGGAAGGTACTGATTATGAGGAGCGCACCTCTGTGATCTATAACCGTTACAAATCGTGGTGCATGGAAAACGGACAATACGCTGAGAGTATGAAGAATTTTAAGCAGAGCCTATCTGCTGTGATGGAAGTTAAGCGTAAGCGTCCGAAGTCCGGAGGAGAGAAAACCACAATGGTTATTGGCTATCGGTTGCTGTCAGATTTTCTTGAATAAACACAGGGGCAGTATGGGGCAAGTAATATAGGTATTTCTCTATAGGAAATCAATATTTTCATATAACCATTATTACTTGCCACAATATGCCCCACCACTGTGAAATTGAAAGGGGGTGATGCCTATGATTACATAACTTTTGCTCAAAAATGAGCATAACTCGCTTTCCAAATGCGGAAAGCAACATCAATGAAAGGAGGCAATTGCCATGATGAACAAAGAAGAATTCGAAAAGTATTTTAAGTTTCACAACAAGATTGTGCTTTATACCAAGGACAACATTCCTATTACAATTTCAAAAGCATATCACCTACACCTAAGTGGTGGTCATGTAGATATGGATATCGGAGATTGTGAAGATCTTGCAGATTTTTGCAAACTGCGTGGTCTTTATCTGAAACCAAGTAATGTTCAGTAACAAGCCTAGGTAGGGGCGGTCATTATCCCTACAACATATATGCCGGAAAACGGGGCAAGGCTCTCACGCACAAAGACGCAAATTCAAAGGGGTAATTAACCCCACAGGCTAAGAGCCAAAAATGGCGTATCTATAGGCTTTTCAGCCTTGCTATCCGTTTGAAAGCGTTTGAAAAAACTACATTTAATCAAAGAAATCAAACATTTAAAGGAGGATTTTCATCATGAATGAAAACAAAATTACAACTCTTCATACAGGAGACCCGGAATATGATATTAACTTTTGGAACTTTACTCGTGGTTATGAAGGCTACGAAGAAGCGCTTTCTATGTGCGTTGACCGTTCCACAGGAGCGTATCCACTGCCTATGGTTGCTCAGAATAAATATTCTGATGCATTAAGAAAGAAAAGTCTGTTCAGACGCATTGGTACTACTATGAATGCTTTAAATAATGGATATCGTATCTTCGCTAAAGACTGTGAAGATATTGCTATGTGGGTACCGGAAGGTGGTGCTATTCCTGTCTATGAGGGCATTGAAGATTTCACAGAGCATAAATTGGAAAGCTGTAAATTGGCAGCATTCGTAAAACTGGACGAGGACTTTATCCACGATGTCAGCTTCAATATCGAAAACTATCTTACGGAGCGTCTTGCACTGAACTTTGCCAAAGGCGAAGAACACGGATTTATCAATGGAACAGGCAACGCAGAACCAACAGGTATTCT
Organism: uncultured Oscillospiraceae bacterium; assembly: GCA_964548535.1. Lineage (GTDB taxonomy): Bacteria > Bacillota > Clostridia > Oscillospirales > Ruminococcaceae > CAZJRQ01. Next base: position 12,139 of record CAZJRQ010000011.1, read on the forward strand.
TGCAGAAACAGGTGGTGCTGATATTGGTGTTACTACCACTGTGCTTACCTTCGATGATATTACAAAATTATTCTTCTCCGTTAAGCCTGAATACCGAACAAAAGGTAGTTGGATGATGAATGATGAAACAGCACTTTACCTTCGTAACCTTAAAGACAATAATGGTAACTTTTTATGGCGCGGAAGTGCCGATACGCTTATGGGAAAATCTGTGATTATTTCTAATGAGATGCCATCCATTAGTACAGGTGCTAAAGCTGTAGCCTTCGGAGATTTTTCTTATTACTGGGTAGTCAATAGAAAGCTTATCTCTGTAAGAACTCTAAAAGAGAAATTTGCACTTCACGATCAGATTGGTTATCTTGCGTTTGAATTTGTAGATGGTCGCTTAATAAGATCAGAAGCCATCAAAGTTATTCAGATTTCTGAATAACTAATCATTACCTAATCTACCGATGGAGAAAGGTGCCACAACATGAATACAGAAAAAAGCAAAAACCGTATCACTGAAACCACCATCGGTGGAACGGTGTATATTGTGGAATCAATGGTCAGCGATAACGCCAAAGAGACTGCCTATACCAAGGTCAAAAGGCTCATTATGAATAATTCTAAAGACCTTATAAAGTTATCAGAATCAACACAATTATTATCGCAAAAAGACTACACTTCAGCGAAATAGTACGGTAATATGTCATACTGACCGGAGGTATCAATGCCAAAGGTCAGAATGAATTACCGCTTGAAGGCTGTCGGAAAGGAGCAAAAAATTATGAATAGACAGCCTAATATAGATGCAGCCCTTGGGGAGAAAATCACAGCACTTTATTGTAGATTATCCCGTGATGATGAACTTCAAGGAGACAGCAACAGTATCAAGAACCAAAAAGCAATATTACAAAAATACGCAGAAGACAATGGATTTAAAAACCTGTGCTTTTTCGTAGACGATGGTTTCAGTGGAACAAATTTCGATAGACCGGATTTCCAAAAAATGATAGCCGAGATGGACAATGGCAATATTGCCACCATTATCGTAAAAGATATGTCTAGACTGGGCAGAGATTATTTGAAAGTTGGCTATTACACCGAGGTAGCATTTCCGGAGGCAGATGTACGTTTCATAGCAATCAACAATGGTGTAGACAGTGCCAATCAGCAGGACAGCGATTTTACGCCATTCTTAAATATCATCAACGAATGGTATGCCAAGGATACCAGCAAAAAAATCAGAGCCGTATTCAAAGCCAAAGGAGAATCTGGCAAGCCACTCTGCACCAATCCCCCATATGGATATGTGAAAGACCCACAGGATAAACTCCATTGGGTTATTGATGAAGATGTTGCTGAGGTGGTCAAAGAAATATTCCGTCTTTGTATGCAGGGATTGGGTCCGACACAGATAGCAAAGGAACTGACAAAAAGGAAAATTGAAAACCCTGTTGCTCATGGAAAAAGAATTGGAATTAATGTTCCGGCACAACAGGAATATGATGACCCATATATATGGAAAACATCTACTATTGCAAGAATGCTGACAAGACAAGAGTACCTTGGACATACTGTTAATTTCAAGACCAAAAGAAAGTCTTATAAGCAGAAAAAGCAATTGAAGAATGACCCATCTGAGTGGCAGATTTTCGAGAACACACATGAAGCCATTATCGAAAAAGAAACCTTTGATATTGTTCAGCGAATTCGAGATGGCAGACGTAGATTGACACCTATGGGAGAAATGCCTACACTGTCCGGCATGATATATTGTGCTGATTGTGGCTGCAAGATGTATCAAGTCCGTGCAAGAGGCTGGGAACACGATAAGGAGCATATGGTATGCTCCACTTATCGCAAGCGTGGGAAAAACAATTGTGTTTCCCATCAAATCAGAAATGTTGTGGTAGAGCAATTATTGTTACAGGATTTACAGCGTGTGACCTCATTTGCAATGGAGCATGAAGATGAGTTTTTGCAGCTTATTACAAGCAATTCTGAAAAGGAACTAAACAAGGAATTAAAGGACAGCCACAAAGAATATGAACAGGCAAAGGCTCGTATCAGCAAGTTAGATACTATTATTCAAAGGCTCTATGAGGACAATGTGGAAGGCAAAATCAGTGATGAGCGTTTTATGAAAATGTCTGCTACATACGAAGCCGAGCAAAAAGAACTTACTGCCCGTGTGACTGACTTGCAGGACTTCATTGACCATGCTAAAGAAAAATCCCTCAATGCTGAACACTTCCTGTCATTGGTTAGGAAGTACACAGACATCAAGGAATTAGATGCCGAGATTATTCGAGAGTTTGTTGAAAAGATAATCGTATTTAAAGCTAAAAAAATTGATGGTCACAGGACACAGCGTATTCAAATTATTTACAACTGTATCGGAGCAGTGGAACTTCCGAGCAAGCAAGAAAAAACGGCATAGCCGATTGTTACGACTATGCCGAATTTTTCAAGGGAATAAAATCCCTAAGAAGCACCCACAAATTCGAGGGACTTTTTGTATTTCAAAATCTAATTAGTACAGCAATTTTCAACAAGTGTTACGAACTCTTCGCGATATTCGTCATTGGCCAAATCATAATCTTCCATAACTTTAAGAATAGTGTCGTAAGTGTAATTTGATAGATACTCACTGTTTTTTAAGCAAAGTCCAAAGCCTGCGGCACATGATGCAAATGCTAGATTGTTAGGCATTTTCTCGCTGAATTGCCCTAAATTTACTACGTGTTCCATAAGTCTGCTTTTGTCTTCGTCGGGCTTTTTGTATCTTAGTGAAACAGTCAAAAGCTCTCCTTGCGTTTCACTTTCTTGAATTTTTGTATCAGGTTTAATATCTTGGTCATCTTCGTTTTCACTAGAATTTGAGCCGTATTTTAGTTCTTTTTCATAGGTGTAATTGTCGCTTACTGGAATTATTTCGTAAAGAGCAGTTACTGTGTGACCTGCACCGATGTCGCCGGCATCTTTTGTGTCGTCTTCAAAATCTTTATCGTTAAGAAGTCTGTTTTCATATCCGACAAGTCGGTATGCTTGAACGTTTTCTGGATTAAATTCTAACTGCAATTTGACATCCTTTGCAACTGTGTAAAGAGTACCGTTCATTTCAGAAACTAAAACTTTTTCAGCCTCTTGTATGCTGTCGATATAAGAATAATTTCCGTTGCCGTTGTCAGCTAAAGCCTCCATGCGGTTGTCTTTGTAGTTACCCATTCCAAAGCCTAGCACGGATAGGTATACGCCATTATCACGCTTTGTTTCAACTAGCTTTGTAAGTTCCTCAGCTGATGAAATTCCGACATTCAAGTCACCGTCTGTAGCTAGAATTACTCGATTGTTTCCGCCTTCGATAAAGTTTTCCTGAGCTATATCATATGCTTTGTTTATTCCAGCTTCACCAGCAGTAGAACCGCCTGAAGATAATGAGTAAAGTGCCTTTTTAATTGTATTATAATCGTCGCCATTTGCACCTTCAAGTACAACTCTTTCTTGACCTGCATAGGTTACGATTGAAACACGGTCGTTGCTTGTTAGATTTTCAGTAAGCATTGCGAAAGATTGCTGAATAAGCGGAAGTTTATCATCTGAATTCATTGAACCGCTGACGTCAATTAGAAAAACAACATTCATATCAGGTTTTTCGTCTTGTACAAGTTCTTCAGCCTGTAATCCTACTAGCATGAGTAAAGCATCTTCATTCCAAGGGCAGGTCGAAAATTCTGTGTTAATGGAAATAGGGTCTTCACCGTTTGGTTTTTCATAATCATAATTAAAATAATTGATGAATTCTTCAACTCTAACAGCATCAGAGTCAACCTGCTGACGATTGTTCAGCATTCTGCGAACATTAGCGTAAGATGCAGTGTCAACATCGGTTGAAAAGGTGGACAGTGGATTCTCTGATACTAGCTTGTAGCCGTTTTCAGTTAGTGATGTATATTCTTCGGTGTTCGGCATATATAGGTCGGTGTCTTGATTATAATTTCCTTCAAAATCTTGGTTATATTCTTCTTCAGGTGCAGTAATATAATCAGCGTCGTTATATTGTGGCTGATAGTTACCAATGCCCCTTTCATCGTCATAATTGTCACCGCTACCACAGCCAGCGAAGGATAATGTTGTTATAACTAATGCTGTTGCCGCCGCTAAATATCTCTTTATATTAGTTTTCATATTAATCACTAGTCCTTTCTAATGTCACTATGTTTATTATACCTCCTTCCATTTCTCTATAAGATTTTCAATTTGTCCTGTGTGTGAAAATCTCATTCGGTCATAGAAGAAGTCGTCAATATCTGATTGAGGGTAAATAACCTCGCCCGAATTTTTATCAAGCTCTTTCCAGCCGTTGTGATAAACTAGATATCCGTCATTTGTTATTTCTATTTGAGGGGCATTTTCAAAAACTATTTTATAATCCCCAGCTTCTTCCCTAAATGGTATAAAGTATTCTCTGCCCTCTCGTAACAGATATGGTGTGTCTGACTGGATAGAAAAAGTTTTGTTTTGGGGAGTTTTAACCTCACCGTTTGTAACTATGTTTATAACTTCGAGTGTGTATGTGCAGTTTTGTGAGCCTATTTCAGTCTTTGTAACTCTAACATCTGCAAAAAAATCTGTCTGTTTTAAAACACTATCTTCAACAAAATAATCATCACCGCTTGCCTGATGATTGCTGTCATATGCCTTTGTAGCTGTTTTCGCTAAATCAAATGATTGATAATTCATTTTGTCATTGTCTTTAATTTCAGAATTATTATCTTCATTATAATCTACAAAGTCATTTGCGCTGCTGTCCTTTAAATTTATGTTATCATTTGATTTGCTGTTAAACATATTTACTGCTGTAAATACAACAACTACAGCCGCCGCAGTTGATACAAGCTTTGCTATTTTGATTTTCTTTAATGGTTGAATTTTATTTTGCTTTACAGTGTTTTCATCCGCTTTTATTTCAAGTGTATTTGTGATTTCTTTTTCATCAAGTCTGCTTTCAATTTTGTTCCAAAGTGTGTCCATATCAGGAGCAGTATTGTCTACATGCTCAAGATATTTATCTTTCAGATTTTTATTGTTGTTATCCATTATACTGCCCCTCCTTCACGTTGTTTTTAAGCTTTGCTATTGCACGGCTGTATTTCCAAGTGACAGTTCCCAGAGGCTTTTGCAAAATATTAGATATCTCTCTGAAAGTAAGCTCCATACCGATGTGCAGGTGAATAATTTCGCGCTCACTGCAATTTAGTATTTCTAAAGCATTATCGAAGGAAATTTCGCCGACTATTTTTTCGTCAGTCAAATTGTCATCACAAGGTTCGTTATGCCCTGTGTTTTCATCGTCGATTGAGTAAATTTCTCGGTTTCTCTTTTTCATAAAATCTAAGGCCATGTTTCTTGCAATTACGGTTAAATATCGCTTATGTCCATTGCCAGATTTATAGCGGTCTGCTGTCTGCCAAAGTTTCAGAAAAAAGTCAGATGTTAAATCCTCAGCGTCCTGAGGACTTTTAACTAAATTTATCATTTGCGTGTAAATTAGCTTTCCATACTCTTGATAAATAAGTTTTAATCCGTCCTTTTCTCCTTTTAGAATCAGCTTAATTCTAAAATCGAATTCTTTGTCGGTCATTTACTCATCACCCTTCGATATAATATATACGTTTATCCTATAATTTTTTATGGTGTAAAATTCACTAAATTTGATGTGTTATATTTGTTGATTATGCTAATTTTAAAAATGAACATAATGTTTATTATATTAATATAACATATTAACTGAAAATACGCAATGTTTATTTGGATTGTATATAAGACAAACGTATGAATAGCAATATTGTGAACATAATTTGAAATTTGTTTTGATTCAAGCGAACCAAAGAGCAAACTTGTATCTATCCCCCACCGTACGGCGGGGGATAGATACATAAAACGACAAACAGTAAATATTGAATTTATAAAATCTTCACTGATTTGTTTATTTGTATTGTATATTGTTCTACTAAAATAATATACTTGACATTTTGCTTTTTGTATGATATATTAGCATATAAGGATATACTAATATATTGACATGGAGGACTTATTTATGATAAAAAGACAAATTGCAAGTGTGCAAAAGGGCTGTGTAGCGTGCGGAAACTGCGTAAAGTATTGCCCTAGAAATGCTATTTTAGTTTATAAAGGTATATATGCAGTGGTGGACAAAGAAAAATGTATTGGCTGTAGAAAGTGCATGATAAATTGTCCAGCTGGAATAATTTGCATGATTGATAAGGAGGATGTCTAGTATGAAAAAGAAAAAATGGTATGATTATCTATGGATTTTCTCAACAGTCTATTTGATTTTAGGGTTTTTCAATATTTTGTTTGCATGGCTAGGATTAATTTGCTTTGTAACGCCTTTGCTTATTTCGATAATTAGCGGAAACAAGTCTTACTGTAATAAATATTGCGGTCGCGGTCAGCTTTTTGAGCTTATCGGCGGAAAATTTGGTGTCTCACGCAAAAAAAATCCACCGAAATTTTTATACTCAAAATGGTTTAGATACGGATTTCTAGTGTTTTTTATGACAATGTTCGGACTTATGATTTATAATACATATCTTGTGTTTGCAGGTGCAGGTCTTAAAGAGGCGGTGAAACTTATTTGGGTGTTTAAAGTGCCTTGGAAGTGGACTAATACGTCGTTTGTCAGTCCTTGGATTGCACAATTTGCTTTTGGATTTTACAGCGTAATGCTTACATCAACTGTTCTTGGATTGATTACTATGATGCTGTTTAAGCCAAGATCTTGGTGCGTATATTGTCCAATGGGGACAATGACACAGGGTATTTGCAAGATTAAACATAGAAAAACAAGCTGTGATTTGGATATTTAGACTAGAAAATTCAGTAGAGATGTGATATAATTATCTAAAAGGATGTGACGTTTAAAATGGAGGAAAAAGCAAAAGAAATTGCGGAGCTGTTAAAAGTTCTAGCAAATGAAAATCGTTTGTTGATTTTTTGCGCATTAATGGAAAAAACTATGACAGTCAGCGAGATAGCAAAGTATGTGCCTAGCATTACTCAATCGGCGCTATCACAGCATTTGTCAATTTTAAAAGCGCACGGAATTTTAGATAGCAATAAATCTGGTCAAAATGTAAATTATTTCATTGCCGACGAAAAGGTGAACGAGCTTATTTATGTTTTAAAGAAAAATTATTGCGATAGTAAAGAAGTTTAAATTGTTTTTATAAGCTTAAATTAGAAAACTGCTTAAAGTGTTAAACGATAAGCAGTTTTTTGTTTATTGGATTGTTATTAGGTCAAATAGGCAGAAAAACTAGAAAAGTGTTGCCTATTTGATGATTTTTCAATGTTATATACCCTCCTTGTTTAATCGCGATTTCCCTTGCAAGATAAAGTCCAATGCCTATTCCTTCGGAGTTTTGACTGTTTTTGCCACGATAAAATCTGTTGAATATTTTTGAAGATTCATCTTCAGTAATTTTTTGAGCATTATCTGAAATTGAAACGGCACAAAACATTCCGTATTTTTTTATTTTAACTGTAATCACACTGCCAGACGGTGAATATTTTACTGCGTTGTCTAGGATGTTAAAAATCGCCTCTGCTGTCCAGTTATAGTCGTGATTAGTTTCTATTTCTTGTGATGCATTGAAAACTATTTCTATGTTCTTGTTTTTGGCTTTTGCAAAAATGTCCTTTATAGATTTTAAAACAGTTGAGTTTAAACTTCTTGATTCTATTTTTAAGTTTATAATTCCGCTTTCAAGCCTTGAAATTTTTATCATGTTTTCTGATAGAAAATTAAGTCGATCGACAGAAATTTTTATTATGCTGACATATTCCTTACGCTGGTTTTGACTTAGATTGTCGTTCGACAAAAATTCAGTGTACATCTTTAGATTTGCAATCGGGGTTTTAAGCTGATGTGAAATGTCAGATACTAAAGATTTTATGTTTTCTTGGTCCGTTACAGCTTTGTTTTTCTGCGTTTTTAGAATTTGGCTTAGCTTTATAACCTTGTTTTGAAGTTTAGATAGCAGGGTATCCTCATTGTTTGGGAAAATTTCATTGTTTTCTAGTTCTATTAGATTGTCAATTAGCTTTGAAAGGTCTGAAATTATTTCGGATATAAATTTGTCATCAAGATAGCTTTGTATGATGTTCATTGTAATCAGAATCAGAAAAATTGTTGATGCAACGACTGTAATGATGATGCTGTTTGACAAAATATAAATAATCAAAATTCCGGCAACTGCTGAAATAATGGAAACGTAAAGTATAGTCCTTTTTGTTTTTTCATGCTTTTTTAAATTCATATTAATCACCAAAGGTATATCCAATACCGAAAACAGTTATTATATATTGTTGATTTTTCGAGTCCTCATTGAGCTTTTGACGCAGCCTTTTTATATGCACACTTAGAGTATTTTCATCTATAAAATTACCGTCGATATCCCAGATTTTTTCTAAAAGATTTGTGCGTGTAAGAACTTGTCCTTGATTTTTAATAAGCATCTCTAAAATTTTATATTCTGTTGCCGATAGCTTAACTGTTTCGTCTTTTAAAGTAATTGTCATTCTATCAAAATCGACACGCAGGTCTTTATATTCAAATATATTTGAATTTTTTATATTGTCGCTCCGGCGTAAAATTGCCTTTGATCTTTGATACAAAATATCTATCGAAAATGGTTTTGAGATGTAGTCATCACAACCGTATTCAAAGCCTTTTATTATGTTTTCCTCAGTGTCATTGGCTGTTAGAAAGATTATTGGAGTATTGCTTTTTTCTCTGATTTTTTTGCACAAATCAAGCCCGCTGCCGTCGGGGAGGTTTATATCTAAAATAATTAGACAATATTTGTTTTTCAATGCTGTTTCTGCCTCATTTATAGAATACACTGACTCTGCGTATTCACCTTGATTTTCTAGATAAAGTCTTATTCCGCTATTAATTATTTTATCATCTTCAACAATCAAAATCTTGTTCATAAATATCACCCCATTTTATTATACCACAAAGACTGCACACCGTAAACTGGTATGCAGTCAAAATTTTTTATTCAGCTCTAAGTCGTTGAGTTACGCTGTCTTTTGAAATATATTTGTACACGAGTGCAGGTACTGTTAGGAATATTAGAAGTATCACACCAACGATACCTAGCATTAATCCAAGCGGATATTCAAATACAGCATAATCAGCAATTTGTGTAGACATCTTTCCGATAGTTAGAACAACCGCATTTCCGATTGTCATAATTAAACCTATTGTTATAATCGCATAATAAAATCCCTCAAGACAAAGCATTTTTTTAATCTGTTTTTTGGTCATTCCTAAGCTTTCCATAACTGCAAGCTCTTGACGTCTGTTGAAAATTCCGGTAAGTATTACGTTGATGAAGTTAATAATTCCAATCAAAATTAGCAGCAGAGAAATACCGCTGGTGAGAATTGTCGTTGATTTCATTCCAGATATAAAAGAACTCGCTTCCTCAGTTTTTATTGAATAAACTTCAATAGAAGAATCTGATGAAATCAAATCATTAATTTTAGAAGTAACATCAGGCTCTAATTCTTCATCACAGTTTGCAATTATACGGCTTATTGTTGGATCATCATTAAGCTTTTTCATAAATTCTTCAGATACTATTATTTGACTAGGTGCACCTAAATTGAAAGAAATATATGGCGTATCGATAGAAACGGTGTTAGGAATTATTTTAATATCAGCCTTTTTACCGCTTTCGGCATCTGTCATGCTAATTGTTTTGCTGATAGGCTCTACAACATCTAATACTATTCCTAATTCACCTTTTTTGAAAGCTTCGATATCTATTTTATTTTCTTCATCCGCTTTGTCATTATACATTTTAATTTGTTCATCACTCATTGTTGTTATTCTTGTTTGAAAATCAGTAGTTCCATTTTCGTAATCTTTAATTATAGTTTCAACCGTTTCGGGGTCATTGTATTGTAAATCTCTATCAATGAAAGGTTTGTAAACCGTTCTATCAAAATCAATATTTACTTTTGAAGTTTTGTTAATAGAAACATCTTTAATGCCTTTCATATTTATTATTTCATTAGTGAATTTTTTTGCCTCGTTTATATTGTTTTCATCAGTATAAAACGAAAAGTCATAATCGTTAGGAGAATATGCATTAATAAAATTTTCAACCTTTAAACTGCTGTAAAAAGCGTTAAAAGATAGAAATGCCAGTGTTCCCATAAGCAGTGACAAAAAAACTAAAATTGCTCTTTTCTTTTCACGAAAAACATTTCTATATGCCATTTTATAAAGCTTTCCGCCGTTAGTAGTTTTCTTTGACTTTATATTCTGTTTGCTGACGCCATTATATTTTAAAGCCTCGACAGGCGAAACACTACTTGCGAGCTTTGCAGGCTTTCTGTTACTTAAGAATACAGTTAAAAGTGCAAATAAAATTGTGCCGATATAAATAAATATGTTAAATGAAATACTATCATCGTAAATGCTGTTAAGCATTTTAAAAGCCATTGGAACAGCTATAAATGAGGATAAATAACCTAAAATTATTCCAATTGGTATACCTATTGCGGAAAGTTTAAGTGACTGAATTTTTATCATTTTCTTTATCTGGCTTGGAGATGTTCCTATAGTTTTGAGCATTCCGTAAAATCTTATGTCCTTGCTGACAGAAATGTAGAATACATTATATATTAGCAAATATCCGCTTAATACTATTACTAAACAGATAAATATAACTATACCTGCCATAAACAAAGTACCGTCTGCTTTATTTGTTTTTGTATCAAAGCTGGAAATTAACTCCTGATTATCTTTAAATTCAACATCTTCTAGCAGTTGATCAAACGCTTTTTTTTGACTGGCAAATTTAGGAGTTATTGATATCATGCCGTTTTTCTCTAAAGTCAAATTCATTTTATCTGCATATTTTTTTGATACAAAGGCATTGCCTTCATAATTTTGATAATCTTTATAAAAACCAGATAGCTTGAATTCTTTTTCTTCACCGTTTAATGTCACTTTAACAGGCATATTTAATGTAGGATTATCAATATTCAATGCGTTAAGAGCAGATTTTGAAAGCATAATTTCATTTTCTTTTTCAGGATATATTCCTTCAATATCAGAAATTGCTGGAGTTATGTTTTTGGTGAATTCTTCATTGTCAACATAATTAACATTAATTATTCTCTCACCATCTTCAGTTATTTCGCCAGCGCCAAGAGAAAGTCCGACAGCTTTTGCATATTTGCATTCTTTTATCTGCTCGTACTGTTCTTGAGTAGGCGAATAAAGATATATTGATGCTTTCGTTCCATCTTGTCTAAGTGCAGCAGTATTCATGCTTTTTGCCATGCTAAAACCTATGCTGAACACAGTTGTAAACATGAATGTAGTAAGTACTATGGCAAGAATTGCAAAAACATTTCTAGCTTTGTTAGTTTTCAGCGTACGATTACTAAGCTTTTTTATTGCCGCTTGATTATTATTTTTCAGCATAGTTAAACCACCTTGCCGTCTTCAATTCGAATAATTCGGTCAGACATCAGAGCCATTTCTTCATTATGGGTAATCATGACTATAGTTTGGTTGAACTCACGGCTTGTAACTTTAAGAAGTGAAATAACCTCCATACCGCTTTTGCTGTCAAGGTTTCCGGTAGGCTCGTCGGCGAGAATTATAGCAGGCTTTGATGACAACGCTCTTGCAATTGCAACTCTTTGCTGTTGTCCGCCAGAAAGCTGGTTAGGCATTGAAGTAATTTTCTTTTCAAGTCCTAAAGTTTTAATGACGATATCGACATAATTCTTATCTACCGCAGAGCCGTCGAGTTCAATTGGAAGAACGATATTTTCATAGACATTTAGGACAGGGACGAGGTTATAATTTTGATAAATGAATCCGATATTTCGACGTCGGAAGATAGTAATCTCTTCTTCGTTCATAGAAAACAGCGAATTGCCAGATACTATAACATCTCCAGAAGTTGGACGGTCAAGCCCTCCCAGCATATTAAGCAGAGTTGATTTTCCGCTGCCTGAAGTACCGACGATTGAAACAAATTCACCGTCGCTTATAGATACTGAAACATTATCAAGAGCATTGACTTGATTGTCGTCTTTGCCATAGATTTTGCAAAGATCATTAGATTTTAAAATACACATATTAGTAGTTCCTTTCTGCAGGGGCGTGCTCAAGCTCTTGCTTACAAGAGCTAAGACCCCAGTCGCATAATCGTTCGTGTCTCACTCGTGACTGGTTTTTATTACATAAAGCGTTACGACTTTGTGGTATGGGAATTTTTATAAATGTCCTATATAAAAAAACAAATTTACACTCAACCCCGAGCAACATAACATCACAATCACCAGTAAACTATTCGCGAGGGCATTGCGCCGTCCGCGCTAGGACCAGGGGCGTGCTCAAGCTCTTGCTTACAAGAGTTAAGACCCCAGTCGCATAATCGTTCGTGTCTCACTGGTGACTGGTGCTTATGGCATAATCAATGTCACGACTTTGTGGTATGGGAATTTTTATAAATGTCCTATATAAAAAACAAATTTACACTCAACCTCGAGCAACATAACATCACAATCACCAGTAAACTATTCGCGAGGGCATTGCGCCGTCCGCGCTAGGACCGCCGTGCGCGTAGCACCGCTGTCCGCGCTAGGACCTAATAATATGATATCATCTACTTCTTACAATTTGATGTCTATCGGAAAAATTATTCTTGCTCAAGGTTTTTGCAACAACACAAACGTTTTTCTTCAAATTTCACGATTTTTACGCTCTAAATATGATAATATTGCACAAAATTGAAATTTATTTAATAAAATCATGCAAAAAGGGTTGACATTTTTATGCTGTTGTGATAGAATAATCTACACAGAACAAAGACGTTCATTTTTTAGGCACTTAGGTGTCTGTGAAATGTGCGTCTTTTTTTAAGTTGGATTTGCAATTAAGTGGTTGAAATGGGATTTAATTCGTATCTTGGGGGATGCGAAAAAGCTGGTTTGATTTTTTCAAATTAGTCAAAGTTCTAAAAGAGTTTTAATTTATAAGGAGGAATAAGTATGCTGCGTGAAGGTGAAGTTAGAATTCCATCGGGGTGTGCAATATCAGGTATTATTTCGAAAAGTGGAAAGAACATAAATGGTTCGGAAATTGTTAAGTCAATTGCTACTATGCACGATCGTTCTAATGGTCTTGGAGGTGGCTTTGCAGGCTACGGAATTTATCCGCAGTATGCTGACTATTATGCTTTTCATGTTTTTTATGACGGAAATAAGGCTAGAGAAGAGTGTGAAAGATGTCTTGACAGACATTTTGATATTATAAATCTTTCAAAAATTCCAGTTAGAAAAAGCGATAAGATTACTGCTGAACCTCTAATTTGGAGATATTTTGTTGCTCCTCTTCCTACAAAGCTTAAAGATTCACATCTTGATGAAAAAGAATTTGTTACAAGATGTATGATAAATATTAATGCGCAGATTGACGGCGCTTATGTGTTCTCATGCGGTAAGAATATGGGTGTTTTCAAGGCTGTTGGATATCCTGAAGATGTTGGTGAATACTTCAGACTTGATGAGTATGAGGGCTATTCTTGGACTGCTCACGGCAGATATCCTACAAACACACCAGGCTGGTGGGGCGGTGCTCATCCTTTCGCTATGCTTGACTATTCTATCGTTCATAACGGTGAAATTTCCAGCTATGATGCTAACCGCAGAAATATTGAAATGTATGGATATAAGTGTACTTTGCAGACTGATACTGAGGTTATTACATACATTATCGACTACTTGCTAAGAAAGCAAAAGCTTACTCTTGAAGAGTGTGCAAGTGTCATTGCTGCTCCTTTCTGGTCTACTATTGATAAACTGCCAGAGGATGAAAAGGCAAGAATGAAGTATCTTAGAAATGCGTTTTCAAGTTTGCTTATTACAGGTCCATTTTCAATTATTCTAGGATTTGAAGGGGGATTAATGGCTCTTAATGACAGACTTAAGCTTCGTTCAATGGTTATTGGTGAAAAAGATGATATGGTTTATATGGCTAGTGAAGAATGTGCTATTAGAGTTATTCAGCCTGAGCTTGATAAAATTTGGTCACCAAAGGGCGGAGAGCCTGTAATTGTCACTCTTGACAGTTACGGCAAGTAAGTTATAAGAAGGGATGGTATTTTTATGTCTATAGATTTTTTGTATCCTGACTACGAAGTTGTTAGGGATTATGATAAATGTATCGGTTGTCGAGTTTGCGAAAGACAGTGTGCAAATTGTGCCCATTCATACGATGAATTAAGGGACAAGATGATTGCCGATGATGCAAAGTGTGTAAACTGTCACAGATGTGTATCACTTTGTCCTACAAGAGCGTTGAAGATTGTTCATACTAATCATACTTTTAAACATAATAAAAACTGGTCAGGCGAAACAATTTCGGAGGTTTATCGTCAGGCAGGTTCTGGCGGAGTTCTGCTTTCTTCAATGGGTAACCCACAAGATTTTCCTGTTTATTGGGATAAAATTTTGCTTAATGCGTCACAGGTAACTAACCCGCCTATCGATCCTCTTCGTGAGCCAATGGAAACTAAGGTTTTCTTAGGTCAAAAGCCTAAGACTGTTGAGAGAGATGAAAAGGGTAATTTGGTTAACAACCTATCGCCTCAGCTAGAGCTTTCTACACCAATTATGTTTTCTGCTATGTCTTATGGTTCAATCAGTTATAATGCTCATGAGTCTTTGGCTAGAGCGGCTGAGGAGCTTGGAATTTTATATAACACTGGTGAGGGCGGACTTCATCCAGATTTCTATAAGTACGGACCAAATACAATTGTGCAGGTAGCGTCTGGTCGTTTTGGTGTATCAAAAGATTACCTAAAGGCTGGTGCGGCGATTGAAATAAAAATGGGACAGGGTGCAAAGCCAGGTATCGGCGGACATCTTCCTGGAATTAAAGTTCCTGAGGATATTTCTAAAACTAGAATGATTCCTGTTGGTTCAGATGCTATTTCACCTGCACCACATCATGATATTTATTCGATTGAGGATTTAAGACAGCTTGTATTTTCACTAAAAGAGGCTTCAAATTATCAAAAGCCTGTTATTGTTAAAATTGCGGCTGTACATAACGTTGCTGCTATTGCGTCAGGTATTGCTAGAAGTGGTGCTGATATTATCGCAATTGACGGATTTAGAGGCGGTACTGGTGCTGCTCCTACAAGAATCCGTGATAACGTTGGTATTCCAATTGAGCTTGCACTTGCAAGTGTTGATCAACGTTTAAGAGATGAGGGAATTCGTGATAACGTATCAATCGTTGTCGGCGGTTCAATTCGTTCATCATCTGATGCTGTTAAGGCTATTGCACTCGGTGCCGATGCTGTTTATATCGCAACTGCTGCTGTTTTGGCACTTGGCTGTCATTTGTGCAGAAGCTGTCAGGCTGGTAAATGTAACTGGGGAATTGCAACTCAGCGTGAGGATTTGGTAAGACGTTTAAATCCTGAGATTGGTTACAAGCGTTTGGTTAATTTAGTTCACGCATGGGATCACGAAATCAAAGAAATCATGGGCTTGATGGGTATTAACTCAATCGAATCTCTAAAGGGTAACAGACTTATGCTGCGTGGTATTGGTCTTAACCAAAAAGAACTTGATATTCTTGGAATTAAGCACGCTGGCGAATAGGCCATACTTAGTTCAGACATTCGTTTTAATATCTCTTAAAGCTTATAGGCTTTAATTATCAGTGAGGATGGATTATTTATGAAACGTATTTTTGTTAATGAGAAGTGGTGCTTAGGCTGCCATCTTTGTGAATATTACTGTGCTTTTGCAAACTCGGGTAAGGATAACATGGTCGATGCACTTAAAGATGTAAAGATAAACCCACGAATTCAAATTGAGGAACTTGAAGGTATTTCATTTGCGGTATCATGCCGTCATTGTGAAGAACCTCTTTGTGTAAAAGGCTGTATTACAGGCGCACTTACTATTGAGGACGGAGTAATTTCTGTTGACAAGGAAAAGTGTGTTGGCTGTTATACTTGTATTCTTTCTTGCCCTTATGGTGCGATTATGCCAAATGAGGATCACGCTGTTCAAAAGTGTGAGCTTTGCTTGAAAAATTCATGCGGTCAGCCTGCTTGTGTATCTGGTTGTCCTAACCAGGCAATTGTGTATGAGGAGGGGGAGAAATAATGAGTAAGTTTGTAATTATCGGAAATTCTGCTGCTGCTATCGGTTGCGTTGAGGGAATTAGAAGTGTTGATAAGAATTCAGAAATTACTCTAATTTCAAATGAGCCATATCATACATATTCACGTCCGCTTATCTCATATCTTCTTTGGGGAAGAACTGATGAGCAGAGAATGAAATATCGTAATGATGATTTTTATAAAGATAATAATGTTGAAACAATTCTTGGCACAACAGTTGAGTCAGTTGACAATGTTAAAAAGATTGTTAAGTTTGAGTCAGGCGAAAGCGTTAAGTATGATAAATTGCTTGTAGCTACTGGTTCATCACCTTTTGTACCTCCTATGACTGGGCTTGACAAGGTTGAAAAGAAATTCACTTTTATGACACTTGATGACGCTCATGCTTTGAAGAGTGCTTTGACTCCTGAATCAAAGGTTTTGGTTATCGGTGCTGGACTTATCGGACTAAAATGTGTTGAGGGTATTTCTGACTTAGTTTCAGACATTACAGTTGTTGACCTTGCTGACAGAATTTTGCCTTCTGTTTTGGATGAAGAGGGTGCAAACCTTGTTCAGGCGTCAATTGAAAATCATGGCGTTAAATTTTATCTTGGTGACAGTGTTACTAAGTTTGAGAAAAATAAGGCTACTTTAAAGAGCGGAACAAAGCTTGATTACGACGTTGTTGTTGTAGCTGTTGGTGTTCGTCCTAATGTTGCACTTTTAAAAGAAATTGGTGCTGATGTCAATAAGGGTATTGTAACTGACGAAAGATGCCGTACATCACTTACTGATATTTATTCTGCTGGTGACTGTACTGAAAGTAATGATATTACTGATGACAGCCAAAAGGTTTTAGCACTTTTGCCTAACGCTTATATGCAGGGTGAAACTGCTGGAGTAAATATGGCAGGCGGTAAAATGGTATACGATAACGCAATTGCAATGAATGCTATGGGCATGTTTGGATATCACATGATTACTGCTGGTTCTTATACTGGTGATGTTTATGTTGAGAATGACGGAATTAATTATAAAAAGCTGTTCTATAAAAACAACAGACTTTTGGGATATATTATGATAGGTGATGTTTCTCGTGCTGGAATTTACACATCTCTTATCAAAAAGAAGACTCCGCTTGATGCTCTTGATTTTGAGCTGATTAAGCATAAGCCACAGCTAATGGCATTTTCAAAGAAAAAGCGTGAAGAATTTCTTGCAAATGTTAAGTAGCATGATAAGTAGGATGCGAGGGGGAATTAAGTTATGAAAATTACAGCAGGTTTAATGCATTTTAAGGATTTGAATGATAAATTAAAAGCGTGTGTAACTGAACCAATTGTTATTGATGAATGTTTGGGTCAAAGATATATTGCAAGCGGACGTTCTGAGGGAGATATTATTATAAATGGTACTCCTGGAAATGCTTTGGGTGCATATCTTGACGGTTCAGATATTACAGTTTACGGCAATGCTCAAGATGCTACTGGTGACACTATGAATAAAGGAAATATTACTATTTTCGGTTCATCAGGTGACGCTACTGGATACGCTATGAGAGGCGGTGCGATTTATATTCGTGAAAGTGCTGGATATCGTGCAGGTATTCACATGAAATCATATATGGAGCATATGCCTGTATTGGTTATCGGCGGAAAGGCTGGTTCGTTCTTAGGAGAATATCAGGCTGGTGGATATATTATAGTTCTTGGTCTTGGATATGAAGGACAGAAGGTAGTTGGTAACTTCTGCGGAACTGGAATGCACGGCGGTAAGATTTTTATTAGATCAGATTATCTTCCGGATGATTTGCCAAGTCAGGTTAAGGCGGCCGAGGCAACTGCTGAGGATTTAGCTGAGATTTCAGAGTATATCGATAATTTTTGTGAAAAGTTTAGCGTGGATAAAAAGGCGTTATTAAAAAAGAAATTTTATGTTCTTACTCCTGACACAAAAAATCCGTACAAACAGCTTTACACAGCTAATTAAATGTTGTATAATATAAAAGGTTATAATGCAGTAATGCAATGTAACCTTTTAAATTTTTTGTTTGCTTTTTATGTTTACTTATATATGGAGGATGAAATATGAAATATACTGAAAAAGAGGTTTTACAGTTCGTTGAGGAAAACGACGTGAAGTTTGTAAAGTTAATGTTTTGCGATATTTTTGGAAATTTGAAGACCATATCAATTATTTCAACACAGCTTGCAAGAGTGTTTGCAAACGGACTTTCTTTTGATGCTGCAAAGGTTACGGGGTTTATGGGCGATGCTGCGGAAGATTTATTTCTTTTTCCTGATCCTAATACTCTTTCTTTGTTGCCTTGGCGACCTCAGCAAGGCAGAGTTGTAAGATTTTTTTGCAACATAAAAAATTCAGACGGCACACCGTTTGACGGAGATGGACGTTTCTTTTTGCAGACTGCTATGGAATATGCTAAGTCAAAGGGTTTTGTTTTCCAGATAGGAACTTCTTGTGAATTTTATGTTTTTGAAAACGATGAATCGGGAACACCTACTAAAAAACCTCTTGACAATGCAGGATATTGCGATGCTGCCCCTGTTGATAAAGGTGAAAATCTTAGACGTGATATATGCCTGACTTTGGAGCAAATGGACATTGTTCCGCTAAGCTCACGTCATGAGCATGGTCCTGGACAAAATGAGATTGACTTTGAATGTTCAAATCCTCTAAATTCAGCAGATAATCTTATTACTTTCAAGAATGTTGTAAAGGCGTCAGCTAATAGAAATGGCTTATATGCGGCGTTTATGCCTAAGCCTTTGACTGATAAATACGGCAGCGGTTTGCATATTAATCTTTCATGTATTAAGAATGGTCAAAATGTTTTTAGTGCCAAGAAAGAGCATTCTGAAATTGCTATGAATATGATTGCCGGAATTTTAAAGCACATAGGCTGTATGACTTTGTTTATGAACAGCACGGCAAATTCGTATTTGCGAATGGGTGAGCATTTAGCGCCTAAATATGTGACTTGGACTAATCAAAATTATGCTCAGCTGCTTAAAGCTCCGATAAGAAATGATTTTGAAAATGAAATTGTTCTGCGTTCGC
The DNA here is from genome assembly GCA_964548535.1 of uncultured Oscillospiraceae bacterium. GTDB lineage: Bacteria > Bacillota > Clostridia > Oscillospirales > Ruminococcaceae > CAZJRQ01. Next base: position 31,455 of record CAZJRQ010000011.1, read on the forward strand.
CAGATAATACCTGCAACCCTTATTTCACGCTGGGTTTGCTTATTTATGCTTGTTTAAACGGCGTTGCGGAGGATTTGAAACCACAAGAGCCTAGTGATTTTGATTTGCATAAGGTTTCGGCGGAGGTTATGGATAAATATGAAATGCTTCCTTCGAGTTTGGACGAGGCAGTAAAATCGGCTCAGCAAAGTGAATTTTTGAAAGATCATCTTCCGGAGCGAGTACTTGAATTTTTCTTAACATCTAAATCTGAAAATTGGAAAAATTATTGTGACGCGAAAGATAAGGACGAGTATCAGACTGTTAAATATTTTTACACATTGTAAATTTGTAAATTCGTAATTGCAATTTATGAGTGAGCGTGAGGGGTGTGTATAAATATGGATAGGGTTTTAATTGTGTCTAGCAATGAAAAGGCGACGATGGCAATAATTGGACTGATGAAAAACGCTTTTCCGACCTGTAACCAATCAATGGTCGGTTCGGGAATGGAGGCAAGGCGGGTTATCGGTGATAATAATTATGACGCTGTAATAATAAATTGTCCGCTTTCTGATGAGTATGGAATAGATATTGTTGAGCTGGTAAATGACGTTTCGGCTGCAAGCTGTATTTTAATTGTTAAGGAAGACAATGCTGATGCTGTTAGTGAGAGAGTTGAAGATTTGGGTGCTATGGTAATTTCAAAGCCTTTGAGCAAGCAGATTTTTTATCAGTCAATGAAGTTTGTAAATGCTTCACGCAAAAGAATGATGGGACTTCAGGCTGAAAATATTAAGCTTACCAAAAAGCTGGAGGAGATTCGAAATATAAATCGTGCAAAGCTCGCGCTTATGGAATATTTGAAATTTTCAGAGCAGCAGGCTCATCGATATATCGAAAAACAGGCAATGGATTTGCGTATTACAAAAAATGAAGTTGCACTAAAAGTAGTAAAAATGTATGGCTCTTAGTTGTGTATAATGTGTGAAGATATGATAATTTTTGTGTTAAATTATCTGTATATCATTGCAATTTATAGCTATAAAGAGTATAATAAATATGTTCTTAAAATTAATAACGGAGGGTGTTTGTAATGTTAGTTTCAACTAAGGAAATGATGGCGAAAGCTGTCGAGGGCAAATATGCTGTAGGTCAATTTAATATCAATAATCTTGAGTGGACAAAGGCTATTCTTCTTACTGCACAGGAGTTGAATTCACCTGTAATTCTAGGTGTTTCGGAGGGTGCTGGAAAGTATATGACTGGCTACAAGACTGTTGTAGGTATGGTTAACGGCATGATGGAGGAGCTTAACATTACAGTTCCTGTTGCACTTCACCTTGACCACGGTTCATTTGAAGGTGCTAAGGCTTGTATCAGAGCTGGTTTCTCATCTGTAATGTTTGATGGATCACATTATCCAATCGAAGAGAATATTGCTAAGACTACTGCTCTTGTAAATACTTGCGATGTTTTGGGTATTTCACTTGAGGCTGAAGTTGGTTCAATCGGCGGTGAAGAAGACGGCGTTGTTGGTAAGGGCGAGTGTGCTGATGCTGACGAGTGTAAGGCTATTGCTGATTTGGGCGTAACTATGCTTGCTGCTGGTATTGGTAATATTCACGGTGTATATCCTGCTGACTGGGCTGGTCTATCATTTGAGACTTTGGCTGCTGTTAAGGATAAGGTTGGCGATATGCCTTTAGTACTTCACGGTGGTACTGGTATTCCTGCTGATATGATTCAAAAGGCTATTTCACTAGGTGTTGCTAAGATTAATGTAAACACTGAGTGTCAGCTTACTTTCCGCGATGCTACAAGAAAGTACATTGAAGACGGTAAGGATCAGCAAGGTAAGGGATTTGACCCTAGAAAGCTACTTGCACCAGGTTTTGAGGCTATTAAGGCTACTGTTAAAGAAAAGATGGAGCTATTTGGTTCAATTAACAAGGCTTAATCTTTTGACATAAAATTTAATACGAGTGTAACCTAGCCCACCACTCGAAAATAAAAACAAGGAGTATTTGTAATGGAAATTTTCAACACACGCCGAATTGTAAATATTGGTGTTGTTTCAGCGATTTATGTAGTTTTGACTGTAGCTTTGGCTGGTCTTTCTTACGGACAAGTTCAGTTTAGAGTGTCGGAAGCATTGGTTTTGCTATGCTTTTTCAACAAGGACTATATAATTTCGATGACGATTGGTTGTTTTATAGCTAATTTGTTCAGCTCGTTGGGACTGATAGACACCTTAGTGGGAACAGCGGCAACGCTGATTTCTGTAGTGTTGATTTATGTTTGCAGAGAGAAACTTAACCTTGTGGTAGTTTCACTTTTTCCTGTAGTAATCAATGGAGTTTTTGTTGCTGCTGAACTTAAGTTTGTAAGCAATTTGCCGTTTTTTATTTCAATGGGATGGGTAGCTTTAGGTGAGTTTGTTTGTGTTACGATAATTGGAGTTACCATTATAAAGGCATTATCCAGAAATAAGCAGTTTATGAAGCTGATTATGGCTGGTAATGATACTAATTTATCACGCTAACTAGGGCAGGCAATAGTTTGTCCTTGTAAAAAATCGCTCGGGTTTTCTTTGAAAATTCGGTGTTTTGAAAGAAAATTCGAGAAGATTTTTATATTTTAGATTATATTTTTAATCATCCAAAATGCTCTTTTAGGGCATTTTATTTTTTAAAAAATTATATTGTAATAAAATGTTTGCTAGTTGAGAAGTTTTAACTTCGGGTACGTTAAATTGCCATTAGTTTTGGGGTACACAATAATTGTTGATTTATTTGGAGGTTTAATATGAACAAAATCTTTGAATTTGACGCTAAAATCAAGAAAGTTCCTGACAAAGACGGAGCATATGTTGAGATACCATTTGATGTAAAAGAAGTTTTTGGCAAAGGTCGAGTACCTGTTCATGCGACATTTGATGGTGAAAAGTACGACGGTCAGGTAGTGAAAATGGGAACACCATGTCATATTATAGGTATTCGAAAAGACATACGCAAGCAGATTGGTAAACAGCCAGGTGATATGATTCACGTAACAATACAAGAGCGGTCCTAGCGGTTGAAAATTGAATACATTTTTTATAGAATTTGAGTTTAATCTAAGCTTAAATTCTACACGCGGAAGTGATGAAACGGCAGACATGCAGGCTTCAGATGCCTGTGCTAGCAATAGCGTGTGGGTTCAAATCCCATCTTCCGCACCACCAGGGGCACGCCCCTGGGGAACAAAAAAAGTCACTTCGAATTTGAAGTGACTTTTTTGTATTTAAGAACTAATTCTTATTTAGCTTTGTTCTTTTTATTTTTAACTGTGAAAATTCCAGCAGCTGCAAGCAATGAGCTTATTGCTAATAAAGCAGGAGCCTTAGCGCTGTCACCAGTTTTTGGTGAATTGTCATTGTTGCTGCTTGTGTTGTTTGTGTTAGTTGTATTGTTTGTGCTGTTTGTGTTAGCCTTTGATGATTCTTCAGCTTTAGATGATGATTCTTCAGTCTTTGAAGATGATTCTTCAGCCTTAGATGAAGATTCCTCAGCCTTTGAAGATGATTCTTCAGCCTTAGATGAAGATTCTTCAGCCTTTGAAGATGACTCTTCTGCTTGTGATGAAGAAGAGTCAATTACAGTGTCGTCATTAACTGTAAATGCCTTAATCATTGCATTTCCGTTTACCGTACCTTCAAAGAAATCAATATAATTTGGATCTTGTGTATCTGCAAGATCAATATTTAAAGAGTCTGAACCGTCTGAAAAAATTATGAAACTTTCGCCCAAATCAATATCGACAATGTCATTTTTATAAATACCGTCAAACCACTCTAATTTTGACTCTATTTCAATAGGCATTAAATATCCATCAGAACCTTTAACAGTTTCAACTACAGAGAAAGTTTCTCCCTTAGCTAAATCAATAGTCTCTGATAAATCAATAGTGTGGTATCCGCCGTATTTAACAGTTTCATTTTGAGTTAGAACAAGCTCTCCGCTAGTAGGATCAGTAGAGTCACAACCCTTGTAGATTTTAATAGTAACTTCTGAGCCAGGATTTGCAGTGTTTACAGAAACAGCCTTTAATTTTTCATTTCCAGCAGCTGTGAAAATGTTAGCTGTAGATATATCTAGAGTTCCTTCAATGTCTACAGGGTTATATGCTAATGATGCACCATTTCCTAGAAAATCATACTGATAGTTGTTATCATACTTGTAATCACCGCTAGCATCAGGTAAATCAGCCTGATAGCTAACAAATTCAGTTAGCGACTGGTCGTAGTAAGAGATGTATAAATATCCCTGATCATAACAGTCCTCGCCCCAGCTGTTTTTAATAATCCAAGCGCCGTCAGCTTCTGGTTGGTTGCCTTCTTTAAAGTTGTCTTTCGAATAATCGTCATCCCAACCAACGATATTTACAGCGTGGTTAGGCGATTGGTATTCATATGTATACTGAGCTTTATTATCGTCAGTTATATATGTTGAGTCTGATTCAGCACCAGGAGTAGCATAATCAGCATAGTAACTTACACCAATTACACCTTGCTCAAGAATTTTATTTTTAATGCTAACAGCAGCTTGTGCATCAAATGAATAGCCAGTTTGAGTGCCTAGCTCCCAATTGACATCACTGAAAACTGCTGTATCAGGCAATATTTCAGTATTTTGAAGGTGTATAGATGACTTTGTACGCCATGCTTCGTCTACAGATAAAGTGTCATTATAGTAGTCATCTTCAGTCATGTAAGGAACGTCTGTCTCAGAAACTGGTCCATTCCATGCTGATAATTGGTTTGTAGAAACAAAACTGTTACCGCCCAAATTGAAAAGATCATTAGCTGAAATAGATTTATTAGACGAATCAACAAATGAAGCACCTTCAGTTACAGTCACGCCATTCTTATCCCAGCTGTAAGGGTTGTATGCGAACCAAGCCAAAGCGCGCTCTGAATAATCAGGGGTTGCAAGTGAAGTAGCAGCACTAGAACCTGTTTGCTTTAGTACGTTGCTCTCAAGTGAACCCATAGCACTAAATGCCCAGCAAGTTCCCCAATATGTCTGATTTCTTACGTCAGTAGATAGTCCTAGTTCAGCAGCATTGTACTTAGCAGGAACAGTAGAGTCAGCACCTTTGCCAGCGTTGCTTTTTTGTGGGAAATTGTAATATGACTGGTCTAGACCAGTTTTAACATAACCAGTTTTGTTGTCTTGTAAATCAGTGTTTTTTTGCGGAGTACTAACCTGTGCCTTAAAATTTAAATCGATTTTGCTGTTGCCTGAAGTATTGCTGATAGCAAATACGTTTGCTGTAGGAATTGCAAGTGACAAAAGAATTGCGGCAGTTGTTCCTACAGAAAAACATTTTTTGAAAAACTTTGGATTTTTCAAATGAACTCACTCCTTAATTTTTTATTTTTTATATAAATGTAATGCTCAGAAGAAATTAAGCTAATGTGATCTTTAGCATCACATTCGATAAACATCAATAGTTGATTTTTGTATCATGATTGAATTTAGTCAAACATTATTAACTTTTAATTATAATTTGAATTATATCATGATATTAAAGTTAAGTCAACGATTTACTAAGATTACCGCACCAAATTTGTGTATATTCAACATTTGATACACACTTATACATCATAAATTTAACATATTTGAGTCCTTAATTTACCAGATGAGTGATGTTGTATAATATTTGGAAATCAAATATTCATTTTAATAGTTCATCATGTTACCAGAACAATACAAAATTGTATATGAATGATGTCTAAAACGTTATTTATGTTTTTGTTTAAATTTTTTCTTAAAACAATTGACAAAATAACTAGCAATATGTTAAAATAAGTATATAAATGTTTATAAATAATAGTAGATTGGGGTGATTTATTTGAGTGGACTCTTGGATATTATAGCTAATGAATTTTACTTTATCGTTGCGGTTAATGTTACTTTAGAGGTTTTAGGATGCTTGGTGTTCCTTACAATAATCGCCTCTATTTGTATTAACAAAGACACAAAGACTAAAAACGGAAAGGTTTTCTTTTGGCTGATTGTGGTACATTTTGTTGCCTTATTCAGCGATTTAATTTTATGGCTTTTGGGAAACTCGCCGGGTGTTGCAAGGCATCACATTCTACAGATTTGTTCTTTTTTAACATTTGCATCTTCCGGTGTTATTTCATTTTTATACATACTATATATTTTTGCGTTTATTTCAAGAAAACAAAAGATTAAAAAAACGTTGTTGTATATTTCGCTAGCTATTTCGTCAATAATAGTAATCGCTGTATTTGTATCACTTTTTAATGGTATGTTTTTTTATACTGATAGTGACAATTATTTTATGGTTGGTAGATTTATTAAGATATGTTATGTTTTGGTGATAATGGTTGATTCAATAAGTATTATTATACTTGTTAAATATCGTGAAATTTTGCATAATAAAGAATTTTTCATGTTTCTTTCATTTGCTTTAATTAGAATTGCTATATATATTATTCAGCCACATATAATGGACATCTCGCTGATTTATGCGGTGTCTATCTTCCCGATTTTGATAATATATGTAAACATACAGTCGCAGAAAAACAAACAGCTTAAAATTGAAATGATGCAGGATAGATATGATATTGCGATGAGTCAAATTCAGCCTCACTTTTTATTTAATGCACTAGTAGCAATTGATCGTTTGTGTGTAACCGATCCAAAGGAAGCTAGTAAGGCTATAAACGAATTTGCACTGTATCTTCGAGGAAATTTAGATTCAATTTCTAGTCGTGAATCAGTTCCGTTTTCAAAGGAATTAGTTCATGTAAAAAATTATTTATCTTTAGAGCAGAGAAGATTTGGATCGAGATTGAATGTAGAATACAATTTAAATGTGACAGATTTTAAACTTCCGCCGCTTACATTGCAGCCTATTGTTGAAAATGCGGTTACGCATGGAGTTAGTCAAAAGGTTGAGGGTGGAACAATAGTAATTTCATCAGACGAAACAGAGGCTAGCTGGTGTATTACTGTAAACGATAACGGGGCGGGATTTGATATGGACAGTGTTCAAAATGATAGTGTTAATAAAAAACATATAGGTATAAAAAATGCAAGGGACAGGCTTTTTGTTCTTTGCGGCGGTGAATTGTTTGTTGAAAGCGTGAAGGATGAGGGTACAACTGCAAGGATAGTAATACCAAAGGGGGAGTAATACATGAGAATTATAGCTGTAGATGACGAATTGCCATGTCTTGAATCGATTGAATCTGCTGTGCATGAGGTTGTTTCGGACGCTGAAATACACACTTTTTCAGCATCGACTAGAGCATTGGAATTTGCTGGTGAAAATAAAATCGATGTAGCATTTATAGATATAAGCATCCCTGTAATTGACGGGTTGATGCTTGCTGAAAAGCTGAAAAGGCTTTATGGCAGGATAAATATAATTTTTGTAACGGGATTTTCTAGCTATGCGAAAGAAGCTTTTGATTTGCACGCCTCAGGGTATATATGCAAGCCAGTTTGTGTAGAAGATATACGAAATGAGTTATTGAATCTTAGATATAATCCTCTAGAAGATATTACTTTAAACCAAAGAGTTAGGGTAAAATGTTTTGGAAGTTTGAATGTTTATGTTGATGGGAAACTTTTGAGTTTTTCACGTTCAAAGCCAAAGGAGCTTTTTGCTTATTTGGTTCATAAAAATGGTGCTGCGATTTCTTCGGCCGATGTTGCAGCAATATTGTGGGAAGATAAGGAGTATAATCGTTCGTTGCGTTCGCAGGTTCAGACAGTAGTTTCTCAAATGACAACATTGCTTAAGGAATTTGGTGTTGAGGATATAATTATCAAAGGTTGGAACAGTATTTCGATTGACAAAGATAAAATTGACTGTGATTATTTTGATTTTCTTGCAGGTAAAGAGAATGCTGTTAAGGCGTATACAGGTGAATATCTTGTTGATTATAGCTGGGCAGAATTTACCAACGGTTATATAAATAGAAAGATTGAAAACAAATAAGAATTTTTTTAGGATTCAAATGTGCATAGAATGTACATTTGAATCCTTTTTATTTTGTGTGAAAAAATTGTGATAGTTGCATAAAATTATGATGAAAATATGTTGATATTTTTTAGCTTTAAATTACAAATTGTGACATAAAATATGCACTTTGAATGCACTTAGTATGTTAAAATAAGTAATAACAGGATATTAATATACACTTATTTTAAGTTTGGTTTACTTAAAATTTACAATCATTGAATGATTTGTGCATATTTATAATCTCGAATCGTTTTAGACAGTGCTTAATTGGATGTAAAACATTATTAAATTTGTGGATAACCGTATAATTGTTGTTTAGGGAGGTGAAGAGTATGACATTTAATAATAAACTCGCAAGAATATTTAGAAGAACAATGTCGATGATGCTGTTGGTTATGATTATTTTTATGAACTTTGCTATATGGCTCCCTGAGACAGTTTTGGCAGAGGGTTCTAGAAATTTAAACCCAGCAGATTCAGAACAGACATCACGTGCATATACAGAATATAAAGACGAAGACCACGTAAACTCAACGCTTGCTGGAATCGCGCGAAAAAACATTGTTTATGTTTATGCCTTTGAAGGCGAGACGATATTTTTTGGGAGCAGTGTTTCTAATCATAGCAGTATTAATCAAGATACTAATTATGACGGTGATATCAAGGTTACAACTCCAAATGGAAGTGTGGTTTATTTTGACAACTTAAGTGACGGAACAGGTTTAATTAATACTAGAGCTAAAGAGCTTAGCGGGCCTAAGACTATAAATGAAAGCGGATATACTCCTCAAGAAATAGCTGTCGGCCAAGAGCTTGAGAATGTGAAGTATCCTGAGGGAATTTATCAATTTGAGTTTATTTCTGCATATCCTGATGGTTCAAATGATTCGGCAAATTATGATAGTTCTATAGATAGTAATGATGCTATTATGAATCTATCAAGTGTTGTTGGTGCTTGGGATATAACGGTTGCTAAGTCTAATGAAGTAAACCAAAACACAGTTTACACTGAAGTCAAAGGGCGTGCATTTTCTTACTATATTTCATTGAGAAATAATACAAGTGAAGATGCTATGTACTCAAGCCAATATATAGTAACTGATGACGGCTACATATATAAAATCAGTTTGAATGGGATTCAGCCTAATGAATTTATTGGATTTTCTAACAATCGTGGATTTATTACAGATTGCAATAATAGCCAATCGATTTATAAATCAATTTACTGTCGAGAAAGTGATATGAGTGATTTATCAGAAAAAAATGTTGTTTTTCATAATCCGCTGAATGCTGATACACCACTTGATAAAACTTATAAAATATTTTATGATAAACCAGCAGAAGACCTTTTGGGCGTGCTTTATCCAAACGCTAAAACTCCAGAACCTGCAACAAATTTGAAATTTGTCGCATCAGATGGTGAAACAACAAGTTCTTATGGAATGGGCGGCTTTTTCTACTTTGATGTGCAAAATTCTACAACAGCTAGTGTGATGATTGATATGTCAGATGTTGAATATAAAGATGTTGACGGTATTACCCAGAGTGGGAATTTCGGTGTAGTTACAATTAACTATCCAGTTCAAGAGGGTGAAAATAGATTTTATTGGAACGGAAAAGATCAGTGGGGCAATAATTTGCCTATGGGAGAATATACCTTTGGCGGCGCTGACGATTCTGGTGGAATTAAGGTTAAAGTAGTAACTAAATCAGGTGAAGCGCATTTTCCGATTTTGGATGCTGAGAATAATCCTAATGGAATTATAATTGAACGTGTAAATGAGCTTTATGATAGTGATGGAAATGTTATTTCAGACGACAAGTTTGACGTTTATTATGATAATACATTAATGGATTCGTCATGTGACGGTTATGTTATGGTTGCTGGAATAAAGGTTACTAGTGAGCAAAAAAACATTCAAAATCTAGAACCTTATACTTATGGTAATCCATATAAATCCAATGGTGAAACTGGTGCAATAAGTTATGATGGAAATGCTGGCGATAGAGTTGCACTTGATATTTGGAAGTCTACATCCGCAGAAACTTCAGACATTTTGACAACAGATTTTAAAATTGATGATTCACATAATGCAATTATTAATGGTATTGTTTTTTATGATGCTGATGAAGATGGTGAATATAACATTCATAAAGGAGATTCATTACTTAGTAATATAAATGTCGCTTTATATGATAATGATAACAACCTAGTATCGATGACGCAGACTGATAAATTCGGAAAATATCAATTTGTTGATGTAGAGCATGATAATGATATTGTAAGCTATTTTTACATTCGTACAGTTATAGATAATAATACTTATACATGTACTACTAACAATCTTGTTCAGCCAATAACTATTCAAAAGCATGAAGATGAAAGTGGACATGTAAGTTTTATTGAGGCAAAACCTATTGGTCTTTTCTATAATTATGCTGATACATACATCTTAGAAAAAGTATGGGATACAAATACAGTGGCACAATTTAGACCTGATAATGTTACACTACATCTTACTCCGTATTATTATGAAAATGAAGAAAATAGAACAACAAAAATAATGGTTACGGCACAAGAGCGTAAATATGTTTTAAACGATGCTAATATGTGGCAAACGACACTAAATACTTTGCCGGGCAAATATATCGATAAAAACGGTGCGACACATATACTTTATTACGAAGTTGTTGGCGAAACTTATATGGTTGATGGAAACACTTATTATTATGACGGAAATGAAGATAAAACTTATTTAAAAGGCAAAGAAGTTCAAGGTTCACCTTATGAGACTAAGATTGAATATAAGGCATTAAGTGATAAAATTCATAAATATGTTGTTTCAAATAAACCTATGATTAGAATTGAGATTACAAAGATTTCATCAGTGAATGAAGGTGTTTTCTTATCTGGTGCAGAGTTTGAACTTAGAAAAAACGGTGACAGCACTGTATATAAAGAAATTGAAGGCGTAACGGATGAATATGGAAAATTAGTTTTATATGGTGATATTGAAGACGGCGCGTATGAGTTATATGAAACCAAAGCTCCGCCAGGTTGTGTTGATGGCTCAATTGGTAAAAAGAGAGATATAGATATAAAAAGAGATGCAAAGTTAGTTTATGAGGAAGTAATCACAAACGTTGTTGATACTGGTAAATCTGATAAAACGGGTTATATTTCAATAAAGAAACAACTGGATGCTTCAGACGGAACTTTTGACTATCCTTTGTATTTTGAGTATGAAGTCAAAATAATACCCAAAAATGGCAACGCAGTTGATGTAATTATTCAAATAGTTGTTGAGCCTGGACAAACTGAATCAGAAGCTTATATGATTTATACAGGAGATTATATAACTGATTCACAGGGAGCAATAGTTACTATTACAGAAAAAAATTCAAACTTTCAGTCGAAAACAATAACAGTTGCGGGTTCAAAAAGTTACGACAAAACGTATGAGGATACAAACACTTGTACTGTAGATTTTCAGACTCAGTCTAACCTGATAACCGTTGTTTTCGCCGGTAAGCTGACTTACACAAGTGATATGACATTTAAAAAACTTTGGCTTGATGAAAATGGATATGTTATTACAGATGACACACAACTTGGAATTAAAAATGGATATGTTTTGCCAGAAGGTGAAGTTGAAATTGCAGTTAATGCAGTTTTGCAAAGAACGACTAATCAAAAAGATAATGTAAATGAACCTTATTATGATACAGAAAGTGATCTTTACAAAAGCTCTGATTGGAAAAATTGCAAGTATGAAGAAGAAGATATAACTGCAGTTTTTAACAATGAGAATGGATGGTCTTGTACGATAAGCGGTGCTGATAATAAGCTTGAGATTGCAGATAGCGAGGGAAATCCATATTATTATAGATTAGTTGAAACAGGACCAAATCTAACTAATTATACAAATACAAATTATGAGATGTATTTTGGATTAGATGGAGTGCTTTATTCATCTGATACAAAGTATAAAACTCAGAAAAACTGCTTTATTGTAAACAAGAATATTGTTAAAAATTTGAATTTCAGAAAAGTTAATGCATTAGATAATACTGAATTTATTGCAGGTGCAAAGTTTAAGCTTTATGAACTAAATTGCGTTGGTGACGATGATTGTAATCATAACATAGATATAGGTGATTATTCAAATAGTGACGGTAGTAATGATGGTTATATCGGACTAAAAGACCATAAATGCTGGCGACAAATTCCAGCTGGTCAAACGAGTTCTGATGGAATTTATATTAACAGATATTATTTTATATCTAACGCTGATGGGTTAATTTATTTTAATTCACTAAAGGTTGATAAAACTTATTTGATAATTGAAGTTGACGCACCTGAAAAATATTTATCTGTGGAAAGCGGTGAATATTGGACTTTTAAGTATGATACTTCAACCAATAAGTTTGATATTACTGCATCAGACCCAACAAAAGTTCCTGCATTTTCATTCGATGGAGATATGAATATGTATTACTTAAATAATAATCCAAAATACGAGTTACCTCAATTTGGTGAGAAAGGAGATGTGTGGTATAAGATAACTGGCTTAATGCTTATGTTCGGATCGGTTTTGATTTATCAATTAAATAGAAAAAATGAAAAAAATTAAGGAAGGTGTTTATTATGAAAAAAACTTTAAAGAAATTTAGCACATGGTTATTAGTAGCCATAATTGCAATCTCAGCACTTGCAGTACCTATTAGCGCAAGTTCAGAAGGGGAGTATACAGTAACGATTCACAAAAAAGACGGAAACTCAGCGGAAGGCAATGAAGGCGATGCCTATACTGGCATTAACGGTATAGAATTTACGGCTTATAGGGCAATAACAGACACTGAATATAATTCACTTACTGATGCCGAAAAGCTCAATTATCCCGATGTCGTTTCTGTAGCCGCAACTGGTAGTACAGCAAATGTATATTATGATAAAAATAATTCAGCTGATACTGAAATAACAAAAAAAGTTGATGGTGAAGACGGTGTCGCAGTATTCACATTGCCAAAAGGTTTGTATGTGTTTGTTGAAACGGATAATAAAGATTTGACAACTGAAGCTTGTGCACCATTCGCAATTAATTTGCCATACGAAAGTGAAGATGGGAACGTAGATGTATATCCTAAGAATGCGTTAAAGGGATTCCCTGATATTGATAAATTTGTTTTAGACTCAGATGGTAATAAAACAAAATCACAATCAATCTCAAATGGGAAAAATGCAACATGGCAGATTGAAGTCGCAGTTCCAGTAAACCTTGAAGGCGCAAGTGAATTTAAAATTACTGATACTCTTGATGAAAGTTTGACTTATGTTGACCAATCAATAAATGTTTATTTATATGATGGAACAAGTCAAATAGGTTTGGATGAAAATGATGATTATGTCTTTGATAAAATAGATCAGGTATTAACAATTACTTTAAACAAGAAAAGTGAAGAAAAACTAGTAGACTTAGATAGGGAAAATTGCAAACTTTACATCGAATTTGAAACAACAGTAAATATTAGTGATTCTGTTTCAGGTAGTACTGAAGTAATTACAAATGGTGCTGAAGTTGTATTTAAAAATTCTTCAGAGGGTGAACATACAAATGAGGTAGTAAATAAGCCTGAAGTTCACAACGGCAAGTTTGATATTACAAAGGTTGATTCAGATAATGACGAAATACTATTATCAGGAGCAGAATTTAAGTTGTATACTGATAAAGAATGCACTAAGGAAGTTACATTAACTACTGAAAACAATGGCGTAGCTGGAATTATAACTGATAACGACGGTATAGCATCAGTTTATGGTTTGGCAGAGGGTATATATTATCTAAAGGAGATTAAAGCTCCTGAAAATTATATTCTTCTTGATAACCCTGTTGCAATAGAAATTACAGCTGAGTATGACGCCGTTGACGACGAGACTAAGTTATTGGAAACATACACACCAGTAGATAAGACAATTGAAAACCAAAAGAACAACTTTGATCTTCCTGTAACTGGTGGTGTGGGCACTATTATATTTACAGTTATTGGTCTATCACTTGTTGCTCTTGCTGTAGTTCTATTCGTTCTATCTAAGAAAAAATCAGCATCAAAATAATTAATCGAAATGCTAAAAAGGAATTGCTATGAAAAAGAATATTATCAATATTTTGGTGGTAGTTATTTTCATAAGCGGAATTTCAGTACTTCTTTATCCAATAATAAGCAACAAGCTATCTGAAAAAGAGCAGCTTAGCGTAATCACTGATTATAAAAAATCGGTGTCAAAGCTAGATGATGATCAAGCTTTTGATGAAATGAAAAAAGCGGTTGATTATAATAATAGTCTTAAAGGCGATCCTGTAAAGGACCCTTACGTATCAGGAAGTGGTAATGCGCTTCCTGATAACTATTTATCGGTACTTGATGTAAATGATGACGGTATAATGGGGTATATAAAAATTCCTAAAATTAATGTATCATTGCCAATTTATCATGGCGTTGCTGAAGAGGTTATTTCAAAAGGGGCAGGACATATTCAGCAAACTGCTCTTCCTATTGGCGGTCTTGGAAACCACAGTGTTATTGTCGGTCACACAGGTCTGCCAACATCAAAACTATTTACCGATGTAAAAGATTTGGAAATTGGCGATGTATTTTATATTTACGTTATTAATGAAATTCTGGCTTATGAGGTTGACGATATTCAGGTTATTTTGCCTGAAGATTTAGATTGCATACAACCCCAAAAAGACAAAGATTTAGTTACACTAATAACTTGTACACCTTATGGAATAAACAGCCACCGCTTGCTTGTTAGAGGTTCAAGGGTGGAGTATGAAGAAACTGATGATGCAACAACTATGGAAGAGATATTTAATCCGGAAAATCTAAAAATAACAAAATATATAATTTGCGGAACAGTTCTTTTTGTTTTAATATTAGTCATATTGATTATTATTTTTAAAAAACGCAAAGAGAAAGATAAGGAATATGAGGGAGTAGTGACTAGCAATGAAGAAACAAAAAATTCTTAGAATAGTTGCGTTAATAATTCTCTTAGTTGGAGTTTTAATACTTTTAGTTCCGCAGATTTCTAAATTTATTTACAAGAGAGATGTTGACAAAATAATTATATCTTTTGAAGAGGATATAAAAAAGATTGAAAACAAATATGATAATAATGCAGAGGATAACCAGCTCGACAAGCTTTATGAACGGCTAAAGCTTGAAAATGAGCAGCTTTATAAATCAAATCAGTCAGATTTAGTCGACCCGTTTTCATATTCTCAGCCGACGATAAATTTAGATGAATATGGCTTGAGCGACAATATAATAGGCTATATTCAAATCGAGAAAATGGATATAAAGCTGCCTATTTACCTAGGTGCAAATGTCGATAACATGAAAAAGGGAGCGGTTCATTTAACCCAAACGTCCTATCCAATTGGAGGAAATAATACAAACAGCGTAATAGCGGCACATCGTGATACTACCACAAAGCTTATGTTCAACAAAATTAATTTGCTTAGCGAGGGTGATGATGTTTACGTTGTGAATTTTCGTGAAACCTTACATTATAAAGTGGTCGGATATAAAATAATTAAGCCCAATGAGTCGGACGAGATTAAAATAAAATCGGATAAAGATATGATTACTCTCATAACCTGTCACCCTTATGGATATAATTATCAGAGATATCTAGTTTTTTGTGAGCGTGCAGATTAACAAGTGTAATTGTAAAAGCGTTAGTAAGCTATAGTCATAAGAAGTCACCAGTTAAGTTGGTGACTTCTTATTTTTAGTGAGATAAATTGACATTTGAAACTTGATGTGGTATAATTCTCTAAAAATACAAGAGGGTAGGGTAAAATTAAAAGATTAAAATATGTATTTGTATTTGTATTTCTAGTTATAATTGAAGTTTGCATTGAGCGATTTGCCGACCCGTCAGGGATAATCAGGTGCAATGTCGGCGATGTAACAATCGTTTGGGTACTGTATTCATTGGTCAGAATTTTCACCGACAAGCTATATAAAACCTTGCCGATAATAATATTCGCATTTGCTTGCTTTGTAGAATTTTTGCAGTATGTAAATATCTGCAATATTTTAGGTATTGAAAAGGGCAGTTTTTTATCAGTATTAATTGGCACAAACGGCAATCTGCCAGACGTTTTATGCTATGCAATCGGCACAGCTATAACGTATATTGTTATATTTATCAAGTCAAAAGTTCATAGAAATATAGCTTGAGATAATTGATTTAGAGTTTTTAAAAATGTTAATGAAAACAAAAACTTCCAATCTAACTTTTTCTTTTACAGAATAAGTATGATTGGAAGTTTTATGTTATTGTATGTTTAGTATTAGCTATAAGTAATTACTATTTGTTAGATTTGCCAGTCTTTCTCTTTGAAAGTACTGCTATAGCACCTGATAAGCAAACTGCTATACTTCCTAAAGCTCCAGCTAAAGAGCCTGTTTTAGGTGCTGAATCAGTAGTAGTTGTGTTAGAATTACTTGACTTCGAACTTGAATTGCTTGATGAATTATTACTGTTAGATTCATTTTTAGAATCGTTATCAGAATTATTATTGGAACTATTATCCGAATCGTCATTTGAGTTATCATCAGAATTATCGCTAGAGTTATTATCCGAACTATCATCAGAATTATCGCTAGAATCATTATCCGAACTATCGTCAGAATTATTGCTTGACTCGTTATCAGAACTATCATCAGAACTGTCATCTGATTTGGCTTGTGCTAAAATTTTTACAGAACCATAAACTACAGAATAATCTTCGTCATCTGGAATGAAAATCCATTCACATTCATTTTCACCTTCAACCATAATAGTTTCAGGGGTTTTCCATTCAAGTGTTCCGGAAATTTCAATTTCATCTGCCTCGAATACACCACTCAAGTCAATATCTGAAAGACAATCTCCCTCAATAATATCATCTGATGAAACACTTACTGTTCCGCTTAGAGCTTTCTGAGTTTTACTAACAAGGTCGCCATAAATCTCTTTACCCTCACTTGTTGCTAACATATATTCCTCGACCTCAGTATTATCACTCATATTATCAAATGAGATTTCACAAAGATTAGAAGGAATTTCATTATAAATAATTGTTAGATATAGTTTTCCATTTTCCACAACATTTCTTACTATTGTTCCTTCAGTTTCAATATTCTCGACGTTATTGTCATCAAGTGGAATTACAACGTCAACGCTGTTGATATTAGTTTCAGTATCTGAAAGCTTTAGCTTTAAACTGTTATTAGCAGTTCTAAAAGCGGTTACTGTTTCAGTTTCTCTAGATTTTTCTGCAAGCTCATACTGATTTAAAAAAGCCTGCTGTGTAAGGTCATCATTACCGTTCATCACCTCAGGAGTATCCAGTCTTAATCCTGAAAGTGCGATTGGAGTAATATCATGATTTGTTCCGCCTGTTAGCTTTTTACCGCTGTCAACTGTTTGTCCGCCTAATCCAATTTGAACATCATACTCTTGATCTGTTGTACCACCATGAATTCCGCCTGCTGTACCGCCGTGATCTGAATTAATTACAAGAAGTGTATCATCGTAAGCGTCAACCTCTTCAAGTGCATTAATCAAATCCTCAAAATAATCATCAAATTTTAGAAGTTCATTATAATATTTTTCTGTATAATATCCATTGCTATGACCAACTCCATCCATATAGTCTGACTGAAGATAAATCATTGCGGTATTTTTATAGCTGTCAGATCTAATATATTCTGAAAGATCAGCAAAGCCCATTGATTGTCCTGATGCATTTTTGGTTGCCCAATTATAAGTGCCGGCATCAGGCTCAATAATTCCAGTCAAAATCGGTGCCCATTCAGAGAAAGCAGCAGTAGCGCGTTGAGGAGCTTGCTCATAAATTGTCTTAAATACTGATGGATATTGAGCAGTTTCTTTTCCGAAATCAGGATAATAGTTCGTGTCTGAAACTGTATTTGTAATTTTATAATCGCTGTCAAATGTCTGATATTCAACACCATGAAGAATTGAAGAGTAGTTTTGTGCTGAAATTGTAGGTGTTTCTGACTTTGCTGAATATGATGTTGCTAACACATTATTAAATAGATTCATCGAATATTCATTCTTACGCTTTTGCATTAGTTCACTATCGGTTGTTGAAATTGTGCTGCCATTCTGTGCATAATACATTTTTTCATCATCAAAACAAACTCCGCCGCCGTCCATAGTAATTATTACTGCATGCTTATATGGATAAATTTTCGCTTGTTCTGCAATTTTTTCTGCCTGATCATTATCTTCAGCTAGTGCAATATCGCCAACACCAATTACACCGTCCTGATTTAAATCAAGCTCATCCTTTGCGTTAATTGAGATTGTTTTTGATACACCGTTGAAATCTATATCAGAAATTTGTGTTCCGTTATAAAGTTTTGCATTATCAAATGAAAGAGTGGTTTCACAAGTTTCAACCTCTTCTTTTATTTCAAAAGAAAGTTTAGTTAGTAAAGTAGTTGAAAATACTTTATAATCATTTTCAGAAAGTTTTTTGCTTGAAAGTTTGATATTTACTGTTCCATTTCCGTCATCAGTAACAGTACAACCTATTTTACTGTTTTGTGATGTAACAAAGCTCATAATCTCAGGATTATACTTAACATCAATATCGAGACCGTTCACAGAAACATCCTTATCAACATTAGCATGAACACCAACAGTATATTTGTTTCCAGCATACATTTCATCCCCAGTAACAAATCCTCCATGAACTTTTAGATTTGAAGGGTCAGAACATGGTCTTACAATTGTGTTTTTATAAACCTTACCGTCCTTGCCAGTCACTGAATATATAAATGTATAGTTACCCTCTTTTTGCGGTGTGAATTTACCGTTTGAAACAGAAACTGCATTGCCGTCCGGGTCTTTGATTTCAACAGAAACCTGTCCGCCATTACTTGCTTTTGCTGCTGCAACTTCTGTTTCAGTGTTTATCTTTAATGCTGATGAATCACCCTCAACATCAATCAAAACTGGTGTCATTTGATTATATTCATAAGCAACCTGCTCACTTGACAAAGCCGAGCTATAAAGTTTTGCATTTATAACAGATGAGTTTGAAAAGTATTCAACTCCGTTAGTAGTGTTACTATCACCGCCAATAACAAAATTCTTAGCGTTTGGACTTGTTGTCCACTTAATATTTCCTGGTGCGTTTTTTGTTGAAACAAGCTCACCATTTATATAAAGCTTAGCGGTTGTTCCGTCATATACTCCCACAACATGGTACCAGCGACCAGCCTCAATTGTTGCATTAGGCTGAATATATGTGCCGTTTACATTGCAGTAAAACTGAAGCTTACCATTCTCAATACCAAGACCAACTCCGCCTGATTGCTGATTTGAGAAAACGTCCTGCTCTCCGCTTGATTGAATTTCATTGTACATAAATGTACTTTCAATTGTCACGGTATTTTTCATTTTGCTGTATTTTTCATCATCAAAATTATACATATACGCATCATACTGACCGTTAAAAGTTGCCATTTTACAATTCAAATCTGAATTTTCAGAAATAACTGGAGAGCCTTTTACAGTAAGAGCATTGTTAGTCTCTGACAAATCTTCAGCAGAATCACCTGTAAAATCCACATCAAGCATATCAGCCTTAGGCACTGTAATTTCTTCACTGATTCCAAAAATTTCATCATAATTTGCTGAAATTTGCTCTGCACTGATTGCATTACTGTAAAGATTAGCAGAATAAACAGAACCTTTTGAATAATATTCAGCAGTGTTATTAGGAGCACTATCGCCACCTATAACAAAGTTTTTAGCAGTTGAATTTGCTGTCCACTTTAAATTTCCTGTAGCTGTTTTTGAATCAACAAGCACACCATTTAGATAAAGCTGTACTTTAGATCCATCATAAACACCAACGGCATGATACCAAACATCAGCTTCAACTTCTGCATTTGGCTGTATATATGTACCATTTACATTGCAGTAAAACTGTAGTCGACCATTTTCTAGGCCAATTCCAACTCCTCCTGACTGTTGATTTGAAAAAATATCATGTTCACCAGTTGCAGGGACTTCGTCTAATTTGAAAACGCACTCAATTGTAACTACTGAATTCATTTTAGAATATTTAGTGTCATCAAAAGGATACATATAAGCTGAACTGCCATTGAATGTACAAACATTTTTGTCTAAAGTCTGATCGTTTGATACAATTGGCGTACCAATAACTGAATTAGTATTGGCCGTTGCTGACTGGTCATCAGCTGAACCATTAGAGAAATTAACTGATAGCATATCGCCCGTCACTGCATTCAAAGTATTTGCAGTTGATGATGCTTGATTAACTCCAATCGCATTAACTACGGGTAGATGGTTAAGTGCTGTTTGAATCGGTGCGGATGCAAAAGTAAGTGTTAAAGCTAGAATACCTGCGCAAATTTTCTTTTTTTTCATTTCAAATCCTCCATAAATTATCTGTTTTATTAACGCAATGATATTATTTTAGACTGGCAAAGAAAAATCTACAATCAGTTAACTGTAAAAAGAAAGTAAGTCAATTGAAAAATAAAAAACTGTATATTTACCCTCTTTTTTGAGTTTTTAAAATAAATTTTAAAAATAATATAAATATGGAAATGACTGATTCGATTTGAAAGTAATTTTGGAATATCAGTTGAGATGTCTGATGTTATTTCGTTGAATTTTTTTCTAACATTTTACCTTACTATGTTGTTAGATTATACAATAATTATGTATGATTATATAGTGACTTAAAATATGAAAGAGGTAAAATAATATGGAAATGAAAAGAAAAATGAAGAGCATAGTTGCACTAATTTTGTGCTGTGCAATTGGTATTAGTGTTGTAGGCTGTTCAAGTGAGGATAATTCTTCAAGCGAATCTGATAGCAGTGCTGTGTCAAGCAGTGATGATGTTTCATCTGAGTCTGATAAGGAGACTGAAAGTAAAGATGAGAGTTCAGAAGACGAAACGGATACTTATAAAAATGATGTAACTGCTGAGAATCAAACTTTAGGTCTTGAGGGTGTAGAAAATGCACGACAGATTGGCGGATATTACACTACTGACGGAAAAAAGGTTAAAGATGGAGTTTTGCTAAGATCAGCAAAGCTTGCTGCAGCTACTGAAGAGGATTTGACAAAGCTTAAGGAAACGTATAATCTAACAACTGTTATTGATTTTAGAACTACTGACGAAATTGCAGCAGCTCCAGATCCCGAGATTGACGGTGTAGAAAATGTTCAAATTAGAATTCTTGATGAAAGCGTAGAAGATGATACAATGGCGGTTATTGCAGGTATTTATGCCGAAACTGATGACCCAGCACTAGCTATGCTTGAGATGTATCGTAAAGGCATACTTAGTGATGATATGTATACAAAAATGTTTGAGTCTGATTATACAAAGAAAGCTTATCGCAAATTTTTTGACCAGCTTTTAGCACAAGAAGACGGTGCGGTTTTGTGGCATTGCACTGGCGGTAAGGACAGAGCAGGTACTGCTGCTGTTTTAATGCTGACAGTTTTGGGAGTTGATAAAGAAACAGTTCTTGCAGATTTTGCTTTGACAAATGATTTTAATAAAGCGTCAATTGACTATATGGTTTCAGCAGCGAGTGAGCTTACAGATGACCAAGAAGAGCTTGACGGCGTTGCCGCTCTTGTAGGAGTATTACCGAAGCTTATGGAAAATCTATTTGATAAGGCTGAGGCTGAGGATGGTTCAATGCTAGAATTCATCAAGAAAAACCTAGATATTACTGATGAGGAAATTGAAAAACTTCGTGGCATGTACCTAGAATAATTTTGGCAACTACTAAAATATAAATAACTCAAAAAAATCTGCTAAAGGATGATAAAGTCCTCTTGCAGATTTTTTGTTATGTGGAAATATAATTATGGGTTTAAATATTTATTGCACTATCTCCATAGTCCGCGTTTTTTACGAATTGTATAGTACAAATCATGCTCCATAGCCATAACCTTTTCAACTGGAACACTCTTGAACACTGGCATTTTCATCTTATATTTAATCCAAATAAATGAGTAAATTCCAAGTACTACAAGTGTGCCTAAAGTTAGCAGCCAGATAGCATTTCGCTCCTGCACGTCAGTTGAAATGTTCAAAATCATATAAACTGTGCCAGCGATTCCGATTATAGGAAACAGCGGTCCGCATGGTACTTTAAATGAACGTGGAGCTTTTGGAAGTCTTTTTCTTAAAATCAAAACATCAATATGTGCAAGTATGTATGAAATCATCCAGAATACTGAGCCGACCAAAATCAAGAATGAAATCGCATTTGATGAATTGTTGCTTATTGCGGCAAAAAAGAAAATTGAAACACTTACGAAAACAATACCAACATAAGGCACATTGTGCTTGTTTGTCTTTGCGAAAAATTGCGGCATCATGTTCATTTTTGCCATACCCTGACAAATGCTTGCAAGACCGTTTACAGTTGAGTTTTGGGTGCTGATTACAGCCAAAGCTGCAACGAGAGTCATCCAAATCTTTCCGCCCTTGCCTAGAAGATTTACGCCGTATAGAAGATGTGGTGCAGGGGAATTTGCAAGCTCCGACCACTCAGTGTAGTTGTGAAAACCAAGTACCATGATTGACTGAACAACGCAGATTAAAGCAAGTCCAATCATCATTCCAAGCGGAACATTTCGCTTGGCGTTCTTAACGTTTTTGGATACAGGAATAACATACTCAGCACCGATAAAAAGCCAAAACGCAACAGCAGTCATAGAAACAACTTCTTTAGCGTCAACAGCCATGCTCATTGGCTGGTCGATTACAGTTCCAGTACCCATTTTAAACATTCCGATAAAGCCCATTACAACCATAGAACCAACGAGCAAGAATGCAACAAGTCCCTGAATTTTTGCGAACATGTCAACACCGAATAGATTTGCAATCATAACAGCGACCGTCATAACAAGTGTGAAAATAATGCTAGGTATGTTAAGCGGAATAGTTTCAGACATTGCGTATGAAAAAATCGATGCCTCAACGCCTGATGACAAAATGTTGCAGATTAAATATCCGCCAACCATAGAAATTAAAGTCGGAAAAGGCCCCATGCAGGCAAGTGTATATTGTGCCAGACCGCCCGTTGTGTTAGGCATTAAAGCGTTAAGCTCAGAGAGTGATGCAACGGTTGTCATGTTAAGCAGACAAGCAATCACCATAGCACCAATAAAAACGACACCAAGAGTTCCAGCACCTTGACCTAAAGATACAAGACAGCTAGTAGCAATTACAAGTCCAACAGAAACAGAAACGACACTTCCAAGACCAAGTTTTTTGCCGTCATCCATATAACCAGTCCTTTCAAAGAAGTTTATTTATAGAGCGTCCAAACCTTCGTCGCCGGTTCTAATGCGAACAACGTTCGTAATGTCATAAACAAAAATCTTTCCGTCACCAATGTGACCTGTGTATAGCTCGTGCTTTACAAGTTCTAGAATCTCTGGGACTTTTTCTGTTTCGATAACTATAGAAATCTGCTGTTTGGGTAAAAGCTCCATTTCGCAAGTGCCCTCAATTTCGTATTCTCTAGTTCCTCGTTCAACACCGCAACCTAAAACCTGCATTACAGTCATACCTCTAACGCCTGCCTGGCTTAGTACTGACTTCAAACTCGCGAATTTTGACATTCCTGTAATAATTTCGATTCTAGATAATTTCATATTCATCTTCCTTCCAATTAATATTTTTCATTATACTGCGATAAACCTCAGGAGTAATTCCTGTAAAGCATTTAAAATCCTTAATCAAATGCGACTGGTCGTAATATCCGCAATCAATAGCAAGCTTGTCCATTCCGATATCTCCATGCAAATGAATGTGGTTTAGCATTGCCTGAAATCTTACGAATTTCTCAAACATCTTAGGTGAAATGCCGTGAATTTTCTCAAAACATCTTCGAATGTAGCATTCAGAATATCCAGTTTCAACAGCAAGCTGTTTAACGGTTATGTTTCCCTTGCATTCATAGATTCTTTTTTTAATATACTGCTCAATAGCGTGAATAGAGCTGTGCTGTTCGCAATTTTCAGAAAAGCTTGTGTAGTAATCTAAAAATATGCTTGATCGTTTTGAAAGGCTGTCACCTTCAGCAATTTTTTGTGCAAGATTATCTTTAAAAGAGTTAATGTCGATTTCCAAGTCTGCATTTACAACGTCAAAGATCGATAAGTCTTTAGGAAGCAGGCATTTTCCAGGCTTAAAGCATACTCCAAAGTAAGTTCTGCCCTGTTCAAAATCCCAGTCCTTGACCTTTAAAACCGTACCTCCAATGTAGGTTTTAACATCATTTTCACCTATTCCAAAAATCAAATCAGTAGTACCATCGGGTACTGCCTGAAAGCTTTGTTTTACTCCGTCCTCAACTGAAAACTCATAAAAATGAGAAATTTCAGTTTTAGGTACAATAATGCTTTTATAATCTTCCGCATTTGCAATAACATAAGGTTGTATGCTCAAAACGTTATTCACGCAATCATTCCTCCAGCTTTATACCATGTCAGGAGCGTCCCATAAAGGAAGTTCGACACCGATACCTTTAGCTAGAGCATTTCTATAAAGAGTTCCTCCCCAAGCAATATCCTCAACAGGCATACCGCCGACTGAATAAACGATAATATCATCATCACTTTCACGTCCTGCGTGTTTTCCTGTAATAACATCAGCAATGTCGATTATGTCATCTCTGCTAATCTTACCCTCGTGTTTAAGATCAGTGAATTTAGTACCGATAATCTGAACCTGCTCGTAACTAGGATATGGGTATTCTTCTTCCCAAGCCTCATAAAGCTGATAGTTGTCAACAACAAGCTTGCACCTGTTTGAAAGAAAATCATCATCCAGTCTGGCAGCTGACGGCATACTAATTAGCGCACCCTTTTTAATCCAAGACTCGTCGATGTATGGGAAAGTAGAAATATCATTTTTTACTGTAGTTGTCATGCTGACAATGTCGCTGTCACGTACAGCCTCTTCAACAGTTTCGCAAATAATGATATTTTTTATCTGCGGGAAATCTTTTTGAACATACTCTGCAAAATTATCAATTGAACCTTTTCCGCGTCCTTTTATTTTAACCGTATCTAAGTTAGGGCAAACACTCATGAAAGCACTAAGGGAAGTTCTTCCCATTACACCAGGTCCAACAACTGCAACAGTTTTTGAATCCTTTCTTGCTAAGAACTTTGCACCAACTCCAGGTATACCTCCTGTAAGGTATGAACTTACTAAATTCGCGGACATCAAAGCCAGCGGAGCACCAGTGTCTTTGTCATTAAGCATCATCATAAGAATTGATCGAGGCAACCCTTTTTTCTTATTCTCAATGTTAGAACCATACCACTTCATACCAGCCATTTGGTATCTTCCGCCCAAGTAAGCAGGCATTGCCATAAATCTGCGGTCAACATCGTTTCTAGGCATTCCCTCAAACTCAGGTTCGTCAGGGAAAGTAACCATTGATCCATGTGAATTATGATTTTGTCCTGCCATTACGTAGTCACCCTTGTTTAAAGTAACCAGCAAATCCTCCATGACCTCGACACACTGCCCCATATCCTTAGCACCAGCTTCAATCATGTCTGGTTCGCTAAGATATAGAAATTTAATTTTCTGATCCATAATTTGTTTTCCTCCACCTGTTAGACTTATATGAATCGAAAAAATCAGCTTTTAATCCATTATAAGTATAACATTTTTATTAATTGTTGTCTACATTTTCTGTTATTAAATAACTTTTAATTACTTAAAATAACTTTAAATTACAGCATGAAAACGGTCGTATCTGAACTCACTCATGTCAACTATAGTCTTTTCACCCATAGCCATTTGAGAGAGTACTTGACCTACAACAGGAGCAATTCCGAAACCGTGTCCAGTAAAAGCACAAGCTAAAATCAAGTTAGGAACTTCGTCAATCTCACTTATTACAGGTACGCCGTCGATGCAAACGTCTTCGTATCCTGCCCAAGTTCTGACGATTTTTGTGTTTTCAAGCTTTGGAATATACTTCATAATTCCTCGGCAAATGCAAGGAGCGGTAAGACTTGATGTCACCATGTGACCGTTATCCTTGTTTACAGTTTCAAGCCCTGACGCACCGCCGAATACAAATGAGCCGTGTGAAGTTTGATGTCCGTAAAAATCAGCATCAGCAGTACCAAGCATTTGAGCGAACATTTTAGGTTCAGCCTCAGTAACCAAAACCTCGATAAGCTCTTTTTGCATTGGGATGTGAATGCCTACAGAATCAGCAATATCCTGACTTTCATAACCTGATGCAATGATGATTTTGTCGCCGTGATAAATGTTCTTCTTTGTCACAACAGTGTCTGCCGCACCTTTGGTTTTCTTGATTTTGATAACCTCTTCGCCAGTTATAAATCTAACACCCAATGCTCTTGCAGATTTGTAGTAGCCTAAAGTAGTCAAAAACGGATTTGCGTGACCGTCTGTTGCACACCAGCTTGCACCGATTACTTCGTCACTTAGATAAGGGTTAATCTTACGAACCTCATTTGCATTAATCATTTTTACATCAAGTCCGCAAGCGGTAGCTCTGTTAGTAAGACCCTGTAAAATCTCAAGATGTCTGTCAGTTTTACCAAGTCTAAGATTTCCGCCTTGCTCGTATTCAACATCAATACCAAGCTCATTTGACAAATTCGGCCACAGATTTTTTACAGCATACATTGCAAGAGGAAGCTCTCTAGGGTCACGTCCTGATTGGCGAACACCTCCGCCATTTCTGCTAGAACCGCCGTTTCCAATACTCTCGTCTTTTTCCAAAACAATAACCGAAACGTTTTTCTTAGCTAGATAATAAGCAGTCGCACATCCGATTACACCGCCTCCGACAATAACAACATCAGCATGATTATTCATCAGCCTCACCCTCCTTTGCAAATACTTTCATTTCAATTGGTCGCATTGGAGCTCTCGAAGTCGCACATTCTAGCTTATCGCGTGAAACCGAAAGTTCATCTGCCACGATTCTTTTAACAAGTGCCGCACAAGTTTGTCCTTGACAAAGTCCCATGCCTGCACGTAAATATATTCTGATTTCTGAAATTGTATACATTCCGTCATGAACAGCCTGCCTAATCTCGCCTTTGGTAACTTCCTCACACCTGCACACTAGCATATCATCATCAGGCTTTGGAACAAACTCGCCAATTTCAGAAACTTCAATAGCTCTATCATAAATGTTTTCCATTATAAATCCTCCCACTAGTGAATTATTCAGCGTTATAAAATCTAGCTGTATAAGCCATATCAGCTGGAACTTTAATTGTCAAAAGGTTGGTATGGTCGAACGCCTTTGAAGTTTTAACCTCTAAAACCTCTGCCTCACAAACTTTTTTACCGCTCCTGTCAAGTCCGAATCCTTTGTCGTGAATGTTAGGCAAAGGAAGAAATTCATAAGGTAGTGTGACTGTTGCGAAACCGTCCTCGTAAGTTTCATTTACTAGGAAAATAGCTTGACCAGAGCAAGCCGCAACGCACATTCCGCAGCCGATACACTCGATATTTTCATCAACAGCAGGAAGCATAGTAATTTTACTGCCGATTTTAATACACTTTTTAGGGCAAGCGTCTTGACATGGATTGCAAGGAATATTTTGTGAGCATTCCATAACTGGGTGAATGCCAGCCTTATGAGTAACTCCAGGAAAACGCTCAATTTCGTCATTAGCGATATATCCGTTTGACAAAAGACTAGCTGAAACGTCAATACCCTCATCAGTTTTTAGAATTTGCTTACCTCTATTTTCAGGAGCAAACATCCCCTGACGAAGCCCGTCAAGGGCCTTGTGATTTTCTAAAGATACTTCATCAAGTTCTGATTTGTCAATAAATCCAAGATGATAAGCGGCTGAAACTCCAGCAATTCTGCCCTCAATCATAGCTGAACTTGCCTCTTCAATTCCTGAAACATCTCCAGCAACAAAAATTCCATCAACTGAAGTTTCTCCGAACTCGTCACATACAGGAACTTGTCCTCCGCGTCTAGGATTATCCTCCATTTGACATCCTGCCATTTTCAAAAGCTGTGACATTGGAGAAAGTCCTACAGCGACGCAAATTGTATCGACGTCAAAATGCTTTTCAGTGCCATCAATAAACTGGAATTTATTATCAACTTGGGCAATAGTAACACCGTTTACAGCGTCCTCACCCTCAGCTTTGACGATAGTGTGAGAAAGATAAAAAGGTACTCCGCATCTAGCAACCTTAGCGGCGTGAACACCGTATCCGCCAACTTTTGGAGCGGCATCAACTATAGCGACAACTTCGCATCCGCACTGCATAAGCTGAAAGCTAACAACAAGTCCAACGTTTCCAGAACCGAGCATCAAAATTTTACTTCCGGGTTTAACACCGTGAAGATTCATCATAGTTTGGGCAGCTCCAGCACCGATAACACCAGGAAGTGTCCAGCCGTCGAACATAACCATGTTTTCAGAAGCACCAGTAGCGACAATAATTGAATCGGCTTTATAATGGTATATTTCCTCGCCGATTTTTACAACAACTTCTTTATCGAGGTAAAGTCCGACGACAGTCGCATTAAGAACGACCTCAACGCCAAGTGTTTCAGCCTCTTTCAAAAGCTGTTCGCCGATAACAAATCCACGAACTTTAGCTTTGTGTTCTTTAGAGCCAAAGAACTTATGTATTTGTTTAAAAAGCTGTCCGCCAGGCTTTTCATTTTCATCAAAAACGACTACCGACAAACCTCGCTTAGCAGCCTCAATAGCAGCTGACAAACCAGAAGGGCCTGCCCCCACAATGACTAAATCATATCTTTTCATCTTTAAGCCCTCCTTTTATTGTTCATCAAACGGTTTGTCAGAAACTCCGTACTGAGTTTTAACCTGCATACCCTCTTTTAGCGGAGTAACACAAGTTCTGATATTTGGCTTACCGTCAACAATCATAACACAGTCCGTACATCGACCAATTGCACAAAAAATCCCGCGAGGTTTATGTTCTTTTTTAGTATAGCGATGTATCATAACGCCACTAGCTTTTAGAGCTGATGAAATAGGTTCACCCTCATAGCCCTCAAATTCTTTGCCGTCGTATGTAAATTTAACTAGTTTGCCTTCTTGCTGTTCGCCCAAAATTGGATGGACATTTATTCTATTGTTTTTCATATACAGACCTCATTTCTACACAATTAAGATTTAGTTATAAAAACGCAAAAAGACATCTGTAAAAAATTACAGACGCCTTTGCCTTCAAAATATTTATTCATTAACAACATTATACCCTCCCACACCACAAATGTATTGTAAAAAACGATACCAGGGGCGTACCCAAGCTCTTGCTTACAAGAGCAAGACCCCAGTCGCATTATCGTTCGTGCCTCACTCGTGACTGGTACTTATACCATAATCAGCG
>CAZJRQ010000012.1:0-58862 GCA_964548535.1 uncultured Oscillospiraceae bacterium
TAGGGGGTGGTTTTTTATACGCCAGATTTTTAATTTGCTTTTTTAAAATGCTGTTCATTTGTAGAATTTGATGTTTCAGATATTTCATCGTGTTGAGTAAGCCATACCGTGTATGACTTTGAATGAAAATTATATGTATATTCTCTACAAAGAATGACTTTTTAAACATATAGTAATCGGACTACAAATTAATAGTAGCCCGATAAATATTACATATTTGATTTTAAACTCTTAGCAAATTCGCCTATGTATTTAGGAGAATCCTTGCCATATTTTTCGATTATCTTAACAAAAGCACTGCCAACAATTGCACCGTCGCAATATGCGGACATTTTAGCTGCCTGTTCAGGAGTAGAAATTCCAAACCCAATGCAAGCAGGTGTAGTGATTTCAGACTCTTTTAAAGGAGCAAGCATTTCGTTGAAGTCAGTTGTAATTTCACTTCTTGTGCCAGTTACTCCTAAAGAAGATACCACATATAAAAAACCCTTAGACTGCTTTGCAATCATTCTTACGCGGTCGTGAGAAGTTGGTGCAACAAGGTCAATTGAATGAATTCCGTATTTTTCAGCGTAAGGAGCAATTTCGTCTTTCTCCTCAAAAGGCAAATCAGGGACGATTACTCCGTCAATTTGAGTTTCCTTGCAAAGCGCGAAGAATTTTTCAGTGCCGTACTTGTATATTGTGTTGACATACATCATCAAAACTAGCGGTTTATCAGTTTTGGTTCGTAAATCTCTAACTAAATCAAAGATTTTGTCAAGTGTAGTACCAGCATTTAGCGATCTAAGTGATGCCTCCTGAATAGTAGGCCCTTCAGCAATTGGATCAGAAAAAGGTACACCTAATTCAACAATATCAGCACCATTATCAAACAGTTCAATAACACATTTTCCGGTGGTATCCATATCAGGGTCGCCGGCAGTTATGAACGATATAAGTGCCTTTTTATTTTCAGATTTAAGATTTTCAAAGCATAAATCAATTCTATTCTTCATTAAGTTCAACCTCCCTGTAACGTGCAATTGAGTAAACATCCTTGTCACCGCGTCCTGAAAGATTTATGACAAGAATTTGATCTTTATCCATAGTTGGAGCTATCTTTAAAGCGGCAGCAACAGCGTGGGAAGATTCAATTGCAGGAATAATTCCTTCAGTTTTTGATAGATATTCAAATCCGCAAACAGCCGCTTCATCAGTAATGCTGAAATATTCAGCACGGCCAATTGAGCGTAAATATGCGTGTTCAGGTCCAATTCCAGGGTAGTCAAGACCGGCAGAAATTGAGTAAACAGAATCAATTTGACCGTAATCATTCTGCAAAAATAAAGACTTCATTCCGTGGAAAATTCCAAGTGAACCTTTAGCCATAGTAGCAGCATGTTCAGTTGTATCAACACCTCGACCAGCTGCCTCAGCACCTACTAGACGTACACTTTCGTCATCAATAAAGTTGTAAAATGCACCCATAGCATTTGAACCTCCGCCGACACAAGCAACAACGCAATCAGGAAGTTTGCCTTCTTTTTCTAGCATCTGTGCCTTGATTTCTTCAGAAATAATTTTCTGAAAATCTCTTACCATTTCGGGATAAGGATGAGGTCCCATTACCGAACCAATGCAGTAAAAAGTAGTGTCAATATTAGAACACCAGTCACGCATTGCTTCGTTAATCGCGTCTTTAAGAGTAGCAGTTCCGCTTTTAACGGGTGTTACCTTTGCGCCGAGAAGATTCATTCGGTAAACGTTAAGTGACTGACGCTTTGTGTCCTCTTCACCCATGTAAACTTCGCATTCAAGCCCCATTAATGCGCAAACAGTAGCAGTAGCAACTCCGTGCTGACCTGCGCCTGTTTCGGCAATTATGCGCTTTTTGCCCATTTTCTTAGCTAGCAAGATTTGTCCCAACACGTTATTAATTTTATGAGAACCTGTGTGGTTTAAATCCTCACGCTTGATGTAAATCTTAGCTCCGCCTAAATCCTTAGTCATTTTATCGGCATAGTAGAGCATTGAAGGTCTGCCTGCATAATCCCTATAAAGTGCCTGAAGCTCACTAATAAATTCAGGGTCTTTTTTATATTTTTCATAAGCCGATTCAAGCTCATGAACAGCAGTCATTACTGTTTCAGGAACGTACTGTCCGCCAAACTCGCCAAATCTTCCGATTTTACCCATTTATATCCTTCTTTCTGTATGACTTAACAACTTGTGTTATTTCTTTAATTTTCTCTTTATCCTTGAATCCATCTACTTCCAAAGAGCTTGAGAGGTCGACGCCTTGTGGAAATTTATTATCAATTTTATCAAGTAATTCGCTTAAATTCTGAGCGTTAATTCCACCTGCTAGAAAATATGGTTTGGAAATTTCTGCTGAATTTATTATAGATATATCAGCCGTTTTACCAGTGCCTCCAACAACATTTGGATCATAGCTGTCAATCAGCATGACGTCGCATTCAAGCTCGTTTGCGCAGTTGATTGCGTTACTGCTTTTTGCTCGAACAGCCTTAAAAATCTGTCCGTCGAAGACTTCTCGTATTTGATTAATCAGTATATTATCTTCATCACCGTGCAGTTGAATTACATCTAGGTAAGGCATGAGTTTTTTTATATATGATAAATCTTCATTCACAAAAACTCCGACTGCCTTTATATTTTCATTTAACATGGATTTTAACTTTACAAAATCATCGAATGAAATCGATCTGCCATATCCCTTTGATAGAATAAATCCGCAATAGTCGGGGAGAAATTGGTTGACATAATCGATATCTTCCATTCGTCTGAGCCCGCAAATTTTCAGCTCTAGCATATTAAACTCCCTCACGAAGTGTATGAAGTTCTGTTAAAATGTCGGCACTTCTCATCAAGGTTTCGCCGACTAAAACAGCGTCAGCACCAAGTGAGCGAACTAATTTTATATCCGAATTGTCTTTTATTCCGCTTTCAGAAACTAAAATTGTATCAGCTGGAACTAGAGGCTTTAACTTTTGAGTTGTGTACAAATCAACATCAAACGTTTTAAGATTACGATTGTTTATTCCAAGCATATCAACGTTTAGATCTTTAACTTTTTCGACTTCTTCTTCGCTGTGAACTTCAACTAAGCATTCCAGATTAAGTGAATGTGCTAAGTCAGAAAATTTCTTTATCTCCTCAGATGAAAGAATTGCGGCAATCAGCAAAACTGCATTAGCACCAATTACTTTTGCTTCATAAATCTGATAGTCATCAAAAATAAAGTCTTTTCGCAAAATTGGAATATTCACTTTTTTGCGAATTGCCTGCAAATACTTTGATGAACCCTGAAAATAGTGTTCTTCAGTAAGACAAGAAATTGCGTCAGCACCTGCTTTTTCATATTGTTCAGCAATAGAAACTGGTTCAAAATCCTCTTTGATAACGCCCTTTGAAGGACTTGCTTTTTTAACTTCACAAATAGCAGATATGCTATCTTTCTTCAAAGCTTTAGTGAAAGAGATGATAGGCATATCTGAATTTTTAGCCAAAGTTTTCATTTCTTCGCGAGAAACAGATTTTATTTCACGTTCAAGCTGAATTTTT
The DNA here is from genome assembly GCA_964548535.1 of uncultured Oscillospiraceae bacterium. Lineage (GTDB taxonomy): Bacteria > Bacillota > Clostridia > Oscillospirales > Ruminococcaceae > CAZJRQ01. The sequence goes on from CAZJRQ010000012.1 coordinate 3,568, forward strand.
CTTTGTTCAACAATTTTATCTAAAATCATTTTGTAATATCCTTTCAATTCAAAAACTTAGTCGCGAGTAGTAAATGCAATAAGCTCGTTAAGCTTTTCAAGTGAACTGCCAGATTCGATGGCGTTTTTCGCTAATTCAATACCTTGCTCAATGCTCTCAGCTTTTCCGCTAATATAAAGAGCGGCACCTGAATTTAATAGTACTATATCACGTCTTGAATCGGTGATACTTCCATTAAGTATTCCAAGAGTGATTTGAGCATTGTCCATAGCATTTCCGCCAACGATGTCAGATTTTTTGCCCATTCTCAAACCGAAATCAGTAGGTGAAATTTCATATTTGATTATTCTTCCCTCATTTACTTCGCAAACGCTTGTAGGCGCAGAAATTGAAAATTCATCAAGATTATCATTACCGTATATTAGTAACGCACGTTTGATTCCTAGATTCATCAAAACTCTAGCCATTGTTTCAAGAAGTTTAGGGTCATAAACGCCTAAAACCATATAATCAGCCTTAGCAGGATTTGCAAGTGGTCCGAGTATATTAAATACTGTTCTAACGCCGATTTGTCCACGAACAGGGCCTACAAATCTCATAGCAGTGTGATAGTTTTGAGCAAATAAGAATGACAGTCCTACTTCATTCAAGCAGTCCTCTGCAGAGTGAGGTGTTGATGTAATTCTAACACCCAAAGCTTCAAGAACATCGGCAGCACCACTCTTTGAAGATACACTTCTGTTACCATGCTTAGCAACCTTTTGTCCAGCGCCAGCAATTACAAATGAAGATGTAGTTGAAATATTAAAGCTGTTTGAAAGATCTCCACCAGTACCAACAATGTCTAAAACTGGAGTAGTAGGATTGACGACAGCCATTTTCTTACGCATTATTTTTGCAAATCCAGTGATTTCATCAATTGTTTCACCACGCATACGCATTGCAGTAAGCAGTGTAGCGATTTGTGCGTCAGTAGCACGGTCACTCATAATAATATCCAAAGCCTCGCAAGCTTCCTGCTCGTTAAGCGATTTGCCGTCAACAACGATTTTTAGATATTTTTTAAGCTCCGTACGCTTAGCATCAGGAATTCCAGGAGCATTAGCAACATCAATTTTTATTCCTGCGATGTTGTATAAAAAGTTAGAAATAATCTTCTCGCCAGTTTCAGTTAGGATAGATTCCGGGTGAAATTGCACACCATAGGTAGGATGCTCTTTGTGTCTAAGTGCCATAATCTGTGCTTTGTCGTCAGTAGCAATAACGCTCAAACATGTTGGAAGTGTAATGCTGTCAGCGATTAGTGAGTGATATCTTGCGGCTGTGATTTCTTCTTGAAGTCCGATAAACAGAGGATTTGATGTGTTAAGATATATTGGAGTTTGCTTGCCATGTAGTTGTTCTTTAGCGTGAACAATTTTTCCGCCAAAAGCTTCAGCGATTGATTGATGTCCTAAGCAAACACCTAAAATAGGAACTTTACCGCTGAAATGTTTTACCGCTTCAACTGAAATTCCAGCTTGTGCAGGGTAGCATGGACCAGGGGAAATTATCAAAGCCTCAGGATTAAGTTTTTCAATTTCTTCAATAGTAATTTCATCATTTCGTACTACTTGAATGTCGTTATATAAAACACCAATTGCTTGATATAGATTGTAGGTAAAGCTGTCGTAATTATCAATTAAAAGTATCATTGAGTTTTCCTCCTTAGAGTACTAAAATTTGTACTGATATAAAGTGTATGTTTTTTAAATTTATAGCTTAGCAGCCTCTTCAATAGCATTAATAACGGCCATTGATTTGTTTACTGATTCATCATATTCATTCTCACCGATTGAATCAGCTACAACACCGCCACCAGCTTGAACGTAAGCTTTGTTATTTTTAAATAGAACAGTTCTAATAGCAATGCAAGTGTCAATTGAACCGTCAAATGCAAGATATCCTACAGTTCCGCCATATAAACCACGCCTAGTAGTTTCAAGCTCGTCGATAATTTCCATAGCTCGTACCTTTGGTGCACCTGAAAGAGTTCCAGCAGGAAGTACAGCCATAAGTGCGTCAAGCGGTTTTTTATCATCACGCAAAGTTCCTTTAACATTTGAAACAAGGTGAATAACCTTTGAGTAGCGCTCAACAACCATATAATCCGTAACATTAACAGAACCAAATTCCGAAACCTTGCCGATATCATTTCTTCCCAAATCCACAAGCATTGTATGCTCAGCACGTTCTTTTGGATCATTAATTAGTTGCTGCTCGTTATTAAAATCTTCATCATTAGTTGCGCCGCGCTTGATAGTTCCAGCGATTGGACGAGTGATTACAGTTTTTTCATTTACTGAAACAAGCATTTCAGGTGACGCTCCAGCAATTGCATAATCGTCATTATTAAAATAGTATAGATAAGGTGAAGGATTAGTAGAGCGGAGCATTCTGTAAACATCAAAGCTGTCAGGTGGATTGTCAATTTCAAATCTCTGTGAAGGAACAATTTGGAATATATCACCGTTTCGGATGTATTCTTTTGAGATATCAACATTTTTCAAATACTGTTCTTTAGTGATGTTTGATTTAATTGAAAGTTCTTGCTCAACGACCTTTTTAATCTTATGCTTAGGCTGATATGAATTTAAAATCTCAATTATTTCATCACATCTTTGTTCACACTTAGCATATTTTTCTTCCGTATTTTCACTAGCATGAATGTTAATAATAATTACTGCCTTGTTGCTTAGATGATCGTATGCAATAAGTTCGTCAAATAGGAACAGGTCAGCATCAGGCATATTTAGGTCGTCAACAGGTGGATTAACAAGAGTTTTCTCGAAATATCTAGCAACATCATATGCAAAATATCCAATCAAACCACCAGTAAGCTTTGGTCTGTTATTGAATTTTGGTGACTTGTAGTTATCTAAAATATCTGAGAAAAATTCGATAGGATTATCAACCTTAATTTCTACTGAATCTTTATCAAATTCACGAACTGTAGCAACATGATTTTTTAATTTGTATTCAGCCTTTGGATTTATTCCGATATAAGAATATCGTCCCCATTGGTCTTTGTTGTCGACCGACTCAAGTATGAAACAATTTTTATAGTTTTCATGCAGACAGTTGAAAAGCTGTATTGGTGTAAACGAGTCAACAAGTAATTCATAAAAAGTCGGTACAGTTTTGTAGTCCTTTAAATAATTTTTTACTCCTTCAATTGATGGATAAAGCATGATATTACCTCCATAAGTTAAATTAAATTTAAAGCTTATATTTCCTTTTGAAATTCACGAATTTGATTTTGGGCAATAAAAAAAGCCCTGTCGTCAAAAATAGCGATTACGCTATGGGACGATAGAACCGTGGTGCCACCCAATTTCCCGATATAAAAAAATATATCGGCTCACAAGTACGCATTATCAGCAAAAATAGCATCAAAATCAATACTCTGTCACACTAACGTAGGAAACACGGCGAGTGATACTTTAATAATAATTTCACACTGCTCCTCACAAATCCATTCACTCGAATAATGTATATTGACTCACACCAACCGTCAACTCTCTGAAATACTACATACAAGCTACTTACTTTTGCTCAAAGGATTTTTTATATTAACTTTTAAACTAATACTATTATATTACTGTAATCAAAAAATGTCAATAGCTAAATATGAATTTTCTGTAAAAACTGAGAATGCAGTTGTGTATAAAAATGTGTTGCAATTATTATTCAAATGTTGTATAATAAAAATGTCATTTAAAAATGATTTTGAAAGGAAGTGCTGAATGAAATTTTACAATAATAAACGCTATAATAAAATTGCATTGTATGCTATTTTTGTTCTTGCTGTAAATGTATTAATTGTTGTTGCAATTTTTAAATTTTCTGCAATTCGAGCGATTATAGCAAATTTTATTAAGGTTCTTATGCCGATAATATGGGGATTTGTAATAGCGTTTTTAATCAACCCAATAATGGTTTGGATTGAGAAGTTTTTTAATAAACGGCTGGTTAAACATCCTGAAAAGAAAAAGCGTACACGCGCTTTGACGGTGGGGATTTCATCGCTTTTGTTTTTAGGTGTTGTATCTGGAATTATTGCGGTAATTATTCCAGAATTTATAAATAGTTTCAATGATATTGTCAGCAATTTTTCTACATTTATAAATGCCGCTCAAAAATGGATAAGCAAGCTGTTTAATAACTTCCCGCAGGTTGAAAAGTTTGCACAAGATAAGTTGGTTGAATTTGGTTCTGACCTTTCAAAGATACAGCCAATGCTTGAAAATATTCTTTCAGGTGCATGGGGGTTTGTTACACTTATAAAGAACTTTTTGATTGGATTTATCATTTCAATTTACTTCTTATATTCTAAGGAAACTTTGATAGCACAGTTAAAAAAGGTTATTTATGCTGTTTTTTCAAAGAAGAGAAGCGAGAAGGTTATGAATTTCGGTTCACAGGCTAATGAGGTTTTTGCAGGTTTTCTTAGCGGAAAAATTCTTGATTCGCTGATTATTGGAATACTTTGTTTTATTGGACTTACAATTTTGAAAATGCCATATAATGTGCTTATTAGCGTTATTATTGGTGTTACAAATATTATTCCGTTTTTTGGACCGTTCATTGGAGCTGTTCCTTCAGGAATTTTAGTTTTATTGGTTGAACCTAAAAAGGTAATCTGGTTCTTGTTGTTTATTTTAGTTTTACAGCAGTTCGATGGTAATATTTTAGGTCCGAAAATTTTGGGCAGTTCAACGGGTTTGCCAGCAATATGGGTAATGTTCTCGTTGTTAATCTGTGGTGGATTATTCGGGTTTGTTGGAATGGTAATAGCCGTGCCAACATTTGCTTTGATTTACAGCTTAACAAGAACAAGCGTTGAAAATAAACTAAAGCGAAAAAAGATGCCTGTTTCTACTGAGTATTATGTGGAAAATCCAAATTATTCTGTTATAAATAATCGAAGTAAAAAAGCTCCGATGACACTCGAGGAGTTAAATGATTTTGATATTCCAACGGCGGATGAGGTTAATGAGGCTATAGAAAAATCAAATAAAAAGTAAAATAAAAGGAAGGCATTTCGTGAGAAATTAGCTTTCCTTTATTTTTGTTACAATGATAGATTAAGTTTTTATCATGTAGCAACTGCAGGCGAAGTCAAATACAATCTATAAATAAAAAATCCTTTGGACTATCTGGAAACAGATTTTTGTCCAAAGGATATATTATTATTTTTTCATATATTTCATTTGCATATAAATTATGTATCCAACACTGTAAATTACAAACAGCATAATTATAGAAAATATTGCCCATTTAAATTCAGTAGAACCGATAAATGCTTTAGCTACAGTAATCTTTGCATTTGCTTGCGACCTATCGACCTTTGATGTTGATACTAAATCGACACTAGCAATTGTTTCGCCATCGTATGTGAAATTCAATTTACCAAGAACATCGCCAGTTTCAATTGGTGCGATGATATTCTCAGAAATAACAATTTCTTGCTTTACATCCTTAATAGGAATATTTTTAGGCCAGAGCTGATTATATCCGCTAGCTGGTTTTAGATTAACGTAGTCAGCATTACTGCCAAATTCAACATTAGCCTCAGCAACCTCACTGTTTGGATTAATAAAATCAGTAGAAACAAGTGAATTGAATGCCCAATCGTATAAAGCATTGTGGTCTATGATATTATAATAAACATTATCATCAGCATAAACGGACGTTGGATTTTCTACACCCTTTTTTTGATCTGCCGAAGTTTTTTCAAGTGGAGCATCCATAGTTACAGTTAGGTAATTATATCCGTCGTAGCTTGCGTACGAAGCTAAGCATCTTCCAGTAAGAGCACCCGTTTTAATACCTTTGATATTTGGATTATAGTACTTTGATGTGGATGAAAGAGCATAGTTTGTATTTGTAATTAATGTTCCCTCTGAATGATAATCGGTTGATGACATTTTGTATGAAGGCTTTTCAATTATATCTTTAAAAACATCATATTTCTTCAACAGGTATTCTGATAATATAGCCATATCCTTACAGCTTGAATAGTTATCCTTGACGAATAAACCATGAGCGTTTGAGAAGTGTGAATTTTTCATACCAAGTTCGTTAGCTTTTTCATTCATCAAATCAGTAAATCCAGAAATTGAACCGCCTAAATCTATGGCAATGATATTTGCCGCCTCACATGACGACGGAAGCATAAGTGCAGCAAGTAAATCATAATAGCTTACTTTTTCGTTCGGCTGAATGTCGGCAGTTGATGCTCCAGTACCGTAAAGCTCATCAAAAGCCTCAGAGCCAGCTGAAGCATATGTTGATTTTAACTTTTTCTCATTGCCTTCGAAGTTGTCAAGTACAATAGCTGCGGTCATGATTTTCGTAAGCGATGCAGGCACGAGTTCATTTTCGCCATTTATATCAACAAGAATCTCACCAGTGTCAAGATTAATCATATATACAGCTTTTGAATAAAGTGAAAGTGGTATAGGATCACCATTAGAATCAGTTTCAACTGACGGAGTGAAAACAAATGCTGAAACAGTTGCGGGAAATATCATTGCAAAAATTAACACAATCGTAAGTGCTAAATTTATTTTTTTCATTATATCTAAATCCTTTCGGAGAAAATTCATATCTTTTATTATACCTTATTTGCAAGTAGTTTGTAAAGAACTAAAATGTGAATTTTGTTATTTTAAAAAACTTTTTATCCTGTAAATAATTGTGTTTCCATTCTTGCCGATACGTTCTATTATTTCAAGATAAGTAAAAATGTTCAAAGCAGTTTGTGCAACCGTACGAGTGATTTTGCAGTGCTTAGAATAATCAAGCGAAGTGAATTCATTCGGCAGTGTCTGCGGAAGAAAAACCCGATAATCATTTATGCTATTTATATGTACTTCATCAATAAGCCGAGTTGGAATTCGGTCACATCTTGATGAGCCTTTTTTCTTATCCTTTGACCAGCCATTGAGGTATCTAATTTCTTCAACCTCAAGCATAACCAAGCATAGATTAATCCGTGGGTTATCAAGAGCATATTTAATTTTATAAAGCTCAGGTATAACATCGTGAATTTTACCTTTTTTCGGAGACTTTCGTTTGTTTGTCAATTCGCCAGTTTCCATATCCATCCAAGATAAATGCTTTATCTGCGGTATTGGATAAACTATTGTAACATTGCAAAACTCTAAGAAATTTTCAAGTTTTCTGCGAAGCTTGGAAAAATCTCTAGTTTGAATTTCAATAACTCCGTTTTCTCCAACAATATCTGCCACAAAACCGCCTACTTTGATTTCGTGATTTTCAGTGTGAGGTTCATAATAGTTTTTTAAAACTGCGTGTAGAGTCTTTTCGCCAAGAGTACCTATACCATTTTTTTCACGCTCATTATTTATTATTTTCTCACAAGCTTGTGAAAAAAGCAGTTCATCCATTAAAATAAACCTCCAGTTTTGTCAGACTAGAAAATTGTCTTTTTTAAAATTATAACAGAATAGCATACGTTAGTCAAATAAAAAAGGACAGCTAATTTTACTAGCTGTCCTTTGAGATTTATTAAGTTATACTTTCAGCAGTAATTTTTTCGTAGTAATCGTTGTATTCAACGTTCATCTCTTTCATAGTGTCTGTATAAAGCTGATTAATTGTAGGAGTATCATATTCAATAATCATTGAATCAATATTTTTATCAACATAATCCATGTCAATAGGAAGTCTTTTGATGATAAACCAGCCGTAACTTGAATTTTCAACTAAATCACTGATTCCATTTTCTTTTAGCTTGAATGCAGCAGTTTTAAATTCATCAACAAAGCTAGTATTCTGGTTGATGTAATATCCGTCAGTATAAGTTTCCATACCTGGGTCCCAACCATATTCTTTAATTAGCTTGTCAAAATCATCGCCGTCCTTAGCTTTTGCAAGTACTTCTTCTGCAAGCTTTTTTGCATCTTCCTTAGCCTTCTTTTGATCCTCTTCAGATAGGGCATTGAAAGCTGTTTTCTTTGCAGTTGATTTCTCAGATAGAGTTAGTTCATCATAACCCTCTTTAGTTTCTTCATCAGTAATTTCAGCAGTACACTCATAAGGAATCAAGATATGCTTAACAGCAGCATATTCTTTTTCGTCCTTAACGATTTTCTTGAAGTCATCCTTGCTAGTAGCGTATTTGCCGCCATTTGTAAATAGCTGATCTTCAACCTTTTCATAAATACGTGAAGTTTCAATCATTTTTCTGTACAAATCTTCTGTCAAATAAGCACTTTGCAATGAAGTCTTAAACTCTTCATCACTCTCGTAATTAGCCTTAGCAGATGCAATAGTTTCGTCTACATACTTTTGATCATCTTCATCAAGCTCAATACCATTTTCCTTAGCAAGACGCAAAGCAACATTTTCCTGCTTTAGCTGAGTAATAACATCCTGCATTAGCAAATCAAAGCCACCCTCAGTTTGAGAAATTGTATCAAGTGTAGCGCCATAATTTTGAGTATATAGGTTTATTGTATAAAAATAATAATATCTAAATGTGTCAAAATCAATGTCAGTGCCGTCAATTGTGCACAAGATTAAGTCTTTAGTGTCAACTTCTTTACCATCAATTGTGAATGAAGCAACAGGAACTTCTGCTGCGCTGTCAGAACCCGAATCGTTCGCCGATACAGAAGATGTGTTTGAAGAATCATTCTTGTCTTTATCCTTAGAACAAGCAGTGAACGTTGTAATAGACAACGCAAGAGCAAGTACTAATGCAGATATTTTTTTTATCATATTAAAATTTCCTTTCATTTTAGCAAAATACTAATGAATATTATATAATACTAATGTGTTTATTTTGTGAAAAGCTATTTAAATTTTATTGATTTTTATCATTAAATATCAATTGCTGCGTTGACAAAGATTAAAAATTGGGTTATAATTCTTAGATAATTGAAATTTGTTGTGATAGTTTTTATGGAGATGATTTAATTATGGAATTTGGTAAATATATAGCACATAGGGGATTGTTTGATGAAAGTGCTCCTGAAAATTCATTAATGGCATTTGAAAAAGCCGCTAGTGTAGGACTAGCAATTGAGCTTGATGTAAGACTAACTCGAGATTGCAAACTAGTAGTTTTTCATGATAAAGACTTACTTAGAATGTGCGGTGTAGAGGCTGATGTGTTTGGTTTCACATACAATCAGCTAAGGTCGTTTACACTAGGTAACAGTGATGAGAAAATACCTCTACTAACGGAAGTTTTAAAGCTTATTGATGGCAGAGTACCTATTTTAATTGAGATTAAGGACGGCTGTCCTCAAGTTGAGATTTCTAAGCGATTGAACTATCTTTTGAAAAATTATAATGGCGAGTATGGCATAACGAGTTTTAATCCGCTAGTTCTTTTGTGGTTTAGAATTTTTGCACCAAAGACTTTTAGAGGTCAGCTTATTTCAACATACAAAGGTAAGCAAGCTGATAAATATATACTAAGAAAAATCTGTGCGAACAATAAGGTTTGGAAGTATGTTTCAAAGCCGGATTTCATCGCTTGTGATTTGCGTTCAATGAGCTTTGAAGTTGCGTTTCAGGCGTTTGATGTTGATGCAGACTTGTACACATGGACTGCCAACACTCCTGAACTTTTAGAGGCTGCAAATGAAATCTCCAAAACTGTAATAGCTGAGAATTTCCCAGCAGGGTTTGATTTTTCTGACAATTTTGAAGATGATTGTGAGTGTGAGCATGAAGATTAGTATAAGTAAACCTAGTATTCAAAATGAACTTTTAGAGTGCGGTGATTTTTCGCAAATTATATCTAATGCAAAGAGCAGTGATGAGGAGATTTTGGGATATCTTTTTAAAGATGTCAGCTTTGAATATGAAGATATGTCGTACGTTTCATTTTGTGGATGTCAATTTGAGAACTGTAGATTTTCTGGAAGTTCGCTAGAAAAGGCATCTTTTTCTGATTCAGTTTTTAAAAATGTAGACTTGTCAAATTGTGATGCAAATGATAGCTATTTTAGTCGATGTGAATTTCATTCATCTAAAATTGCAGGAGCAGAGTTTTCTAATTCGGTTCTATCAGAAATTTCATATAATTCCTGTTCGTGCAAATATGCAAATTTTGACAGAGCATCTTTCCGAAACGTTATGATAAAAAACAGTGATTTTTCTGAGTCTGAGATTACCCAGTGCACGTTAAAAGGTTTTGGTTTAGAGGACACAAGATTTATAAGGACTTCGTTTTTTAAAACATCACTTAAAAATGTGGATTTTACTAAATCGCAGTTAGCAGGCGTTAGAATTTCAGATAATTATACAGAGCTTAGAGGTGCTGTATTCACATCTTTGCAGGCTGTTGAACTTGCAACTCTGCTGGGCATAAAAATTGAAGATTGAATTTTCATTAGCTGTATAAAGCATATTGTTTGCATTTAGAATAATCCATTCAACTCCACGTATTTTCTAACACAAGGGTTGATATGCTAAAATCCCTCACAGATAAGCTCTGTGAGGGATTTCTATGTTATATACTACAATGTAAGCTTTAGCGCCTCAGCAAGCTGAGCAGGGCATGAAGTTCCCTTGCCATTGCAATCAATGTCCTTTAGACGTTCAATTACATCCTCAACTTTCATTCCCTTAACAAGGCTGGAAATTCCTCCAGCGTTTCCATTGCATCCGCCAACGAACTGAACATTTTGAACAATACCGTCGTCAACCTCAATATTTATTTGTCTTGAACAAACGCCGCGTGGCGTGAAATTTATCTTTTTCATAATAAAATCCTCCTAAACTTTGTTTATAATATGTTACTCTTATTTTGTGAATAGTTCCTGTGTATTTGATTAAAATAATGGGAACATTAGAAATAATGTCCCCATTTTAATTTATGTATCAGCAGTAATTTTTTTATTCTTAGCTTTTTGTGCATTCAAACTTATTAGTTTGAAAAGCTTATCTAAATTTTCTTGGTCAGTAGTATAGCTTCCGATATGAGTCGCTACTTGGTTGTAAAGGCCGTGGAAATCTGATCCGCCTGTGCAGATAAGATCATTCGCATTTGCAAAATTCAAAAGCTTTTGCTGCATTTTTTCATTAGCTGAGTGGTGATAAACCTCAATTCCGTCAAGCTTTCCAGCCTCAGTAAGTTCCTTCAAAAGTTCAATGTTATCAAACATATAAGGATGCGCCATTACTGCAACGCCTTTAGATGAGTGAATAAGATCTAAAACAAAATTGACATCAGGATATTCTCGGGTAACAAGACAGGTGCCATGAGGATACTTAAAAAGTTCATTGTTAATCTCGCCGTAAAATTCAGTAGCATATCCATAAGTCATTAGCGCTCGCATAATATGCTGTTTAAAAATACTCTTGCTGCCTTTTGTATAAACTCTTACAGCATCAGAGGGTATAGGGTAAATCTCCTTAACCTTATCAATCATGTCCTTAGCACATTCAGTCCTAATCGCACACGATTTAAGACAAAGTCCTTCAAGTCTGTCGGGCTTCTGAGGTGCATAACAAAGAATATGAACCTTCTTGTTTCGTTTTTTATCCCATGCTGAAAGCTCAACTGCTGGAATAATCTTCACACCGTAACGTTCACCAAGAATTTGCGCACGATTTGATGATGACAATGTGTCGTGGTCAGTGATAGCAAGAAAATCTAGCTCCATTCTCTTCGCCTGAACAATCACATCTTCAATACCAAGTGAACCGTCAGAAAGGGTTGTGTGACAATGTAAATCGCCAATCATAACAACGCCTCCATTCTCTAAAACTTTTGCTATAAAAACAGCACATTAATTATACCATATTTTTTTAATGTAATCAAGTTTTTTTGATCATTTTTACTAAATTTTATGTTTCTTCCTACAATTATTGTATGAATGCACAATTTGAAATATTCCATATTAAGCAAAATATATAATTTACACAGCGAATTCTGATTGAAATCAAGGTTTTCTACAGGTCTTATAGGCCTTTTCATAAGTCAAAAACTTATAATATAAGCAACGTTAATATCATTATCGCATGGTGTTAGAACATATCAGTAAACCAAACTTTTGGAACTTCAAAGGTTTTTCTACTTAGATATTCTAAGCAGCCGGCATTGGTGGTGAAATCAAAAGTAAGCTTGTATGAATATAGAGATTGAGTTTTGATATTAAACTCGCGGTTGACTTTGTTAAGTCCATATTTGCCGTCACCTAGCAGCGGATATCCCTCAAAAGCTAAATGAGCTCTAATTTGATGAGTTCGTCCGGTGATTAAAGTGACATCCAAAAGAGCAATGTTTTTTTGAGAATTAGTTTTTAAAACCTTATATTGGGTTATCATAGTTTTATTTTCGCTCGTTTTATTGGGCGAAATTTTAACAACTTTGGTTTGCTCATTACGCTGATGATATGCTTTTAGAGTATCTTCCGATTTTTGTGGTATGCCAACTGTCACGCACAGATATTTTTTGTAAATTTCACGGTTCTTGATTTTTTGATTAAGAATTCTCAGTGATTCAGCATTTTTTGCACAAATGACAATTCCGCCAGTGTTTCGGTCTATGCGATTGCAAAGTGCAGGGGCGAAAGAAAGCTCAGTATCTGGCTTGTATTCACCTTTTTGGTAAAGATAATGCAGAACACGATTGATTAGCGTGTCAGCTTTTCCGCTCTCGTCTTCATGAACGACAAGTCCGCATTTTTTATCAATCAGCAAAATGTTCTCGTCTTCATAAACTATGTTTAGCGCAGTTGGAGCAGATAAAAAAGGATATCCAGATTTGTTTTCTCCGGTGAAAAATTCATCATTTATATAAAGCTGTACGCAGTCACCGACATTTAGACGAGTAGAAATTTCACATCGTTTTCCGTTTAATTTAATGCGTTTTAGCCTAAGATATTTGTACATAAGATTTTTAGGCAAAAGAGGAACTGCTTTAGTTAGGAATTTGTCCATTCGCTGTCCAGCATCATTACTATTAATTATAAATTCTTTCATGTGCACCTCATTAATTGATTTGTTTGTATAATTATATCATAGTCAATAACTTTTTGCAATAATAAGTATATTGTCACAAAACAAATGTTTTCTTTTTCTTAACAATTTTTCTTGTCGAATTGCTTTACAATTAAAAAAATATAATGTATAATAGAGTAAACAAAAGTTCTGATATGGAGGTTTAGCTGAGTATGGATAAATTTAAACTTGTGTCTGATTATAAATTAGCAGGTGACCAGCCACAGGCTGTTGACAAACTTGTAAGCGGTATAGATAATGGACTGAAAGAGCAGACTTTGCTTGGTGTTACAGGTTCTGGCAAGACTTTTACAATGGCAAATGTTATTGAAAAAGTCAATCGTCCAACACTTGTTTTAGCGCATAATAAAATTTTGGCAGCTCAGCTTTGTTCAGAATTTAAGGAGTTCTTTCCTGACAATGCTGTCGAGTATTTTGTATCGTACTATGATTATTATCAGCCTGAGGCTTATGTTCCAAGTAAGGACGTTTATATTGAAAAGGACTCGTCAATAAATGAGGAGATTGATAAACTTCGTCACTCGGCTACAACCGCTATTGCTGAAAGGCGTGATGTAATTATTGTTGCATCAGTTTCTTGCATTTACTCTTTGGGTGACCCAGAAGAATATAGGTCTATGACAGTTTCTGTTCGTAAAGGAATGGAAAAATCTCGTGAGCAGTTGGTAGCTGAACTTGTTGGAATTCAGTATGAGCGTAATGATATTAGTTTTGTGAGAAATAAATTCAGAGTGCGTGGAGATGTAGTAGAAATCTTTCCGGCAAGTTATACAGATACAGCAATTCGAGTAGAATTTTTTGGCGATGAAATTGAGCGTATTGCTGAAATAAATGTTATAACTGGTGAAGTCGAGGGCTTTTTAAATCATGCGGCAATATTCCCAGCTACTCACTATATTGTAGGTCGTCAAAAGACGCTTGATGCTATTGAAGAATTGCGTGAAGAGCTTGATGAGCGTATAAAATATTTTAAAGATAATGACATGTTAATTGAAGCACAGCGAATTGCTCAGCGTACAAATTATGATATTGAAATGCTTGAGGAAATCGGATTTTGTTCTGGAATTGAGAACTATTCAAGAGTGCTTTCGCGCCGTCCAAAGGGTTCAATTCCTTATACTTTGCTTGACCACATGCCTGATGATTTTCTGCTAATGGTTGATGAGTCGCACGTTTCTCTGCCACAGGTTAGAGGAATGTATGCGGGTGACAGAGCGAGAAAAACAACTCTTATCGATTACGGTTTTAGACTGCCGTCGGCGTTGGACAATCGTCCGCTTATGTTTGATGAGTTTTATGACCATATTAATCAAGCGGTGTTTGTTTCGGCTACTCCTGGTCCGCTTGAGAAAGAAAAATCAAAGCAGATTGTTGAACAGCTTATTCGTCCTACAGGTCTTCTTGATCCCGAAATTCAGGTTCGTCCGACTGAGGGGCAAATTGAAGATTTGCTTTCTGAAATAAATATTAGGATTGAGCGAAAAGAGCGTGTTTTGATTACAACGCTAACTAAAAAAATGGCAGAGGATTTAACAGCATATCTAAAGAATTTTGACATTGCCGTAAGATATATGCATCATGATATTGATACAATTGAGCGTATGGAGATTATTCGTGATTTGCGACTTGGTGAGTTTGATGTGCTTATCGGAATAAATCTTTTGCGTGAAGGACTTGACTTGCCTGAAGTGTCGCTAGTTACGATTTTGGATGCTGATAAGGAAGGCTTCCTGCGTTCTGAAAGTTCGCTTATTCAGACTATTGGACGTGCTGCTCGAAATTCTGAAGGTAAAGTTATCATGTATGCTGATCATGTTACACGTTCTATGGAGCTTGCGCTGACGGAAACTGAAAGACGTCGTAAGCTGCAAATGGAATTTAATGAGGAGCATGGAATTACTCCAAAAACAATCAAGAAAGAAATTCGTGATGTTATCGAAATTTCATCTAAGGAAGAGGTTGAGAGTTCGACTAAAAAGTCAATTAAGCTTACAAAGAGAGAGCGGCAGGTTCTTGTTGATAAGCTGACTAAGCAGATGAAAGAAGCTGCGAAGATGTTAGAATTTGAACACGCTGCATTCTTGCGTGATAAGATAGAAGAGCTAAAGGGAGCAAAGTAGCATGAGTACTGAATTTGAGAAAAGGCTAAACAAGCTTTGGGAAGATGTTGGAGATAATAAAATTATGGTGCTGGCAACATCAAGCCACAAACGAGTTTCGGCGCGTCCGATGAGTGTTGTTATGTTTGATGACAAATTTTATTTTCAGACAGATAAAGAATATTTGAAGTACGACCAAATTAAGAAAAACAGTAATGTTGCACTTTCTTTTGAGAATGTATCTGTTGAGGGTGAGTGCAGAGAACTTGGCAACCCTTTAAAGGATGAGAAGTTTTGTGAGCTTTATGAAAATAGCTTTGAACATTCATTTAAAGCATATACTCATTTGCCTACAGAGGTGTTGTTTGAGGTTGAGCCTAAGCTGATAAAGTTGTGGATTTATGAGAACGGCGTACCTTTTTTAGAAAAATTAGATTTTGAAAACAAGGAATATGAGAAAATTCGTCAAGGCGAATAAGATGTGTAGAATTAGTTTGAAATGAGGTTTTTATGCAAAGTAACGAGATTGTTATAAAGGGTGCTAGAGAGCATAATTTAAAAAATGTAGATGTGACAATTCCGCGTGACAAGTTGGTAGTGCTTACTGGTTTGTCGGGCTCTGGTAAGTCGTCACTTGCATTTGATACGATTTTTGCAGACGGTCAGCGAAGATATATGGAGTCACTTTCGTCATACGCAAGACAGTTTTTAGGACAGATGGAAAAGCCGGACGTTGACACAATAACAGGGCTTTCTCCGGCAATTTCTATAGACCAAAAAACTACATCAAAAAATCCGCGTTCAACAGTTGGAACAGTAACTGAGATTTATGATTATCTTAGACTTTTGTATGCGCGAATTGGTGTTCCGCACTGTCCTGTCTGTGGTAAAGAAATTCGTCAGCAGACTGTAGACCAAATTGTTGACAAGGTATTGGAACTACCAGAGGGTACAAAAATTCAGTTGCTTGCCCCAATTGTTCGTGGCCGTAAGGGCGAGTATGTTAAGGAGCTTGAGCAGGCTAGAAAATCAGGCTATGTTCGTGTAAGAATTGACAGCATAACTTATGATTTGTCTGAAACTATTAAGATTGAAAAGAACAAGAAACATACTATTGAAATCGTTGTTGACCGCTTGGTAATAAAGACTGACATTAAGTCAAGACTTACTGACAGTATTGAGATTGTGTCATCGCTAACTGGCGGACTTATTGGCGTTGACGTAATTGACGGCGAGCAGATGCTGTTTTCACAGAGCTATGCTTGTCCTGAACATGGAGTTTCGATTGAAGAGCTGACTCCGAGAATGTTTTCGTTTAATAATCCATTCGGTGCTTGTGAGAAATGTACTGGTCTTGGCGTGTTCAAAAAAATTGATCCAAAGCTTATTATTCCAAATCCAAATCTTTCAATTTTGCAGGGTGCAATTAAGGCGAGTGGCTGGAATAGTCTTGATAAAACTTCCATTGCGATGATGTACTACACAGCGATTTCCGAAACTTATGATATTCCGCTTGATGTACCAGTTAAGGACCTTGATCCTGATGCGTTGAATATTTTTCTTTACGGAACACAAGGGCAAAAGCTTAATCTTTCTCGTAAGACTGAGTACTACAAATCAGAATTTCAATCGGAGTTTGAGGGTGTAATAAATAATCTTGAAAGACGACACAGCGAGTGCTCTAGCGATTATTCAAAGGCTGATATTGAAACTGTTATGACCGACGAAAAATGTCCTTCCTGTAAGGGCGAACGTTTGAAAAAAGAGAGTCTTTCAGTTACTGTTGGAGGTCTGAATATTAGTCAGCTTACTCAATTATCTGTTACTGAATCTCTTGAGTTCTTTGACAAGCTTGAGCTTACACAACGTGAAAGCTTGATTGGTGAGAGAATTATAAAGGAAATTCGTGAGCGACTTGGTTTCTTGAATAGTGTAGGTCTTGATTATCTGACACTTGCACGAGCAAGCGGAACTTTGTCAGGTGGTGAAAGTCAGAGAATTCGACTTGCTACTCAAATTGGTTCGTCACTTATGGGTGTACTTTATATTCTTGATGAGCCGTCTATCGGACTGCACCAGCGCGATAATGATAAGCTGATTGCAACTCTGAAACGTCTTAGAGATTTAGGCAATACGCTGATTGTTGTTGAGCATGATGAAGATACAATGTATAATGCGGATTATATAGTCGACGTAGGTCCTGGAGCAGGTATTCACGGCGGTGAAATTGTCTGTGCTGGTACTGTGGATGAAATTAAGGCGTGTGAGGGTTCAGTTACTGGTCAGTATTTGAGCGGTAGAAAGAGCATTCCTATTCCAGAAACTCGAAGAAAAGGTAACGGTAATTTCTTGACAATTAAGGGAGCTAAGCAAAATAATCTTAAAAATGTCAACGCGAAAATTCCGCTTGGAACGTTAACTTGCGTTACTGGAGTTTCTGGCAGTGGTAAGTCATCACTTGTAAATGAAATTATTTATAAGGAACTTGCAAATCAGCTTAATCACTCAAAAGTGCGTTCGGGTGATTTTAGAGAAATGCTTGGCATTGAAAATCTTGACAAGGTGATAAATATTGACCAGTCGCCGATTGGACGTACTCCACGTTCAAATCCAGCGACCTACACAGGAGTTTTTACAGATATTCGTGAGCTTTTTGCACAGACTAATGATGCTAAAATGCGTGGATATGCAGCTGGACGATTTTCGTTCAACGTTCGCGGCGGACGTTGTGAGGCTTGCGAGGGTGATGGAATTTTAAAGATCGAAATGCACTTTTTGCCTGATGTTTATGTGCCTTGTGAGGTATGCAAAGGCAAAAGATATAATCGTGAAACGCTTGAGATTAAGTATAAGGGCAAGTCAATTTATGACGTGCTTGAGATGACTGTTGAAGAGGGCGTGCAGTTCTTTGAGAACATTCCTAAGATAAAAAGAAAGCTTGAAACTCTTTATGAGGTTGGTTTGGGATATGTTAAAATTGGGCAGCCTGCTACCACTCTTTCTGGTGGTGAGGCACAGCGCGTTAAGCTGGCAACTGAGCTTTCAAAGCGTTCAACAGGTAAGACAATTTATATCTTGGACGAGCCGACAACTGGACTTCATACAGCTGATGTTCATAAGTTGATTGAGGTGCTTCAAAAGCTTTGTGACGGTGGAAATACCATGCTTGTAATTGAACATAATTTGGATGTTATTAAAGTTGCTGACCATATAATCGACTTAGGTCCAGAAGGCGGTAATAGAGGCGGAGAAATTCTTGCAACTGGTACTCCAGAGGATATTGCAGCTTGTGAAAAATCTTACACCGGATATTATTTGAAGAAAATGCTGGACAGCAATGAATAATCATTTAAAACACCTTTTGGCTCAGATTTTATTCTGTGTCAAAAGGTGTTTTTGTCTTGCAATTATGGTGAATTCGTGATATAATAAAGAACAAGTAAAATATAAAGGGTTGTAAGAATGATTTATCGAATTGATTGTGACCGCTGGGGAAGATTTTTCTCTGTTCCTTGCAGCGTTGTTGATGAGTATATAAAGCTTAGTGACGGTGAGTTTGTTAAGATTTTGCTGTGCATTTTAAGCAGCAATTCCTGCGTTGTGGATACTGGTGCTTTGGCTGTGCAGGCTGGTGTATCGAGTCAAATTGCTGAAGATGCTGTTGTTTATTGGGCAGGACTTGGTGTAATTTCCGCTGCTAATGAGAATGGCACTGAGATTAAAAAGATGCCGGAGAAACCAGTGGTTTCCGCATCTGTAGTTGTTAATAGTGAACCGAAGTCTAAACCGGTTAAAGAGAATCCTGTGTCGAGCATCGAGGCAATTAATCCGGCTAAGAGTTCGCAAGCTAACAAAACGTCGGTAAAATATACGCCGAGAGAGCTTAGCGAAATTGCTGAGAAAAATGAAGAAATAAAAATGCTTGTCAATGATATTCAGAAAATTCTTTGTAGAACTATAAACATGACTGAAATGGCTGGGATAATTAATTTGTATGAGTACTATGGTTTTTCTGCAGCATCAATTTTGATGATTTCTGAGTATTGCTATCAGCTTGGAAAAGATAGATTTGCGTACATAGAAACAGTGGCTAAAAATTGGTTTGAACGTGGAATTGTAGATTATCTTGATGTTGAAAATGAAATTATCAAGCAATCTGAGGAACGTTCTTTCCAAAACAAGGCGGCTAAAGTTTTGGGGATTGAGGGCAAGCTTACTAAAAAACAAATTGAATTTATTGATAAGTGGCGTCAAATGGGATATACACTTGAGATGATTGAGATTGCATATGAAAAGTGCATGAATAATAAAAATAAGCTATCGTTGAGTTATGTGGACGGAATTTTCAAAAACTGGTCGGGCAAGAGTATAATTACTCCTGAACAGGTAGCTGCTGAAGATGCAAAATTCTTGAACTCTTCAAGTTCTAAAAAGAAGTTTAATCCTAAGACAGAAAATAAGAATACATCTTATGATTTATCCGACTGGGAACAATTGGCGATGAATAATGATCCTAATAGGAGAAGGGGGAATAATTAGTGAAGTATACTCAATATGCTTTTGAGCGTGCTGAAAAGCAATTAAGTCAAAGCAGAAAAAATGCAGAGTTTGAGTTTCAGCGCCGAGTGAATGAAATTGGTAATATTGCTCCGGAAATAGCTGTTTTGCAACGTTCGTTGTCTAATACTGGTGTTGAATTAATGCGTATGGTTATGGAATCAGGCGAGGATACCGCACAGCTGGTTAGACAGGCGAGAGATAAGAATTTGCTTACTCAAAAGACAATTGGAGATTTGCTCGAGGCAGTTAAGGGTGATAGAGAGTATCTTGATGTACCGTATAGCTGTAAGGCTTGCAATGACACAGGTTATGTTAATGGAATAAGGTGTGAGTGTATGACTTTGCTTTTGAAAAAGTATACTTCCGAAGAAATTAACAAAAGATGCCCAATACAACTGCATGATTTTAGTGAGTTTAGGCTTGAATTTTATGATATTAATAGCGATCTCGGATTTTCACCTAGAGAAAAAATGGGACAGAATTTTAATTTTTGCAGGAATTATGCTAATAACTTTTCATTGAATTCTGAGTCCTTGTTTTTCTTTGGCAAGACTGGACTGGGCAAGACGTTTTTGTCGTCATGTATAGCAAAAAAAACACTTCAAGATGGGTTTAACGTTGCTTTTGGTTCGCTGTTAGATTTTCTTCGATCAATTGAAAATGAGCATTTCGGCAGAGCAGTTGGTGACACTCTTGATGTTTTGATTAATTCCGATTTGCTTATTTTGGATGATTTAGGTTCTGAATTCCAAACAGCTTTTACTGAATCAACTTTGTATGATATAATAAACAGTCGAATTAATCTCAACAAGCCGACAATTATATCTACAAATCTTTCAGCAGGTGAGTTGAACGATAGATATAATGAACGAATTGTGTCTAGAATTACTGGCTGTTATACTCCAATACCGTTTTTGGGGAGAGATATTAGACATGTAAAAAGAAAGTTTGAATACTAAAAAAACACCGCTGTTTCGTATTTAATTGCGTCAGCGGTGTTTATCGTTGATTTGACAAATGTGAAAAAATCTGATATAATATATTATATTATTTTGTGAAAGGTTTTGAATTAATGAACTGGATTGAGATAGATATCTATACAACAACTGCTGGTGTTGAGCCGTTGACAGGGTCGCTTTTAGGGCTTGGTGTAAATGGTTTTGTTATTAAAGATTCAGCTGATTTTGAAGCTTTTCTTGAAGATAAGACTATGAATTGGGACTATATTGATGATGATTTAATGGGTCTTAAGGATTGTGAAACTACAGTTACTGTATATCTGCCTGAAAACGCACAGGGTGTTGAAAATCTTGAGGCTATTAAGACTGAGCTTAAGCGTTTAAAAGAACTTGACTCTGAAAACGAATTTGGCAAGCTTGAGTATGTGCTGAAAAATGTCAATGAGGAAGATTGGGCTAATAACTGGAAACAGTATTTTAAGCCTTTGTGCATTGGTGAAAAGCTACTTGTCAAGCCGTCATGGGAAGAGGTTTCGGCTGACGAAAAGCGTAAGATATTGGAGATTGATCCAGCGTCTAGCTTTGGAACAGGTCAGCATAACACAACTCAGCTTTGTCTTGAACTAATTGAAAATCATCTTTCAGATAATGATAAAATGCTCGACTTAGGATGTGGCAGCGGAATTCTTTCAATTGGCGGAATTTTGCTTGGTGCTAAATCTGCTTATGCTATTGATATTGATGAAAATTCGGTGAAAATCGCTGCAGAAAATGCACAGAAAAACAATATTTCTGATAATATATATACTGCTGAATGCGGTAATATTATTGATGATGATACTTTGGTTGAGCGTGTTGGTACTGGTTACGATTTGGTTTGTGCTAATATTGTTGCGGATGTTTTGGTTGCAATGAGTCCGCGTTTTAAAGGGTTTTTGAAAAATGACGGAACTTTGATTATCTCTGGTATTATTGATAATCGCAAGGACGAGGTTATTGACGTTGTAAAGTCTAAAGGCTTTGAACTTTTGGAAGTTCGCGAGAAAGAAGATTGGGTTGCGGCGGCATTTAAACTGTCATGATTTTAGGTTTATATATAAAGAGAGGAGAAATAAAATGCAGGTATTATTTCTAATTATCAAAAAAGTAGAGCTTGTAGACGACATAATGAAAGCTCTGGCAAACGCGAATATTAGCGGTGCAACTGTTATGGACAGTGAGGGTATGGCTAAGTCAATTTCAGGAATGGACAATCTTCCTACAATTAAATTCTTAAAGGACATTTTGAATGGCGAGTCTTCTGCCAATAAGGGTAAAACTCTTTTTGTAGTTGTGCATGACGAGCAGATTGAAGATGCAAAACAAGCTATTATGAGTGTTACTGGCGATTTATCCCAGCCAAACACTGGTGTTATGTTTGGTGTTCCTGTTTCATTTGCTTTGGGATTCAAATAAGTACTTAATGTTTTTATAAACATAATAAAAATGCAGGCTTTTCCTTTTGGAATTGCCTGCATTTTGTTTTATATTTTTTTTTATAGAATAAAGCATATAAGCCCTGAACAACCCTCGTTAATCATACGTTCAACTGTTTCTTTTAGTCGCATTCTTGCATCTTGCGGAAGTTTTGCAAGCTTTGCGTGAAGTCCTTCGTTCACTAGTTCATGCAGTGACTTTCCGAAAATATTGCTCTCCCAAATTTTCTGAGGTGATTCTTCAAAGTCGTTTAGCATATAAAGAACAAGCTCCTCAGATTGTTTTTCTGAGCCAACAATTGGTGCAACTTCAGTGTTGATTGTTGCTTTCATCATGTGTATTGACGGTGCAGTTGCTTTCAGACGAATGCCGTATTTTCCGCCCTGCTTGATTACTTCTGGTTCGTCAAGTGTTAGCTCATCAATTGACGGCATTACAATGCTATATCCAGTTTCTTCAACTTGATTTAGCGCCTCAGCAAATTTGGAGTATTTATTTTTAACCTTTACAAGTTCTAAAATCTGTGGCATAAGGTCGCTTTCATTTTCTATAGTAAGACCAGTTGCCTCGCCTATGATTTTAAAGAACAAATCTTGATGAATTCCAACTGAAATTACAGCACTTCCGCTGCCAAGATGAATACTTTTTACATAGCTGTCAACTACTTGCTCACACTCGGCGATGTTTTGTGCACAAGTGCCAATCTCACGAAGGTTCGTAAGATTCTTTGCTGCACCTCTAATATGGGAAAATACAGCATCTTTTAGCCAGTGACCTTTTTCAAGAGAGTTAATCCATGATGGCATTTCGATGTTGATTTCCTTAATTGGGAAAGAATATAAAATTTGAGTTAGAATATTTTTTATGTCAGCTTCATTAAGTTCGAGACAGTTGATTGGAATTACTGTTGTCTTGTATTTTTCTGAAAGTTCTTCACAAAGCTTTTTAACTTCTTGTGATTCTGGATGAATGCTGTTCATAAGCACAACAAATGGTTTGTTGATTTGGTGAAGTTCAGCGATGACTCTTTCTTCACACTCCTCGTATTCTTCACGAGGAAGGTCGGTGATTGTGCCGTCAGTTGTAATTACCAAGCCGATAGTACTGTGCTCGGTGATTACTTTTTGAGTTCCAACTTCAGCCGCCATGTTGAATGGTACTTCAGCATCAAACCAAGGAGTTACCACCATTCTTGGTGCTTCGTTCTCAAAATATCCTATAGCGCTAGGGATTATGTATCCAACGCAGTCAATCATACGGACGTTGAATTTCGTGCCGCCGTCAAGTGAAACTTCAACAGCCTCTTCCGGAATAAACTTAGGCTCGGTTGTCATAATTGTCTTTCCGCCAGAAGATTGAGGAAGTTCATCAATTGCACGTTCTTTGCGATAGTCGCTTTCAATATTGGGTATCACAAAATTCTCCATGAACTGCTTGATGAAAGTTGATTTACCAGTACGTACAGGACCGACAACTCCAATATAAATATCACCGTCGGTTCGAGTTGCAATATCGTTATAGATGTCGTTTGTCATAATTTTTCTCCTCCATATTCCTAATTCATTAGTGGGATAAGCAGCATACCGCAATCATTTAGCTTGTTATCTGAAAGGTCATTTTCTTCCATGATTGCATTTATTGATGTGGAATATTTTTTTGCAATTTCCCAAATGTCCTCATTTTCACCGCAGTAGCATAGCTTTAATGCGTAGCCATTTTGCTTTTCCTTAGGCTTATCTGTGCATACTGAAAGCTGGCAAATGATATTTTTTGCTGACTGTTCGCATACACATCCGCTGATTTTTAGTTCTGCCTTTATTTCAGCAGAGTTGCTGTCAGGCAGATGATATGAACAGCTTTGTACGCAAACCTTAGGGTCTATTGTGCTTTGAGCAGAATACTCAGACGAAAGCTCATGCTCGAATGGAGCTTCCGATTCAAGATATATTGGAGCACCGCTCTCATTTTTGCCGATTAGACAGAAATTTAAGTTTCCTGAAATAATATACTTATTCTTGTCATCGTCAAACCTTGAAGAAACATTACTGATGTCACACCATGAATCATAAATGCATGCAATATCTTCGTCATTGTAAGATACCTGTGATGTTACAGTATGAGTTTCGCTAATGCTCATAGGAATACTTTCAATTCTGCAGCCGGTATTCTCAAGTTCGCATTCGTAGCAGGTTGAGTATGCGTCGGTGACTACTTCGCAGGTTTCAAATTTCATTGCAGTGCAGTTTACTAAAAGCACAAGTTCACACTCAAGTGATGATGAATTTTCACCTTTTGTGATGATATCACACCCTGCTGGAGTGATGTCGATGAAAGCTTCAAAGCTTTCATCTATGCCGTCGACGTCTATAATCTGGCTAAACGGTATTGTGAATTTCATTGGCTCAAGCACATCTTCACCAGCCGAATCAGTGCATGTGTAAAGCATTGAAATTTCAGCCTCACCCTTTGTTACTAGCTTTCCAGCGATAATTTTTTGCTCTTGTGTGAAAACAGTGCAGTCAGAACGAATAATTGCACCAACAGCCGGCTTTGAAGCGGCAAGTTCAAGCTCTTCAATAACTGTAATTCTCTTGGTAGCAGTTAGTCGCTTTGTTGGATATGTAATCAGTGATTTTTTTAGCTGAACATTAGCACCAAAGGCATCGACAATTACAGCCTGCTTTTGCTCTCCGACAATTTTAATTCTTGCTGATACAGCACCACGAACATCAAGCCGGCGCTGATTTACAACACGGCAGTTTACATAGTCAACGTGCGGTGTTACAGTTATGACTGGGTTTTGACAATCTCCGCTCATGTCAACTGATTTTGAGTAGTTAAGCTTTTGTTCTAAGCAGTTAACCTTGCAGCTGTTCTCACTTTGATAAAGAACTCTGATTAATACTGAAAGTTCAAATGTCATTTTCTCTCCGTTAATGCTGTGTGATGTAATTTTAGGCATCACACGACATTTTAAAATCCTAAAAATATCAGGATAGTAATCAGGGAGCACAAAATCACGTTCTACAGCCTGCTCGACTGTCGTGTCAAGTGCTGTGTGACTTGCTGAAAATGTTTCACGGTTAACTTTAAATTCCATTGTTCCCATAATAATTGTGTCCTCCTAAAAATTTTGATTGTTTTTAGCTTGCTAAAATAATATATTCGGACATCTAATCAAATATACCGCAATCGGTAATAAAACTATTATTTTTTATTACCGATTGCTTAATAATCAATTTAATCCGTTATTTTGATAAAAACAAACCCTTTTAATGATACAGCAATCTTACCGTATATTAAAAGGGTATTTTCATATTAAATTATATGTCTAATAACATAAATTTAGTACTTGTATATTAAGTTTTTATTTATAGTAATGAAGTTTGGTCAGGGTCAGGAATATCCTTAGCAAAGTTGCCAGCAACAGGAATAGTCTTTGTACGATATTTTGAAAGTTCAGCTGACTTTTTTTCATCAAGCAAAAATGCTTTTTCTACAGTGGACTTAGCTTTTAGTGTCATAACCTGTACGCCAATTGTATCACGTGATGCTTTTGGCATTAGTAGAGCAGTGTCAAAAATCATTGAACGACCGTTAGTAGTTCTAAGCATGATTTCGGCATTGTCCGCTACATAGAACATTTCAATAAGCGGTGACTTTGAAGAATAAGCATTGCTAAGTTTCTTACGGTTAGTTTTAGTTTCGTAAGCCTTTAGCGGTACTTTAGCAACCTTTCCGTTTTCAAAAATATAAATCATATAGCCTTCATAGTCTGTAGTTGTAACCATTGTCTTTATGTTTTCATTTTCGTCAAAAGAAAGCTTTGCGGGAACATAATCACCAAGCACGCTTGCCTTTGTGTCCTCAAAATTGGACACTTTAGTCTTGTAAACTTGATAGCTGTCACTGAAAAACAGCAGTTCAGTTTTGTTGGTGCTTTCAATTTCCTGTGAAATGAAATCACCTTCTTTTAGCTTTTGCTCGCTTGCCATTCTAAGTGACTGCGGAGTTATCTTCTTGAAATATCCGCTTGAAGACACAAACAAAGTACAAGGATAATCAGGAGTTTCGTCCTCTGCAACATATTCTTCAATGTCAGTCTTGTAGAAAAACTGAGTACGTCTTGGCTGACCATATTTCTTTGCAACTTCATTAAGTTCAGAAATAATAATCTTCTTGATTTTTCTTTCGCTGTCAAGAGTGTCGATAAGCTCTGTAATTTCCTTTTCAAGCTCATCAGTTTCAGCAAGACGTTTCATAATATACTCACGGTTTAGATGACGAAGTTTTATTTCAGCAATATATTCAGCCTGAATTTCATCAATTGAAAAACCAATCATAAGGTTAGGAATAACCTCAGATTCTTCTTCAGTTTCACGAATAATCTTGATTGCCTTGTCAATATCAAGCAAAATCTTTGCCAATGCCTTTAACAAATGAAGCTTTGCTTTTTTCTTGTCAAGGTCGAATTTGACACGTCTTTTTACAGATTCAATTCTAAAATCGATCCATTCGTTAAGAATGTCATATACACCCATAACCTTAGGATATCCGCGAACAAGAATGTTGAAGTTGCAAGAATAAGTATCCTGCAAAGGAGTCAAACGATATAGCTTTTGCATAAGCTTGTCTGGGTCAACTCCGCGTTTAAGGTCGATACCGATTGTAAGACCATTCTTATCAGTTTCATCACGAATGTATTGAATTTCGCGGATTTTTCCAGCTTTAACAAGAACAATAATTTTCTCAATAATAGCCTCAACTGTAGTTGTAGACGGAATCTCAACAATCTCAAGACAATTAGCTTGCTTGTCATATTGATATTTAGCTCGAAGCTTTACCGAACCACGACCAGTCTTGTAAATTTTCTCAAGTTCTTCTTCATCATAAAGTTCAAAAGCACCACCAGGGAAGTCAGGACCTTTTAGCGTTTCAATTATATTGTGATTTGGGTTGCGCATAAGTGCGACTGTGGTTTCACAAATTTCAGATAGATTGAATGAACAGACAGATGATGCCATCGAAACACCGATACCAACATTTGAATTAACCAAAATAGAAGGATAACTAACAGGCAAAAGCGTTGGCTCCATCATTGTGTTGTCATAGTTTGGCGCAAAATCGACAGTGTCCTTGTCAATATCTTTAAAAAGCTCGTTGCATATAGGCTCAAGCTTTGCTTCGGTATATCTCGACGCAGCATAAGCCATATCGCGCGAATAAGATTTACCAAAGTTACCTTTTGATAGAACATATGGGTGTAGCAGTGCCTCGTTACCTCTCGCAAGCCTTACCATAGTTTCATAAATTGCACCGTCACCATGAGGGTTTAGCTTCATAGTCTGACCGACAATATTTGCTGATTTGGTTAAGCCACCATTTAAAAGTCCCATTTTGTACATTGTATATAGAAGCTTTCTGTGCGACGGTTTGAAACCGTCTATTTCAGGGAAAGCACGTGAAACAATAACGCTCATTGCATAAGGCATGTAGTTTTTTTGGAGCGTGTCTGTGATTTTTTCATTAATTACTTGACCTGCCCCGGCAATGTAAGCGTTATTTTCGTTAGTATTTGTTTTTTTGCGACTAGACTCGCTTTTTTTTCTTGCCAACGAACTTACCTCTTTTCAGTCTTTGTGAGTTGTATTTTAACGTCTAAAGCTTGAAAACAATTTTCAATACGCCGAATAATACTAGCAAAAAAGCTATTACAGCGTAGGTGATTATTAGTTTTCTTACTGTTTTTTTTATATAATCGCTTATTTCCTCAGCAGTTTTATCTTCACTAGATTTCAAGTTCTTTGAAAATCCTACCAGAGTGTATATTGTAAAAATAAGCAAAAGCACTATAGCTGTTATTGCTATAATTTTAAATAACATGATGAACCCAGCTTTCTATGAAATATCAGCCATTTCAAGATAATCATGCCCAAATTCGCTGATAAAGTCTTTTCTTCCTTGAAGATTTTCGCCCAAAAGCATATCAAACATATAAGCAGTTTGCTCCACACTGTCAGGGTGAACCTTAATTAAACGGCGAGTGTCTGGATTCATTGTAGTAAGTGACATCATATCAGCCTCATTCTCACCAAGACCTTTTGAACGTTGAATCGTATGCTTTTTATCACCTATTTTTTCTAAGATTTCGGTTTTCTCAACCTCGTCGTAGGCAAAATATGTTTTTTCCTTAGTTGTAATTTCAAACAAAGGTGATTCAGCAATGTACACAAAACCTTGTTCAATCAAAGTAGGAGTAAGCCTATAAAGCATAGTCAATATAAGGGTTCTAATCTGAAAACCGTCGACATCGGCATCGGTACATATTACGATTTTATTCCATTTTAGGTTGTCCAAGTTGAACATAGACAAATCTTTGTTAGACTTAGTTTTAACCTCAACACCACAGCCCAAAACCTTGATAATATCAGTAATAATATCATTTTTGAAAATCTTATCATAATCAGCCTTTAGGCAGTTTAGAATTTTACCACGAACAGGGATAACAGCTTGATAATCAGCATCTCTAGCCATTTTAACAGAACCAAGAGCCGAGTCACCCTCCACTATATAAAGCTCACGCCTGTTTAAATCCTTTGAACGGCAGTCAACAAACTTTTGCACCTGATTTGACAAATCAATAGTACCAGAAAGCTTTTTCTTAATGTTCAAACGAGATTTTTCAGCATTCTCACGACTGCGCTTATTTATTAGAACTTGTTCAGCAATTTTTATAGCTTCGTCAGGATTTTCAATAAAGTAAATTTCAATTTGATGCTTTAAAAATTCAGTCATGCATTCTTTGATAAATTTATTAGTAATAGCCTTCTTAGTCTGATTAGCATAAGAAGTTTGAGTAGAGAATGAACTTGAAACAAGCACAAGACATTCCTCAATATCAGCAAAAGTAATCTGTTTTTCTGCTTTAAGATACTTATTATTGTTTTTCAAATAAGTATGAATTTGATTAGTAAAAGCAAGCTTTACAGCCTCTTCAGGAGAACCCCCATGCTCAAGATAGCTTGAGTTGTGGAAATATTCAAGCAATTTAACTTGATTAGAAAAAGTGAATGCTACAGCAAGTTTAACCTTGTAATCTTCTTTATCAGCGCGGTCACGACCTACGCGGTCACCTTGGAAATATTGAATAGAAGTCAAATTATCCTTGCCGACAATTTCACCAACATAGTCAGCAATACCATTTTCATAGCAGAAAATAACCTCGTCAAAGCTGTTGTTTTCAAGCTGATAGCGGAAAACAAACTGAATGTTAGGATTAACAACTGCTTGTTTTTTCAAAATATCCTCAAAATATTCACGTTCAATATTAATGTCGGTAAAAACATCAAGGTCAGGTTTCCAGTGAGTTTTTGTACCAGTCTGCTTGCGGGTGGATTTTTCTTTTTTTAGTCCGCCGACATTTTCGCCTTTTTCAAAATGAAGATTATATTTGTATCCGTCACGATAAACTTCAACGTTCATAAATTCAGACGCGTATTGAGTAGCACAAGCGCCAAGTCCGTTAAGACCAAGAGAAAACTCATAGTTTTCACCGCTGTTGTTATTATATTTACCTCCAGCATATAGCTCGCAGTAAACAAGCTCCCAGTTAAATTTATCTTCGGATTTGTTAAAATCTACAGGACATCCGCGTCCGAAATCTTCAACTTCAATGCTGTTGTCGTTATATCTTGTAAGAACAATTTTTGTACCGTTGCCATCTCTAGCTTCGTCGATTGAGTTAGATAGAATTTCAAAAATAGAATGCTTGCAGCCTTCAAGTCCGTCAGAACCAAAAATAACTGCTGGACGTTTTCTAACTCTGTCAGCACCTTTTAGAGATACTATGGCTTCGTTATTGTAATCATTATTTTTCGTCATTAAAAACTAAAATCCTTTCTATAAAAAAATACATTTAGATGTTAGACATCTTTTCACAATTAAAATTATTATAACACAATTATTTTAAATTTGTCAATCGATAATAAATAGATTTACACTTTATTCGATAATTTATGCTGATTTTATATCTAAAATTTTTTCTCGTATATGCTAAGTTTGTAACTCTGTTTTGCTTTTTCGAATAGACTATAAGTGAATAACTATAAGTGAAAGAGGGAGCAGCATGATGAATATTTTACAAGCAGTAACAATTGCATTAGTTCTTTCTATAGATGCTTTTACTGCTAGTTTTGCCTATGGAAGTAAAAGCATTAAGATTCCCTTGCGTTCAATATTAATTATAACGCTGATTTCAAGTGCAACTACAGCATTATCGCTTTTTGCAGGAACGGTTTTGCAAAACTATATATCAGCAGGTTTGACATCCAAAATCAGCTTTGTGATTTTGCTTGTCTTAGGTTTATTTAATATTTTAGACAGTATAACTAAATCTATCATTAGAAAGTGTAGCCAGTGTAAAAAAGAATTGAAATTTTCTTTTTTTAATATTCGTTTTATTTTGACGTTATATGCAAATCCTGAAAAAGCCGATGTTGACAGTTCGAAAATTTTAACTTCAATGGAAGCTGTTTCTTTGGCGGTAGCATTATCGCTTGATAGTCTTGCAGTAGGTTTTGGAGCAGCGCTTGCTGATATAAATGTTTGGGCAGTTTTAATCAGTACTTTAATAATTAATACAGCAGCGTTGTTTTTCGGATGTCGTATAGGTGATAGAGTGTCAAAGAAAATTGCGTTTAACTTATCATGGCTCGGAGGAGTGATTTTGATTATTATGGCTTTTACAAAGCTTAGATAATCAAATTTGTATTTATATAGTATAATTTAAGTTTTATATTAATAAGCTATATAGTGATTAGATTCTTATAAATGTACAGTGTCGTGAAAGTGCGGTGCTGTGCATTGTTTTGGTTTTATTCATATTTGTATGGTTGTGTAGGTTGACATGACTAATGCATGAATGATTATACTAGGAATAGCTACATAAAAAATAAATCCTTCATATTAAATATTAAAAAGCTTTAACCGTGCATTTGCCTTATGCAGATTGATAACTATAATTGACTTTTTTCGAGTTTTATGATATAATTTTCATAATATTAGTTATCGAATTAATGAGGGGTGAATATAGTGAAATGTCCTAAGTGTAAGAAAACGGTAAGTGAAAATGATGCGGTTTGCAGTAATTGCGGTGTGGCTCTAAAGGATAAAAAACATAATACTTTTAAAAATCTGTTTATTAAAAATAAAAAACAAGATAGACCTATGGTTTTAGAAACTATGGTTGAAGCTTCAAATTCACAGAAATCTCATAAAAACAAAAAGAGAGAAAAGAAGATTAAGATTACTATTCTTACAGTGGTCGCGCTCTTAGTGGCTGCTTTGATTATAGTGCTTATTAGCCAGTTGACTTCTGACAAAGGTGAAAAGAAAGCTTCACAAACAGCTGAATTTATTGGAGAAACGATAACTGATGCTGAAAAGGATTTGAAAATTCATTTTAAAGACAACTCGCAGTTTCATATTTTGAATAAAGCAGTAGCTTTTGACTATGTTTATGAAACAGATGATAAGGTGGAGATTGATGATGTTTCGTATCCTGAATGGACTATTGCTATTTTAAATGACTCGAATGCGAATATTGAAAAAGTTACCTATACAAATTATAAAGTTTTGAAAAAGGATAGCAGAGGTAAAAAACTTTCTAAGAAAATTAATTTGGATAGCTTTGATAAAGGAGCTAGATTTTCGTCAGTAACTGATCAATTAAAGTTAGATCCATATAAGATTATTTATGCTGAAAATTCTACAAGCTATATATATAAATATCATTATACACAGTCAAATTCTGACGATCAAAATGTTTTGCTAACTATCGTTTTTGATGAAAAAATGAAGTATTTGTATTATACATCGGTTGATCTTTATCCATTATATATGTAGTTTTTTAGAAAGATTTTATGGCTTTTATTGTGAATTCTGTGAAAAAACGATTTCAACTTGTTACAAATATACTACAAATTATTTCATAAAGTCTACAGTTTAGTGCTTATTCTTGACTTATCATGTGTTTGTTGATATTATAAATTGATGATTTATGAAAAAAGGAGGTTAAGTATGGATTCGAGTGTAAAGCTTTGTATGGGTTGCATGAATGAGTTAGATGCTAATGGTGTTTGTCATTATTGCAGCTATACCGATGATATACCTCATTTGCAATCATACCTGGCTCCTAGAACAGTACTTGACAATAGATACATTGTTGGAAAAATGTTATCATATAATGGTGAGGGAGCTTCTTACATTTGTTATGATATTGTAAGAAAAACTAAGGCGGTTGTTAGGGAATATATGCCTGATACTCTTTGCGAAAGAGAAAGCGGTACGCAAAATATAGTTGTAAATCCTGATTGTTTGGCGAAATATAAAACATATATGTTAGAATTTGCTGATATGTATAAAGTTTTATCGCGTATGAAAAATCTAAATCATATATCTACAGCAATGGATATGTTTTCAGAAAACAATACTACATATGTTGTTTTGGATTATGTTGAGGGAGTTTCACTAAAGAAGTTTTTGTATTCGAATAAAGGCTTTTTGTCTTGGCCGCAGGTTAAAAAATTGTTTGTTCCAATTTTTACAACGCTAAGTATTATACATAATGCAGGAATAATACATCGCGGCATTTCACCTGAAAATATTATTGTTACAACTGATGGCGAATTAACATTAACTGGCTTTTGCACAAGTTCGGTTAGAACTCTAAATACTGGATTGATACCCGAATTTTATTCTGGATATACAGCACCAGAGCAGTATACATCACTTGATTATCAAGGCACTTGGACTGATGTTTATGCCGTTGCAGCTGTTATTTATCGTATATTAACTGCTGTAGTTCCGCTTGATGCTAAGGCTAGAATGAATAATGATACGTTAATGAACGCTTCACAGCTAAATCCTGATGTGCCAAACTATGTTTCAAAGGTTTTAGCTCATGCTATGGCTGTTAAGGGTGAGGTTAGAATACAGTCAATAAATGAATTGGTGACTCAGCTGTTTGGTCGTCCTAATCAAATGCAGCATCAAAAGGGTGCTACACAGACTATACCAATTCAAAAAGCTCAAATGAAAAATCAAAATGATAGAGTTTATGATAATAATTATGATGAAAATCTAGATAGCACTAAGAAAATGAAGCCTGCAACTTTGATTGCTGGAATTATTGTGTTGGCACTTTTTCTTGGGTTAGGTATATTTTTGCTTTCACAGCTTTTGTTTTCGTCTGATAACGATAGCTCAAATGATTCATTTGAAGATTCTTTTGTTTTTGATGATAGCGAATTTATTGTTAATCAAGACAGTTCAGAAGAAATTGAAATTGTTGTAACAACTGCAGAAGAGCAATCTCCTTATGGAGTAGGTTCAATAATGCCTAATTTGGTCGGAATGAGATATGATGGTATAATTGATCAGATTGGTGATGAATTTACGATTCGTCCTGATTACTTTTATTCTGATTCTGTTGAAAAAGGTCAAATTACTGAACAGAGTATTCCAGCTGAAAGTGATTATGATCCCGAACTTAAGAACGAGCTTGTGCTAAAAGTTTGTAAAGGTGCTGAAAACGTAGCAGTCCCTGATTATTCTGGTTTAGCTAAAAAAGATTATCTAGCGATTTTAGATTCGCTTAATATTAAGTATAAAATTGTAAATGTGCAATCGTCATATGTCCCTGAGGACTATGTAGAATCTACAAGTATTGATGTTGGCTCAAATATAAATGTTAAAAATGGTGATGTGTTGACAGTTAAGGTTTCGTCTGGAATAAGGACAACTACAATTACAACACCGCAGCAAACTGAAAAACCTGAGCCAGATGTACAATCTGAGGAGCCAGAAGAACAAAATCAGCAATTAGATGATTAATGAATTTTGCACAAAAATAAGTCGAATATTTTGTTAAATTATCATAAAAGCCCTTGACATTGTCGGGGCTTTGTGATATTATGAAAATGTTGATTTTTATATTAGTATAGTTTTAGTTTTTAATTTTTACATTTGAAATTTTGGAGGAATATTTATGGCTAAGAAAATTGGTGTATTAACAAGCGGTGGAGATGCTCCTGGAATGAACGCTGTAGTTCGTGCTGTTACAAGAACCGCTCTTCAAAAAGGTATAGAAGTAGTTGGTATTCGCAGAGGATACGCTGGTCTTCTTGCTGGTGATGTTTTTGAAATGACTGCTAGATCAGTATCTGGTATTATCCAAAGAGGTGGTACTTGTCTTTATACTGCTAGATGTCCTGAGTTCCGTGATATGGAAGGCGTTCAAAAGGGCGTTGATAAGTGTAACGAATTAGGTCTTGAAGGTATTGTTGTAATCGGCGGTGACGGATCATTCAGAGGTGCTGGTGACCTTTCTTCATTAGGTATTCCTTGTATCGGTGTTCCTGGAACAATTGATAATGATATCCAGTGCACTGATTATACAATTGGTTATGATACTGCTATGAATACAGCGGTTGAAATGATTGATAAAATTCGTGATACTGCTCAATCACATGACAGATGTTCTGTTGTTGAAGTAATGGGTAGAAAAGCTGGATATATTGCTGTAAACGTAGGTATTTCAGTAGGTGCTGAGGCTGTTATCACTCTTGAGAGAGATTATGATCTTGATGAGATCGCAGCTAATATGATTAAAACAAAGAAAAATGGTAAGACACACTTTATTATCGTTGTATCTGAGGGTGTTGGTCAGTCTGAAAATATTGCTAGAACGATTCAGGAAATGACTGGAATTGAGTCAAGAGTAACTGTTTTAGGACACGTTCAGAGAGGTGGTTCACCAACTGTTAGAGATAGAGTAATGGCTACTGAAATGGGATTCCATGCTGTTGAACTTCTTGAGCAGGGCATTGGTAATAGAATTGTTGGTCTTAAGGATGGCAAGGTATATGATGTTGATCTTCAAGAGGGTCTTGCAATGAAGAAACCTTTTATTGATGAGAGATTTGATATTCTGTATAAGACTTCATTTTAGTTTTTATTCTTATATTAGGTATTTAATTGATTATTAAATTAATAGTCAGTCAAATTAAACAATTAAATAGGCAGAGTAGGATTTTGTGCGTTGTACTTTTTAAGTACTCTAGTGCCTTTTGAACGGGGAGTTGTCAGAAGGACGAAGAGTAAAGCTCACGGTGCATTATCCGCATCCCGCTGCTACATAAACTAGAACGTCATTGTGTTTTGATATAATGCCTCCGGTTATGTGGTCGTGCTGCATAACTGGAGGTGTTTTTTGTTATTAAATTTGGATGTTAATTGAACTCTCAAAAAAATATTTTGATGAAAGGATGGTTAACTTGACAAAAAAATCATTGCATATACGTCGAATTGCCATTTCTGCTATGTTTTTGAGCATAGCTCTAGTACTAAAAACTTATTTTTCTTTTGATATTCCAATGTTTGGAGCAAATGGAATGCGTATAGGTATATCGGGAATTTTCTCGATAATGCCTTCGATTTTATTTGGACCTATTTATGGTGCAGCGGTTTCTGGCTTGTCTGATTTATTAAGTTATGTTATAAAGCCGACTGGACCTTATCTTCCGCTTTTAACTTTGACGGCTGCCGCTGGTGGCTTTATGAGAGGCTGGTTTTGGCAGTTGATTCGTGATAAAAATGCAAAGGGAATGAGTATTGTCGTTGTTATAACAACTATTTTAACACTTTTATTTGGAATTGTAAACATTGCATTCTTGAAATCTGATGGAATTGATGAGCAGTTTTATCGTCAAAACGTAAACGTTGAAGAAATTGATAAGAGCCAAATGCATAGCGTAAGTAAATTTGTTATCACAAGAACACAAAATTTAACTGAAACCGTAAAAGATGAAGATGGACAAACTGTAAAAGACGCAGACGGAAATTCCGTAATTGATGTTGAGAAGAGCATTGATAAAAGGGCGAAAAACTTAGATATGTATAAAATTTTTGTTACATATGCTCTTATTGGAATTGCTGTTTTGGGAACTATTCTTTTGCTTGCTGATTTGCTTATTTCTAAGAAAATTAAAGGTGAGGATAAGCAAAGTCAAATTATTCAGTTGTTGCTTGCAATGATTGTTTCTGGACTTATTGTTACAACTTTGAATACCGTAATTTTGCGTGAATCTATGTCGTTTGCGGCTTGGAAACTGCTGCCGTTTACGGTTGTTTGGATACCTCGTGTAATTGAAGAAATTCTGGGAAATATCGTAAAGACATATTTCCTTGCTATGTTATTTGCTGCATTTAAGAAGCAGAAGACTTTAAATGCATTAATGAAATAGTAAATCTATATTAATATAAAACTTATATAAAACATAAAAATAATACTTGCTTTTTTGTACAATTTGTTGTATAATTATAAGCAAGTATTTTTTTATTTTATACTAATTTGAAAGGTTATGACGAATAATGATAAATGTTGGTTTTATTGGCGCTGGTAATATGGGCTTTGCAATTATGAAGGGTATTGCTGGAAGTGATTTTTATTTTCAAAATAGTAATGACTCAGACAACTCTATAAAGCTTTTTGCATTTGATGTTTTTGAAGAGCAGCTTAAAAAATTGTCTGAATTTGGTGTGCAAGCTTGCAAGAGTGAAACTGAAATTTTTGAAAAATGCAAATATGTATTTCTTGCAGTAAAACCTCAGCAGCTTGAAGATGTAATTACTAAGATTTCTGACAAAGTTTCTGATGAAACGGTTATTGTTTCAATTTGTGCCGGTATTACTGGAGAATATATAAAGTCAAAAACTAATCAAAATGCAAAGGTTGTTTTGGTGATGCCTAACACACCAATGCTTTTGGGCGAGGGTGCGACTGCGTTGTCAAAGGTTGAACCTTGCACCGATGATGAGTTCAAATTGGTTTGCGATATTTTTTCGCAGTGCGGTGAAATTGCTGTTGTTACACCTGACAAGATGAAAGAAATTATCGCAATAAACGGCTCATCTCCTGCATTTATTTATCTTTATACTAAGGCTTTTGTTGATTATGCAAAGAGCGTAGGTATTGATGAAGACGTGGCTAAGTCGCTGTTTGCAAAATCTTTAATAGGATCTGCTAAGATGATTACTGATAGTGGATATTCGATTGATGAGCTTATTAAAATGGTGTCATCAAAGGGTGGGACTACGATTGCCGGACTTGAGAAATTACGTGAGGGCAATTTGGAGCAGACTGTAAATAATTGCTGTGAGGCTTGCACAAAACGTGCTTATGAGCTTTCTAAGTAATTTAATTTGATTTTAAAGCATATACTTTACAAAATGTATTTGGAGTGATGTATATGCAAAACAAGAGGACAACCCAATTTATAATGTCTAAAAATAATTTCTTTGCTTTTTTAGTCGGCTTTACCCTAATCGGCGTGATTATGGGAGTTGTGGCTTATTGCTATATGAGCGATGATTTTTTGATTCAAATTGGTATTGCGCAAGAAAATTTTATTGAAGCTAGACGTAGTTCTGAATTTATAGTCATACTTATTCGATCGCTTTCAAGTTCAACTATGTTTTTGGGAGCAGTGTTTTTGCTTGGTTTTTCGGCTATTGCTCAGCCAGTAGAAATTGGTGTTTTGGTTATAAGGGGCATGGGACTAGGCGTTACTATGGCTCAGGTTTATTCTCAGGGCGGTAAATCGGGGATATTGACTTGTGCTGTTCTGATTGTTCCAGCGGCAGTTATTTCTGTATATGCGTTAATAATTGGCACTCGTGAAGCTATTTCGATGTCAAATTTGATGCTGAAAAATTCAATGTCCAATCACACAGTTGATGGTATGCTTTCTACAGTTAAGCTTTATGGTACAAAATTTCTCGTTCTTGAGGCGGTTATTGCAATTTCAGCAGCTGTTGATTGTGTATGTTCTGTTGTATTGTTAAATGGATTAATATAATAAAAACTAAGTGATTTAAATTAAAGGAGCGTTAAAATGGCATTATTTCGCGGTTACGATCAACCTGGCAGAGGTATTCCTAAGGCACCAATTGAGAAAAAAGGGATATTTAAGTTTTTCGAGATTTATGGCAGAAGATGTTGGACACTGATGGGACTTAACTTGCTTTATTTGCTGTTTTGTCTGCCAATAATTACAATCGGACCTGCAACGGCGGCGATGACAAAGGTTACAAGGAATTATTCGCAGGAACGTCATGCGTTTGTTTGGGCTGATTTCATTGAAACATTTAAAAAGTGTTTTAAGCAGAGTTTTATTATGGGGATTATTGATATTGTCGCAGTCGCAGGTTTTTTGATTGCTTTGCCAACATACAGAATTTGGTCTGAGCAGAATAGGCTGATTATGATTCCGCTAATTATAACTGTTAGCTGTATGATTGTATTTTTCATGATGCATTTTTATATTTATCAGATGATTGTATCGACTAATTTAAGTCTTCACCAGATTTTGAAAAATTCATTTTTCTTGGTAAGTTTAGGATTAAAGAGCAGTCTTTACACTTTGCTTGTTGCAATAGTAATATTCTTCATAATTTTAGGATTTTTCCCTTGGACGTTATTTATTCTGCCGTTTTGGCCTTTCTCTTTTATGAATTTTGTTATGTCATTTAATTGCTATCCAGTTATTAGAAAGTACGTAATTCAGCCATACTATGACGCAAAGGGTAAGGAAAACCCAGAGTTTGATTATTTAAATGATGATTCAAATGAGGCAGTTTTTGAAGATAGTCCAGAGCTTGAGAATAATGAAGAAAAGCCAAAAAGTAAAAAGCGTGGTAAGACAATTTCATAGCATTTTTTCACACCGTGTTGAGATATTCAATGCGGTGTTTTTTATTTTATAAAGTAAAAAATCCCCATAATGATGAAGATTTATGTTAGTCGATATTTTTTTTCTAATATTGTTATAGCACAATATTAGAAGTATGTACCGGCAGGAAAATCCTGCCGTATTTTATTTATTGCTGTTAGGGTCGATAAAGCTGATTGGATCAATCCATTCACCGTTTTTCTTTAGTCCGAAATGAAGATGTGAAGGTTCAGCTGCCTCGATTTGAGCGGTGTCGCCTATTGCACCGATTACTTCGCCAGATTGAACAGTGTCGCCCTCTTCAACTGAAATCGCTGCTGACAGATTGTAGTAGTGACCGATAATTCCGTCACCGTGATCAATTGTAACACAGTTTCCCCATAGCGGGTCGTCCCAAATTTTTGTAACTTCGCCCTTGTTCATTGACTTAACCTGTGTGCCAGTATCTGCTGCGATGTCGACACCATCATGAGTTTTCCAAACATTCAAAGTTTTAGATTTTACTAGAGAGCCTGCACTAAATGGGTTGATGATTTCGCCGTTTACAGGCATTACGTTTGGCTGTGTTGATAGTGCTAGTTGGTCTAATTCAGAGCTTGAGTCTTCCTTTGCAACGTCACTTTTTTTGTTGTCAGCTTGTGCTTCGTTTTGCGAAACGCTTGTGTCAGGGAAAGAAAAAGTAAGGCTGTCATTGATTTTGGTTACAGCCTTGTTGTAAGCCGCAACACCTGCTCCGCCGATTGCAATTATGCAAGCTGCTAAAGTGATGTAAATTCCTTTTCCTCCGATTAGTCTGTGCATTTTTGATTTATTATACTTTTTCATATTGACATTCCTTTCGTCATAAAGAATATTGCCGATTAAAGGTGATGAGAAATTAATCTCATCAGCGGTACTTAGCGCCATCGGAAGCACTAGTCCTTTGCCATTATTATTGACAAATAATTCTTTGATATTCACAATTTTAAGAAAAAATATTGAAATTTTTACCGATTGATAAACTAAACATTAATGGGCAAAATTGTTTATATTTTTATAGCATTAGAATTTTTTTATGTCAAAATTCACAAAAAAGTGTGGTAAATTTGTGATTAATGCGTATTGGAGAAAAACTTGTTTTATGATATAATTATAAGTGATATCTGTTCTGAGATAGTATTTTGGGATTTAAAGGAAATATTATCTGCTAAGCTTATTGAAAGGAAAGTGTATATTTAATGAGCGTCACAATAAAAGATGTAGCACGTGAGTCTGGAGTTTCAGTTGCGACTGTATCTAGAGTACTCAACGGAAGCCAAAATGTTTCTGAAAGCTCAACAAAGCTTGTTCAAGAAACTATTGATAGGCTTAACTATTCACCAAATTTTCTAGGAAGGAATCTTCGAAAGCGTGAAACAAATGTAATTTTAGTAATAATGCCGATTACTAACAATTCATTTTATATGAAAATTGTTTCGGGAATGCAGCTGTATGCTCAAAAACTTGGGTATGATATTATAATGGCATCATCAAACGCATCTACAGAAATTGAAGCTAGACAAATGAACATGCTTTTTAGCAGAACTGTTGACGGAGTTGTTCTCTTGGGAACATCATACAGTGCTGAAAAGCTTAACAGTATTGCTGAAAATCATAATATAGCACTGTGCTGTGAGGCTGTTGAAGGCGCTGAGATACTATCTGTATCTGTTGATGAGGAACAGGCAGGGTATGATGCAGTTTCTGCATTAATCAGTAAGGGCCACAGAAAAATTGCGTTTGTTGGAACACCGGCATTATCATCAACTCAACGTAAGGCTGGATATATAAGAGCTTTGACTGAAAATGATATACCAGTATGTGATGACTATATCTACATAGGCGGTTTTGATAGAGATAATGGAGGAAACGCTGTAGAAAAGTTTATGCGGCTTGAGGATAAGCCTGCTGCTGTTTTTGCTGTATCGGATATTTTAGCTTTTGATGCAGTAAAAAAAGCGACACAGTTGAATTTAACAGTGGGTAAAGATATTGCGATTATGGGTTTTGATAATATATCAATGTGTGAGTTGATGACACCGTCGATTTCAACAGTTGAACAGCCTTGTGAGAAAATGGGTGAGATTGTTATTCAAAAGCTGATTGATAATTTTTCTTCAACTATTAAAGACAACAAGCATTATACTGTTGAGCATAGTATAGTTTTAAGAGAGTCAACAGGAGATTAGTGTTTTTGTAAAATGTTAAATGGTGAATATAACATTAAAGCGGTACAAGATGTATCGCTTTTTTTGTGCTTTAGCAAATTGACAACATTTTAAATACATGATATAATAAATTAATATGGGTAAGTTTACACAAATTCAGAAAGAGGAATTTATTATATGAATGAAAAAAATGTTAGAAATTTCTGTATTATAGCACATATTGACCACGGAAAATCAACACTTGCAGATAGAATTCTTGAGCAGACTGAAACTGTTGCAAAGCGTGAAATGGAACAGCAGCTGCTTGATAATATGGATATAGAGCGTGAAAGAGGAATCACAATTAAGGCTAGAGCAGTTAGAATGAAATATCGCGCCGATAATGGTGAAGATTATATTTTCAACCTAATTGATACTCCAGGCCATGTTGACTTTAACTATGAAGTATCTCGTTCGTTGGCGGCTTGTGAGGGTGCAATCCTAGTAGTTGATGCATCTCAAGGAATTGAGGCACAGACTTTGGCTAATACTTATCTTGCTATTGAGCATGACCTTGAGGTTTTGCCAGTAGTAAATAAAATTGATTTGCCGTCTGCTGACCCTGAGCGTGCTTGTCAGGAAATTGAAAATGTCATCGGAATTCCAGCTCTTGATGCACCAAGAATTTCGGCTAAAATGGGAACTAATATTCATGAGGTTTTAGAACGTGTTATTACTGATGTTCCTTGCCCTAGCGGTGACGAATCTGCTACTCTAAAAGCTTTGATTTTTGATAGCTATTATGATTCGTATAAGGGTGTTGTAATTTTCGTTAGAGTTAAAGACGGTTCGGTTAAAGTAGGTGATGAAATAAAGCTTATGGCAACTGGCGCAGTTTTCCGTACAGTTGAAATTGGCTATATGGGAGCGACTGATCTTGTTCCTGTTGGTGAGCTTCATGCTGGTGAAGTAGGATATATTGCTGCATCCATTAAGGATATCGGGGATACTCGTGTTGGTGATACTGTCACTAACAACGACAATCCTTGTGATGAGCCGCTTGAGGGATATAAAAAGGTTAATCCAATGGTTTATTCGGGAATTTATCCTATCGACGGAGCTAAATATCCTGATTTGCGTGACGC
Source organism: uncultured Oscillospiraceae bacterium (assembly GCA_964548535.1). GTDB lineage: Bacteria > Bacillota > Clostridia > Oscillospirales > Ruminococcaceae > CAZJRQ01. Next base: position 45,812 of record CAZJRQ010000012.1, read on the forward strand.
TTTAGATAAGCTTATGTTAAATGACGCGGCACTGTCTTTTGAGCCAGAAACTTCTATTGCTCTAGGATTTGGGTTCCGCTGTGGTTTCTTGGGACTTCTTCATATGGAGATTATTCAGGAGCGTTTGGAGCGTGAGTATAATCTTGATTTGATTACAACAGCACCGTCAGTAATATACAGAGTTACTATGACAGATGGTACAGTTTCGTATATTGATAATCCAACTAATTATCCAGATCCTGCATTTATTGCAATGGCTGAAGAACCTTTTGTTACAGCACATATTCTAGCTCCGTCGGAGTTTGTAGGTAATATTATGGAACTTTGTCAGGATAGACGCGGTGTGTTTAAGGATATGAAATATCTTGATGAAACTCGTGTTGATTTGCATTATGAATTGCCGCTTAATGAAATTGTATATGACTTTTTTGATGCGCTAAAATCTCGTACAAGAGGTTATGCTTCGTTCGATTATGAGATGAAGGGTTATGAAAAGAGTAAGCTTGTTAAGCTTGATATTCTACTTAAGGGTGATGTTATCGACGCACTTTCGTTTATCGTTCATGCTGACAAGGCTTATGATAGAGGAAGAAGAATTGCAGAAAAGCTAAAGGATAATATTCCAAGACAGCTGTTTGAAGTTCCAATTCAAGCGGCAATCGGCGGAAAGGTTATTGCTCGTGAAACAGTAAAAGCAATGCGTAAGGACGTTCTTGCTAAGTGTTATGGCGGTGATATTACTCGTAAGAAAAAGCTTTTGGAAAAACAAAAAGAGGGTAAAAAGCGTATGCGTCAATTTGGTTCTGTAGAAGTACCGCAAGAGGCATTTATGGCTGTACTTAAGCTTGATGAGTAAGTAACTATAAAGTTTTTTGGAGGAGTTATATGGGGCATTTATATAAAGATAGAAACTTTTTTCAAAAGCTAGCACCGCTTTGGACAGTACTAGTTACAGTTGGTTATTTTGCAGCAAATTGGTATGCGTATTTTGGTGCTGAGGATTTTTCAGCTGTCTACTATTTTGACAGCTATATAGTATATGCATTTTGGATTGTTTATGAACTTGCGTTTTTTATGAGCTTTTCTGCAAATAATCTGACAGAATTTGTGCGTCATGTGTTGTACTATTTTATAATAACAGTATGCTGTGCAGGTGTTTTTTACTATTGGATTGAAGAAGTTTTTGACCCGTATAACGGATCGTTATATTGGAAATTTATTTATAATTCTAATGATAGTTATCATATTGACATGTACAGAGAGATAGTGCTTTCTGCATTAGGTCTAATATTTTTCGGGGTGCTGTTTTGTGTAGTTAAATATAATAAAAACACTAAGGGCTGGATAAAAAAACATACCAATTCACCATAGTGTATGAAAGGAACGCAACATGAATGACATCAAAAAAATAACGAGATATTCTTTGCAATTCGGATTAATTGGAGCTGTACTTATACCTATAATTTATGAGTGTTATGCAAATATTTCTAAAAGTGCCTCAATGGTTTTGTTAGGAGCTTGGGCTGTTTTTATCGGCTTAAAGTTTTCATCTATGAAAGCAAAGCCGGCTATTTTAGGAATGTGTGCTACCTTGGCATATAGCGGAGTGTTTGGATTTATTTTCTATGTTTTTTTACATCCGTTAGTTGTAAAGGCACTCGAGAAAAAGTCAGTTTATTTTTATCTTTCGCTAAAAGACCAAATGTGGTTTTTGCTATATGCTGCAATTATAATGCTTTGTATGTTTGTTGTTTGTTTTGCGAAGTATGGTATTTGTAAAGCGATAAAGCAAGTAAAAGGAAACAATGAGAAAACTGAGATGTACATAAAAGATGCATTTAGTGATGAGGAATAAAATGACTGGAATATATATTCATGTGCCGTTTTGTTTGAGAAAATGTCCATATTGTGATTTTTATTCTGTGGCATGGTCGGAGGAATTATCACAGCTTTATACAGCTGCGGTTATAAGAAATTTAGATGAATATGCACAGTATAATTTGTCGGTTGATACTGTGTATTTTGGTGGTGGAACTCCCTCACTTTTATCATCTAATCAGATGTCTGATATATTGGGTTCAGTTTCTGAAAATTTCAATCTGCATGACCCTGAAATCACAATGGAGTGTAATCCAACATCTGTTAATCTCCAAAAGCTAAGGGAATATAGGCACTGCGGAGTTAATAGATTGTCTTTTGGGATTCAGTCGGCTGATGATAGTCAGCTAAAGTGGCTAGGAAGACTTCATGATTTTGAAAAGGCAAGTAATGCTGTAAATGACTCGATAAAAGCTGGCTTTGATAATATTTCATGTGATATTATGCTTGGTCTTGCTGGTCAGTCGATGCAGTCACTTGAAAATACTATTAATATCATTACTAATTTGCCGATAGTGCATATATCAGCCTATCTTTTGAAAATTGAGAGCAGTACTCCTTTTGATAATGTAAAGATTAAAAGCGAAGTTGCTGATGAGGATATGCAGTGCGAAATGTATCTGCATACTGTAAGTTTACTTGAATCAAAGGGCTTCGTGCAGTATGAGATTTCAAATTTTGCTAAGGATAATAAAGTCAGCAGGCATAACATGAAATATTGGCAGGGTGATGAGTATATCGGGATTGGTCCATCTGCACATTCATATTTTGACGGCACTCGTTTTGCTTGTGCTAAAAATGTTGAGGATTTTGTTATGTCAAAATCGCCGAAATATATAATAACTGACCCTGCGCCTAACTTACTTGAAGAATATATCATGCTTGGCTTAAGATTGAAAAAGGGTATAGATCTATCAAAGATTTCAGAGCTTGGCAATGGTTGCCTTTCTGATAAAATTGCTAAGAAAGCTCAATTTTTTTCAGAAAACAATCTTTGTAAATTTGATGGTGATAATATATATCTTACTCCGCACGGCTTTTTGGTCACTAATGAGATTATAACTCAGTTTATAGATTGTGATAGGTGATTTTACTTTAGTCGTAAAACACAAATGGTGAGTCTTTTTGAAATTTTAGGGCGAAAAATGTCGAGAAAAGACTATTAGTTCATTTTTTGCAAGCAATATAATTTTTAGAAAATCTAAAGAAAAACTTATTATTTTGAAAAATCGCTTGATTTTTTGTATAATATAGTTTAAAATATTAATATGTGTTGTTTTGAGCAATAGAAATATTTTGTAGGAGGATTTATTAAATGAAAGAATTTTTATCCAACGTATGGGTAAAGCGATGCGTTTCAGTCTTTAATGCGGCGTATTATGCAGTTGTGCTTTTGCTTACGTATGCAACTTTTTTATATAAACTTGAATTTGTAGAGGGACGTCAAACTGCATTTTTGTCGGTTTTTTGCGTAGCAAGTGCTCTGTTTTTAATTTTGATGATTTATACAAGAGAAGTGCCGCTGACTAAGGCTATAAGTATATTAATGGCGCCAACGGTATTTTTCTTAATTATATTTAACATGGGATCTTGGGCTTTGATTATTCCGCCTTTTATTGTGGGTATTGTAATGTTCTTTGTTGCAAGCACTTCTGAAACAGCAAAGGTTATAATGGGAACGATTTATCTGCTTTTATATGTACTTGGCTTGGTTGCGTTTTTTGTGTTGAATATGCTTTTTGATGGTTCATCAGTTGAAACTAAGCTTGATGTTTATATGGATAAGTCAACTAGTGCGTATAATATTTATAGTTCACAGATGCAGAAAATTTCAGAAGTTACATCTGACAGTAATACGATTTCACCTGATGGTAAATATCAGTTTTATCTTACTGATTTGAAAGACAGTAATAAGGGTTGTGTAAAGATTTATGTTGTGCCTTATGGCGAAGACATTGAGCTTAAATTCTTTACTCTAAAGCAAAAAGGAATAAGAAAAACTATCACCAATAAGGGAACAAGAGGTGTAGTGCCAGATGTTGGCTGGATTGTGCAACAAGATGAAAACGGCAATCAAAATCTTGCAGTTCAGTATAAACTTTCAGATTCGGAAGAAGTTAAAATAACAGGTGTTAATAAAATGCCTGATAAGCAATATTTGGATTTCTTGGGCATTAATTAATTTATTGTGAATTTAGCCGTACATTTGATTTGTGCGGCTATTTTTAATGTTACAAATGGATTACAAGTTGATTTTTCGATATTAAATTACTTGACTTTTTAGGCTTTTTACTGTAAACTTATTATATATAAACTATACAATAATTATATATTTTTTATGTTTGGGAGGAGTTAAATTAATGAAATTTGGCAAACTATTTTCTGTTGCTGCAGCTTTTGTAATTGCTGGAAGTTGTATGGTAATGCCAGCAAGTGCTGATAAAAAGAAGATTGCTTTTAGTGCAGATAATTCTTTACTTACAGCGTCTGATTCAGTACCAACTATTTCTTTTGATACTTCAAAGTGGGATGGGTATGTTCATTTAACAAAAGATGCTGAACTGTTAAATTTGAAAATGAAGCAGGACACTCAAAATTATTATCAGGGTGCTTCTTTGAAAATCAGTTCTGATTCATCTGGTATTACTGATAAATTTTATCAGTACGCAGGCAGCGTTCGTGATTCAAATGGTAATTTGATTTATCCGAAATCTACTGAGGAAGGTGCAGAGATTATTTCACCTGGTATTGAACTTAGAGCTGAGGATTTTGGTTTATCATGTTTTGATGGCTGTTTGATTTCGTTTGCTTATAGAATTGGTGAGGGTACAAAATCTAATTTGATGAACGATGCAGTTTACGCTTATCCCTCTGATGATGATTATAATAAGCTTTCTGAATCACCTACGGTTTTGCAATATGATTCCGTTATGACAGATAATGTAACTCAATACCGAAAAAGTATTGTTAGAGTTGCTGAAGGTGTTAGCGCAACTAAAATTGTATTTATGACTCCGGTTATGGGTGGCATTTCATCTGATATCTTTTGTCTTGACAATATTTTGATTCAAACACCTTGGCAGGATAATGGCGCTGATTTGTATGTTCAGAATATGGATGGTTATAATTCAAATGCAAAGCCAAGAGAGATTATTGAAGAAATTAAAATCAATGAAAAAGAAAACACTGTTAAAGATGAATCATCTAAAGCAAGTGATGAGAAGTCTGGTTTCAGTGTAATGAATATCGTTGTTATCTCATTAATTGGTGTAGCAGTAGTTATAGTAATAATCAGAATTGTAGCACATAGGAAAAAATTCTATTAAAAAAATTTTCGGGGAAGTATAGAGTACTTCCCCGTTATTTTTTTATGAAAAATAATATGAATAAAACGGTATTGGTGAGAAATAATAGTGTTAGTCAAATTGTTTTGGCAATAAAATAAGAACATTGAAAGGATTTATTTTTATGAAAAAGATATTGGCACTATTATTAAGCGTTGTAGCATGCGCAACTATGTTTGCATCATGCTCAAAAACAAATCAGAAAAATAATAACGGAACTACAACAGTGACTACTGCAGGAACAACAGAAACTGCAAAAGCATCTGAAACAACAAAGAAAAGCGCAACAACAACTAAAACTACTACAAAGGACAATGATAATGATTTAGATGATATTGGTGATGATATTGCTGACGGAGTTAATACTGCTATAAGCGGAGCTGAAGATATCGTCGAAGGTGGTTTAAACGCTGCTGGAGATGTAGTTGATGATGTAATTAGATAGAATGTAATTTGAATATCGTTTTAGCTGATTCATTTTGACAGGACAGCACAAGCTGTCCTTTTCTACATAAGTTTAATAGGAAAAATGCTTGTAAAAAAAATACAGCGATTTATGAATAAACTGTATAACTGGAGTAAAAAAAATGTATAGTTTGCCCAAATCTCTTTAAAATAAACTAAATAAGTGCTATAATGAAATATATTCATTTTTGATTTTTGTTAATTGTTGAGAGGATGGGCTTGATTTGAGCGACAAGATTAGCTTTTCGAATAAGCTAGATAAAAATGAGAAATTCAAATACCAAAATGACGATAGCGGAGTAAAGAAAATTTATAGAAGAATTATTCTTCCGATGTTTATATTAAACGTTATTTCTTTTCTTGTTACTCTAATATGGGGCTTTGATATAAAAAATCTTGTAGGTTTTTTAATCGGCTATATTTACGTTGTTTTAGGTTATGCTTATCTTGCAAATGCTGTTATCAAAGCTGTTGAAATGAATGAAAAAAAGGCGCGTAGAGCAATGATGATATGTTATAGTGTGCGTTTTGCAGGTTTGTTTATACTTTCCTATATTGCACTGGAATTAAAATTATTCAGTGTTGTGGGAATATTGCTTCCGCAGCTGTATCCGCGTATGGTCATTTCTATTGATGCACTTTTGGGGAAAAATTATTTAGAAAGGGATTAGGTGTATGGATTCACTAGGTCAAGGACCAAGAGTCACCTTTAGTTTGCCGATTTTTGGCGGAATTGACATAACTGAAACTATTGTAATTGGTTGGCTTATTATAATAGGTGTGTTAATTGCTTGTCTGTGGCTTACTCATGATCTAAAAAAAGTTCCGGAGAAAAAAAGACAGATTGTTGCCGAAGGGTTCGTTAATTTTATAAATAAATCTGTTAAGGATTCAATGGGCGAGCAGTTCATGAACTTTGCTCCATATATTGGAACACTTATAGTTTATGCTGTTTTAGGAGCTTTAGTAAGTTTGCTTGGTCTGCGTTCGATGACTGCTGACTTTAACACAACGCTTACATGGGGACTCATGACTTTTGTTTTAATTACTTTTTATAAGATTAAAACAAATGGTTTCGGCGGATATTTAAAAGGTTTTGCTCAGCCGCTAGGTGTTATGCTGCCGCTTAATATTATCAGTGAGGTTGCAACACCGCTTTCAATGGCATTCCGTATGTTTGGAAATGTTTGCGGCGGTATGGTAATTTCAACTTTGGTTTATGCAGTTTTAGGTACGTTGTCACAAGCATTGCATATTTCTTTTGCAATTGGACCTATAGGAATAAATCTAGGTCAATTGTTTATTCCCGCTGTATTGTCAATGTATTTTGATATTTTTTCAGGATGCATACAAGCGTATATTTTTGCTACGCTGACAATGGTGTATGTTTCAAATGCAGCTACAACAGATTAATTAGTTTATAATGCAAATTGCATTAAATAAAAAGATAATAAGATATAATAAAGTAAATGGAGGATTTTTTTATGGAAAAGGCAATTGTAATGGGATGTTCAGCAATTGGTGCAGGACTTGCAATGATAGCTGGTATCGGACCTGGTATGGGTGAAGGTTATGCAGTTGGTAAGACAATTGAGGCTATTGCAAGACAGCCAGAAGCTAAGGGAGATTGTACTAGAACTATGTTTATTGGTGTTGCTATGGCAGAGTCTACTGGTATTTATGCATTCGTAGTTGCACTTATTCTGTTATTTGGTAATCCATATATCGGTAAACTATAATAAACAGTATCTTAAAAAAATATCTAAGGCAAGCTAACGGCGGTTTTAGATTGGGAGGAAAGATAAATGGCATTAGCTAAAGTAACAGACTTTCTAACGATTGATCCAACAACTATTGTACTGGTGCTGTGTAATACTATTATTCTTTTTTTGATACTTAAACATTTTCTTTTTGATAAAGTAAATAAGGTAATGGATGATCGTAAAAATGACATTGTTGAAAGCTATGAGCGTGCTGATGAGGCAGAGCAAAAAGCTAATGAGCTTGCTGTTGAGTATAATGAAAAGCTTTCGAATGCTAAGGAAGAGTCTGCTGAGATTGTAAAAGCGGCTACTCAAAAAGCGCAAATGCGGTCAGATGAAATTATTGTTGATGCTAAGGTTGAGGCAAAAGGCATTATTGATAATGCTAATGCAGAGCTTGAGCGTGAAAAGAAAATTGCTGTAAATCAAATTAAGGATGAGATTACTCAGGTTGCATTGTCTGCCGCAGCTGCTGTGGTAGATAAGGATATCAGTAGTGAAGATAATGAAAGATTTATTGAAAGCTTTATTGACAATGTAGGTGAAATGTAATGGCAGATAGCTTGGAAAAAATTTATTCTCAGGCAATGTTTGAGCTGTGTGATGAGAAAAATTGCATTGATGATGTTTATGAAGAGCTTACACAGGCAAAAGCAATATTCTCTGAAAACGAGGAATTTGTTAAGCTTCTTGCATCACCGCTTGTTGATGTTGATGAGAAAAAAGCAATTATTGAAAAAGTTTTTGGCGGTAGAGTTTCAGATGTTGTTTTAGATTTTTTTGGTGTAATAACTGAAAAAGGCAGAGCGCATTATATCTCCGCTATTTGTGATGAGTATAAAAAGCTTTATTACAAAAAGAATAATATTCTTGACGTAAAAGTTGTTACGACAGAGCCTTTGTCGGACAGGCTTAGAGATAAGCTTTTGAAAAAGCTTGAGGATACATTCAAAAAGCAGATTATTATGCAGGAGAGTGTGGACAAGTCAATTATTGGCGGAATTATCGTGAAATTTGATAATTCTGAAATTGATTCAAGTATACGTGGCAGGCTTGATAAACTGAGATCAAGTATTGATTCAGTTATTGCATAATTTTACGTTAAAATAAATGAAAGGTATGGAGCTTGGTTATGAAATTGCGTCCTGATGAAATTACAGGTATAATTAAACAGCAGATTAAAGATTACCGTTCTAAAATTGAGCTTTCAGACACTGGCTCAGTAGTCACAGTTGGTGATGGAATTGCCAGAGTACACGGGCTTGACAATTGTATGTCAGGTGAGCTTATTGAGTTTGAAAATAAAACAATGGGAATGGCACTTAACTTGGAGCAGGATTTTGTCGGTACTGTTATTCTTGGTTCGGAAGAAGGAATCAAAGAGGGCAGTCAGGTTAAGAGAACTGGAAAAATCGTGTCTGTTCCAGTTGGCGATGCCTTGATTGGCAGAGTTGTTAATGCTCTAGGTCAGCCTATTGACGGTAAAGGTGCTATACTTACTGAGGATTCACGTCCTATTGAAAGTCCAGCTTTCGGAATTATCACAAGACAGTCGGTTGATAGACCTTTGCAGACTGGAATTAAAGCGATTGACTCAATGATTCCTGTTGGAAGAGGTCAGCGTGAGCTTATTATCGGTGACCGACAAACTGGTAAAACTAGTATCGCTCTTGATACTATTATAAATCAAAAAGGCAAGGACATGATTTGTATATACGTTGCTATCGGTCAAAAGAGATCAACAGTTGCTAATGTTGTTGACACTCTTTCAAAGGCTGGAGCTATGGATTATTCAATCGTGGTTTCGGCTACTGCATCTGAAATGGCTCCTTTGCAATATATTGCACCATATTCTGGTGTTGCGATGGCCGAGCATTTTATGAGTCAGGGTAAAGACGTTTTGTGCGTTTATGATGATCTTTCAAAGCATGCGGTTGCGTATCGTACTATGTCACTGTTGCTTAAAAGACCTACTGGCCGTGAGGCTTATCCTGGAGATGTATTCTATCTTCATTCAAGACTTCTTGAGAGAGCTTGTAATTTGAATAAGGAATATGGCGGTGGTTCAATTACTGCACTTCCTATTATCGAAACACAGGCTGGAGATGTATCGGCTTATATTCCAACAAATGTTATTTCAATTACAGACGGACAAATATTCCTTGAGTCTGAACTATTTTTCTCAGGTGTAAGACCAGCTGTAAATCCAGGTATTTCGGTATCTCGTGTTGGTGGTACTGCTCAGATAAAGGCGATGAAAAAAGTTTCTGGTTCTTTGAAAATGCTGTATTCACAGTATATCGAGCTTCAAGCATTTTCACAGTTTGGATCTGATTTGGATAAGGATACTAAGGACCGTCTAGCTCAAGGTGCGAGAATTGTTGAGGTTCTAAAGCAGGGCAAGAATTCTCCTTTGACTGTTGAGCATCAGGTTATAATTATTTATGCAGTTGTAAATAATTATTTATCTAAAATTGCCATTAATGACATTAGTGAGTATGAGAAGGATTTGTTTGATTATATTGATTCATCTTATCCTGATATTATAAAATCAATTACTGATACTAAGGATTTGACAGAAGAAAATGAAAACAAGCTGAAAGAAGTGCTTGTTGAGTTTGCTGATAAATTTTTACGTTCAAAGTAAAATTTAAGCGGAAAGGAGTTGCTTTGGTCGCCTATATGATCAAAGTTAATGTATATGGCTACAGCAAATATGAAAGACGTTAAGCGTCGAATTAAAAGTGTAGAAAGTACAATGCAGATTACCAAAGCAATGGAGCTTGTTGCTTCGTCGAAGTTAAGACGTGCAAAAGAGCGAGCTTTGGCAGTACAGCCATTTTTTGAAACGCTTTATGATACTATGGTTGATATTTCAAAAGACTCAGCTTTTAAATCGGTTTATACTCAAACGAAACTTTCAAAGACGATACTTATGATAGTAATTGCCGGCGATAGAGGTTTGGCAGGCGGTTTTAACTCTAATGTTATAAAGCTTGCTTCTGCTCGTATTAAGGAGCTTGAGGATAGCGGTGAAAAGGTTGAGGTAATGGCAATCGGCAAAAAATCTGTTGAGTTTTTTGAAAAACGTGATTATAACGTTACAGATAAATACCCACATGCAGCTGAAGGACTTGATGTCTTGGATGTTACTAGCATGACTAGTGATATTATTGGCAGATTCAGACAAGAGGGGATTGATCGAGTAGAAATTGCGTATACAACATTTGTTTCGCCGATAACTCAGCAGCCAGTTTGTGTACCTGTTTTGCCAGTCGATAATCTTGATAATGGTGATGATAAAAAGCAGCGTTCTTTGACAGAGTATGACCCATCCCCTGAGGAAGTGTTCGATTCACTTGTTCCTCAGTATTTAGCTGGTGTTATTTATGCAGCTATTGTTGATTCATATGCGTCAGAGCAGGCGGCGAGGCGTACAGCTATGGAGTCTGCTAGTGACAATGCTAATGATATGATAAATCATCTTTCATTGTTATATAACCGTGCTAGACAGGCACAGATTACTCAGGAGATTACAGAAATCAGCGTAGGTTCGCTTAGGGACGATTAGAAGATTATATTTTGATAATATAATTTTATAAAAAGGTGGTTAACTAATGGAACAGACAAATAAAGGTAAGGTAGTGCAGATTGTCGGAGCGATTGTCGATATTCGTTTTGATAAAGATTCATTGCCTGATCTGTTAAATGCAATCGAGATTTACAATAATGATCAAAAAATTGTACTTGAAGTTGCACAGCATATTGGTGATGATGTAGTTAGATGTATCGCTATGAGCTCCACTGACGGACTTGTTAGAGGTACTGAGGCTATTGATACTGGCAAAGCAATTACAGTTCCTGTTGGAAAGGAAACTTTGTCTAGAATTTTTAACTTGTTAGGTGAGCCCGTAGATAATAAACCAGCTCCTGAAACAAAAGAGCATTGGGTAATACATCGTGACCCTCCTTCATATGAGGAGCAGAAAGCTACTAATGATGTTTTGGAAACTGGAATTAAAGTTGTTGACTTGATTGCACCTTATCTAAAGGGTGGTAAAATCGGCTTGTTCGGCGGAGCAGGTGTTGGTAAAACAGTTTTGATTCAAGAGCTTATCAACAATGTAGCTAATCAACACGGCGGTATTTCAGTGTTTACTGGTGTTGGTGAGCGTACTCGTGAGGGTAATGACTTATATAACGAAATGATTGATTCGGGAGTTATTGATAAGACCGTGCTAGTGTATGGTCAGATGAATGAGCCGCCTGGAGCAAGAATGAGAGTCGGTCTTACAGGACTTACTATGGCAGAATATTTCCGTGATGTTGAAGGTCAGGATGTTTTGTTGTTTATTGATAATATTTTCCGTTTCACACAGGCGGGTTCTGAGGTTTCAGCTTTGCTTGGCAGAATGCCTTCAGCTGTTGGATATCAGCCAACACTTGCTACTGAAATGGGTGCTTTGCAGGAGCGAATTACTTCTACAAATAAGGGTTCAATTACATCAGTGCAGGCTGTTTATGTACCGGCTGATGACTTGACAGACCCTGCACCAGCTACAACATTCGCTCACTTGGATGCTACTACTGTACTTTCAAGAAACATTTCTTCACTTGGTATTTTCCCAGCAGTTGATCCGCTTGAGTCAAGTTCAAAAATACTTACTCCTGAAATTGTTGGTAATGAACATTATCAGGTTGCTAGAGAAGTGCAGTCTATTCTTCAAAGATATAAGGAATTGCAGGATATTATTGCTATTATGGGTATGGATGAGCTTTCTGACGAAGATAAGCTAACTGTATCAAGAGCAAGAAAGGTTCAGCGTTTTCTTTCTCAGCCATTTACTGTTGCAGAGCAATTTAACGGTTTGAAGGGTAAATATGTACCAATCAAGGAAACTGTTAGAGGCTTTAAAGAGATTATCGAAGGTAAGCATGACGATATTCCAGAATCTGCTTTTCTATATGTTGGAACAATTGAAGAGGCAGTTGAACAGGCTAAAAAGACTAAGAAATAATTGGGAGTGTAATTATGCAGACTTTTAAGCTTAAAATTATCACACCCGAAAAGATTTTCTTTGAGGGAGATGTTGAGCAGCTGACTGCACGTACAGCAGTTGGAAATGTAGGAATTCTTGCAGGTCATGCACCATACGTGGCTAATATAATTGAATCGCCTTTGAAAATTAGGGCGGTGGGTGAAGATGATAAGCTTGCGGCTGTATCTTCTGGTTTTATAAAGGCTGATGAAAGTTCAGCAACAGTTGTTGTTCAGACAGTTGAATGGGCTGAAGATATTGATGTAAAGCGTGCTGAGCGTGCAAGAGATCATGCGAAAAAATCAATGGATAATCATAATAGCCAAAAAGAATTTGAAGATGCCGAGCGTAAGCTAAAGCGTGCACTAAACCGTATTGGTGTTGCTGGCGAAAAATAAAAATTTAGGTCAAGATAACACGTCGTGTGATGTTATCTTGACCTTTTTATATTGTGCAAAAAAATAATACTCACTACTATCGGCTGTAATGAGCATTGATTTTTTATATTATTATGTTAGGGATAAGAATCAAATTAAAGTGATAAGTTTAAATATCTCTTATC
>CAZJRQ010000013.1:0-46732 GCA_964548535.1 uncultured Oscillospiraceae bacterium
CCGAATATAGCATTAATTAATGATGCAATAAAAGCTGCCGAAAAGGTTACTTTATACGTTTGGACTACTCGTTTATTTGAAATAACGTCCCAAAAATCTTTAAATTCCATTCCGGAAGTTATTACAATAATTGACGCCATTGGAATCAAAACAACAAAACTCAAGATAGTGATTGTAACTCCCATTGAAAGTCCAAATCCAGGTATTACTCTCTTCCTTTTACTTTTTCTCATTAAACTCACCTACGTTTGCCATAAGCTATATGACAATTATTTCTCATAAATCTGGTCGAACACACCGCCGTCTGCAAAATGTGTTTCCTGTACCTTATCCCAACCGCCGAAGATTTCGTCATCAACTGTTATAAGATTTACATCAAGGTCGAACACGTCACTATATTTATCAAGAATTTCTTTATTTCTAGGACGATAGTAATTCTTAGCTGCAATCTCCTGACCAACGTCAGAATATAAATACTCAAGATACGCCTTCGAAACCTCAACACTATCATTCTTTTCAGAATTTTCATCTACAATTGCAACAGGTGGTTCAGCTAGAATACTAATCTCTGGAGTAACAATTTCAAAATCATCCGGACGCTCAGCAAGAGTCAAATAAGCCTCATTTTCCCAAGCCAGAAGCACGTCACCCTGACCATTCTCAACAAAAGTAGTTGTTGCACCTCTTGCACCTGAATCAAGAACCAAAACATTTGCAAACAAATCCTTTATATAGCCCTTAATTTTATCTTCATCATGATTATATTCCTTGTCAGCCCAGCCCCAAGCTGCTAGATAATTCCATCTTGCACCGCCAGAAGTTTTAGGATTTGGTGTAATAATTCCAACATCCTCTTTTACCAAATCAGCCCAGCTAGTAATATTTTTAGGATTACCCTTTCGCACCAAGAAAACAATTGTAGATGTATAAGGTGACGAATTTTCCTCAAACTCAGACTGCCAACCTTCTTCAATCAAGCCAGCGTCTTGAATTGCTTTAATGTCATAAGAAAGAGCCAAAGTTACAACGTCAGCCTTATTACCCTCAATTACTGAACGCGCCTGCGAGCCTGAACCGCCATGTGACTGTACAACCGAAACGTCCTGACCGCTCTTTTCTTTCCAATACTCAGCGAAAGCTTTGTTATATTCTTCATAAAGCTCTCTAGTTGGGTCATATGAAACATTTACAATTTCAATGCTGTCTTTACTTTTGCTATTTCCGCCATTCTCACTGCTGTCAGAATTTCCGCATGAAGCCAAGAGAACTGATGTTGCTAACAAAGCTGAAACTGCTGCCTTAAACTTAAAAGATTTTTTATTATAATTTTTCATAATTCTATACCAATGTCGTAGTGAATACACTACGGCAAATCCTTTCTCCATATTATATATTATTTTCATTTAGCTAAGCGTTTTCACTCCACTTAACCATGTCAGCCAATGTGCATGAATCCAATACCTTGTCTACAGAAACGTCAAGCTTTTTTCTGAGCTTCATCACACTGCAAATTTCGTCACAATCGCAAATTTTACTTTCGCAATCGCTGCAAGATGACGGATAAAGATTTTCCTCAGATAATTTCAAAACCATACCAACCGTGTAATCACAAGGTTCTTTTAATAATTTATATCCGCCAAACTGTCCTTTTTTTGAATTTATATATCCGACGTTTTTTAATACTATTGCAGTCTGTTCAAGATATTTTAAAGATAGCCCTTGCCTTTTAGCAATTTCTGAAAGTGATACATACCCTTTATCCTGATTTCCTGAAAGATCAAGCATTAATCTAAGCGCATATCTCCCTCTTGTTGTAATTTTCAAATTATCACCTTGCAGCCTTTCAATTTAAAATCCTTCCAAAAAGCGTGATACCAAATAAATGAGAATTAGATATTTTCAAAACTAAAACGCATATCAGCATCACGCTTTATACACATACAACCACAGCATTTTATTTCCACTTGCTGATTATTATAAAAATAATTTTGTATTCTAGTAATTTTCATATCTTCATCCTCCATTCAATTCATAGTAATTCGATAGTGTTAGTATACTATCATTTCACCCGTTTGTCAACAGGTTTACTAGGAAAACAATTCTAACATTTCCCATACAATTTTGTGCAAATTGCACATCAACTGCTACAAACGCCGCTATATGCGCTTTTCCACTCTACAAAAGTGATTAAGCATGTCGAAATAATAACATACAATTTACCTATAATTACTCTAGATAACATAAAAATATGTCATTTTGGACAACTCTTTATGAAAATTAGCAAAATAAAAAAGCAGCCAAGCATAATGCTTTTGCTGCTTTAAAAAAAGTTGAATTTAAATAATCACAAACATATTCAACCGACAAACTTGAAGGATTTCCCCTTCTGTATATCGATTATAACCATTTTAATTGTTTGGTCAACGTCAATAGAGTCATACATTTTCGGTTCTACCTCAAAAATCATATCATCTATCCTAATGAAAAAATACTCATAAGTTGAAGGACCAGAATCTGAAGAATTATAAACTTCGCTCCACAGTTTTTGCTGTATAGAAAATTCAAACACCTGATATTGACCAGATTGAAAAGCAAGTAAAATTTCTGCATTTAGCTTTTTTTGATTATTATGAATCTTCATGAAAACACCAACTATCACAATAGCAAACAATTCAGCAAACACCAAATCAAATCTAGCTTGCTGATAAATAATACATAAGAACACCGGCACCGAAAGTATTGCAACGAGAACAACTAATCCCACCAAAACTGCTAATGGAGGAATTTTTTTATTTTCCCCTTTTATTAGCAAATCACTATAAAAGCTATCGTATTCTTTTGCATTTAAACCACTGATTTTTGAATTATTATACAAACGCTCTATAACATATGTATCTAACAAACTACTAATTCTCTGAAAATTAATGTCATTATATTTAACTTTTAAACCAGAATGCTCATTTCTCATATTATCACTTTCCCATAAAATTTTATTTTTTGTAATTATATCATAAATTTCAATCACAGTCAATCGTTTACATAAAAAAGTGCCTAGAACATAAAGTCCTAAGCACTAATTTCTTAACTATCTAAATTCTCAACAGCCGAAGAAAGTTCACTAACATCTTCAATAATAACATTTGCATAAGCCAGTTCTTTAGCAGTTCCATAACCATATCCACAGCCAATTGCTTTTAAGTTATGTTTTTCCGCAAGCTCCATATCTATAAATCGGTCACCGATTGCAATAAAATCTCCTGAAAAATCCGCATTAATATACTCAAAAATCTCATATTTAGGAATATATCCGTATTTCTCAGCAGGATAAAATCCAGTAAAATATTTTTCAAGATGAAATTGCTTTTTGTGATATTTCAAATAATCATTTGTGCAATTACTCAGAAAAATCAAATTGTATCCGCTAGATTTTAACGTTTTCAAAGCCTGCTCAGATCCGTCATAAAGCTTAGCTTTTCCAGCCATGACAAGTGAATCCATTTCATCACCAATGATTTTACTGCACTTTGCTTTTGTATCATCATCTAAATTGGGCATAAACTCATCCCACATTTCAGTCGCGCTAAAGCCAAGCCAATAACTAATTTCCTTATCAGTAAACTCTCTCATTTCGACCTTGCCGATTGAAACCAAATAGCTATATGCTTTACGAAAAGCCGGCGCATAAATCTTTATACAATCATGAAGCGTTCCGTCATAATCAAAAATTAAATTTTTTCACGATATTAGCCATCAATTTCCTTAATCAAGCTAATCATTTCAATTGCACCCATTGCACAATCATATCCCTTGTTGCCAGCCTTTGTGCCTGCTCTCTCAATAGCCTGCTCAATGTTTTCAGTTGTAACAACTCCGAACATTACAGGAATATCGCTATTAAGTGATACTGATGCAATTCCTTTTGAAACCTCATTGCAAACATAATCATAATGTGATGTGCTTCCTCTAATTACCGCACCCAAACAGATTACAGCGTCATACTTACCGCTCTTCGCCATTTTAGATGCAATCAGTGGAATTTCAAAAGCACCTGGCACCCATGCAACATCAATTGAATCTTCCTCAATATCATGTCGAGTTAGACAATCAACAGCACCTGACAAAAGCTTTGATGTAATAAACTCATTAAATCTTGCAACAACTATTCCAATTTTTGCTCCCTTTACTGAAAAACCGCCCTCATAAACTTTCATAAAAAAATCTCCTTTACATTTATATTAATAATTTAAAATATGTCCCATTTTGTTCTGCTTAGTTTTTAGATAAAACTCATCATACTTAGTAGCGTTAATCTGAATTGGCACACGCTCAATTACATTAAGACCAAACTCACTTAGCCCATCAATTTTCTCAGGATTATTAGTTAGTAACCTCAAGCTTTTAGCACCTAAATCACGAAGAATCTGTGCGCCTATATAATATTCACGCATATCACCTGGAAAACCTAGTGCAATATTAGCCTCAAGCGTATCCATTCCGCCGTCCTGAAGTTTATATGCTTTTAGCTTGTTAATCAAACCAATTCCGCGACCTTCTTGACGAAGATAAAGCAAAATTCCTCTGCCCTCTTTCTCAATCTCTGAAAGTGAATACTCAAGCTGTTCTCCGCAATCACATCTTAGTGAACCAAATGTATCGCCTGTTAAACATTCTGAATGAACTCTGCAAAGAACATTCTCGCCGTCGCCAATATCACCCTTAACAAGTGCAACATGATGTTCTCCATTTAGCTTATTAATATAACCATAAGATATAAATTCACCATACTTAGTAGGCAGTGGCGTTACAACTGCTCTTTCTACAAGCTTTTCATTTATTTTACGATATTCGGCTATAGCTTTAATCGTAATAAACTTCATGCCCCACTCTTTCGCACACTCGTGAATTTCAGCACCTCTCATCATCGTACCGTCATCACGCATAATCTCACAACAAAGTCCGCACTCTTTAAGACCTGCAAGCTTCATTAAATCAACAGTAGCTTCAGTATGACCATTTCTTTCAATAACACCGTTCTGCTTTGCCATAAGCGGAAACATGTGACCTGGACGCCTAAAATCTTCAGGTTTAGCAGCATCAGCAACAATCTTGCGAGCTGTCAAGCCTCTCTCCTCAGCTGAAATACCTGTTGTAGTATCAACATAATCGACAGAAACTGTAAATGCAGTGCAGTGATTATCTGTGTTATTATCAAGTGCAACCATTTGAGTTAGCTGAAGATTTCTACAAAGCTTTTCGCTCATCGGCATGCAAATCAAACCCTTTGCATACTTAGCCATGAAATTTACATTTTCAGTAGTAGCAAATTCAGCAGCACAAATCATATCGCCTTCATTTTCTCTATCTTCATCATCAGTTACTAGAACAATTTTACCATTCCGAAGGTCATCAAGTGCCTCTTCAACTGTATTATATTCAAACATTCTTATTGCCTCCTAAAATCCATTTTTCGCAAGAAAATCTCTTGACATACTTCTCTGCGATTTACTTTTATTATCAACCGTAATCAACTTTTCTATATATTTTCCGATTACATCATTTTCTATATTTACAATGTCGCCTATTTTCCTAGATGCTAAAATCGTCTGCTCAGCGGTGTGCGGAATAATTGACACACTAAAGCTTATTTCATCAACCTTTGCAACAGTTAAGCTAATTCCATCAATTGCAACAGAACCTTTTTGCACGATATAATGCAAAATTCCCCTGTCAGTATTAATTTTATACCAAACTGCAATCCCGTCATTCTTAATCTCTGCAATTACTCCAGTACCGTCAATGTGGCCTGAAACAATATGACCACCAAAACGTCCATTTGCAGACATTGCGCGTTCAAGATTAACATGACTTCCATTTTTCAAGCTTTTTAGTGACGAACGTCGATAAGTTTCATTCATAACATCAGCGCGAAAAATTCCGCCGTCAAAGTTTGTAACCGTAAGGCAAACTCCATTTACAGCAATGCTATCGCCTAAATTCATGTCAGAAAAAATCTTGCTAGCTTCAATCTCCAAAAAACTTCTAGCACCATTTTCAACTCGCTTGACCGTTCCAACCTCTTCTATTATTCCTGTGAACATTTTTTTATCACCTTGCTTTCAATCAAAAAGTCGTCACCGATTTTTCTAATTTTACTATCTGTCAGCATTATCGCATCATTCGGAGAATCAGCACCAACACCACCAACTGGAGTTTTCGCACTTTCTCCACCCAAAATCTTAGGCGCGATATATGCTTGAACCTTACTGACAATTCCATTTTCAAGACACGACCAATTAAGTGTTCCGCCACCTTCAAGCAAAATACTGTCTATCTTCATTTGTGCCAGCTTATCCATTAAAATTTTCAAATCTATATGATTGTTTTTCTGTGGAAGAATTATGACTTGACAGCCTAAATCAGTATAACTTTTTATCTTATATTTATCCATTTCACAAGTAGCAATAATCAACGGAATTTCATTAGCAGTTTTTACAAGATCACAGTCAAGCGGGGTTCTTAGTCGAGTATCACAAACAATCCGAATAGGATTTCTTCCTCCTTCAAGCCTGCAATTCAGCATAGGATTATCCTCTAAAACAGTGCCTGAACCTACCATAATAGCTGCAAACTTATTCCTGTCCTTATGAACGTTTTCTCTGGCCGTCTCGCCAGTAATCCACTTTGACTTGCCAGAACTTGATGCAATCTTTCCATCAATAGTCATAGCATATTTCATCATTACAAAAGGCATTTTTTCTGTGATGAAATGGAGAAATATCTCATTTATTCTGTCACACTCTTCCTTTAGCACACCAGTCAAAACTTCAATTCCATGACTCCTAAGAATTTCGACTCCCTTGCCAGCAACAAGCGGATTAGGATCAGATGAACCTATTACCACTCGCTTTAGTTTATTTTCAATAATTGCCTCAGTGCATGGCGGAGTTCTTCCATAATGGCAACACGGTTCAAGAGTAACATAAATAGTTCCACCCTCAGCCGACTGTTTACAATTCGCCAAAGCATTTCTTTCAGCATGCAGTTGTCCGCACCTCTCGTGCCAGCCACTGCCAATTATTTCACCGTCTTTAACAATAACAGCTCCAACCATTGGGTTTGGATTAACACATCCCTCACCCTTTTCAGCAAGCTCTAAAGCCATTTTCATATACTGCTCATCAGTCATAAAAACACCTCCATAAAACAAAAAACTGCCCTGAAAATCAGGGCAGTACAATTTTTCAATACTCAAAAAAGAGTCTATAAACTGCATCTTCTTCTATCCGGACTATAACCGTCGGCTTCGGACTTTCACCGAATCATACCATTTCTGGTTCGCGGGCTTTACCGCCGATAAGGAATTTCACCTAACCCTGAAGATTTCTTTGGATTAATTATATCACTACTAGCTAAATTTGTCAAGTGCTGTATTTAAATATTTAATATAAAAAAACTTATTGCATAAAACAACAAATTATTATTGTATATATCATAAAAATATGATATAATTTAAAAGAAATTTACAATTCGCTAAAATACAATAAAAACGCAAATAATATACTTAAGGAGGAAAAATGAAAATCTCTAGATTACTAGTAATTATATTATATATTCAAACAATAAATCTGATGTTACCAAAATATCTCTCGTCATCAAGTATAATAGATGATGAGTTTGTAACAAAATACTTAAATACCTTACTTGTTATTACACTAGTTCTTGCCGCATTAATATTGCTTATTTCCTTCATTAGCTTTATAAATGCAATGCATCTTTACAAAAAGCAAGATTTAGATGCATTAAGAAAATCAATGACTACTGTTAAACTTTTCAGCATACCGTTTTATTTTGTAAATTTAATTTATAGTGCTGTAATTAGCGTTGTTCTTGCAATTGCACTAATGGGTATTGGTGTTTTTTTCGCTCCAATAGCAATCGCTTACTTTTGCGGAATTGTTTTTTGGTCTGGATTTTATGGAATTTTTTATATTAGACTTTTAAGAAAAAATAGCATACCATTGGAAAAGCCATCAAAAATTCATTATCTACTACAAATAATCCCAGCTTTAGATGTAATCAGTACAATAATACTTATAATAAAATTCAGAAAGAGTAAGACTATAATTACTAATTAAATTTAGCCACAATACGCTATGTATAATTATAGTAAAAACCTATTAAATTCGTTGACACTGAAATACAAATATGCTATAGTAAAATTATAGAGATTTTTGGGAGGGACTTTTTTTGCTAGAAAATATTCAACGTATCGACTTTTCAATACTTAATTTTATAAGAAAACATTGCACTAATAAATTTCTCGACTTCCTGATGCCAAAAATCACTCATCTAGCTGATTTTGGTGCTGTTTGGATGCTGTTTGCTGGATATATGCTATTCTCAAAACCGGACAGAAACAATGGCATTTTACTTTTTCTTGAACTAGCTATAGGTGTTTGCCTAGCAAGCTTAATTTTAAAACCAATAACAAAACGCAGTCGTCCTTTTTGGATTAAAACAGAGGTCGTACCAATAATTAAAAAAACTCCTTCGGACTACTCTTTTCCGTCTGGACATACTCTAGCGTCGTTCATTTCAGCAACATTTATAACAATGACCGCTCCACATTTAGCAATTATTGCAATACCGCTTGCCATTCTGATTTCATTTTCACGACTGTATCTTTATGTTCATTTTCCAAGTGACGTGTTTTTCAGTATGCTTTTGGGAATTGCTATTCCGCTAGTTAGCTACTCATTTTTATACACCAAACTTTTTGGAATTTCTCCGTAACAAAAAACAAAAATCCTATCTGCTTATTTTTAACAGATAGGATTTTATTATTTATAAAACTAATTATTTACCAAGAAATTCAAGGTTTTTAGCAACTAGATCACTTCTCTGCTTAACGCAATCTACAGAACGCAATGGATCTGTTGGAGTGTTAAATGTATAGTCAACTAACTTGTCAATTGTAGTTGCTGCAACGTGAACTCTTGTATCTGATGAAGCATAGTAAATATATACATCACCATTTTCACGAACAATTGCACCGTTTGTGAAACATACATTTGAAACGTCGCCTACACGCTCAGAACCATGAGGAGCAATAAATAAACCTGATGGTGAAGCAATAAGTTTTGTAGGATCATTAAGATCAGTAGCAAATACATAAATTACATATCTAAGACCGGCAGCAGTATTTCTAACACCATGTGCAATGTGAATCCAGCCCTTTTCTGTCTTAATTGGAACAGCACCAGCACCGTTTTTAACCTCAGTAATTGTATGATACTGTCTAGGTGAAATTACAACCTCGTCAGTGCAAATTACTGGATTTTCAATATCTTCACATAGTCCAAAGCAAACTCCGCCGCCCGAACCAGTCTCAATAAAGTCATCCTGTGGACGTGTATAGAAAGCATATTTGCCATCAACAAACTCAGGGTGCAAAACAACATTTCTTTGCTGTGGTGATTTTGATTTAAGGTTAGGAAGACGCTCCCAAGTTTTCAAATCCTTAGTTCTAACGATACCAGCCTGTGCAGTAGCAGCTGATAGGTCATTACTTTCCTTATCCTTGCTCTCAGAACAGAATGTACCATAAATCCAACCATCTTCATGCTGAGTAAGACGCATATCATATACGTTAGTTTCATCAGGCTCAGTGTCAGGAAGCTGTACAGGGAAATCCCAGAAACGGAAACCGTCAACAGGGCTATCACTTTCAGCAACAGCAAAGAATGATTTACGATCGTCACCCTCAACACGAGCGACAAGATAATACTTGCCATTTAGGAAAATAGCTCCTGAATTAAGTACAGCATTAATTCCCAATCTCTGCATAAAATATGGATTAGTTTCTGGATTATAATCATACTTCCAAATAACAGGTGCATGGTCAGCAGTCAAAATTGGATTTTCATAACGATCATAAATGCCGTTATAGCATGATGATACAGCGTTCTTCTTAGCAATTAGCTCTTCATAAATAGCAATTACTTTTTCCTTGTTCTTTTCAAAACTCATTAGTAAATACCTCCGAATAAAATTAATACAAAAGATAATATTATTATACAATATATTTATAAATATTGCAACACCTTTTTCACCAATTTAAAGCAAAATTTATTACATAAAACAAAACAGTTTTTGTTCTATATAGCTAACTTTATACAAGTCACAATTAAAGATTCTAAGATAAAAAAAAATACAAGCTACTTTATGCGTTTGTCGACCTTATTTTTCAAGCACTTTTTATTCATGCTGATACTTCCCCAAATAGTCCAAAAAAAAGAAAAAGCACAAAATGCTATAGCTAAAATATTCAAAAGCTTTTTTGAAACCAAATCCATACCACAAGCAAATGAAACTAGTGACAAAACGAACAAACCAACATAATAAATCCGCAAATCATTGCGTCAGTATTCATAATAACACCTCAAAATTTAAAATTTTCTTCAGTATATACCTTTAATAATAAATTGTCAATACATATTTGAACTTATTACTGCGGTAATATTGTAATTTCCGCTTAGATATGTTAAAATTAAAACAAAAACGGTGATTTTATGCTATTAATAGAACGATTTTTCCAATCAAGCATTATGTTTATTATTTTAGGTTTTTTCTCAGTAATTGGCTCTCAAACTCCTTATGTAAACTTAGCCATTATTAGTTTGATTTTTATATCTTCAACAATAAGAAGTTTTTATGAAAAGGACAGTATTGCCGCCTTTACTTTGCAAATTCTGCTTACATCCGCCTTGTGCTTTCATTCTAACAGTCTGCCGACTTATATTATGTTTTATGAATGCGTACATAACAAACAATATGATA
The DNA here is from genome assembly GCA_964548535.1 of uncultured Oscillospiraceae bacterium. Lineage (GTDB taxonomy): Bacteria > Bacillota > Clostridia > Oscillospirales > Ruminococcaceae > CAZJRQ01. The sequence goes on from CAZJRQ010000013.1 coordinate 10,840, forward strand.
AAAAACATAAAATATTCTTGCCTTCAATTGCTTATTTTTTGTTTAATGTTTCAACTCAAAAATTCGATATTCCAACTGTAATTATTAATTCCCTGCTCGTGTTAGGAATTTCAACACTAATTTTGCTTCTGGAAAAAATGATAAGGAGATATATTACTACAAAAAGTCAAATTGCAAAAGCTGTGAGTATTTCCGCAATTAACGAATTAAATCAGAAAAAAATGAACTCTGAGCTTTTAATGAAAAACTATCTTGCTGATAAAAATGCCAGGTTCGAAGAACGTGAAAATATTAGCCGCAACATTCACAACAGCGTTGGTCACACAATTACTGCGGCAATTTTAACTCTCGATGCCGCCGACATGCTTTACGATACTCAGCCAGAACGCGCAAGAGAAAAAATGTGTGCGGCGAACGAGAAAATCCATGGCAGTCTAGATGCAATTCGTCATGCAGTTCGTGTGCTTGATGCGGATACAACATTCGTTAGTGTTATAGATTTAATTTTCATGCTTAAGGAAGTTTTTAATAATTTCATAATTGACACTCAAATTAGAATTCGTGATAATTTTGATAATATAAAAGACAATATTATGATTTCTCATGAGCATACTGAGTTTTTAACAGGAGCTGTAGGTGAGGCTTTGTCTAACGGTGTAAGGCATGGAAAAGCTGATTTATTCACTGTTATTCTTACGTTTGACAGCAATCATCTACAAATTAGCATTACCGACAATGGTGTTAGTGACTTTTCAATCGACAATCAAAATGAAAGAATAAAAAATGGTTTTGGACTCAAAAAAATTTCCTCATATCTTTCAAAATGCGGCGGAAAAGTAGAATTCGTCAATGTAAACGGATTTAAAATCACAATGTCACTACCTTTAGAAAAGGAGCAAGTAAATGAATAATAAACTGAAAATACTTCTTGTTGATGATGAAAATCTTCTGCTTGAAAGTTTAGAAATAATTTTAACAATAAGCAAGGATGCTGAAATCATCGGCAAAGCAAACGACGGATTTGAAGCTCTTGATATTTTGTCTGAATCCAACTGCGACTTAGCTCTCGTTGATTTAAACATGACTGGCATGGGCGGAATTCAGTTAATTGAGCAGATAAAAGGCAAATATAAAAGCATAAAAATCCTAGTACTCACAACTTTTTACGATGATAAAAACATCACTAAAGCTATAGCAAACGGCGCTGACGGATATCTTCTTAAGGATAGTGGAAAAGATGCAATACTTGGCGCTATCGATAGAATAATGAGTGGTCAAAATGTAATCGACGCTAAAGTCATGCAACGTCTAGCTGTTTTAATGGGATCTGATAAGCAAAATGAAATTACTATATTAAGCGAGCTTACCAACAGAGAAAATGAGATTTGCACTCTGCTTGTTAAAGGGTTGACTAACAAACAAATTGCAGAAAGTTTATATATTTCAGAAGGAACTGTAAAAAATTACATCTCGTCAATTTACGATAAAACTGGAATACACGACCGTGCTAAGCTAATTGTAGCAATTAAGGGATAAAAATATTACCGCAGTCATAGTGGATTACACAAATTTATGACTGCGGTTACTTTTATTTTAACTTAAAAAACCTTATAATTATAGATAGAAAAATCGAGGAGGAAATAATATGTCGCAAAAATTATCCGCAATGAATTATATAAAAAACAACAAAAGGCGTATTTCAGTTTTAATCGTAAGTCTCTCGCTGTTTTATATATTAGTTTATGTATCGAATTTCATTTTATCAACAACAAGCGAGACCTTCAAAACTGTTTTAATTGAACAAACTAAGAAAATGCAGTTTATCTCACCTTCACCTGAATTCTTTGGAATTAATTATGACAATAACAAAGTCTACACCGATGAAGAGGAGCAATTGTTTTTAGATGAGTATGAGAAAAAGCAAGAAGAACTAATCAAAAAGCTTGAAGATGTAAAAGGCGTTGAATATGTAAAAGAAGTTCAATATATTGAATACATGCTCAAATCTGTTGTTGGCAGATATTATTGTGCAGCACCTTGTGTTGAATCAAAAGATGTAAATAAGGTTATGTCGCACATGGGAGCAACATTAAAGGACGGCAAAATACCTGAAAAGGCTGGAGAATTAATTTTAGATGAAAGCACAATGAAAAACAACAACTATAGCATAGGCGATTCGATTTTTACTAATGACTACAAAATCGTTGGTGTTGCAAACTGTGATACATATTTTGCATGTGGTGTAAGTGGTGTAAATAGTTATGATTTGACCAATGATTCTATCCTAATTCTTTCTGACGGCAGCATCAAAGATTTTACCAAACTACTAACTGAAATGGGATATAATATCACCTCAACAGACAACATAGTAGACTATGAAAATGGAGTAAAAAAATATGACAAAGACGTTGTTGATGCGATTAATGGTTCTACGTCAGTAATTTATATTGGCATTATATTGGTTCTTTCAATTTGTATTATTGCAGTGTATTCGCTATATCTTCGTGACCGTCATAGTGAATGGTGCTTATATTCATCAATCGGATTTAGTTCAAAACAAATTTATTTTTCAATCATGCGAGAACTGCTCTTTACATTTTTATTAGCCATGATAATTGGAACTGTCATATGTGTAATTTCAATTATAGTACTTGACAAAACACTTATCTCAACACTAGGATTAAAATGTAAATATCTAAGCGTGACAACTATTGTTCAAATTATAGCCGCTAATATAATAATATACGGACTACTGCAAATTCCTATCCGATATGCACTTTTTAAGATAAAAACTGTTGACGCAATTGATGACGACCTAAATTAGAAAGAGGGTAAAAAACTATGTTTGATATAAAAAAGCTTACTATGATTTACGATATGGACAAAGCCGACAAGGTTTATGCTCTAAAAGGTATTGATTTATCTTTTCCAGACAAAGGCTTAATTGGCATAATAGGTCCGTCAGCAAGCGGAAAATCCACACTGATTTACTGTATGTCTACGCTTAAAAAGCCTACTGACGGTGAGATTATTTTCAACGGAAAAAACATCAACGAATTTAACAATTCACAGAGAGAAAATCTGCGTCGAGACGAGTTCGGATTTATTTTTCAGCGTCATTTTTTAGTGCCGTATATGAGAGCAATTGACAACGTGATAGTTGCCGCAAACGGAAAATCTGATGAAAATCAAAAGCGAGCAGAAAATCTTTTAAAAGACTTCGGACTTAATGATAAAGACATAAAAAAACGCCCTGCAAAGCTTTCAGGCGGACAGCGTCAGCGTGTAGCAATTGCAAGAGCAATGATGAATGAGCCAAAGGTGCTATTCGCTGACGAGCCAACATCAGCACTAGACCATGAAACAGCATTCGTGGTTATGGATATTTTAAAAGAATATTCAAAAGACCATTTAGTTCTAGTTATCACGCACGACCACTCTATTTTAAAAGATGCGGATGAGATTATAGAAATATGGGACGGTGACATCAGCAGTATTATTGAAAAAGGGGCTGATAACAATGACTAAGCCGCTTTCTCCGCTATACTTTATTAAAGAAAATAAAGGGAAATGTTCAGTGCTGATTTTTCTAGTTATACTTACATATGCTGCATATCTAGGTGGACTTTACATTACCAATCCAGCAGATAATTTCCAATATTCTTTTGACATGTACGACAATATAACAGATTTTAATTTATACTATCAAGACACCGATGCCGGAAATTTTGAAAACCTTTCAAAAGAAATTAAAGAAAATAAAGATGTAGAATTTATACAAATGGGCAATTACAATTATTTATGTATGTACTCAATCATGGGTTTTAATATGAGTGGTAGCCAATTCACATTCACCTCGCAAGATGATTTTAAGACATTTAATAAACAAATGAAAATTGTAGATCAAGATTTTGAATTAAATGATGGCGAAGTAATTCTAAGTGAAAAATTCGCTAAAAACATTGGATTTACAGTTGGAGATGTAATTTCACTTGATTCTGACAATAACGAACTTGAGGGGTGGCTATCAAAGGACTACACTGTTGCAGCTCTTACCAAAGAAGATGGATACATTGCATATTTCATGGATGAAGGCTCAGTAAATACTTATTTCTTGATGCTGAATAAAAGTATGTCACAAAATGAATTTACTGATTATTCAGGGCAGTTATATGATAAATACAACTCCACAGTATACATTTGCACAAAAGAAAGTTACACTGAAAGGATAAACGAAGATTTTGTGCCGCTATACTTCTGCTACGCTTTTGTAATATTTTTCATGGCTCTTGTACTTGCTTTAACCATAAATGCGGCATTTGTTGGAGTATATCAAAAACGTCACTTTGAATTTGCAGTTTATCGAGGAATGGGAATATCTAAAGGCAGACTTGCTCGCAAAATCATATTTGAAATACTGCTTTTAGACTTAATTGGACTTATTATCGGCGGCGTAATTTTCTTCATATTTTTATATCTGTTCAACAATTTAGTGCTTTATGATGCTGGAAAATATCTATGCTATTTTAACCCAATTGCACTGCTAGGGCTTATATTGTGCAATATAATAATCCTAGTTCCGCTAATTCTTACAAGATGCAAAGAACTTTTAAAGGCTGATATATGTGAATATTAAACTATTTTTTTAGATTTAATCCTCATCAATATTCAAGTAAAATTCTCCCCAATTACACATTGCATTCAAAACTGGCACAAGAGTTTGCCCTAAGTCGGACAGAGAATATTCTACCTTTGGCGGAACCACTGGATATGCTTTTCGTATCACTAAACCGTCCGCCTCAAGTTCTTTTAACTGCTGTGAAAGCATTTTCTGTGTAGCTTTTGGAATTTTTCTATTAAGTTCGCTAAAACGCAAAGTACTTGACCTCAAATGCCAAAGAATAACAGCTTTATACTTCCCGCCAATTAATTTTATTGTAGCATCAACCGGGCAATTAAACCCGCTTTCATATCTATTCATGATATTTCCTTTCGCATACTTACTATTTGTATAGTACATTACAAAAAAGTACGTACTTGTCAAATTGAAATTTTATGTTATAATTATAACATAATCGATTTTAATATTCAACACTGCAGTAAATTAAAAGGTATTTGAAAGGATGAAATTTATATGATTTTTTTAGATTTAGCAAAAAAACGTTATTCTGTAAGAGACTACAACGATAGAAAAGTTGAGAAGGAAAAGCTAGACATAATTCTCGAAGCAGGAAGAGTTGCACCAACTGGAGCGAATATGCAGCCTCAAAAACTTATAGTAGTTCAAAGTGATGACGGTCTTAACAAAATTTCAAAAGCGACGCGGATTTATGATGCACCGCTTGCAATTATTGTGTGCACTGACAAATCAAAAGCATGGACACGCAAATACGACGGCAAAAACATTGCTGAAATCGACGCATCAATAGTTACCGACCACATGATGCTAACAGCTACAGATCTTGACATTTCAAGCCTTTGGGTTTGCTGGTTTGAGCCAACAATAATTCGCGAAGAATTCAACATTCCTGAGAATTATGATATTGTCAACATTCTCGCTCTTGGCTACACTGATGATGCGCCACAGTCACCAGACAGACACTCAAAAACAAGAAAACCATTATCCGAAACAGTGGTTTATGAGAGTTTCTAATTCAAATCAAAATCAAATATAATCATAAAAAAACCGACCTCCTTTTGTTAGACAAAAAGCTAACAAAAGGAGGTCGGTTGAATTTTTATACAATATGTATTAATTTATTTAAGATTATTATTTTTTTCTAACTTTATTAACCAGCTTAACAATTTCATACCAAAGAACAGAAACTGCTGCCATGCCTACCATAATCAAAACCTGTTTAAAGCTAAGTGGTGCTAACTTCAGAAAATTATTTAAAGGTGAATATAAAATAATCGCTAAAGCCACAATAGTTATTATATTAACCGCCCACATAACCTTATCCTTAACCAACTGCTTTATTGACTCAAATGCAAAATCATGATCAGAGCTGTTAACCTGTACAAGCAAAAGATTCGCAAGCATAATAATTCCTAGTCCCATTGAACGCGCTATTGGTGCATTCTCTGCATTACCGTCAAGCATGAAATAATATGTACCAAAAGATGCCGCGAATACAGTAACACCTTGCAATATGCTCTTAGTCAACTGTTTAGCTGACATTAGTTTCTCATTTGGATCACGCGGTTTACGTTCCATTATATCTTCTTCAGCAGGTTGACGTTCAAGCACGATTGAACAAGTAGGGTCTATTATAAGCTCAAGTAAAACGACGTGAAGCGGCAACAGCAAAAGTGCTGCTGGAGCAACTCCAAGCATTGGTGCTAGAAGTGATGCAAACGCTATTGGAATATGAATTGTAAAAACATATCCAACTGCTTTTCTTATATTATCATAAATTCGTCTGCCATCTTTTACAGTTTCTACAATAGTTGTAAAGTTGTCGTCAAGCAAAATCAAATCGGCAGCTTCTCGTGAAACCTCACTTCCACGCTTGCCCATTGCAATACCAATATCAGCATGTTTAAGTGCCGGAGCATCATTTACACCGTCGCCAGTCATAGCAACAATTTCGCCTATATCCTTAAATGCCTTTACAATTCGCATTTTGTGCTCAGGCACAACTCTTGAGAATATACTGACTGTCTTAACCTTTTCACGAAGTTCATCGTCAGACATATTGTTTAGCATTTCACCAGTGATTATCTCATCACAATGCTCCATACCAACTTTTCTTGCGATTGATGACGCTGTAATACCGTTATCACCAGTAATCATAACAACACGAATTCCAGCTTTCTTGCACAACTCAATATCATTCTTGACACTCTCACGAGGAGGATCAGCAAGACCAATCAGTCCTAAAAATTCAAGACAGCAATCAGTAATTTCAGCTGGAATATCGTCCTCACATTTCGGGTTAGACTGTGCAACAGCAATTACACGCAACCCCTCTTTAGACATCTCCTCAGCCTTCTTATTTATCTGTAATTTTTCAATGTCAGAAAGATCACAAATTGTCAAAATCATTTCTGGCGAACCCTTTGATGCGATAGTGATTTCACCATCTCTATCCCAAATATGACCCATCATCTTAAGCTCATTCGTGAAAGGATATTCATTAATCAATCTACCGCTGAATAACTTACTTTCAGAGAACCCATTTTCATCACAACAAGCAAGCATTGCCTTTTCCATAGGGTCATAAGCATCAGTTTCACAGCCTAAGCCCATAGTTTCAACTAGATTTTTTTCGTCACCATTTATCGCCCAAGTATCTTGAACTGTCATCTGATTTTTTGTAATTGTTCCTGTTTTATCAACGCACAAAACAGAAACCGCGCCTAGTGTTTCAACGGACGGCAGCTTTCGCACAAGCGAATTTTTTTTAGCAAGTCGCCATGCCCCCATTGACAAGAAAACTGTAAGTATAACAGGAAATTCTTCAGGAATCATCGCCATAGCAAGGGTAATTCCTGACAATATTGCCTCAACTATCCTATTCTTAAACGTGCTGTCCGACAGATTTAAAAAAGTAATCAAACCAACTAATAAAAACAATCCTGCCGCAATACAAGCACACAATTTAACAAGACTTCTAGTCTGTTTTTGAAGAGGAGTTTTCTCGTCTGGCGCTTTTGCAATATTCTCTCCGATTTTTCCGTATTCAGTTTGACTTCCTATCTTATCAACTCTCACAGTCGCAAAACCTTGAGTTACAAGCGTTCCGGCATAACAGTAATCTTTTCGCCAGTAATCATCTGATGGCTCTGCCTTCTCATTTGTAGTTTTCCAAACACCCTCAGCTTCACCAGTAAGCGATGATTCATCAATACACAAATCATTACACTTTATAATAACTCCATCGGCAGAAATTTTTTCTCCCTCACTAATTATCATCAAATCATTAGGAACTAAATCTTCGCTAAAAATCTGCTGTTCAGCACCGTCACGAATTACCGTAACATGCGGTGCCGAAAGGTCTTTTAACGCATTTAAAGTCTTATCTGTTTTCCATTCCTGAACAACATCAATTGTAATCATTCCAATTACAAAAACAAGCATTATTGCCCCGTCACGAGGCTCTCCTAAAATAAAATAAATAATTGCAGCTGCCAACAGCAGTAAAAACATAGGCTCACTAATTATATGAAGAACTTTTTTAAAAAAGCTCTGTTTTTCCTGTGAAACTAATTGATTTTTACCATATTCGCTCTGCAATTGTTTTGCTTGGGCGCTGCTCAGCCCTGTCGTGTCAGAATTGTTTGTCATTTAAGCATACCTCCGTCAAATAATTAAATTGCGTATGATATCTCTATGTCACTAATTCTACAATTTTTCGTCAATTTGAATACAAAAAAACACCTACGGGAACATAGATTACTACTGTCCCGCAGATGTAAAACTTTCAATCTGCTGCCACATAAAGGGCCCGGCTTTATGACATCATCGTCATCGCCTGTTCAGTTTGTACTGTAGATAAAATGCAGTGCAAAGAGATTGTTTATTATAATATCACATCATCCACGATTTGTCAAGTGCTAAAAGTGCATTTTTTAGTATATATTTTAATTAATTGACAAAATCATAAAATAATCTAGCATTAACACTATATATGCACAAACTAGACACATTATTCATCGACAATTTCTAAGTATAATTCAACTCAAATACATTGTTTTAAATATTTCTTTGCCTGAACTGGTCTTAAAAACATTATCATATACATTCTGAGCGTTTTCACGTGTAATTTCTTCCTCATAAACATTAACTAAAAAATCTGCCTCGACCAAAATCTGATAATCAACCCCATCAATGCCGCAATAAGTGTGATGATGTGCGATTAAGTAACAAATTCGATTAATCTCAACTTGGTCATATCCCAACTGCTCTAGCATTGGGTAGGCAAGCTCAGGACCCTCAATCTGCTGATATTTGCCTGATGAGCTTGAGTATTTCTCAAGAGATTTCTTTATGCCTATATCATGCAAAACCGCCGCCGATTTGAGAATATACATAGTCTCATCATCAATATTTTCGCAATCGCCAATCAGTTCAGCGAAAGATAATACTTTTAAAAAATGATGAATTCTTGCTGTATTTTCACCCTCATATTCAATCATTTTTTTCTCAAGCAGTTTTACATTGTCCATAAAATCACCTCCTAATTTTCTAAAATCTTGCCGTCAGTTGAAATTGTTACAACACTCCATGGAATAAACTTTCCGCTCTGCTGCAAAGCGGATTTAACCGCGTTTTCAATTCCGCCACAACATGGAACCTCCATTCGAATTACTGATACACTCTTGATATTATTATTTTTTATAATTTCAGTAAGCTTTTGCGAATAATCACCGTCATCAAGCTTCGGACACCCGATTAGCGTAATCTTATTGTGCATAAATTCACTATGAAAATTTCCATAAGCATAGGCTGTACAATCCGCCGCAATTAGCAGATTTGCATTCTCAAAATACGGTGCATTCACTGGCACAAGCTTTATCTGAACCGGCCACTGATTAAGCTGTGTCGAAACTGATTTCTGCACTTGTGTTTGCTGATTTTCACCTCTACTAATTGTTTTTGAATGTGTTCCAGGACACCCACAAGGTAACGGCTTTGAGTTTTCATTTTCAGCTTTTTGTTTTTGATTTTTCTTTACGGCCTCTTCATTATAAGATAAGGCTTCACGCTCTTCAAAAGTAATTGCACCAGTTGGGCAAGCAGGCAAACAATCACCCAAACCGTCACAATAATCGTCACGAAGAAGTTTTGCTTTACCGTCCACCATGCCGATTGCATCCTCATGGCAGGCACTTACACAAAGTCCGCAGCCATTGCATTTTTCCGAATTAATATTTATTATTTTTCTTATCATAATATTACCTCCTTGACTTTATGTGCTAATTATAATATAATATTTCAAATAAGTATGTTGTAATTACAACGAAATTAAGGAGAAATTTCATGAATTATAATTTCATAGCTAAAACCAGACCTTTTTACGGAATTCCCGAAGATAGTATAAAACCAATGCTTGATAATCTAAACGCTTACACAAAAAAATATAAAAAAGGTGATTTTATTTATCGAGCCGACGAAAACATATCATCATTTTCATTAATTCTTGACGGAAGTATAAATGTTGTAAGAGATGATATTTGGGGGAACGAAAGTATTCTATCAAACTTTTGCAAGGGTGAAGTCTTTGCCGAAGCTTATGCATGTCTGCCAAATCAACCGCTAATGATAAACGTAATTGCATCTGAAAATACACAATTGCTATTTATAAATATGCAGTCAATTTTAACAATGCAGAATCTCGATAATAAATTACACAATAAATTCATACAAAATATGCTAGAAATTTTGGCAGAAAAAAACCTAAAATTAACTCAGAAAATAGGATACTTGACTCCAAAAACAATTCGAGAGCGCATTTTAATATATTTATCTGATTATTCTAAAAAAGCAGAAGCATATTCTTTTGAAATTCCATTTAATCGGCAAGAGCTAGCTAATTTCCTATCTGTCGACCGCAGTGCACTCTCGAACGAATTAAGTAAATTACAACATGAAGGCTTAATAAAATTTAGCAAAAACAAATTCGAAATTTTTTCTAACGACATTTACTAATTTGAAACATGACTACATTGACATAGTCAAATAATAATGATAATAAAAACAGCGACTTAAGTTAAAAACCTAATTCGCTGTTTGATTTATTTAACAAGAAATTTTTCTTTAAACTGCTCAACATTCATATCCTGTTTTGCAACAAGTTTTGAATAATATTTGCTATCATTTTCATAACCATCAGTTTTCGCACGGTCAGAATATTGCCACAAATCCCAATTTTCACAATACTTAGGAGATGACACGGTACTAACAACCCAAACAGGATAATCAGTAAAATCCGACTCATAAAAATCAACATAACTTGTCTTGTCACAAATTATAATTACATCACAACCATAAAAATCTGAAACATAATCAAGAAAATCATGCAAATTATCAGCAATTGCAACAGCATCATCAGAAAAAATTGATTCACTTATAGACATCTGTATGTCAACCGCAGGAATAATTCTTCCGCTCATGCTCTTGCCAACTGTATTGCAAAAATTCTCAGCCTGTTTTTTACCATCAGCACTAAAGTCAAAATCGTGATAAGCTCCAGTTAAAACTTTTGAATCCTTTGAATTTTTCCAATTATCTGAAAAACTTTTATCTACAAAAGTCTTACCCTTTGTAGCTTTTATATAAGCAAACGAAATATTCTGATTAGCAAAAGTTCCCCATTTCACCTCACCAAGACTGTCACTTACAACAGCACCACGGGTTGGAAAATCACGCTTTATCGGATTATTAAGCGAAATAACTCCTAAATAGAGCAATATGCCAGCATTAATAAAAACTATTATAATACAAAACAAACACAGCCTAAAAAGAAACTTGCGTCTTTTTTTACGCCGTCTTTTCTCCTTGTTTTCCTGTTCAAAATCATAAAAATCTTCTTGATCATAATCAGGAAATTCGTTATCTATATAATCAACTGCACCATCATCAAGTTTGAAGTTTTTTGAGTTTTTACTTTTCTTTCTCTTGAACATCATTTGAATCACTAAGCCCCTTAAACTCTTCCGAATTTGCAATCAAATCCGCAAAATTAAAGCTTTCAAGCTTATCACGTACCATTTCAGACACTTCAAAAAATGCTTTTCGATAGCAGCATACATCCTTAGCATCTCTGCTGCAAATTCCGTCAGGCAAAAGACATCTTGAAAAACTATATGTACCCTCTATCGCCTCGACTACCATTCTCAAAGTAATCTCGCTAGGGTCAAGATTTATTTGATATCCACCTTGTGTACCCTTAAATGATTTTACAATGCCTGATGCAACAAGCTTTCTTAAAATTTTAAGGGCAAAACGAAGCGTTACTGACGTTTTATCTGAAATCGTTTTCGCATCTATTCTAGTTTTTTCGACACATAATACAGACACAATTCTTACTGCGTAATCTGTTTCAAGAGTTATATACATTTTCTAACCTCCAATTAGTCTAGGTAATCACGTACTTTATTACTTCTATTTGGATGGCGGAGTTTTCTCAAAGCCTTTGCTTCAATCTGACGAATTCTCTCACGAGTTACATTAAACTGCTGACCAACCTCTTCAAGAGTCCTTGAACGTCCGTCCTCAAGACCAAATCTCAATCGCAGAACCTTTTCCTCACGCTCTGTAAGTGTAGAAAGCACTTGATTAATCTGCTCTTTCAATAGAACTTGAGATGCCGCTTCTGCTGGAGCTGGAGCATCTTCATCAGGAATAAAATCGCCAAGATGTGAATCTTCCTCTTCACCAATAGGAGTTTCCAAAGAAACAGGATCTTGTGCAATTCGCATGATCTCACGAACACGCTCAACAGGCATTTCAAGCTCTGCTGCAATTTCTTCTGGTGAAGGATCATGACCATTTTCATGCAAAAGCTGGCTAGAAACTTTCTTAACCTTTGTAATAGTTTCAACCATGTGAACAGGAATTCTAATAGTTCTTGCCTGATCAGCAATCGCTCTTGTAATCGCTTGTCTTATCCACCAAGTTGCATATGTTGAAAACTTAAATCCCTTTGTATAGTCAAACTTTTCAACAGCCTTTATAAGACCCATATTTCCTTCCTGAATCAAATCCAAGAAAGACATTCCTCTACCAACATATCTCTTTGCAATAGAAACTACTAGACGTAGATTAGCCTCAACTAGACGTTTTCTAGCATTTGCAGATTCCTGCTCGTTATTTCCCTGCATTTTTTCAGCAAGCTGAATTTCTTCCTCAGAAGAAAGAAGAGGAACAACTCCTATTTCTTTCAAATAAATCTTTACAGGGTCATCAATAGCGACACCCTCTGTAGAAATTCCAATTTCAACCTGCTCAGGTGCAGCTTCACTTTCTGGATCAGGAATCAAAGTTGTGTCATCTGGAACAACATCATCGATAATTTCTATATTAAAAGCTGTACAATTATCATAGAAAGCATCCATTTGTTCTACATCATAATCAAGCTTTTCAAGTGCATCAGTAATCTCTTTTGTTGTAAGTTTACCAGTTGCTTTACCTTGCTCCATCAAGCTTTCCATAATACCCTTTTTATCTGACATAAATAAACTCTCCATTCACAAATCTATCTTTAATTTATTCCTTTTTTTCTTCTTAATTTATCTCTAAAACTAATCAAATCATCATTCGATATTTCACCAGAATCTGACTTATTCGGTTTATATTCAAGCAAAACTGAAACATAATCATAAGCAACAACTCTGTCAATACCTTTATCATCATTTTCAGAAACAATTGAAGTTATTTTACCCACTTCTTCGGATGAAAATTCGTCATTAAATGAAGAAATTGAAAAATCTTCATGATTTTTAATTTTATTAACCAAATTTTCATAGACTTTTCTATTAAATTCAGTAACAAATTTCTCAGGCGGAAGCTTCTGTGAAATATCATCGCAAAAATCAGGATTCGTATACAGAAAATAAATAAGCCCCTGTTCCGCCTTAGTTTCACGCAGATGTGTAGATTCATCAGCACTCAAGCTTTTTCGTATATTCGAAAAATTTTGAATGTTCTGCCATTCTTTTATTTCACTTTTTTTTCGCTTTCTTCTTAGTATATAATCAATTTGCTCAGTTAATGCCTGTTTCGAAATTTCTTGTTCATGTGCAATTTTAGATATGTAAATTTCACGTTCTACAGGCGATTTTATGGAGGCTAAAATCTCATAAGTTTTCTCCAGATAATCAGTCTTACCAACTTCTGAATCCAAATTAATTCCGTCCTTAGCCTTAGAAAGTTCAAAATTTATTGCACCCTCTGAATTATTAAGCAAATGTTCAAACTTCAAAACACCGAATTTATTTATATATTCATCAGGATCTTTAGCACCATCCATTTTTATAACGGTGGTTTTAAGTCCAGACTCACCTAAAAGGTAAATTGCTTTTTTTGTTGCCTTTTGCCCTGCTTCATCAGAATCATAACAAATTACCACTTCATCAGCATAGTTAGAAATAAGCTTAACCTGTTCGGGAGTAAGTGCAGTACCGCATGACGCGACTGCATTTTCAAAGCCCGCCTGATTTAGTGAAATCACATCCAAATTACCTTCGCAAAGCAAAATCTTACCAGTCTTAACAGATATATTCTTGGCAAAATTCATAGAGAATAAAAACCTATTTTTATTATAAGCAGCAGACTCCTTTGAGTTTAGATATTTTCTTTTATCATTATCACTCAAGGCTCGACCGCCAAATCCAACAATATTTCCTATTAAATCAAAAAAAGGAAACATTGCACGATTCACAAAAAAATCAAAAGTATTCTTTGTATTCTTCTGTGAACGTGAAATTAAACTAGCATCTACCAACTCATCTTCCGAATATCCCTCAGAAAGCATATGGTTTTTAAGCGCCGACCAACTGTTAGGAGCAAATCCCATACCATATTTCATGATAGTTTCTGCCCTAAGTCCTCGCCTATTTAAATACTCTCTACATTCTTTACCTTCTTCCGAACGCAAAGAATCATAGAAAAATCTTGCTGCTTTTTTATTCATTTCATAAATTTTCTTACGTTTATCAACACCGCCAGATTTAAATTGACTATCCAAAGGCAATGGTACTCCGCCGCGCTCGGCAAGCATTTTTACAGCCTCCCAATAATCAAGATTATTATACCTCATTGTAAAGGTAATTACATCTCCGCCAGCACCACAACCAAAACAATGAAAAAATTCTTTATCAGGATGAACATGGCAAGACGGCGTTTTTTCATTATGAAACGGACAAAGACATATATAGTCACGCCCAGTCCTTTTCAAATTAACATAACTGCCCATAACCTCAGCGATAGGATTAGCAGCTTTAAGTCGCTCAACAAATTCTGCAGGCAACGGCATTATATTCCACCTCTCCCAAAAACGATCCAAATAAACATAGCTATAGAGCCTATATTATACTATATAAAAATGTATAAACAAACACTATCATTTTAACAAATTGCATTTTATGTATTTTTTCTAATTATTTGATAAAAAACAATCAAAAACTCAAAATTACATCAATAATCAAGTATATATTTTCAAAAAAGTCATCTGACTTTCCAAGACATTGGAACAAAAATATTCGTAAAAACGTCAATAGCATAACCGTCTGTCATACCTGAAATATAGTCACAGACTGCCTGTTCTTTACTATATTCATCTGCGAGTTTTTGATACAGCTTTGGCATTTTTTTAGTGTTATGGCAAAAATATCCATACAAAGTTTCAAGCATTTTCTTAGCTTTTGATTCTTCCGACTTACACTTTGGATTAAGATACACACTATCAAACATAAACTTATGCAGCTGTTTGTAAACCTTATCAATTTCGTCAGACATATGAAGATTTTCCGCACCATTTTCAATAATCGAACCGACAAGAGTCGTGATTCTTTCAGATTTTGAATGCCCTAAAACCTCCGTAATTTCCGACGGAATATCATCCTCACAAATAATCCCACCACGAATAGAATCATCTATATCATGATTAATATATGCAATAACATCAGCAAAACGAACCAAATAACCTTCTTTAGTTTCAGCAATTGAATTAGTATGCTTTAAAATGCCGTCACGAACCTCATATGTAAGATTCAAACCTTTTCCGTCATTCTCTATAATATCTACAACTCTCAGCCCCTGCTGATAATGATGAAAGCCCTGCGGACAAAGATTATCTAACGCTCTTTCCCCAGCATGTCCAAACGGAGTATGCCCCAAATCATGACCCATTGCAATAGCTTCTGTAAGGTCCTCGTTAAGTCGTAACGCTCTTGCCATAGTCCTTGCGATTTGGCTAACCTCAAGTGTATGAGTAAGTCGAGTTCGATAATGATCACCAGTTGGTGACAAAAAGACTTGAGTCTTATGCTTTAATCGACGAAAAGAGTTGCTATGAATTATCTTATCTCTATCCCGCTGATATTCCGTACGATAGTCACAAATATCAGCAGAAAACAGCCTACCCCTAGTTTCACTAGACTTACAGGCTTGTTCGCATAAAAATTGTTTTTCAAACTCTTCATATTGCTCTCTTGGCAGCATAAAAACACGCCCTTTCGAATTACCGATAAATAAAAATACACTCCTTATAAAATCAACCTATATAATATTATACAATTTTCGCACTTAAAAACCTTTATTTTCAAAACAACTTTGTTTACATGCATAAAACTCAAGCGAAATCTTCCCACAAATTTGTGATTTCCGATATCTCAACTCTGCCATTTGCAATATCTACAAGCTTATTTCTCAAATCGTCAACCTTTTGCGATTTAACTAGCATTTTAATGGTAACATCATCTGCAAAAGACTCATCTAAAATCTTAACTTCAAACTCTGGAAAAACATACGCTAACTTTCCATAAAGCGAATAATCACACTTAACCGTAATTTCCGAACAACTGCACATTATCATTCGCTGAGCAGAATCAACAGCCAGTTTGCAGGCGTGTGAATACGCTCTGACAAGCCCCCCGCCACCTAGCAAAACCCCTCCGAAATATCTAGTAACGACAACACAGATATCGGTCAAGCCTTCTTTTCTAAGGACATCAAGCACTGGAACACCGCCAGTTCCTTGTGGTTCTCCGTCATCAGAATATCTTGAAGTATTATTATTACGCACGATATAAGCATAAACATTATGACGAGCTTTTCTATGCTTTGCTTTAATTTCATTTATAAAATCAATCGCTTCCTCAGCGGTTTTTACAGGCTTAATTTGTCCAATAAACTCTGATTTTTTTTCAACAAAGCTATCCTCTGACTGCTCTTTAATGGTAATATACTCAGTTTCCGCCACAAAAACGCCTCCAAAATATAAAACAAAAAAGAGCGGAAAAATCCGCTCTTAATGTAATTAGTCAAGATTAAATCTCTTCTTAAATCTGTCAACACGTCCACCAGCATCAATAAGCTTCTGCTTACCAGTAAAGAATGGGTGACAATTTGAACAAATTTCAACCTTAATATCCTTCTTTGTTGAACGAGTATTGATTACGTTACCGCAAGCGCAAGTAATTGTAGTCTCCTCATAAATTGGATGAATATCCTTCTTCATATATAAACCTCCTTCCAAACCAAAAATATATGAACTCATAGAAGCCCATCATCCTCAGTTCAGACAGTAGTTCTATGTAGTAATCTAATTGACTAAAATATTATATCACACTATTTTACAATTGTCAAGCTTTTTTCTATACAATTTATTTTTAAAAAACAAAAATATCATACTATACAATTTTATCATAGACGCCTAATAGAGTACATTCATCTAAAACATGACCTCTCATTTCATGAAACAAATCATTTAGATAAAAGCCATTTTCTAAATCAAGCAGATTATCCAAAGCATACACATGGATTTCATACAGATGTTCCTTATCCAGCGGAGTCTTAGCCGCCATAAAATAATCGGTTTCCATTTACCTTTTATCATATCATGCACTAATTCAAGCGGACATGTAAATTCATCACGTATTTTCATTATGCACCTCTTAGAATTGTTAACTATATTATATCCCTTTGAAATTAGTTCGTCAATTACCCACTTTTTCGTGTGTATTAAAACAAACTGAGATTCAGCAGATCACACATAAAATCACAATTTTGCTCTTGACTTTTAATCTTCTGCATGATATAATTAATTGTTTATTTATCATTTGCCTCTATAGTTAAACGGATATAACAGACCCCTCCTAAGGGTCAGTTTGTGGTTCGATTCCACATAGGGGTGCCACCGAAAAATCATGAAACCCACCGTAAAAGCTTTGTTTGCGGTGGGTTTTACTATTTTAAATAATTCGGATAGATCTTCAAAAATGTCTTGCTATTACACACTCTATTACACACAGCTAATTGAGAATAAATAACAAATACTCGACATAGAGTTATTTCTTGTCGACTGTTTTGTTTTATTCAGATGTTTTTAAAAACATTTCCTTTCTGTTGTAAAAACAACAGACTACTTTATTTAATTAGGCTATAATGGACACATGAGATGTGGATGAATATTCCTAAACACAGCCGCCAATACTAAAAACATTGGCTCTAACTTATAGTTTTTTAGGATAGAAGTTTCATATTTCATTAGAAATCTAAATTTTAGTTAACCTAATACAAGGAGGAATTTGTTATGTCAATGTTTTGTTTTCAATGTGAGCAAACAGCTAAAGGTACAGGGTGTACAATAGCAGGAGTATGCGGAAAACGGGAGGACACTGCAAACGAGCAGGATAAACTGACTTGTGAGCTTATCAGTCTTGCGTGTGTTGCTAAAGAAAAAAATGACTATTCGACAGAGATTGTCGATATGCTTGTAGACGGTATGTTTACGGTGCTTACAAACGTCAACTTCGACTCAGAAACTATCTCTAGGCAAACTGAAAAAGCGAAGGAAAAACGTGAAGCCCTAGGCGGTAATCTAAAAATTACACCTGATGTGCTTTTTCATGGCGATGCTGATTTAATTTCACTACGCTCTACACTCATATTTGGTTTGCGTGGCATGGCAGCTTACACTCATCATTCAAGAGTTTTAGGAAAACGCGACAGTGAAGTTGATAACTGGTTTATTGGTGGAACTGCTCAACTTGCAAATGAGCATACTGCTGAGAAATGGCTTGATTTAATTATGGAATTCGGACAGATAAATTTAAAATGTATGGCTCTTTTAGACGACGCCAACACTAGCACTTATGGTACTCCAATTCCAACAACAGTTCCGCTAATGATAGAAAATGGTCCGTTTATTGTAATCAGTGGTCATGATTTACATGATTTAAAAATGCTTTTAGAGCAAACTGACGGCAAAGGTGTCAACATATACACGCACGGTGAAATGCTGCCTGCGCATGCTTATCCTGAACTTAAAAAACATACTCAGCTAAAAGGTAACTTCGGTACAGCATGGCAATCACAGCAAAAAGAATTCGACGATATTCCAGCTCCAATATTATTTACTACAAACTGTATTATGGCGCCTAAAAAATCATATTCTGATAGAGTTTATACTACCTCTGTCGTTGGATTTCCTGAGCTTATCCATATTGAGGCTAACGAAAATGGATATAAAGATTTCAGCGCAATAATTGAGCAAGCTATAACTCTTGGCGGATATAAAGAGGATACTTCACGTACTGGAATAAACGGCGGAACCACTGTAACAACTGGCTTTGGCAGAGAAACAGTACTTGACAATGCCGAAACGATTATCGACGCAGTAAAAGCTGGAGCTATAAAACATTTCTTCCTAGTTGGTGGCTGTGACGGCGCAAATCCTGGACGTAACTACTACACTGAATTTGTAAAACAAACACCTAAGGATACAATTGTTTTGACTCTTGCTTGCGGTAAATATAGAATCAACGATTTAGACATAGGTGAGATAGGACCATTTCCTCGTATACTTGATATGGGGCAATGTAATGACGCATACGGGGCAATTCAAGTAGCAATCGCCTTGTCAAAAGCATTTGACTGTTCAGTAAATGAACTTCCTTTAACTATGGTACTTTCATGGTACGAACAGAAGGCCGTTTGCATATTGCTTACACTTTTATCTCTTGGAATAAAGAATATTTTTGTTGGTCCAAGTTTACCGGCGTTCTTCTCACCTAATGTACTAAACATCCTAGTTGAGAAATTCAACTTAACACCTATTAGCACACCAGAACAGGATTTGAAAAAAATACTTGGTTAAAAAATGATTATAATTTTTGTCGATAAACTGATTATATAATATAACAAATAGCTCCGACTGCTTTTTGCAATCGGAGCTATTATTATATATATTTAATTTCAACGCCGCCCAAACTAACCTTACCTCTTATAATAAGCTTTTTGTCTTTAACATCTACAGTTCTTGCGCCTTTTTCGTCAACTCCGCCTAAAACACAATCCATTTGGTTCTCAACATGCCAATTTCTAGGCACATACAATTCGACTCCTGAAAAACTAGCTGAAATATTTGCAACCGCCTCGTTACCATCAATTTCAGCATTGTCAAAATAAACTTCTGCTGCACCAAAATGGCAGTCGATATTTACATTACGCAAATTCTGTGAGTTGATATATTTACTGACTGCTCCAAACCTAACAGCAACATTTACACAGCTCTCATCAGAGGTTTGCGTTGACCAGTTTTCTCTGTCTTTATAATCATTATTATCCACCGTCCAATTTTCAGTAATAAACTTGTGCCTATGCGGAAATATAATTGATAATCCAATTGATAAAAATAAAGCTACACCTAATATCGGCCATGGAGTTAATTTTTGAATTCCTAATTTATCGGCATATAAAATCGCTATAATTGCTAGTGGGAACAAAATCCCGCTAAAGTTCACATGCTTAAGACTTGTAAAAATCACTGGAATCAAAAACAGCGTAATAATTAATTTAAAGGTGCTTACCCCCAATAAAAAATCAAACTGATTAAGAACTACCAGTACTGCTGCAAAAATAAAAAATAATCCCCAATATAAATTCTTATGTTTCATAATTTCTCCTCTCTTGAAGTCGTTGTTTTAAGCTCTTGTAATAACTTCTCGACACAAACACCTGTTTATAGGTGTTATAGAATTTTACTACGCTTGATGAAGTTATGTTTTTATCAATTGAATAGATGTGATTTACATTTAAAATAGTCGACTTTGATACTCTAATATAATCCTTTGGCAAAATATCTTCTAGCTCGTATAATTTTTTCTTTATAGTATACACGTCATCAACAGTGTGGGCATCAATACCATTAACCGACGTTTCAAAAAACAATATCGTGCTTAATGGAAAAAAATATTCTGTCTGATTTTTATAGAAAGTCAAACTTACCTTTGATGAAATTTCTGCAATAGTTTTTTGGATTTTAGCAATGTCCTCATTTAACTCTCTGCATTTAATTATAATTTCATCGTCTTCAATCTGCTCATCAATTTCTATTCGTATTTTCAACAACCTCACCCCCGATATTGCTATTATACAATGGATTCGTGCTTTTGTAAACACAATTACTGCAACAGGTTAAAAAACTGACCTAAGAGGTAACTTTATAACCTCAGACAAAAAAACAGCCAAGCTTTAAGCTTAGCTATTAATTGATATCACTATTATTTTATCGCTGCAATTACAGAGAATTTCTGATTAGAATAAACGCACTTTACCTCACTGAACCCGCATTTCTCGAGCATAACTATTTCATCTTCAACCGAACATTCTTTGTCCAGTTTCCTACGTTCTTTCCAAAGTGTAATATCATGTTCTGTCAAACCACTGCTATACAGTTGGTTTTCCCAATATGAATCAAACCAATTATTCATTTCAGCACTTCCTGCGCAAAACTGGTCATAGTTGACAAACATCCCTCCGGCAGGCAATTTATCATGAATACGTTTGAACAAATCTTTCTTCTTATCATGTTCTAAATGATGAATTGACAGTGCTGAGATTATAGTATCATAATCTCCAGCTATAAAATCTTTTGAGTAATCAGCAACTTGATAATGAACATTTTCGAGTCCACAAAATCTCTTTTTTGCTACGTCAAGCATTTCCTGTGCTATATCAACAAGTGTATATTCAGCATTAGGAAAATTATTATACCAAAATGTTGTGAGAAGTCCTGTACCAGCTCCTAAATCTAACACGTGTTTTAATTCTTTTATGTTTGAACTAATAAAATCTGTTGTTGTTATATAGTAGTCATCGAAGCACTTTATAAATTTTCTCCTGCCAGAATCGTACTCTTTTGCAACTAAATTAAACTGCTCTTCTATATTCATAATATGCTCTCCTTTTAGTATAATTTCTTATATTAACTATGGCTATCAAAAAGCCAATATACACCTGCTTTAAAACTATTAAAAAACAACCATGACTTCTATTTAGATAGAATGGCCATTGCATTTTCATAAGACGTCACTTTAATGACAGTAAAATATTTACTGAACTCCTTAGTCCACAAGTCAATCTCGTCGTCAATATACGATACTTCATTCATTATAAAAATGCACATCTTGCAATCAGATTCCGCCATTTTAGGAAGAAGTACAGAAAATCCCCATTCGACATCTTCTTTTTCATCTTCAAACCCATTTTTTGCGTTTACAACTAAATTGCTATTTTTATGCTCATTAAGCAGATGTGCCGCAAACATAGTAGGTTCTCTGTAATTATCAAAACAACAAAACTTTTTCCACTCAATAAGCACGACATTATCAGCCTCAATAAATTTCACATTACAATATTCTGAATCAAACTCATTAGCCATATACATACTCCTTAAACATATTAATTTCCATAACTATTTTCTTCTAGCATAAATGTCGCTGTTAATACGCCACTCTCCACTGTTTAAAACCGTAATATTTTGCCAGCGAAAAGTTTGTGATGTTATTTCTGAAAACACCCATTTTTCATGGGGATTATTTTTTACTGTACAGACAATCTTACCATTCTCTTTTCTCACTTCTAGCAACTGTGTATACCTTGAACAAACATAAGTCATGTCATAGCATTTATTTTGCACATTGAACATTCTAATCGCAACACCGTACTCACCGTCAGGCTGTGGGTTAGACTCTTTAGTCGCTCGTGAAGGGCAAATAAATAAATCTTCAATTGCCATACCTTCTAAAACACGTCTGAAAATCCACTCACCTTCAACGTGATTATCGCCTGAATAATAATCAAAATCCCACTCTCCGATAAGCGGAGAGTACCAATCATATTCAGCAGAAATTAAATCATTTTTATCTTCACTAACTAATGCTTTGAAAAACTCATCCACAACTAAACCTCCATATTCAGCAAATTATATTTTAGTTATTATATCATATTTTAATTGCAAATTCAATAAAAATATTTGTGTTTTATATCGCAATATTGACTCACAAATTTCCAATCAACAACGGATTAAGCAGTATGTAATTAAAGAACGTAATCCCAAGAAGTGACAACAGAATCGGCAAGATTAAAATCGCCGTACTTGCAAGCATCGTAGAAATAAAACTTTTAAGCTTTTTGGAAAGCCAAAAAACAATCAGCATGGCTACTAAAAGTGCTACATAACGTGATATGCAAATCATGATTAGATAGCTTTTTATACTCATATTCCAGTTTGATAAATGCTCCATGCTGTAGGACGGAGCGTTGATTCCTCTCGTTGCGTAGGTGGACAAAACGTTGTAAAAATACGGCCCATAAGTCAGTACGAAAATTACTGTAACTATGATTGCCGAAATTATCATTTTGATTAAAAAAGTGTCTTCTCTACCCTTGTATGAGCATTTTAAAAGCACATTCGATCCAGTCTGAAATTCAACAGAATAGACATAAACCAAACAGCAAATCAACACAACCATTGCGATTAAACCTAGCTGTAAATCCTTGCTTCCTGCCGTTTCATCGCCTGTCAAAAGCTTGTATCCGCTGTCGTATACAAACTCACCATTCTCAGTGTTTTTGAGATATTCTGCATGAACTTTCACCTGTTCAAAAGCCTGTTGCGGAGCAAAAACATCTTGATATTTCATGCTGACAAAAACAGAACCATCTGATTTTGCAAGCTCTTCTGACATTTCCATTTGTGCTTGCTGAAATTTCTGCCCTTCCTCGTCAATACTTTTCTGCTTAGATGCCGAATATTCTCCCTCAAGTTTCATCATGTATTGCTTGTAATAAACGTCATCAGCTGACTGAAAACTCTCTTTCATTGGCTGATAGGTGTAAAATGTTACAGCACAAAATGCAAGCAAAATCGGCAGAACTTTTCCTCCGATAAAAATCTTGCAGCACTCGTGAGCAAAAATATTTGTGTGTTTTCCTAGTGGTTTTAAATTGAATTTAGGTAGTTTAATCCTGCTTGATGAAACTGTTTTTTGTCTGCTGAAAGTCATAATTGACATGGTTGAAAACGCTATTATCAGTACCGAAACTGAAATTAAAAATACTGGAATGTAATTTACAGCTAAGCTGAAAAAATTCAAATTCAGATAATTCGACAACAGAGAATATGTATCAATAAATGCAAAAATATTTATGTATTTAAGCATGGATAAGTAGCTTGTTGAAGGAATTGTGTAGAACAAAACTCCCTCAATTCCAAGTATCAACGCAAGTGAAATATATGCCGAAACTGAGCCTTTGCATTTGACAGCTATGAAATATATGAAGCTTGCAATCATCATGTACGAGAATAATTTTGCCAGCAAGAAAAGCACAAAATATCTGCCAACTGTTATGCTTAAATTACTGCCAACAAAACCGCTCACCGACTGAATAAATCTGTCCAAATCGCCAAATCCATAGGTTTTGTACGCCACTGAAAAGTTGACTGCATACAGCAAAATCACCGAAATTATGCAGGTTGTAAATATGGCGAAAAGCTTTGCAATCGCTAGGTGACTTCTGCCTTTGTATGCTGTTTTTGCAAGACCCATTTGGTTGAGTTCTTTCTCTCGAGTAACAAGCGTCATGACTCCTGCAAAGATGATTATCAAAGCTATCAAGTCGGTAGCTTGAAAATTCGTTGCCATAGTAACGCCCTTAGAAATTCCGAATTTCAGCTTGTTGTTTTTAAGATGTGCAAAGTCGTCAGGAGTTTTTTCAATGTTATTATAGCTGAAAGTCCCCTTTTTTGAAAAGATTGAAATGCCTGTCATTTTCTTTGCTGTATCATCAATATTTTGGAGATATTCTGAGTAATTTTCACACTGTTGCATTTCTTGCAAAACATCAGAATAAAGCTCTCTTTCACACCATACAGCATTTGTATATTTCAGAAATCTTCTGCTTTTATACTCTTTAATTGCCGAATCAAAATCAACGTTAGGGAATCTTTCTTTTATCTCTTCCTCTGAACTAAAACCCTCTTGAACAAACTCAAATTCCGAGAAAAAATCTAGCTTTTCAGCCTGCATTTTAATCTCCTCAAATGCTTTATCTTCGGGTAGTTTTTCAATATCTGCCCAAAGATTTTTGTAATCAGACGCAGAATAGAAATTTTCATTTTCTTTAGAACTTTCGTTGACATACAAAAGCACGCCGTTCAAAATCATCAAGACAGCGACTATTGCAAGAAAGCTTTTTTTGCCCCAAACCTTTAGAAATTCGTTTATGTAAATTCTCATTTTCTCACCACCTAATCGAAATAGTGGAGATACAAATCTTCAAGAGTTGGTTTGATTTTTTCATATTTATAGTCTTTTGGTTCTTGCTCTGCAACCACTCGCACATATATATTTTTCTCGTCCTTTGAGATATTTCCAACCTTGAAATTTCGTGAAATTTCTGACAGATTATCTTCTGTAGTTTTTATCTCAAACACTTTGTTTTCCAGTATATCACAAAGCTTATGGGGTGAGCCTGAGTTGACAATTTCACCTCTTTTGAGGAAGACAATTTCCTTAGCGATAAACTCAATATCTGAAACGACATGAGTGGCGATTATTACAATTTTATCAAAAGCAATCTGCGAAATCATGTTTCGTATTCTTATACGCTCCTTTGGATCAAGACCTGCGGTTGGCTCATCTAGGATAATAACTTTTGGATTCCCGAGCATAGCTTGAGCAATCAAAGCACGCTGTTTCATTCCTCCAGAAAAACCTCCAAGACGCTTATTTTTGCAGTCCTGCAAGTTTACCATTGGCAGGATTTTTTCTATTTGTTCGGTGGCTTCCGATTTTTTCAAGCCTTTTAATGCTGACATATAATAGAGAAATCTAATCAGCGTGAAGTTCGGATAAAGCCCTTGCTGCTGTGGCATATATCCTAAGATTTTGCGATAATCTGCTCCAAGCTGTGTTATGATTGCACCATCAAAACTAACCTCACCGCTTGTTGCGGCAAGGTTGTCTGTAATTATATTCATCAGCGTTGATTTTCCTGCTCCATTTGGTCCGAGCAGTCCGTACACGCCTGCTGTGAATTCATAATTAAATCGGTTCAGGGCGGTGAAGCTGCCGTAGTTTTTCGTTAGATTTGTGGTTTTGAGGGTCACCTAATCGCCTCCAGTTGTAAGTTTAATTCTGCTAGTACGTCATCTATTCCAGCGGATTTTAGCTTTTGAATCGCATTATTAGTAGAAAATTGGTATTCATAATCTTTATATTCCTCACTTGTTGGATCTATATATACGTCATTAGTCCACCACTCAATAATTTCATTGTAAGCAGCCGCTAGTTTTTGAGCATTAATATTTGAAAAATCAGCACGAAAATTCATCAGAGGATTTTCTTCAAGCGAGTTGTTATATTTTATGATTTTTTCTCGCTTATCTTTTTCCTCACCAGCATTTGCAATTGGTAAACAAACTAAATCGTTTGGTTGTAACCATAACTGATTACTGCCATCTGTTTCGGTTACTAGACCGTCAGTCATGGTGTAATTTTCTCCCTCAATTCCATGCTTCAGAAGATTTGCAATCTCTTCATCTGAATTAATCAGTGCAAGCACTTTAAAAGCATCATCCTTGTTTTCGCAATCACTGCATACTCCTGTAACCACATTTGATTGCTTAACAGTAGAAGTTTTTATTTGCTTTGATGATGTTTTCACATTACTGCTTAATGGCGTGTATCCGCTATAATCATATGTACCACTACTGAATCTGAAAAGCCAATTTTGATTTTCGTTTATATTTACAATGCCATTTTTTAAAAGAGTTTCAATTGATTTGAAAGTTTTTTCGCTTTGCTCAAATTTATTTACAGCTTTGAAGTTTCCATTTTCTTTAATAATTCCTATTCCAAAATTATTAAGAGTGGGACATTCAAAGTAGTCTTCATAAGTCAAAACTTCATCAAAATCATATAAAATGATTGAACCTTTGTCTTTTGCTTTGTCCTCAAACTTAGACCAATCACCATCGAAATTTGAAAGGTCAAGCCCTACCTTTTCGCAAGCCTCGTCATTCGTAACTTGATAGGTTGAATAACCCATAGTATCAAAGTAAGAAAGTCCATAAATCTTCCCATCAATTTTAAGACTGTCCCAATAGTTTTCGGTATAGGTTTCCTTAAGCTTAACACCCTCATCGCTATCTAAATAATCGTCAAGACAAATGAATTTTCCCTCATCGACAAACGTTTTATATGTAGCAATTGGCTGTTCAGAGGTTGCGAATCCTGAAAACATAATATCAGCCTTATTGCCTAAGTTTTCCCAAGAATCAACACTATTTTGATAATCAGTAGCATCAAATGAAATAAACTGAACTTCTTTGCTAACGCCGTGCTCCTTTAGCTTTTGGTTGACTTCATCAAGTGATTCACTGTTTATCACACAAGGCTCTATCGTTAAAAAAGTGATTTTTTCTGGGTCAGCATTAGCGGCAGCAACATCATTTGTCGTGTTATCGCTATCTGCCAATTCAGTATTGTTTTTTGATTTGGATTGCTTCGAACTTGAATCTTTTCCACCGCTTTCGGTATTATTGCAGCCAGAAAATGAAAGGCATAGCATTGTCGCAATTATCATACTGCTTACTTTTTTTATCATATTATTTTTCCTCCTTGTTCAAATCTTAATCATCTTTACTGTCAGCAGAACTTTCATCATAGGTAATTTCCATCGAATCATAATATTCTTTATAAATAATTATATCATCCGGCTTACCATTGATATAGTTTTCAGTCAAGCTATATTCTGTTGCACTATAATTTCCCTCTATATTACTTTTACCGTAAACAACATATTTGTCATTTATGAATAATATAGCACAGTCAACTTCTCCGATTTCAGTAAGCTTTTCGGTATCAAAATCATATACATAATGAATTATTTCATTATTGTCACCATCTTTTCTTAAAATCGACTTTTTATTATATATAGCATAACAATAAAAATCAGTTAAATCATCTTTTGAGGAAAACTCACTGAATTCCTCGTTTTGCATATCAAATTTACAAAATTCCAAATCAGATTGTGTATCCTCGTAAGTATAGCAAGACGTAATGTTTTCATATGAATTTTGAATAATGCATTTATCTCGAATAAGCTTGTCTTCATTATTTTTATAGTCAAAGCACCTAAGACTTTTGTTACTATTCTCCATGTTATCGTATATCAACAGCTGATAATATACTTTTTCATCATACACACATATTGCACTTATTGTGGCATTATCTACTGATTGATTTCGATAAAGTTTGTTTTCTTTTAAATCATAAACACATACCGATGCAATTTCAGTTGTTTTCATGTTCTCATCAACATCAAGTTCTTTTGGAGCAAAAAACAACTTGTCATTTGCCAAAACCACATCAGTAATATCAAATTGAAGTGCTCCGTCAAACTCACAAAGTTTCTTTTGCTCTGCATTTTGGTAGTCATATTTATATATCACAGTTGTATTTAGTTCAGCTGAAACAAACTCGTAAATAACATCATCGCTATAAATTATTCTTGATATAGAACCCTCTCCACCTGACGCAGGACAGCTACTATTTCTGGCATTTGAATGTTTACAATCTGGCTTGCTACATAGCACACCAGTATCACCAGAATCCAAATCAGAAAAATAAACTAAATTATCCGTAAAATAAAAATATTTGTTTTCAAAAAAACACCCATTGTAATTTCCTATTATAGTTTGGTTTTTAATATAACTTTCTTCGCTTTTTCCGCATGATGTGAGACTAAATATAGTAACAAGTATTAAAATAATTAGTGCTGATATGTGTATTGGTTTTTTCATTTTCATCCCCCCAATTCTGCATTAAGCTCAGCTAAAATGTCATCTATGCCCGCTTCTTTAGACGCTTTTAATGTTGTAGCAATGTCTTTATCAATATCTTTACTTTTCCAGATAACTGTATTCTCTTCAAATATAGTTATGGCTTTTGAAGTATCGCATGATAATTTTATATCATTTGCAGGGGACTCTAAAACCTGCTCATCAAAATATTTGTCCAAATCTTTTTGCGATTCAAACTCTATAGAACCCTCAAAACCGCCAGCAAGTATATTTTTATTAATTCCAAAAACATATTTTTTGCCAAATGCATTTATAGGCGTTCCATCTTCATCGCACGCTATTCCGTTTATATCTTGATACCCTGCTCCATAAATCAGTAAGTTTGCTAGATCGCTGTTGGTATGAATAAGTGATATCAATTCATAAGCCGCGTCTTTATTTTTAGAGTTGGCTGAAATACCTGTTGCGGCAGCATAATTCGTAAAGCTTATAGGTTTTGAGGTTGAATAAACATATACATCAATATAATCATCAAATATATAAGCATTTCCAGTTATACAAGCTGTCCACTCATATGGCTCTTCGCCTTTTTGTTGTGCTTGCAAATTGATTTCAAACAATTCTTCTCTATCCAAAACCAAACCGTGGTTATACCATGAATTAACTGCCTTTAAAAATGTTACAACCTCTTGCGTTTCAAATGGATTATATGCTTTTTTATCATCGACTGAAACAAGCACACCGTTTTCGTATGAATATCCATATATGTTTGCAAAACTTAAATCTCCTAAATCGTATAAAATTGATTTGGGGTCATTTACTATATCATTAAGTTCTGTTATATCACCGCTGAATTTTTCGATTTCCTCTTTCGAAATCTTATTTAAGTTGAAAACAATACTCGTTCCTTCAATCACATAATTCTCGTTAGCAATAGTATATAATTTATCATCATAACGCACAGCATTCCATTGTTTTTCATTAATATCGTTACACCAATCACTGTTCTTAATATAGTCATCAAGACACTCAAAATATCCTGCCTCAATTAACTTACGTGGTTTGTTTTCATTATCTTCGCCAATAAATCCTGAAAAAGCAATATCACAATCTGTTTTTTGTAACTCTGTTTGATAATTCTCATAATCTAGCACTTTAAATTCAACATTATAATCAAACCCTTTTTCTTTTAAAGTCCTATTAAACTGAGCAACCGTTTCGTCTGAAATATCAACTAAATCTTGTACCGCCCAAACTAAAATTTTTTCAGTCGATTCAATTTGTGAATCAGTACTTGAGATGCTGTTGGAATCATCAGCACTGCTGTTAGTATCTTCCTTTTTACATGATGTAAGGGTTAGCGACTGACAAACAATTAATAGCGAAAACATACAGGTTAAAACTTTCTTTCTCATATCCTAATCCTCCGTGTTATTCTTTTTTAAAAATTCCACACTACTAATCTTCCCTTTATAGAAATCCTCTTTAGTGAGTCTGCCTGCGCAAAATTCATCGTCATCATCTGTATACCAGAAATATGCGTAGCTGCTTGTTATATCTGGAATGCAATAATTGTTACTTTCAAGCTTCACTTCTTCTATTATTTTCTTCTTATCAGTAGAATACCTTTTTAAAATGCTTTCGCTATAATTAATAAAAACAATATCATCACCATCAATAATTAAAGTGTATCCATCAGTACCGAGTTCTATTTCATCAATTTCTTTTGTATCTAAATTCAAGCATTTTATTTCATCATTAGAAATCAAACAAGCATAACCATTGCCCATTGAAATCTCCCAACTTCCGTCACCTTCATAAACTGTATGTTCTTCTCCACTGTCTAAATCGAAACAATTTATTTCATACTTAGTGATTTTTGAAGCGTACTCGTTAAACTCATCACCCATATTATCCTGCCATTTTTCAAAATCAATTTTTTCTGTTTCATATGTATATTTGCTATATATCTTATTATTTTGCATATACAAATTGTATGTTGTTGCACCATAATCCTTTTTCAAAGGGCTTTTTGAAGCTTTTCCAGCTGACAAATCAACATATACAAAACTAGATTCAAGCTTTTCAAGATCCTCACCATTTTCATCAAAAGTATTTCGATATGAGAAAATCAAATAACCATCAGCATAATATCCATATAGAAAATTCTGAACATTTTCAAGGCTTTCAATATCTTTTTTGTCCGAACCGTCTTTGTTTGCACGACAAATATTTTTAGTAGTGAATCCTGAATTTTCAGGAGAATAAAAATAGTATAGATAGTTATCGTCCATTACAAAACAGTAAGCGTCGCCTACATATCCGTCGCAGTCTGGAGTTCTATTTTGAGATGACGGCGGAGTATGTTTACACTGTGGTTTATTGCAAACAATAGTATCTGTGTTATTTGTGGTATCAAAATAATGAAGCATTTCATTTTTAGTATACAGAATATAATCATCATTATATGTTTCAATTCCACCCATTCCTATTACAACTTTATTGCCATAATCCGCTGATTTATCAGAATTTGAAAAGCATGAAGTAAACGTTATACACATTAATATAGTAATACATTTAAACGCGATTTTCCTCATAGTTACCCTCCTTTTTTTGCTCTATACTAATGAAACTATTTTCTACACCTTTTCTACAACGAAAATATTAAAATAATATGATTTTGTAAGTTATCACAAAATCAACACATAATTATAGACAATAACGCTAAAAATTAAACTGATAATCAAAATAACAAACCCACATAAATAAAAAAACGTCAGACCTCTGACGTTTTCAATCTATATATTCTAAATAATCAACATTTAATCATCATTTTCATCAATTAAAGGCTTTCCGTCTCTATCTAACAACAGAGTCAACTCGTCTAATGAATAATTCTGATTGTTCATCACTGCAAATAAATGGAGATAAATATAATTTTGAGATTTCAATTCTTTCGGTGTTCTATAAAGTCCAAGAAAGTTCAGATTTTATACTATATTAAGCAATCGTCACTGCTAATCTATTATCATTATATATTAAACGGTGGCTTGCAAGTATTATTCTCACATATATAGATTGTTGTTTTATTTTTTAACATAGGATAGTCATCGGTTTCCCTTTTTAGCAACTCTACATTTGCTAAAAAAGGAATATGTGTCTTAGATTTTTCAATGTCAGATATATTTTTCAAAACGATTTTCACACTCGCAGGCGGATTAAACTTTTGAATTAAACCTATTAAAAACATGCTGTGACCATGAGGATATCCCCAAGCTTGTGTCGATAGATATTTAAAATGCTTATCCAAGACTTCTTCATATTTTTGATTACTAATCAACTGTGATAATCTAACTAAATTGCATGCCATAACTGAGTTTCCACTCGGCATTGCTCCGTCATATGTTTCTATAGGGTTAAATAACAGCTTATTATCGTTTTTGTCACACAAATAAAATCCGCCGTTTTTTTCATCAAAAAATTTTTCAATTGCAATTTCACAAAACTCTTCCGCCTTACAAAGATAATCTTTATTCAAAGTTGACTGATAAAGCTCAATTAGCGAAGCAACATAAAAAGCATAGTCATCTAAAAATCCATTTTGTGTGCGAGTTCCTTTTCTGAAACTCACATATAAATTTTTGTTATCCAAAAGATTGTTTTCAATGAAATTCTGTGCTTTTTCAGCTACTAATAAATAAGAATTATCATTTGTAACACGATATAAAACCGAAAAAGCTATAATCATTAGCGAGTTCCATGAGGTTAAAATTTTATCATCGAAATGAAGGTCATTTCTATTTTTTCTATATTCATAAAGCTTAGCAAGTTCTTCTGAGAAATCATCGTTTATATTTTTACTTATGATTAAATTCAAAATATTTTTGCCTTCAAAATTACCTTCATGCGTTATGTCGTATCTGCTACAAAATTTCTCACCTATATCTTTACCCAAAACCTGCAAAATCTCATCATAGCTAAAAGTATAGAATTTCCCCTCTTCGCCGTCGCTATCAGCGTCTTGTGCGCAATAAAAACCACCCTCCTCACTTATCATTTCACGAGTAACATATTCGGCTGTCTTTTTGGCAGTATCAAGATAAATATGATTTTTAGTCAATTTATACGCAGACGAATATGCTATCAAAAGCAAAGCATTATCATAAAGCATTTTCTCAAAATGCGGAGCAAGGAAGTATCTATCTGTAGAATATCTTGAAAATCCATATCCTATGTGATCAAAAATACCACCGATTCTCATTTGATAGAGTGTTTTTTCTGCCATTTCCATAGCAGTTTTATCTCCACTCATTTTTGAATATAACATCAAAAACAAAAGATTATGTGGTGTTGGAAATTTAGGTTCAACGCCAAATCCACCATACTGTGAATCAAACATTTTTCTGAAAATTTCGACTGCATTTGACAGAGCGCTTTCGTCTGTTTCTACATCTTGCTTTATAGACTTATTATCAATATGATTTATTATTTCATCTGCTGATTGTAACATCTTAGCTCTATTATCTTCCCACTGCTGTGATATTGCATTTAGCAAATCTTTAAATCCTACAACTCCATATCTTGACTTGAGAGGAAAATATGTGCCTGCATAAAAAGGTTTTTGCTCAGGTGTCATAAAAATACTTGTTGGCCATCCACCACTTCCAGTGAAAGACTGACACACAGCCATATACACACTATCAATATCAGGTCGCTCCTCACGGTCAACCTTAATCGAAACAAATTTCTCATTCAAAATATTTGCTGTTTCTTCATCTTCAAAACTTTCATGTGCCATAACATGACACCAATGACAAGTGCTGTATCCAATACTTAAAAATATCGGCTTATCTTCTTTTTTTGCCTTTTCAAAAGCCTCATCACACCATGCAAACCAATCTACAGAATTTTCTGCATGCTGTAATAAATAAGGGCTTGTTTGATTATTTAAATGATTACTCATAATTATTCCTTTCGTTTTTTTATATTTTTATTAATTTATTAAGCCAACATTATTTTAAGAACAAAATTCGCTTTTTAACCTCTTTTTGATTTTAGTTAAACAATAAACAGCAGTCGCCAAAACTGCTGTTTATCACTTTATATTTTTGTTGGCTGGATTATCTAAAACATTACCGTCAGTATCAAACCTTGAACCATGACATGTGCAATCCCACGAATGCTCCGCACTATTCCATTTCAAACCGCACCCTAAATGCGGACAGCGTCTTGTAGTTGGTGTTAGCATTCCTGCAAAGACTTCAAAAACATTTACAAACAACTGAGGTTTTAGAATGTTTCTTGACGGTGAAAAGATTTCTGAATAATCACTTTTTTGGTCAACTACCATATCAGATAAAATCATAGCAGAAATCATTGATGATGTCATTCCCCACTTATTAAAACCTGTACAAACATAGAAGTCAGGAGTGCGCTTTGAATACTGCCCGATATATGGTATTTGGTCTAGTGTAATACAATCCTGTGCCGACCAAGTATTTGTCATATTTGCATTTGGATAATATTCTTGGGCATATCTTTGAATCTCATTAAAACTCCCACCAGTTTTACCAGTACGATGTGCACCTCCGCCTACAAAGAGATAATTCTTATAATTACGAAAAGACATTCCTTTTTTATTTTCGTCGATATACATCCCTCCAACATCCCCAGCATTATCAAGTGCAATCACATATGAACGGTGTTGAAACTGCTTAATAAAATAACTGCCATGTTTATTTACAAACGGAAAATGAGTTGCGACAATTATTTTTTTTGCTGTAATACTTCCATTATTAGTAATAGCTTTATGCTCTGTCATTTCGCTTACATGTGTATGTTCAAAAATATTAAGGTCACGAGTAATTTTACTGATAAATCTTAATGGATTAAACTGCGCTTGACTTGGAAATTTTACTGCTCCTGCAATATCAAATGGCAAATTTGAAGTATTATAAAACTCAGATTTTACACCTAGTTTTTGCAAAGCCAATACTTCTTTTTCAATTTTCTTTTGATTATCCAATGAATAAACATATGAATCTTTAACTTCAAAATCACAATCATTATTTGAACATAACGACTTGAACTTATCTATTGCCTCCATGTTAGCATTAAGATACATTTTTGTTTTTTCAATTCCTAATTTTCTTATCATTTTGTCATACACTAGTTTATGCTGTGCAGTGATTTTGGCAGTTGTATTCTTAGTTGTACCTGAACATATCGTTCGACTTTCGGCAAGTATATAATCAACGCCTTTTTGCTGTAGAAAATATGCACACAATATACCAGCGATACCTCCGCCGATTATCAGTACATCTGTTTTTCTATCGCCCTCAAGCTTTGGAAAACTCGGCAATTCAGTATTTTCAGACCATAATGAAACCATACATATACACATCCTAATAAAAACTATTCGCATTTTAGTATGTCATAATTTTTGGTGAATATACTTACTCATATAAAAAATTCAGTATTTCTTTGTATGGTAATCTAAATAATTTATTTATATACTCAAACGAGAAAACCGCCGATGATTTCTCATTAGCGGTTTTTATAGATAATTATTTCTTTTGCTTTCATTTATAAGATATTTCTCCATTATGAAATTTTATCAAATTCTGTCCATCGAGCAGTTTTTCTTTGTAACACCAAAATATGCCGAAAGATAACGATGCTTATCAATATCTATCTCCACAGAAGCCAAATATTCATCTAGATTTTTGGTCTACCATTACTGCTGCGACTGCACCGTCATTTACCGCCGTTGCTATCTGTCTTAAATTCTTTTCTCTCACATCACCTGCTGAAAAAACACCATTCAGACCTGTTTCCATTCGCTCGCTTGTTTTTATCAATATATTTTTTTCGCGGTGTTAAGTGAATCTTATCAGCGAAGGCTAGAGTCTAAGGACACGTCCCTTTTTACGAGTTCCCCGCAAATGTACAAACATCAACCTGAGCATCACCAAATTAAAAGCCCTCACAGAACTTATCTGCGAAGGCTAGAGTCTAGGGACACGTCCCTTTTTACGAGTTCCCCGCAAATGTACAAACATCAACCTGAGCAT
>CAZJRQ010000013.1:46832-58503 GCA_964548535.1 uncultured Oscillospiraceae bacterium
CACCAAATTAAAAGCCCTCACAGAACTTATCTGCGAAGGCTAGGGTCCAGGGACACGTCCCTGGTGGAAAGCGAAGACGGAAAAGATGTCATGTCTAAACATATACTTTTGCACTTTTGTACTGTGAACATATATTTTAAATAGCAAAACCGCACATTCTAATCCTCAAAGACTAAAGTTTTCGTTCTACGGTCAAAACCTGCATGGCTATTTTCAAAAATGTCTTTTATTTCAGCAATATATTTTTCAGGTTCG
Source organism: uncultured Oscillospiraceae bacterium (assembly GCA_964548535.1). Classification (GTDB taxonomy): domain Bacteria; phylum Bacillota; class Clostridia; order Oscillospirales; family Ruminococcaceae; genus CAZJRQ01. The sequence goes on from CAZJRQ010000013.1 coordinate 47,088, forward strand.
TCAAAAGCTTGACTATAATGAGTTAGCCAAAGTTCTTTTGCATTTCCGTCTTTAGCTAGTTTGGCAGCGTCAGAAAAAATCATGTGATAAAATCTGTTCGCCCTGTCTTTCATTTCATCACTGCCGTACATACCCTCGCAAATAAACAAATCAGAATTTTCTATAAATTCAGCTATTGTGTCGACTGGACGTGTATCTGTAATATAGCTTACTTTTATGCCTTTTCGCTCTGTACCAAGCACCATTTCAGGTGAGTATTCTCCAACGATTTCACCTTTTTGAAGCCGTGACCAGTATTCAATTGGAATATTTAATTCTTTTGCACGTTTTGCATCAAATTTGCCTTTACGTGGAATGTTTATGATATATCCAAAGCAAGGCAGAGCATGATTTAGCGGCAGTGCTGAAATATTAAAATCGCCAATATGTATATTTATTGGTGAACCGTTCTCAAATTCTAGCTCTATAAAGTCTATGTCGAACATTAGTTCTGGTGCAATAACACGCAAGTTATTCACCACATTTTCTATGCCCTTTGGTCCAACAATAGTCAAAGTTTCAGTTCTGCCGTAGTTGCTAAGCGATAGTAATAATCCCGGCAATCCTGATATATGGTCAGCGTGGAAATGTGTAATTAGTATAACATCTAAATTTACAAAACCCCAACCAAGCTCACGCATTGTAACCTGTGTGCCCTCGCCGCAATCTATAAGCAGCATACGTCCATTAAAACGTGCAAGCATTGCAGTAAGATATCGATTGTGAAGCGGAATCATACCGCCTGTTCCAAGAAGTGATATGTCTAGCATTTTTGTCCCTCCATATGTTTTAACCCAAATTGGAGCACTGAAATTTTCAGCACTCCGTTTGATTATTTTTTATCATCGCCGGCTTTGTGACGATTTCCAGATTGCTTTTTGTTATTTCTACCCTCGCCGTCAAGTGCACTTTCTGCCATAGTCGGACCGCCGTTGGCTTTTCTTTTGCGTACTTCTTTAGGGTCAAGCTGTGAATCTTTTGCCATTTCTAACACCTGCCTTTTTAATAGTATATCTTACTTTCTTTTTGATATACTTAAGATGATATTTTTATGTGAAAATTTATTCCTTGTATATTAGATTTTAGAATTCAAATAATATTTTAGGAGGTGTTATTCTGAAACGCTTAGTATTAGTTTTTTTATTTATTTCTATGATTTTTTTAATGCCATTAGTCGCTTTTGCAAAAGAAACTAAAAAGAGTGATGAAAGCATATCTGTACCTATTATAATGTATCACAGTTTATCGGATAAAGCAAGCAATGATTGGATTTTATCTCCATCACAATTTGAATCTGATTTGAAGTATTTATCAGAAAACAATTATAATACGGTTTTTGTATCAGACCTAATTGATTATGTTTATAATGGCAAACCACTGCCTCAAAATCCTATTTTGCTGACTTTTGATGACGGATATTTTAATAATTACACTTATGCAATGCCGTTGTTAGAAAAATATAATGCAAAAATCGAGTTGTCAATCATCGGCAAACATTCAGACATTTGGTCAGAGTTTTCAGGAAGTGAAGACGAGATAAACGGACATCTTACATGGGAACAGATTTCTGAATTGGAACAGTCTGGGTATGTTGAGCTTGCAAATCATACACAAGATATGCACGATAATAATTCCCGATTCGGCTGTGCAATAAAAAATGGCGAAAGTGATAATAATTATTCCATGGCATTTTCTGAAGATATTGAAACTTTGCAAAATAGTTTTTTAAATAATTGCGGAGTTAAACCAGAATGCTTTACCTATCCTTATGGAAAAATATGTTCACAATCAGTTGCCGCGTTAAAAGAACACGGATTTAAGGCAACACTTTCAACAAATGGTGGTATTGCTGTTCTTAACGTTGGTGATGAGGAATGCTTATACGGACTAAAAAGAAATAACCGTTCACCGAATAACTCAGTTCAAAAGATATTAAATTCTTATAGCTAATAATAGTATTTGCTTTAAATTACAAAATAAACTATATAAATTCACCGCTGACAAAGGAGTAATACCTAATCGGCGGTGTTGCTATTTCTATATAAATCACTAATCATTCTATGTATATCGGTAGTTTTAAGAATAGTATCTTCAATTACTGCTCTGAACTTATATTCTTGCTCAAGCTCATGACATTTATAAATAGCTAGTTGCAAATTGTCAGTTTCATAGCGTTGTGTGCCGCCGGCTAAGTACACTAAATATCTCATAATTACCACCTTATACATACTATAATACTTATATTATAACATTAATACACTTAATTATCAATAAAATACTTAACATTTATGAAATATGCATAATTCATAAATACAGATTTTATGAATATAATATAGTAAATTAAATCTAAAGGAGTTATTATGGAAAATTTGAATTACCCATTTGTTAATTTACCCCTACCTTATAGTTATGATGCTTTAGAACCATATATTGATGAGCAAACTATGCATTTACATCACGACAAGCATTTGCAGACATATATTGATAATTTAAACAAAATTCTAAAGGATTATCCATGGTTGCAGAAAATGAACTTAGAGCAATTAGTCAGAGGACGATTTAAACTACCTCAAGATAAATATATACAATTACATAATAATGCAGGCGGTGTTTATAATCATCGTTTCTTTTTTGATGGTCTTTCTCCTCAATCAGAAAAAGAACCTGTTGGAAATCTTACTAATGCGATAAATGATAGTTTTGGGAATTTTTATAATTTAAAAGAAGAATTTAAAAAAGCAGCACTATCTGTATTCGGCTCTGGATATGCATGGCTTGTATGCAGAAATAAAAGCAGAAAGTTAGAGATTGTAACTACTCACAATCAAGGAAGTCCAATTGAGATGTGCCTAAATCCGATTCTTACAATAGATGTATGGGAACACGCTTATTATCTTAAATATCATAATGTTCGTGCTGAATATATCGATAATTGGTTTAATGTTATTGATTGGAGTAAGGCTGATACTAATTATGGTTAATTATTAGAAGGACTTAAGTTACTTAGCTTAAGTCCTTTATTTGTTGTGTACGAAAGTTTTCCAAATAAATGATATGGAAACCGCAAAAAATTGCGTTCAAAATGAAAAGTTTAGCTATATTATATTTGCCGATTTTATTTTTAACATTAGTGTCATTATTTGAGCGCACAATATTATGGTTTGCTTATATAACAAGCTTTGGGTGTTCTTTTATAGTTAAAATTGTTTTGATATAAGTGTTAGCAGTTGACCGGTTAGTTTTTTCAAATCATTGCAAGCTACAATATTCGGATAAATTTCTTTTAGCATATCATAGCAATCAAATGATTCATCATCGTCAAGTGAAACGGCAATAATATTTGTACCGCGTTTTATAATCTTTGCAACGGAATTTGCTGTGTCTTTGGTAGATACAGGCGGATAATAGTCATCAGCCGAATGTGCAGGAACACCATCTGAAAGAACAATAATAAGCCTATTTTCGCAATGAATTTGTTCATTCATGTAACGTTCTGCCCAAAAAAGTGCAAGCCCGTCACGGTTATCCCCATGAGCATTAATTTGCATAAGATTCAGCTTTTCTTCTGCACGAGCATTAAAATTCACAAGAATATTAACATCAATTTCAGGATTTACACCTCCAGCACGATGTTCTGCTATCGCATGTTCAATGCCTTGCTTTTTTAAAACTTCATGAAGAATAATCGACGATTCAATTGCAGCATTTTTCCGTGCCCCATACATTGAGCCCGAACCGTCAACAAGGAGCAAAATCGCTAAATCGGGAATATCTACGCCAAGCGTGTTCCGATACCAGTAACGTTTTTTAGTATCCCCGAGCGTTTTAGACGATATACCACATCCAAACAAATGCTTATCTTCTCGCACAGCGACCCTAGTCTTTAGCATTTGTAGAAATCGATTGTTATAAGAGTTTATGTTTATGCGATAATGATTGTAAATGTTCTGATAAGCTTTGCGAAAATTTAAATTAATTTTCAGGTGGTTTTCGTTGATCTTTATGTTTTTGTGAATATAAGCACAATCATAATCTTCTCCTGATAAAGCATTTATGTATCCGCTGTATGATATTATTGAAATTGCAATTTTCTTATGATTGGCAAACTCATTTAAGAAAGCCAAAAATTGCTCCGATTCATTTTCAGATTTGCGTACTTTTCTGTCCATATCAACGAACAATCGCATAGCAACCTCTTGAGCTTTGCCTTTCCTTTGTTTTGCACCAATTGTTTCAGCTGTAAGACTGTGAGTTTTGGTGTTTCCAATATATTTTGATAAATCAGTCGTTTCAAGAGCGGTTTCGTCATTTGGAATAAACGGTAGAATAATATCAAAAATCTTCTGACAATATTCGTATCTTTCTTTCGGTGTTGGGGCAGCACTGCCGTCTAAGAATAATTGCTCTGTTTTTTTAACATATTGATAAACTAATTCATTCGGCTTTTCAAGTATAACCATTGGATACAAAAGCATATTCACCATATAATCAAAAAAAATTAATAGGTCAAGCAATGATTCGTTCTCGTTTTCTACAGTAACTTCAAAAGTTCTCTGAGCAGTACCCGGCGACTTTTTTGTTATAAACAGCCTTGACACTCTGCCGAATTTAAGATACATTTCAAGATTATCGTAAACCGTACAACCCACAGCCTCTATGTAAGCGTCCTCTATAATATTTGAAATCATAGCCATAGTTTTCTGCTTATTCTTTGTATCACAGCGAGAATCGGAAATTATACCATTTTGAAAATCGGAATATATAATGTGCAGACATTCGTGAATTGTCTGTGCCCTTGTAACCATATTCAAAGCATACCAAGCATCAGTCGATAATGAATTTTTCCAGCCAAGATAATTTTCTGTTGCCACGAGAGCATCAGTGTCAAAATACAAATTATCGTTAGCAGGGTCAACTATAATATTTCTGCCATCTGTAAAAGCCTGATCCTCGTTTATAAAAAACAAACGGACATTTTCATTTTCAGATAAAGTCTGTGCAAAGTTTTCTTCTATTTCACGATTATAATCACACTGAAATTGTTTTAGAATTTTTCCTGCCTCTTTTTTTGTCATGTCTTAATCACTTCCATTTATAAAGCATGAGAATTCCTCTTATTATTTCCTCTAAGGCACGGTCGCATTTTGCAATAGGGATAATTGTTTTTTCAGCGGCGTTTATGTATCCGTCATATTTTGCAAGCCTAGCCCAGTTTTCAAGATTTCGCGGAGAAATAACTATATCCAATTCCTCCGCTTCTATTTTCTTTTTGAGTTTATGATAAACACTAATCATCTTACTAACTACATCGCTGCATTCGGGAACTCGTGAAGTCAGCATTCGTGCTATAGCATCATCAGATAATGCAGCAATTTCAATTATGCCGTTAAATCTGTTATACAAAGCCTGATTAAGCTCCTTAGTTCCGAAATATCCTAAGTTCATGGTTGCAAAAAATCTAAAGTTTGGGTGACGTTTAATGACTTGTCCGTTGTCAAGACGTACAAATCCATTATCATCAAGCAGTGAATTTAAAAAAGCAAGATATTGAGGTTTTGCAAAGTTAATCTCCTCAAAAACAACTGCTCCTCCATCACGAATCGCTTTTGTAACATAGCTTTCCAAAAATACTATGCGATCATCCTGCGGTATATATTTTCCGAGAACAAATTCATCAAGGTTTTCAGTGCAGTTTATTGTCTCCATAATAGGCAAACCGATAGCCTGTGCAACAAGCTTACATGACATTGTTTTTCCTGTTCCAGCAGGTCCATGAAACAAAACAGCAAGCATATCTCCAGCTGATAAAGAATTGCAAACGCTGTGCAAATTAGTAGGCAAAACAAATACATCAGATAGATTTGGAATTAATTTTTCCTGCTCTAACGAAAAAGTTCCAGCCTTAAAGGGTGTAATAAGCAAAGGCTCTCTATTTTCAAACTCAGCTTTGTTATCCCTTATGACTTTATAGCTTGATGAAAATGATAGGTAAGCCTCCTTATCCGCAACATTAACATTCTCATAAGACAAATTATAATTGTCGATTTTATGCAGCTGATAAAAGTCCTCATGAAGATTAACAAATGTATCAGCAGCGGGATTCTCAATGAAATCTTCCATCAACGAACGGTATTCCTGATTTGTTTCAAATTCCTGTACAAGCAATATGCAAAATGCCGGAAGAAGTTTATACATTGGATGCAAATGCTCCATGTTTCCATCAATCCAGCGCCTGCGCCTATTATAAGCACCAATTGCAATATCGTTACCATTAATCATTGCACGATAACTATATAAGTCTGATTTTACAACGCAATTATCACGATAATCGTTTGGAACATCGATTTCCAAATAGCAAGTTTTTCTGTCATCACTAACATAATAATCGCCAAAATCAGCACCATTAATAACTGCGGACAACAAAGAGGCAAACAGAATTATAGATTCGCCAATTGGCTGACAAAGAGTTGTTGTACCTTTATAAGACTGATTGTCAGGGTGCACATAATATTGTGTTGCATCTGAAAGATGTTTAAATCCAAATCCCTTGTATATTTCATTTGAATTATTTCTCACAATCTTATATGCCGTTTTGAAAATATTCATATTTTGCCTCCTAAACTGCATTTATATTGAAAAACTTTCTCTAAATTTAATTGTACCATTTTTTTCAGACAATTACAACAATATTTAACGAAAACTAGCATAACTAAAATAGTGATAGAACTAAAGACTATTTCAGCATGAAATTTTTTATCTTCTGAAATAGTCTTAATTTTATATGTATTAAATTGTGCCTTTTGACTCAAATAGTATTTTCATTTACACTATTTACTATTATTTTCCTGTAAAACACCTTTCTTTATCCCATACACAACATCTGCCTCTTTAGCCAAATCTGCAGAGTGCGTAACCACAATTACACATTTGCCTTGTACATGAGCACTCTCTTTTAGCAGTGTCGTTATTTCAATCGCAGTATTTTCATCAAGATTACCTGTAGGTTCATCTGCAAGCAAAATTGAAGCATTAGATGCCAACGCTCTTGCAATAGCTACACGCTGCTGTTGACCTCCAGATAACCTTAGTACATTTCGTTTGGATTCTTGAGGAGTCAATCCGACCTTTTCCAAAATTGGTATAGGCGGCAGCGGAGAAATTAAATTGACATTTTCACATGGGGTAAGATAATCAATCAAGTTGTAGCTTTGGAAAATAAACGCTACATTATGACGACGATGGTAAGCGAGTCCGTTTTTGTTAATGTTCTCACCATTGAGTTTAATTTCACCGCCTGTAGGTTCATCTAAACCACCAATCAGTGACAGCAGTGTGGTTTTTCCGCATCCTGATGGTCCGAGAATTGCATACATTTTGAATACTTTGAGGGTCTTCTACGAAAATCTCCAAGTCACTTGGAACTTCTTCCATATTCGCTTCGTTTGCAGTTGGAAAATCGATAATCCCTTGATTTCCCGGTATCATAGAGGTTGTCAATGCTCCGTCACTTGTGCCTTTTGTTCCCGAAAAAATGCCTATGACTTCTACTTCAATTGTTTTTTCAGGAAATGCTCCTGCGTAGTCAATATATAATTCCAAAGTATCTCCAACGCTTAGATTGTTGTATTCTGCAAGCTCATCCGAAATAAGGATTACATGCTCATCCTCGTCAGTAATATGCCTACCTGATTCCAGTGTTAGATTACCATTTGTGAACCCACTGTATTTCTCTGATGATAAAGCCACTGACATATTTGCACTATCACCATAGGGTGTGGTATTCATCACAAATGCAGCTGGCAGATAGTTAAAGTTTTTGGCGGCTGCAAATACAACATTTGTTGCTGTCATATTCAAATCCGTAACGCCTTCTATATCTTTAAGGGCTAAAAGTGTATCATGGGTGATTTTATCTCCAGCGTAATAACTCATAGAACCATATTCACCCTGTTCAGTTTTAATGTTTTCTGAACTCATGTCAATATTAAGCGATATTTTTCCGCTGACAGAACCACGCACATCTTTCGCCGCATCCTTTGCTGAGCTTTGAATGGCTATTCCAGTCAACACAAATGTGGCGATAATCGTCAGAACCAAAAGCAGTATCAGACTTTTCACTTTATGCCGAAAAATATACAATACAGATCGTTTTACAAAGTTCATGTTTTTCCTCCTAAGCCATTTATGAATTTACTCGATTTTTGAGAATATTTCTCGTGGTTTCAATTTGATAATCGCAAGCGACGAAAGGCAAGCCGAAAGTACAATTACAATCAGTAAACTAACATAAATAATAACTGTTGTAACAGTAGGTGTGCTAAGTAAAGCAGTAGGCGTTGAGTTATCGGTAAGCCCTGTTTTCAATTCTTGTTCTTCAATTTGTACTACTTGCAAGTTTTCAATTATCCCACTTTCGACTCTGCTAGAAACAAAGCCTGCTGCGAAATAAGAGAATGCAAAAGCGATTATTGCAACAATCACAACTTCTGCAAGAAACTGTCCCAAAATCTCTTTTTTCGAAACTCCTACAGACATCAATACTCCAGCCTCTCTAACTCGTCCACGCATACGCATTGCCAAAATTAAAATCAAAACTGCAACGCTAACAATGCTCACGCATACAAGTAAAGTTTTTACTAGGTTTTGAATTGTTTGAAGTCCTGATGAGATTTTTTCAAAATTAAAATCGTCCTTGCGAATAAAATAGCTATCCCAATCAATCAAATCTGTCTTTCTAACTTCATCGACTATTTCATTTAAGTACAAAGGGTCACCAATATAAAATGATACACCGCCTGAATATTCACCCTCTTTAGCTTCCCCTAAATCTGATAGCAACGTATGGTCTGAGAAAATCAAATTTGAGCGAAGTCCTGCTGTCGGCTGAAACTCTGCATTGCCTTGCGGTTCAAGTTCTGTGAAAATCCCGATAATCTGGGCTTTTGCGGTCGTGTTGGAATCTCTAATAGCATCAATGAAATCTTGGCCATCCTGTGCAAGCTCGGCAGGTGAAAATGATATTTCATCTCCAACTGATAAGCCATTTAACTCTGCCAGCGTTTCACTGATTATCACGACATTCTCATCACTTGGTGTAATGTGTCTGCCCTCAATAAGCTCTAGCACTTTATCTCCAAAATTCGAGTTGAGAGCTGTGTAATTGTTTGCGGACACCTGTCCCATGTTATTATCATCATTGTGATATGCTCCTGGCACAAACTGCAAGCCCTTTGCATATCCTGAATTTCTGCCGTTATAATATTTTAGATTATCATTTTTCATTATTTGATTGATGGCTTGTTCGGTAATAACAACTTGTTTTTGTTGTGTTAATTCCGTTCCTTGCAACTCAATTCCCTGAGAGGAACGTATATGAAACGCCGCTCCAACTGCGGTTCGCATATTCGCTGCAACTTCTTTCGTTGTATAAAGAATAGAAAAACAGGTTAGTACATATATGGAAACTATCAATATCAGCAGGAATAGAATTAAGGTTTTGCCTTTTTTCGGCTCAAATAAAGCCATGTTCGTTTTAGAAAAGACATCTAATCACCTCCTTGGTGTTCTTTTCATATTAAATTATAATACATGAATATCATTTTCACATTCCATTTCATCACATTTTGATAACATTTTCAGATTTGCACAAAAAAACAGAGCTGCTTTTTTAGCAAAGCAACTCCGTAGTTATTTTCGATTTTATTTTTCAAATATGATTGTAAATTTCATACCCTTGTCATTATTTTCAAACCTATACTCAAATTCGTGTAAGTCTAATATTGTTTTCACAATGTATAGTCCCAATCCACTTCCGCCTGTATCTCTGCTTCGTGATTTATCAGTTCGGTAGAATGGCTGCCAAATTTGCGATATTTCATCAGCTTTTATATGAACGCCAGAATTTTCAACTGACAGCACATTGTCTTTTATATAAATATCTACAATACTATTTTCTGGCGAATGTTTTACTGCATTGCCAATGATATTCGACAATGCGGTCTGCATCTGCTTTTTGTCAGCACATATTTCTAAATCGTTTTCAATACATTTGTTGAATTTGATATTTTTCTCCTGAGCTATACTCTCGTATGTTTGAATTGAATTGTTTATAAGCGAAGATAAATTAATTCGCTCATAATTCAAACTAAGCGTATCTAATTTTGCAATCAAAAGTATTTCACGCACTAATTTCTCAATTGATTCGGTGGTTTGATACGCCTGCTGTAAATATTTATCTCTATCCTTAAATTTGCCTACATTCAAAATCATGCCGTCAAGTTCGCCCTTTAAAATTGTTACTGGTGTTTTAAGCTCATGAGAAATTGCAGAAAAGAAATCCCTACGCCATTTATCCTGCTCACGCTCTTTTTCAATATCTTCTTGGATTTTATATTCGTCCTCAATAATTAAAATTCTACTTATTTATTCAAATCCTTTTTGTTTCTCTTAAGTTTATATCTTATATTTTTTTGCATGTTTCAGTCTAGCCAACATATGAAAGAAATAGGAACCGCAATCAAGCTGAATTTCGCCACCTAACACCTAAACTTTTGCTTAAAAATGTTTTATTTCTTTGTGGTTCCTTTAACGGACAATATGACCAATCACGCTTTTATTATATAGCCTGTTTCTTCCATTATATGTGGATAAACTAATAAAGTCAAGTCGTGATTGTGAATGTTAGCCCAAATATATGTGTTGTCAGCATATATAATCTCTCCTATATATTATATAAATAATCTTCATTTTTGCTTATGTTTATGACATCAATCTATCATCTGCACATGCGGTGAGAGGTCATTTGGGATGTTTTTAGTGTTCTAATATTCTACTCAAGTTGATATTATAGATATTGCCTTTACTTGAGTTACAAAATAGATGTACATCCCCCCTAATTAAAATATTATATCATAACATCATATTTATATATACTATTGTTGTGAATAAAAATCTAAAATTCAATTTCTATATCCAGTCCCGATTTAAAAGCAACTATCATTTTGCATTCATATATAAACCGTTTCCACCAACTGTCGTACTAGTTTATCATCATATTCGCTTAACTCATGGGATTGTTCCTTTAAGAAATCTGCCATCTCGGTAATACGTTTACGCTTGGTATGGCGTCCAGCGTTTCTTGTTTCGTTTCTAGGAGCTGGTATATCTCATCGACCACTGCCTCATAATCATCTTGTGAATTTGCTTGCTTAATTAATTCTTTTTGCAGATCCACAAGCCGCTGATCAATATCTACCGATTCTTTGTAAAACTCTTCGCCAAGGGCAGTAGTGACGTTATTCCCAGTATGCCAATGAACTCATCCTGCACAAGTCCAGTAAAAACGGACATAGAAAAAAAGCACCTCCTATGGTATAAT
>CAZJRQ010000014.1:0-57845 GCA_964548535.1 uncultured Oscillospiraceae bacterium
ATCCGGAAAAAACAGATAGTGATGGAGATTATATTCCAGATCACGATGATGGTAAATGGGGATTAAATTTCACCGAAGACGAGTTGGATAAAAAAGCTTCCAAGAAAATAGAAGATAATGCTACATATATAATAAATGCGGCTAACAATTATGGTATTAATCCTTGTATAGTTGCCTCTTGTATATTTACAGAACAAGATCTTAATTTTGATTGGAAGGATGAATGGTTTGATGGAATACTTGGATTTTATGGCATTTTGGATATGTCAGTTGGCTTAGGTCAAGTGCGTGTTTCTACGGCGAAATTTGTAGAAGATCAAGGTTATGTAGCAAAAGCAAACAAGACAGAAGGCGGATGGGATATACCGTTAATTGGATTTGTGAATGGAACTGAAACTATGGTTAGGGAAAAACGTTTGGAAGATAATGAGTCTAATGTGATTTATGTTTCAGCATATTTAAAATATTTTATAGATACATGGGGAGATGAATTTCCGAGTATCAATGAAAGTCCAGCCATACTAGCTACGTTATTTAATTTAGGGCACGAAATTACAGAACCTCATGCTGAACCAGAAGCTAATGATTTTGGTCTGCATGCTGAAAAATACTACTACATGATGTATCTGTTGCTTTATGGTTATTAATATGAAAAAGAAAAAGATGATGATTATAATTGTCATCCTGATGCTAATAACACTGGTTATAGTGCCTTATGCTAGGGTAGAAATCCTTACGAATAAGTATGGTGACCAATTTCAAGACTTATATAAACAAACAAATATTATAAGTGATATTGAATATCTCAAGGTACTCAAATATGAGAACGACTCTGCTACAATATGTTATATATCAAGAGAACATCAGAGCTCAAATGTAATAATATTTGTACGTCAAAATGAGGTATGGACTTTAGATAGTTGGGATACAATATGGTCCAAAACAGGTACGGCGGACGGATTTAGCTGGCCACTTTATTTATAATGAATCAAGCTGTGTCTATGATAAAAATTCATAGACACAGCTTAAAATTTTTGTGAATTCCACCTGCTGTGCAGTGGGGGAGTTTTAGAGATGATTATGAAAAAAGACTCCTTTTGCTATAATACATACACGGTCTGACAACTGTACAAGGAAACCAAAAGGAGGAATGCTGGATTAACGACAATAACAGTATAGCACATACAACATGGAATTGCAAGTATCATATAGTGTTTTGGCTGTATAAAGCTCTTCTTGGGATATAAAATTAATGGAAAATCATCAAAAAATTGTTACCGTTATGGTAAGATATAACAACATTTTAGTTTTCCATAATATCGAAAATAGTATAGTAAAAATAATTCTCCAAGAAATATTTTATACGGTCTAGTGTTTGCACCGAAATGAGGTTGTGATTTTTTAAGCGTGTTCAAGTGATTCGACAATATCACACCCAACAACCGCCTTTGTCATTATATCTACAAGAATGTAAAAGTCAATGCTAAAATGAACGCAAATGCGGTCTTGACTTTTACATTCTTGTAGAAGTACGGCGATTAAGCGGTTGTTGGGTGTTTATGTCTTATTTAGGGCAACACCTCACAATGCCATTGAAAAACAAATCAGCCATGCGGTTTTGGTAAAAACCGCATAGCTGACCCAAAAATTATTCGCAAAGGCACACCTAATTAAGCCAACAGATTTTTTCTGTCAGCCAAATACAGGTTTGCCAATGCAAACATAATATTCATTTTCGCACTCTGTTTTCGCAACCCTCGGTATCGTGTCTTTCGATACCCAAATAACTTTTTTACTACTGCAAAAACATGCTCAACCTTTGATCGAATGCTGGATTTGCCATATTCTTCAATCTCAAATGCAAGCTTTCCATTTTCATCAAGCTTACTTTTCTTGCCAATACGAAGGTTTATCTCCCAATCAATTTTGTCCTTAATTTCTTCGTCAACATGATTTATTGCTCCAAGATATCCACTGTCACCATACATAACTTCTTCCGTTTTATACAAAAGATCATTCACCTGCGTAACGTCATGAACGTTTGCAGCTGTTGTTTTTATGTGATGAACAAGCCCCGTATCTTTGTCAACACCAATGTGAGCTTTGTATCCAAAGTGCCAAGCGTTGCCCTTTTTCACTTGATGTGCGTCAGGATCACGTTCTTTTGTTGCATTTTTTGTTGATGTTGGCGCTTCAATGATTGTGGAGTCTACAATTGTGCCTTTTTTGAGTATTAAGCCTTTCTCTCGGAACAGCTTTACAACCTGTGTAAAAAAAGTTTCTTGAATGTTGTTTACTATTAAAATGTTTCTAAATCGTCCGATTGTATCGCCGTCAGGTACTTCATTAGGCGACGAAACGCAGCAGAAATCAGAAAATGCTCTGCTGTCAATTATCTCTGTCATAACCCGCATATCCGCAAGGTCGTACAGATTTTGAAGTATATAAATTCTCAACATAAGTTCAATGTCATAAGGCTTATTTCCACACTCTCCTTTATAGTAGCACGGCTTAATTATCCTTATCCATTCACCCCAAGGAATTATTTTATCAATTTTTGCAAGAAATTCTTTCTTGCTCGTTGTTACCTGCGACATTTCATCGCTCAGCATTCCAAATGTGATTTGTTCTTTCATATCTCTATTATATCACTTTGGGGCGGACTTTTCAACTGTGCGGTGTTGCCTTAGATATATACACATTTCAAAAATCATTCTCAATGAAGGATACTATTTCAATGACCTTTCTTTTTCTTGGGTTTCGTATCATTTTCACGTCGTTTCCGTTCCTCCTCAACAAGTCGTGAAATATAATCCCCTTTAGAAATATCATAATAGGTTTTAGCAATGTCAGCGTAAATATCATATAAGTGCTTGCAGTTCTTGAAGTTATCTTTGAGGACTGCAATTTTTTTACCTGTTTCTTGTTGAACGGATTTAAGATACTCATAGTCAGAACGGTCACGGATATTATTGTTCTGCATAGCCTGCTGAGATATATTCAACTTTAACTGCTCCGAGCCGGAAAGTGTAGATTTTTCTGATAGTGAGAAAAAGAGTTCAGCCTGTTCAAGAATGCTGTCCAAATGTTCTTGCTTTGACGTCAGCATATTTACTTCAACTCTTGCTTTTTCATATTCATCTTTCAGCTTTTCGATTTTGCCCTCAAGCTCTCCAATGGAATGAATTCGGTCACGGTTTATTACGGTGAGCTGCGACGACAGCTTGTAAACGTCCATATCGTTTTCGGGACAGTAGGCGGCATTGACATCACGTTTTCTCGCAATTTTTCTTCCGTTCCGTGCAAGTGCAGAAACGACGTCGATGATATTTATATAGTCATCGCGAATTTGCGACGGCTCACCAGAAAGAGTGACTCCCGCACCTACGTCTTTCCACAGAATTCTTGATACAAGACTTTCAGCAGTATAACCCTCTCCCAGTGTTTTTGTACGAACAAAGCGTTCCTGTTCTGGAGCTTTAACGGAAATATACTTGCCTCTCTTTACGGTGTAGCCTTTCAGTTCAAGCTCACAAAGCAACTCATCAATATTCTTTACTGAAGAGATAAGTCCGTCAATTTCAAGGCGGATTTGCTGTTTCCACGAAGTGCCGCACCGTTTGTGTTCCCATTCGTTATATGCTATTGTTTTGGCTTTACTTTTGCTTTTATCATATGGCTGAACGCCAAAAGCAAGGCAAGTTCTGTCAGAATATTCACGAACACGCTTCAGCGTATTTTGATTTGCATAGAATTTCCGTCCCGTTATTGAATAACTGTTTACGATAAAGTGATTATGCAGATGCCCTTTATCAATATGCGTTGCAATTACAACCTGACAATCATCACCAAAGGTTTTACGAGCAAAAGCTTTTGCAATTCGGTGAGCCTCCTCCGGTGTGATGTTATCCTCTGGATCAAAAGATTGAATATAGTGAATAGCCTTTACGCTCCCTTTACCGTCAGACGGCAGGGGAGCGTTAAATTTTTGATGCGAATAATTTTCATATACCATCTTCATAGATAAATATGCGTCCTTGGCATTTGTCATACAGTTCAAAGAAGCCGTGTAAAGCAAATCCTCTGTTTTGTCGGGATTGAGTATATAGGCTATGCTGCGGTTGACGGTAGTGTGGATAGAAATTGATTTAACGTATGGCATATCTCAGAATAATCCTCCTTTAACTCGGTAATATCTGGCTCATAAATCCTGTTGATTTCATTTGCCTTTTTTGCAAGCTGATTGATGTTGTTGCCAATGGAACGCAGAGCGTTCATCAGAGGGGCGACTCCATTCATATCAATTACGTTGATTTGCCCCGATACGGATATGTGCTTGATGTATGAGCCTGTTCTCATAGAAAGCAACTTAGCTCTCCTTTCAACCTCTGTCCATTCCGTCAGCCCGTAAATAATCTCTTTGCGTTTCACCTGTTTGTATTTTCTCAATAGAAATACCTCCTTACATTTATATAGTGGTCTTAGGTGCAACCTAAAATGAGAGGGATAAGCGGATTAGGGTAGGGGTTCCTTAATCCGTTTTCTTGAGGGGTATGCTTTTGCAAAACCTCAAAATCCGAAAAAATACGTATTTTTTCTATGGCTTGCTACGCATACCCAAAACTAAAGAGTACGGATACCTCCTTTTTCTTAAATTCCGCCCGTATGGGCGTATCCCTTTTATTTCGATTTCAGCTTTTCAAAGCGGCAATCTGATATACCTCCCTCATAAGTAAGGACATTTTTCGTCTTGCTTTACGGTAGTGTGAAGGAAATTCGGAATTAATTGTAACAATGCATAGATACAGGTGATTGGTTTTGTGCAAAATGCAGAACTTGAAATTGATTTTTCAAAACTACCGTAAAAATCGCCTTATTTTGTCCTAACGAGTGAAGGAGCATATTTCACAGAACATTTACTCGCCATAAATGCTTTTGTACCTCGCCAAGGAATGCTCGTTCAATCAGATTGAGATGAAAGGGGTGTGTCATTGGAAGATATATTCGCAGAGGTGCGGAATGCCGTTCCAATGCAGGACATTGCAAAATTCTACGGTTTGCAAATAAGCAGATCGGGGATGGCGTGTTGTCCGTTTCACAACGATAAGACGCCAAGTTTAAAACTATATCCCGACCATTTCTATTGCTTCGGCTGTGGAGAAACAGGTGACGGAACAGGCTTTGTTGCAAAACTCTTTCGCATAACCCAGCTTGAAGCTGCAAAGAAAATCAGCCATGATTTTGGACTGAATCTTTTTAATGGAGAACTCGCCATTCCGATTAAAATAACATCAAATCCAAATGTTGAATATTTGCTGTGGCTGAAAAAAGCAAAGACTACGGTTTCCGACTATCTAAACAGGCTGTATGAGTGGAGAAAACAGTATAAACCTCCAAATTCATTCGTGCAGCTTCATTCACGCTTTTGTGAGAGCCTGCAAAAGACAAGCTACATAGAATATCTGAATGAAATTCTGCAGTACGGAACGGAAACAGAAAAGCATGAGCTGTTTCGGGACAACCAAAAGGAGATTGAAAAAATACAGCATCGTCTTGAAAAACTCGCAACAGAGGAACGTGCTGTAAACAGGAAAGCAATGTAACGGGAGGGACATATATGATACCATTTATAATAGGAGCAATGTTCGGCGGAACAGTCGGACTTTTTACATCAGCGTTACTCTTTGCAGCTAAGCGGGGTGACAAAGATGTTTGAGGATAAGGAAACGTGCTGTTTTATGCACTTTGTATATCGTTTTATGACAGATAGCAGATACTATATGCTTTCCGTTAAGGAACATGAAAAAATCCGAACAGACAAAACTCTGCTCGGATACTATGACGACGAATATATATACATCATTCCCAATGTGATAATCGGAACAGGGAATATAATGCTTAACGCTTGTGGCTTGAAGAATTTTGATATGAAGAAAATTATGAACAATCTTTTCGCAGCTGATCTGATCAAGGTGCATTGGATTCTGACCTGTGATATTCGTTACCGTCCGCAGAAGCGGATAGGGAAAACAAAGAAACGGTATATAACATTTTATAAAAGGGAGCTTGTCAAGCTGTTGATTCAGGAGGGTATCAGATAATGAACAGATCAGAATTTGTGAATGAGGTTGCAAAATGCAAAAAGGTATCGCATAGGAACGCTTATCGTTCTGTCAATTCGGTTATGGATACAATACGTCTTGCGCTTATGCGTGAGGAGAGCATAGAAATCGGAGGTTTCGGGACTTTCGCTGTCGTAACTGATTTGAATGGGGAGCGTATACCTGTTTTCAAGGGTGGCAGGACATTAAAGAAAGTGTTGAACGCTGAGGAAAGCAAGGGCGGTGGCTGTGGTGGATAAAAAAGAGATGCACGGTATTGTGCTTTCTGCGGAGCAGCTGGAAGCATTGGCATTAGAATTGATACCGTCTATGTTAGAATTTTTTGAAAGTGAACATGGAAAGATATTGTATGCAGAACACTTGAAACGAAATGAGGCAAGTCAGGCTGATAAGGCAGCTTAAACCAATATAAATGTTTTATGTGAAAATAATTTAGTGATTTAAATTACTTGTAAATTTATTGCAACTAGTCAAACAAGATTTAAAAACTGGAATACTAGACGTTCTACAAAACGCCTTAATCGTTCTTGGATATATCGTATTCGTTCCTGAAAAAAAGCAAATAAAGCACAAAAAGGCGAAATCGTTCTTGACAAGCAGCTTGGAACGGTGTATAATATAATCAGTAAAGATCTAGGAGGAATGTTGGATGAAATATTCGATTGAAATAGGAAAAATTGTTGAGGGTGCTTTAAAACACGACCAAGTAAAAATTATCAATTATACCAAGCAACTGATTTCGAAATTGGAGCAGGATAATGAGGAACGAGCAGCTGGTAAATTTAGTAAATTGCTTATAGCTCAAAATGAAGCTACACTTTCGGCTATGGGAATAAAAAAAGATGTTGCTGTTCCAGTTGATTCTGAATCCAGAACAGTGTTGGCTGATGTTGTATATCTTGATGAAAACAAAATTGATGTCATTCTGTCCAATGAAAATAAGGACAATTTAAATACATTTATTCTTAGCTATAAAAGCGCTGATAGGTTAAATTTAATGGGAATAGGCGTTTCAAATACATTACTGCTTTATGGACCACCAGGTTGCGGCAAAACACAATGTGCATATCTAATTGCTCGAGAACTTAATTTGCCTTTAGTCATAGCAAGATTGGATAGTCTGATATCCTCATATCTAGGTACTACTGCTAAAAATATAAGAGCACTATTTGAATTTGCACAGAGAATGCCATGTGTGCTGTTTTTAGATGAATTTGATGCAATTGCAAAAGCTCGTGATGATAGTAATGAACTCGGTGAATTAAAACGTGTTGTAAATAGTTTGCTACAAAATGTTGATGCAATGAGCAATGATAGTTTATTGATAGCTGCTACTAATCACGATAAATTATTAGATTCAGCAGTATGGAGAAGATTTGAATACAAATTGAAAATAGAATTGCCGGATACTAATGCTATAGTTGAAATGATTGACCTGTTTACAAGAACGGCTCATAATCTGAACATCAAAGAGAAAGTTGAATTGGCTACAGCTTTCAAGGGATTAAGCGGTGCTGATGTGGAAGAAATATTAGTTAAGGCGATGCGAAAGGCAGTAATTCAAGATAGAAAGGTTGAAAAAATTGATTATTATGATGAGCTTTTCTCATTTAAGGGAATTATTCCACAAAATTGTTGTTGCGAAAAGACACTATTGAGCATAAAATCAAATTTTCTAAGGACTTGCAGTGAAAAGGTCTTTAGTTATCAAGTAATAGCAAACATATTAAACAGTTCAAAGACAACAATTTCGAAGCTGATTAAGGAGGCAGATGAAATATGAAAGAAAAAAATCTTCCAATAAAGCTGGTTATGCAAAACACGAAAGATACAAAACGTAATAACGGGGGAGGTTCTGTAACATTTTTTGAAGAGGTAACAAGTGAGTTACAAGCATCAGTTGAAGAAAAATTTGAACAAGTACTAAATTTCTATCAGGATGTGTTTAATGAGAATGACCTTGTCCCAGCGGTTTGTAAAATTACTGTTAAGCCAGAAGCTATTGCAAAATCACACAAGCCTAATGACCTTTGTAGAAACTGTCCTATTATAGGAAGCGAGGATTTAGGGGAGATATTTATTAAAGTGAATGCTAAGTCTATTCAGGAAACTGTAAAACTTATAAGAAATCCTCCATCTGAAAGATTCAAAGCTAATTTAACCGCAGTGGATGATATTAGCCCAATAACTTCTGATGAAAAAATATCTAGAAACTTAGTGAAATCAGTCGGGCAAAATGATTTTGACCACATTAAAAACAGAATAAAAATTAAACTTTTTGATTTTGACAATGAATTTGATAATGCTCAGATTATGGAGTATGTTTTAAGGAAGATGAGCAAATATGGTTTCGACGAAAAATATAAGATTATAACATATGGTTCTTCTATTATGTATATTAGAGTAGAAGTTGAAACATATGATGATGTTGTAAAGCTTGCTGGTATAAACGGTGTAAAGACAATTGATTTTTTCAGGAATATTCACAGCCATTAAGTAACTATGATTGTTCAAAGTTAACGACTCTATTTGATGATAAAGTTACAGAAAGCGATGTTACGATTGGTATAATAGACGGCGGAATAAGTGATGAAAATGATTTTCTAAAGCCTTATATTGTTGCAAGAGAAGTTCATGTTAATGAATCGTATCAAAATCACAAACATGCGACTTTTATTGCATCAATGATTCAGTATGGAAATGAGTTAAATGGAATAAAAGCCAATGCACACAATCGTTATAAATTTGTTGATATTATTGCAATACCTAATTCTGATAAGGATTTTGGTTTAACAGATTCTATTGGGGAAATAGAATTGATGGAAATTATCGAAGAGAGCATGGATCAATACGCAGACGCAGTGAAAATATGGAACTTGTCATTGGGCATTGAATCTCTTGTATGTGATGGCGCAATGTCTGATTTAGGAAAGTTCTTAGATTACATTCAGGATAAATATCAAGTTCAGATATTTGTATCAAGTGGAAATTTAAATGAATTACCATTGAGAGAATGGCCGTCACAAGATGATATGGGTGATAGAGATAGAATAATTTCACCTGCAGACTCTGTGAGAGCAATCACGGTTGGTTCTGTTGCATTATTTGATTCTGATGATTCAATAGTAAAAATCAATGAGCCTTCTCCTTTTAGTCGCAGAGGCCCGGGTGCTAATTATATAGTGAAACCTGATGTAATAGACTATGGTGGTAATCTTTCTCGCAATTATTCTATTGCAGGTTTAGGAATGAAAGGAATGGATCCATATGGCAATGTCATTGAGGGCAATGGAACAAGTTATTCAACTCCTAGAATAACTCAAAAGTTTGCTGCTATTTATGACGAAATGGTGGATAAAAATATTTTGATGGCGAAAGCAATTTTGATTCACTCTGCACGAATGAATTCTCGTGAGTTATTAGACAATGACCCTGAAAACATAAAATGCTATGGATTTGGAATGCCATCTAATAATGTTAATGATATTTTGCTTTGTAGTGAGGATGAAGTGACAATTGTGTTTAAGCAGAAGGTTAAGCAAGGTACTCACTTAGAAATGATTGATTTTCCGTTTCCTGAATCACTTATTAAAAATGGCAAGTATTATGGCGAAGTTGGCATGACACTTGTGTATAATCCTATTCTTGATGAAAAATATGGGCGTGAATATTGCCGAGTTAATATTGATGCAAGTTTTGGCGTATACAAATATAAAGCTGCTGGCAAGATGGATTTCAGAGGCTGTGTTCCTCTTGATTGTGCTTGGGATGAAAAATATGAACGTGAAAGAGTTGAGAACGGTTTTAAGTGGAGTCCAATTAAATCATATTACAAGAATATGAAGGGAATTAAGGTTGGCGATGGTTGGAAAATTCGAATTGATATGAACCAACGTAATGAAATCTCAATTCCGTATCAAGAATTTGTGCTTATTGTAACCATCAGGGATCCAAAAGGTGGGGATATTTATTCTGAAATTATTAATGGATTAAGAGAACAAGGATATATAACAAATAACCTTGAAACAAAACAGCAATTGCGTCAGCGTCAATAAAAACTAAAGTTTTCAAAAATTCACAAAAATGCTAATATGGTGAGTGATGTATAAGTCATCATATTAGCATTTCTTTATTGTTTATTGATAAGGATTTTTCAATGCGATTTATCGCTTTAAAGCGTTGACAAATCAATTTAAGTGTGCTAATATAAAGAAAGAGAAAACTGTTTATAGGAGGTAACGATATGAAAGCGGTAATTTATGCAAGATACTCTTGTGACAACCAGCGAGAGGAGAGCATTGAGGGACAACTTCGTGAATGCAAGGAGTTTGCCAAGCGCAAGGATTTTATGTTGGTGGATACTTACATAGATAGAGCGATGTCGGCAAAAACAGATAATCGTCCTGAATTTCAGAAAATGATAAAGGACAGCGCGAAATGTGAGTTTGACGTCGTGATTGTTTGGAAGCTTGATAGATTTGCAAGAAACCGATATGACAGCGCACATTATAAGGCTACACTTCGTAAGAACGGAGTAAAGGTCTTATCTGCAACGGAGGTCATATCCGAGGGTGCAGAGGGAATTATCCTTGAATCTGTTCTTGAGGGATACGCAGAATATTATTCAGCGGAGCTTTCTGAAAAGGTTATCAGAGGGATGACAGAGAACGCACTCAAGTGTCAGTACAACGGTGGATTTATTCCTGTCGGTTTTAAGATTGATGAAAACAAGCACTATCAAATTGATGAGCTTACTTCACCATTTATAAAGGAAGCGTTCCTAATGTATGTGAATGGAAAACAGATAAAGGAAATTGTGGATTTCTTGAACGGTAACGGGGTATATACATCACAGAAAAAGCCGATGACCAAAACCTCAGTATCAACCATTTTGCAGAACCGAAAGTACATAGGCGAATATCAGTATCGAGATATTGTTGTTCCAAATGGAATCCCTGCAATTATTTCAAAGGAATTGTTTGCACTGGCACAGCAGCGGCTTGAAAAAAATAAGTATGCGCCGTCAACTTATAAAGCAGATGATAAATATTTGCTGACAACAAAGCTGTTCTGTGGTGATTGCGGAAGTTCGATGGTAGGTGAAAGCGGAACAAGCGGTTCTGGCAAGAAGTATTACTATTATAAATGTGTGACGGCAAAGAAGAAAGGTAATTGTCACAAAAAAGCGGCTCGTAAATACGATATTGAAGAAATAGTAATGAAAAAAACAGTCAATAGTGTTTTTGAAGGCAATGTCATCAAAGAGATAGCAAGTCATGTTATGTCTTGGCAAGAAAAAGAAAACACGGTTGTGCCGTTACTTCAAAAGGAGCTTGCCGAGGTTGAAAAAGGTTTAGCAAATGTAATGAATGCGATTGAACAGGGTTTGCTCAACTCGACAACGAAAAAAAGAATGACAGAGCTTAATGAATTGAAAAGTGATCTTGAAGTGAAAATTGCAAGGGAAGAAATTCAAACGCAAATTCTTACACAGGATCAAATAGAATTCTGGCTGAACAATATGTCGTCACTCAATTTACTGAGCAATGACAATAAGCACAGAATTATAGATACATTTGTAAATTCAATATATGCGTATGACGATAAACTGATTATCAACTTTAACTGTCGAGAGGATTCGGAAACGATTCCTCTCGCATTAACGGATAATTGTTCGTTTTTACAAGCCGTGGAGGAGCCAATTAAACATAATCCGAACTCTCACTGGAGTTCGGATTTATTTGTTTTTTATCGACATAAACCCGTGTTTGGACTGGTGATTCCGATTTTGAACTGAATTATTGAAATAATGAAAAACGCCAGAAAATAAACTTTCCGGCGTTTTTTTTATAAAGTCAAGTTAGCATCTTCTAACTTGATATATTTCATATAATGTGATACACTCATATGTAACTGCTTCAAGTGGAGGTGGTTATTATCTTACGGAAAAATCACAAAATGATTGATGGAAGATTGCTTTAGACTGATAGAAGATTGCTTTAGACTGATAAAAGATTTTCAAGCTTGAAGATGATTCAAAAAGAAAAAATATATGATTGGCTATATGAAGAGTATTCAAAGCTGTATGATAAGAATAAGCTACCGCCTGATAAACGATACAACGATTATCTATTGAATAACGTGTATGAAAAAACATCTGATGCAGATATTTGCATTCCATTTTATGAGTTGCGTGAGTATTATTTCAGCAGGAAGAACCACTTGCGTAAGAGATATGTAAAGATAAAAGGCGTAGGCTGCTATAACGGCTTAACTTGAAAGTATGTCTAGATGTATAATGACAAAAAGAGGTAGAATAAATGTATGATGTAATAGTAATTGGTGCAGGTCCGACGGGAAGCTGTGCCGCGAAAACGTTAGCCGATAAGGGACACAAGGTTTTGCTGATTGAAAAAATGTCGATTCCGAGGGAAAAATCCTGTTCGGGCGTTCTCATAAAAAAGTCAATGGATTTAGTCGAGACATATTTTGGAGAAGCAGTACCGCTTGATGTACAATGTCTGCCGAATGATAATCGTGGTATGATTTTTACAAGTGACACGGGCAAGGAATATCGTTTTGAACAACAGGGCTTAAATATATGGAGAAGCAAGTTTGATTATTGGCTTGCTATGAAAGCCAAAGCTGCCGGTGCAGAAGTGATTGATGAAACAGTTGTTTTGTCTTGCAATGAAAAGAATGATTGCGTTGAGGTTGTATTGAAAGGAAATACGGAAACGGCAAGTGCAGTTATCGTTTGCGACGGAGCCGTCAGCTCGGTAAAGCGTAAGCTGACCAATGATACGAAGAATTACATAACTACCTATCAGACATTCTGTAAAGGTACAATTGATTTAGATTACCATTATTTATATGCCTACTTGCAGCCTGAGCTTTCGGAATATGACGCATGGTTTAATGTGAAGGACGATAACCTCATATTCGGTGTTTCCGTCAAGGATAACAGCAAAATACAAATGTATCATGACAGATTTATTTCACACATGACCGAAAAGCATAAGCTTTCCCTTGCTGAAACAGTACGCTCTGAACGGTGGATTATGCCTCATATTATGCCGAGCTGTCCGATAGAATATGGAACGGGACGAATTCTTTTTGCAGGAGAAACGGCAGGATTTTTAAATCCAATGGGCGAGGGTGTTTCCTGTGGCATGGAAAGCGGATATGCGGCTGCAATGGCAGTATGCGAGGAATTGTCAAGCGGAAATAAAATAAATGCAAAAAAGTTGATGATGCGATATAAAGAAAAAACCTCGGATACAAGAACATATATGCTTAGGCAATGGCATTTTGTTTCGGGAATTTCATCGACATTTTCGCATATGAAAATGCAGTGGGGATAATAAAATTATGCAGATTGAAAAGAAATCACGCATTCTATATATATACATATAATGCTGATGGAGCAGACGTATAATGAGCATTATATGACTGTTTTCGGTGTGGATATTCTCTTAGTGAAAAGTACACAGAACAGATACTATATTAATAGTAGAGAGTTTAGTCTGCCGTAGCTGAAACTGCTTGTGGATGAGGTTGAAGCTCTCAGCAGACAGGTTTACATTGCCAATCGTCTGAAATCTCAAAACTATGAAATATATGATGTGGTGGATAAAATTCATTCGGCTGTACATCAGAACAAGCAAATCAGCTTTCATTATTATGAATATAATAATGAGAAAAATTGTGTTTTGAGAAATAAAGGTGAACGATATCAGTTTAGTCCATATGGCTTGACTTGGGAGGATAACCGCTATTATGCGATTGGATTTTCTGTAAAGCACGACAAAATTGTTACATTCAGAGCTTATCGAATGAGCTGTGTAGAAATTGCTGACTGTCCGTGTATTCCGAAGTCGCAAGATTTTGATATTGGAGAATTTGTGAAGCAGACCTTTAGAATGTATGACGCTGCACTGTTCTTGGTAACACTAAAGTGCAAAAATGAAATTATGAATATATTTGAATCAGTTTCTTGAGGTATTTGTAAATTCAGGTAATAGGATGATATTCCCATCGCTACACCGCTGTGCTAAATGATATGTGATTTATGTCGACAGATTCAATTAGGCAAGAATATATAATCTTTATGGAAAGTATTTATTGGAGTAAAATTTACAACTTAATAAATACATTTAGTTCATTGAATGTAGAAATTCATCTTACAAAATATTCAAATGGAATTTGTCTAAATTGACAATTGACAAAACATTATAAATAATGTATATTATATACATGGAGTTAATTCCCTTTAAAAACGTTTTTAAGTAATTATTACAAATATATTGACATTTAAAATGGTTGATGTCATAATGAAAGGATGTATTAATATGAGAAAACTTACTAAAAGAATTGCAGCTATGGGTGCTGCTGTTATGATGATGGCTTCAATGTCAGCTATTGGTGCAAGTGCAGCTCATTCGAACACTGCCACTGTAACTGGTCTTAAAGCTATAGGATCGGGTACTTGGAAAGAATGCAGGGTTTATGCAAGTGGCGTTGGTTATATTGCTGATGTGTATTTGGATTGGACAAATAATTTGGTCTCAACTAAGGGTTATTGTTACGTTACAAGTAATTACTGGCATTATGCAGTTATTAGTGGTGCAACAAACTCTGCTTCTGAAGACACAAAACCAGGTTATAAAGCATCAACTAGTAGTGTTAAGCCAGGTTCTTCTGACAACGGTACTTTGACTGTTGGCGGCACTGCATGGTAAAATAAATACTAATAATTGTTGCTATTAATTAATAGCGATAATTATTTATTTTGGGGGTAGTAATGTGAAAAAAATCAATAAAAAACTTAAAGTGACACTAATTATTTTATTATCAATGGTATTAATCTTTATTTCTATATGTATAGCATGGTTTGTTAGGTATAATATTCTGTTTGCTCCTTATAAGAAAAACAGCAATTTTGTACGCGCTGCCAATGGGGGTCATAATTTTTATACATATGAAACTAATGATGTTTGTGTTGATATTAATTTGCCAAGGTTTTTAGAATTCGGCGGTGTTATTAGCTCTATTACAACTCTTTATATTAAAGAAGACGGCAGTTATGATTTTGATAATATGCCTAAATTTAATTGCAGGGTATTGTATCATCCAAAGCTTTTTGGAGAATCATATTTGCATTGGCAAATCCGTGACTATGATGCTTATAAAGATTCAAAGATAGTAAGTGGACCTTCGTTTATAACTGATACTAATTTAGAATTAATAGAAGCCTATCAAGATGAAGGTCCCTCTGAACTTACATATGACGATTGTTACGAAGATATTAAGGAATATTACAATAAATATATAGTAGATATTTGTGATAATAAAGCTTTTCAAAAAGTAGAATGATGGAGATTGATAATGACTAAAATAAATTCTAAATATAAATTTGTGTTAAAATTATTGTTGATTATTTTTATAGCTGCTTTGTTGATTTTTGGCATAATATCATTGATATGGTATATAAATTATTCAGTTGTATACAAGCCTTTAATTAATAATGATAAACTAACATGGAACGATGGTGCATATGAATATATTGATGATAATGAGTTTTCAGACGACAAAGTTGGTTCGTATTTTTATGTGAACGTTCCGAGTTTTTTAGATTTTGGCAAGGACATAAGTAGCACAATAGCTATAGCCATGCCAATCGAGAAATCAGATGATGGTAAATCTTACGAAACTGATTTGATGAGATATGGTTCTGTTACGATAGCTTTTGGATATAAGAAAACTATGTTTGGCGAACAGCAATTTTATTGGGATATCTATGATAGATCAGGGGATACATCACAAATGAAAGATGTTGAAATTTATACGAATGACAAGTTGGAGTTAATAAGCCAAAGATCGGGAAATAATTGTGCATTGACATATGATAGCTGCTATGAATACATATATGATTTCTATAACACTTATTTGGTTGAAATATTTGGTGAAGATTGTTTTCCTAAATTAGAAAACTAATTTTTTAGTTTAAAATCCAATTATCCCCACAGATGTTATATAACTTTATAAAAAGGGCGTTATGTTCATGAAAAAATTAAAATATATTATTATAATACTTATACTCTCTCCTATTGTATTTTTCATGGGAGAAAGTGCTTTTCATTTTACAACCAATGATATTTCCAATAAATTTGCAAGCTGCACTTTAGATATAGATTCTGTGATAACAGATAAAGATGAAATTTCAGACTTATTTGAACTTTTAAACGAAGCAAAAATGCAAACTGGGTCAACACCATTTTTCATAGAATATACTTATCCATCTGCGATTGAAACGGCTATAATCGTTTATTGCAATCCAGAGGACGAGAGTTTAATCAAAGAACAAATGGATCTTAAAAGCTATTCCTACAAAAGTATTCTTTCAGGTACAATGAATATTGAATTTGAAAATATTAATAAAATATCAATTCTAAGAAATGGCACATGGATTCAATTTTTAGGCGATCAGAGCAGTTGTTCTGATTCAATAAAATTATTGTCACAAAAATATTCATTACGTAGTCAAAGTGCAGGGCAATATAACTCATCACCTATAAAATTTATTTATGCCGCATATATTATTACAGCGATTATTATATTTATTCTAGGCATTTTTGATGTTGAAAATCAAAAAAAAGAGTATGTTGTAAGGGTTACATCCGGAACCAACAAATTGGTAATTATAGTCAAAAATATAGTTATTGATTCGCTGGTTTATATATTGATAATTCTCATTTCCACATTGATTTGCACCCGAATAAACAACGTAACTGAACTTGCTGATAAAATTATTGTTTTGTCTATTATAGCTGTGGTGTCTAACATTTTGCCATATACAGCTCTTGTTTTTTGTAATTATTCAGCAGTAATAAGAGGAAAGAATTCAAAAAAAGCGGCTTTAGTTCTTGCTAATATTATTAATTGTGTTGTTATTATAGTATTGGTTATTGTTATTTCTGCAACTTATAACAGAATTGATAAAAACTCTGGATATATTAATGCCAAGAGCCTTTTTGAAAATGAAGGATATTCGTTCTGTGATTTTGAAATGTTTATGGATGCTTCAACGCTTGTTGAAAAACATCGGGCATATGTAAATAACAATGAAGAAATATATCGTGATTATTATCAAGAATGCAAACCTATTATGCTTAGCGGGATATACTTGGGTGAAGATAATAACGATAATATACGCACTAACGCTATATACGCCAACTCAAATGCAGCTGAATACATTTGTTCATGGATAGATGGTTTGGAACTTTCCGACTTAGGCGATGAATACACAATAATTTATTATAAAAACGGTAATGAACGTGATATTGCAGACAAAGCACTGGAAGTAATCACTAACACGGAATGTGTGGATGATAATTGTAACTATGATTTTAATTATAAAACTATATCTTTAGATAAGCATTATAAGTCTATTGCCATGAACTCAAACTATGATAATTATTTTGAACAACTTGATGATCCGATTATTATTATTAATAATATACCTGCTAATGAGATGAAAACTACTATAGAACAGGCAAATCGTGCCGCTCATTATAATAAGATTATGTACAAAGCTTATGACGGCTTTGTTGATGAAGTTCAGGCAAAATATAATTTTGACAGGAACATTATTACAGACTGCTTGACACAGTATAATTACTATTGGTCCATAAATAAAATCGCCATCATGTTTTTAATTTCATTCAGCATAATTATGATGATAGTAGAATTGCTTCTGAATATTTTTATTTTAAGAAGTTATTTTGAAATAAACGGAATAGAAATATGCTTAAAAAAGATAAATGGCTATACTTATGTCAAAAGATATGCAGATATATTATTTAATCGTGTTGCCTATGTACTGCTGGGTTTATTAGTAGGCATAATTGTACTGATTTATTACGGCATCGTTCAATGGTATGTAGTTGTGATTATCTCTTTATGTTTGCTTGCAGTAGATTTACTGGTTCTTTTCTTGAACACACAGAGAATTGAGATTAAAAACATGAGTCAAATAATCAAAGGTGGAGCTTTATGATTGAGATTAATAATATTAAAAAATCTTTTGGAGATAATATCTTATTTAATAATTTGAGTCTGAATATAGCAGATAATGAACTTGTAGCAATCGTTGGTTCAAGCGGATGCGGAAAATCAACACTATTGAACATAATAGGAGCAATCGAGCCATTTGATTCAGGAGAAATTTTAGTAGATGGAATTGATATTTCCAAAGAAAAAAATAAACTGATTTATTTTCGTGAAAAAGTAGGATTTTTATTTCAAAATTTTGCATTGATAGAAAATAAATTAGTATCGCAAAATATGAACCTTATACAGAAAAATTTTCGTAGTAATATTACAATTGAAGAATGTTTAGATAAGGTTAATCTTACAGATAAAATAAATGCCAAAGTTTGCACACTTTCCGGCGGTCAGCAGCAAAGAGTTTCGCTGGCAAGACTAATGTTAAAAAAATGCGATTTGATTTTAGCCGATGAACCAACTGGCTCACTTGATGAGGAAAATGGTAATCTTGTATTTGATATTCTAAAAAAGATGAAGAGTGAACAGAATAAAACGGTTGTTATCGTTACGCACGATACTCGTTTAGCTAATAAATGTGAGCGTATAATAAATTTAAATACGCTTTCTTCAAACACCTTATAATGGTATGAACGTTAGCATATATTCATAAAATCTTTTCCGTCGCTGCTTGCTGTCAGGGACATTAAATGAAATTTGGAGGATAAGTTTATGGCACAGTTAAAAATATGATATTTTTATTTGTGTCAGAGCAAACATTTCTGTGAATTGAAAGATATATATTGATTATATCGCACAAAAATGGCATGGTAAGATTTTAATTATCTTTCCATGCCATTCTATTTAACTTTTTATTCTACTATAGCCATATGTTGTTTTATAAATTATGCGATTGCTTTCTAAATTCTTGAGTTATCTGAAAGGATTGTGGTTTCTTTTACAAGACCGTATTTTTCTAATACCTCAATTGTTCTTGTGCAGTATTCATTTATAGTGATATAGTCACTATACCCAATTGAATAAAGTGGAAGTCCATTCTGCCAATTTACGGTGTTTTCGTAGTAATCTTCTGCATAAGCGACTTCAACTTCGTCAAGCAACTTGTCTATTTGCTTCTGTTTGATGGTGACGGTAGTTTCTTCTTTTTGTATAAATCCTTCATCATGTCCATATATATAATTTACTTTTATGCTTTGCGTACTTGTATCTTTATAACCATTGTCTTTTATAGTTGATGTAAAACTGTTTCGGATTTTATTACTAAATTTTCTTGCTTGATCTTCAGCATATGATTTTGAAGTTTTTATATCTTCAGTGAGCTTATCAAGTTTACTATTTTGGACTGAGTAGTATCGGCTTATTTTTCTGCCGAAATTTGTGGTATATTCGAAATTCACATATGTATATCCATAAGTTTCAGGTTTGAAATATCGGTGATTGCCACTGTCGTTAATATCTCTGTTTTTATGATAAACATCATTAGATATTTCTTCAGTAACATCTTTATGTATGCTAATAATTTCAGAAATGATTTCGCTTTCTGCTATAGTACAATCTATGTTTTCATTTATATCATTATCGTTATAAAGTGTGTAATTTATTTCTATTGAGTTTACTGAAAACTGCATTGGTACTGATGTTTCTTGACCGAACATTCCGGTTTTTGTAGCGATTGCCACAAATGAGAATGAAATAATAACTGTGGCAACGAACCGTATAATTGGAAAATGAATTTTCTTAAAACCTCTGTTTGCTATTACTTCAAATGTCATGTAGATTATGAAAATTGAAAATAGTGCCGGTGCAGATAATATTGAATCAGTATCATAAATGCTTCCAACAAAACCAATAGTCAATATAATAAGCATACCGTAAAATAAGCTTTTATGCACAAATGTAAGCGATACCTGCTCAGCTTTTCTTCTTACATATATAGCTTTTGAGGCAAAGAATATTGCTACATAAATTGCCAGACAGGTAAAAAACCATAGATAAAAACCTTTTGTAGTCTCGATTATATCAATTCCGTAAAATAAAATGCCTAGTGGGTTTGTGTATCCTTGTAAAAACTCGATAGAGTTATTCATTCCGATTAGATTGTTGCTAATTCTGTAATCTAATAAAAGTAGAGTTATAGGAATTACTGAATAGCACATTATTGTACTGTAAATTATCTCGAATAAAGTACCGCAGCAATTTATTACAAAAACGCATATTGTGTAAATTACGATGACTAAAAGTATGGCTATCAAAATTGTCTCTACAACATTGCCTATGGTAAAATCAATACTTATAAAAATTTTACTGACAGCAACCATTATGATTGACAGGATTCCTCCAGCTGTAAATGGTATCAGCACTATTGAAAGTCCGCCAAAAAAATGGCTGAGGAATCTTTGATTTGCCGTCATTGGAAGAGCATAAATCATATCAACAGTAGTTTTTTTCCACAATTCCTTAAAACTGCCGATAGCCGCGATTATTGTTATTAGTGCCAATCCGACTCCGGCAAGTATTGATACTCCGATAAATCCATCATAGTCACTGGCATTACAGGCTTCATTTACTATAGCGATTATAGTTGTTAATGGATATGTTAACACTGAAAATATTATCGAAAAAACAAATAGCTTTTTGTTCTGTACTGAAAGAGCAGTATTTTTAAAGTTATTCCAAAATGTTGCTGCCATATCCAAGCACCTCCAATTCGTAAATAAATACTTCCTCAAGCGATAGCGGAAGAATATCCAAAATCAATGGATTTAGTGCAGAAAAAGTGTTCTCGATAGTTTCTTGATCCGCTCGAGCGATAATATGAAAAACGCTATGGTTTTGGTCGATATGCAAAATATGAATTCCGGTTGATCTAATTGCTAATTCGGTTATACTTTGCTCATTGTTAAATGCCACTTGAATTTTATGTATGTTAGTTCGAACATTATTTAGCTGTCGATTGAAAATCAGCTGTCCTTTGTGGACTAGTGCCGCCATGTCGCAAAGCTCGTTAATTTCATTTAGGTTGTGAGAACTTATTATTACAGTCATTTCACGCTCAAGCATTGCGTTTGCAATCATCTTTTTAACGATAATTCTCATTGTTGGGTCAAGTCCGTCAAAAGCTTCGTCGAGCAATAAATAATCAACGTGACATGATAACCCTATTATAACAATTGCCTGCCTTTTCATACCCTTTGAAAATGTGTTGAGTTTTTTATCTGTTGGTAAATTTATTGCGTTATTAAGCTTTAAAAAATCATCCTCGCTAAATGTTGGATAATAGCTCTTGTAAAAGTCTTTAAGCTGAATAAGAGTGTAGTTTGAAAATTGAACCGTCTCATCATTTATGAAAAAAATCCTCTGCTTCGAGGCTACGTTATCATAAATTTCTTGGTCATCAATTGTTACACTACCGCTATCCTGTTTGTACACTCCGCTTACTAGCCTAAGTATTGTTGATTTACCTGCTCCGTTTGAACCTAACAATCCGAATGCCGTTCCTTTTGGAATTTCTAAGCTCATGTTATCAAGTGCTTTAAAATCCCCAAAAGCTTTTGTTACACCATTAAGCTTAATCATTTTTTGAAACCTCCTCAATTTTATTTTTTAGATGCTCAACAAGTGTTTGCTCGTCAAATCCTGCATGAACTGCTTCTGTAATTGCAAAATCAAAATCAGAAAGCAAAAATTCATGTATGCTTTTTTCATCCTTTTTTGCAACAAAACTTCCACGTCCTGATATTGAATAAATCATTCCAGATTTCTCAAGTTCAGCATAGGATCTCGACACTGTGTTTGGATTTACCCCCAAATCCAACGCGAGTGATCTGACACTAGGCAACTGATCATTTTCGCTCAACACGCCTTTTAGTATGAGCTCAATAAACCGTCTGTTTATTTGCTCGAAAATCGGTACACGACTTGTCATATCAAGTGCAATTATAGCCATGATATCTGCTGCCTCCTTTGATTATATTTGATAAATACTGTCAAACTGTACTAATGCCACTATGACAGTTAAATGATAACACAAGTTCACAGTTTTGTCAAGCTTTTTCATTGACAAAAATAAAAAATCATGATATAATACTAAAGTAATATATATTTAAAAGGCAATGAAGCTAATTTTTAGGCTTCATTGCCTTTGTTTTTTGGAGGAAAATGATGGGATGGGTAAACGAAAGCAGAAAGATGAAAGATTTTTGGAGCGGAAGAACTATATCTTTAATCTCACTGATTTCATTTTTAGCGGTTTTGATTATTATTTTGCTAAGCAACAGATACATGAATATGTGTCTTTTAAACGAGAGTGATGCACAGCAAAATCGCAGTGAATTAAAGCAGTTGGGGCAGTCGCTATCTGATGCGTCAGATAAGCTAACTGATGATGTTAGAAAGTACGCAATTACTGGGGAAATTGATTACTTATATGAATATTGGCATGATGTAGAAAATACAAAAACTAGGGATAAGATAATTGGAGAACTTAAAAGTTACAATCCGCCTGAAGTTGAAAAGCAGCTTCTTAGCGAGGCTAAAAATTATTCTGATTTATTGATTGAAACTGAAACTCGTGCTATGAAACTTGCTTTGATGTCTCAAAATCTTAGTGCCGATGACTATTCATATGATGAAGAGTTGTATGAGTATGTTAAGTTTGTAATGCAATATAATTTGCCTGATGAGGATCTTAATTTATCAAATCAAGATATGGCGGGTAAGTCGGTTGCAATACTCTATGATGACAATTATGCTGATTTCAAGTATTTAATATCATCAACGATTACTGAATTTCAGGATACAATGAACGACCGTTTGGATAAAACTGTTTCGGTGGCTACCAAAGGAATGTACACAGGTTCGGTAATTCAAATAGTTTGTTCGGGATTTGTTCTTGTGTTCATCGCTATTTTACTAATTATGATTCACAAGCTTTATACTAAGCCGCTGAATAGTTTTACAGCAGAACTTAATAAAGTCAATGACAGTTCAGACGCGAATGAGCTTACCGAAATAAGAGTAAAACCTGCTGGGGTTTATGAGCTTAAAGAGTTCGGCAGAATGTTTAATAAGCTTGCTGTGATTTTGCAAAAAGAGCTTGAAACTAGAAAACAGGCTGAACTTGAAATGAAGATTTCGCGTGATGAGGCTGACAAGGCAAATAATGCAAAGAGTGAGTTTTTAGCTAGAATGAGCCATGAATTGAGAACACCACTTAATGCAATTATTGGATATATGTATTTACTTGAGAAGTGTGAGCTTGGAAAAAAGGAACGAAATTACTGTGATAAGATATCACTTTCGTCAGAAATTTTACTGGGTATAATCAGTGATATTCTAGATTTTTCAAAAATAGAATCTGGCAACTTAATACTTGAAAATATTTATTTTAATTTGACAACACTTATTCAAGAGGTTTATGTTGTTATGGAGAACAGCATAAGACAGAAAAATCTGCGTTTTAATTTGAATATCGACGGTGATATTCCAGTTTCGGTTAAGGGTGACCCTGTGAGATTAAGGCAGGTGCTTATAAATCTTTTAGGAAATGCTTTGAAATTCACTTTAAGCGGTGAGATTAATTTGACTGCTAGCTGTGAGAGTATTGATGATAAAACTTGCTGTGTTCGATTTTCAGTGTCGGATACTGGAATTGGGATAAAAGATAGCGAGATAGAAAAAATTCTAGAACCGTTTGTTCAAAGTGATGCCAGTGTTACGCGAAAATATGGCGGAACAGGACTTGGCTTATCAATATGTAACACAATTATTCAAATTGCAAATTCTGGGGAATCTGGTCTTGAAATAACTTCACAGGAAGGGGAAGGTTCTGAATTTTCTTTCTGTATTTGTTTTGAAAATGGCAATACTGTGGTAGAAAAAGATAATAATCAATTTGATGATACTCATGAAATTGGTGGTAAAAAAACTATTCTGCTTATTGATGATAACGAGATAAATCTTGATATGGAAAGTGAAATTATTCAAAGCTTTGGTGTTAGTGTTGACATTGCAAACAGCGGAAAAAAATCGCTGGAAATGATTGAGTTAAAGCAGTATGATATGATTTTAGTTGATATTCGTATGCCTGATATGGACGGTTATCAAGTTGCAAGTTGTGTGCGGAAAAATAAGAAGTATAATAGAGTTCCGATTATTGCTCTTACTGCTGACGCTGTTGCGGACACTTTCGAAAAGTCGATAAAAAGCGGAATGAATGATTATGTTACCAAGCCTTTAAAGCCGCATAAGCTCTGTGAGATTATGCGTAAATATTTTGATATTGCTTTAAATAATCCTGAGATGATTTTCTCAGACAAATCAAAATTTTTTGATTATGATGAGTGTCTTCATAATTTGAATGGTAATGAAAAAATGCTTTTAAAACTTGTTCAAAAGTTTTTGAATTCACAGCATCATAATGCTGAATATATTCAAATGCATATTGAGAGCCGGTGTCTTTTAAACGCTTGCTCTATTCTTCATAATGTTATTGGAACTACTGGAAATCTGTGTTGTCATAAACTTTATGATTTGTCTATTAAGTTTAAAGATGAATTACATCGTGGAAATACTGATTTATTACCTGACTTTTTAGATGTATGGAACAAAACTTTTTTAGAGCTTGAAAAGTACAAAAGTGAGCATATAATGGATAGTACCATAGAATTTTCAGGTGACTACAGCGAACTTTATAATCAGCTGTTGATTTTATGTAATGATTTTGATATTTCTGCTGAGGATTTGTTTGCGTCTAATATTTATGCTTTTAGAGATAATATGAATCGAGATGTTTTTGCGCAACTAAAAGAGGCTATTGAGAAATATGATTTTTCTGAGGCTAGCAAAATACTTAATGGATAGAAATGATTTTCTAAGGAGTGGTTTTATGTATAGGATACTTCTTGTCGAAGATGATTCGGCTTTGCGATATGTGTACTCAAAGATGAAAACTTGGGTTGGAAATGGATTTGAAATCTCAGCAGAGGCTTCAAATGGCAAGGAAGCGCTTGAGTTGCTTGATAAGGAAGAATTCGACTTAGTGGTGACAGATATCAGAATGCCGTTTGTTGATGGGTTAACGCTTCTGTCAAAAATTAAGGAGCGTAGCATAGACGTTGTTTCAGTTTTGCTAAGCTCATATAATGAGTTTGAATATGCAAGGCAGGGCTTGGTTTTAGGGGCTTTTGATTATATAGTAAAACCTATAAGTGATAAGAATTTGTCTGAGGTTTTACAGCGCGCTAAGATTTATCTTGGTGAAAAAAACGAGATTTCTAAGATTGATAATATAGTTATTAATGCGGCAAATGACTGCAAATTTTCTGTTGACTGCGGAAATATTGTTAATAAGGCTTGTGTATATCTTTCTGAAAATCTTGGCAGAATTGTGACTATGGAGGAGATTGCAGATAGTTTTTCTATAAGCAAGGATTATTTTGGCAAGAGCTTTAAAAAGCAAACGGGTGCTACATTTAATAATTTTTATACGGCAGTTAAAATTGAATATGCAAAAAAGCTTATTGATACATCTGACTATAAGAATTATGAAATTAGCGATTTGCTGGGATACTCTGACCCTGATTATTTTGCTAAAGTATTTAAAAGTGTTGCTGGAGTATCGCCTGCCTCTTATAGAAGTGAAAGTCACAACTGATTTTTTTAGGAATATATCTTGTTTTTTAGGTTTTACTTTTTATTTATATATGTTATCATTTAATTACAGTAAAGAACAGAAATGAGGCGATTGGCTTGGAAAACTACGTAATTACAATTGCAAGAGGTTTCGGTAGTGGCGGAAAGCAGATTGGAAAAGCACTTTCAGCAAAGCTAGGAATACCATGTTATGAAAGCCAGATTCTTTCTATGGCGTCGAATTACAGCGGTATAAATAAGGATTTGTTTTTTCAGGTAGATGAAAAGCTTAGAGGACATCATTTATTAAAACGGTTGATGAAGTCACCAAATAGTGATGAAATTGTTAAACCCACAGAAAAAAGCTTTGTTTCAGATGTGAATCTTTATAATATTCAATCAAAGATGATTAGAGAGCTTGCTAAAATTCAGTCGTGTATTATTGTAGGAAAGTGTGCAAATCATATTTTGTCAGACTATGATAATGTAGTAAGTATTTATATTGAAGCGCCTCGAGCTAATTGTGTTGACAGCGTTGTTAACCTGCTTGGAGCAACTGAGGATGAGGCAAATAAGATGATTTATCAAACAGATAAATATCGCGCTGATTATTATAAATACTACACTGGCGGAGAAGATTGGACTAATCCAATCTTATATGATATGACACTGAATAGTGCAAGGATTGGCACGGATAAATGTCCTGATGTTATCACTGAATATCTAAAAATCAAGCTTGGTGCTGATATTTTAAAGAAAAAGGGTAATGGTGAAAATGATAAGGCACTTAAATCTTTAGGTTTATTTGATAAATAGTGACGGCAATGACGCCGATACTGCTCGATGGTAGAGTAGTATCGGCTTTTTGTATATGT
Source organism: uncultured Oscillospiraceae bacterium (assembly GCA_964548535.1). Lineage (GTDB taxonomy): Bacteria > Bacillota > Clostridia > Oscillospirales > Ruminococcaceae > CAZJRQ01. The sequence continues at coordinate 26,696 of CAZJRQ010000014.1, forward strand.
ACAAAAAAATGTACAGCTTAAAATGATAATTATTTAAAGGAGTAGATAATATGAAAAGCACATTATTAAAGAGAATTGTAGCAGGCATGGCGGCAGGTGCAATTATGGCAACAATGCTAACTAGCTGTGGCGAAAAGGAAAATTCCAGCGGCGATGAAACAGTAAAGGTTGGACTTCTTCATTCGCTAACAGGTTCTATGGCTATTAGTGAAAAGGCTGTTAGAGATGCTGAGGTTTTGGCAATTGATGAGATTAACGCTGCTGGCGGAGTTTTGGGCAAGAAAATTGAGTATGTTGAAGAGGACGGCGCTTCAGAGCCTTCAACATTTGCAACTAAGGCAGAAAAACTTGTTGACTCTGAAAAGGTTTCTACAGTTTTTGGTTGCTGGACATCATCTTCAAGAAAGGCTGTAAAGCCAATTTTCGAGGAGTATGACGCACTTCTTTGGTATCCAGTTCAGTATGAAGGTATGGAGTCATCATCTAATATTGTGTATACTGGTGCGGCACCAAATCAGCAGATTGTTCCTGCTATTGAATATCTAATTGAACAGGGTTACACAAAATTCTTCTTGCTAGGGTCTGATTATGTGTTCCCAAGAACTGCAAATTCAATCATAAAGGCTCAGGTTGAGGCGGCTGGTCTTGAGGTAGTCGGTGAAGAGTACGCTGACATGGATCAGACAGATTTTGCCGCTATTATTTCAAAAATCGAAGGTGCTAAGCCAGACGTAATTGTAAATACTTTGAACGGTACTGGTAACGTATCATTCTTTAAGCAAATGTCTGAAAAGAACTATACAAGCGATGATTACATGACAATGTCATTCTCAATTGCAGAGGAAGAGGTTGCTACAATTGGATCAAACATTCTAAAGGGACACCTTGTTTCATGGAACTATTATCAGACAACTGATACATCAGAGAATAAAGATTTTGTAGCTGCATATAAAGAAAAATTCGGCAAAGATAGAGTAACATCAGACCCAGCAGAGGCTGCATACGATGCTGTATATCTATGGAAGGCAGCTTGTGAAAAGGCTGACAGCTTTGAAGTTGAAGATGTTTTAGCAGCAATTAAAACAGGTGAGATTTCATACGACGCTCCAGAGGGTAAGGTTACAATTAACGGCGAAAATCAGCATCTTGCAAAGACAGTTAGAATTGGTGAGGTTAAGGAAGACGGATTGATTTATGAAGTAAGCAAAACTGATTCTCAAGTAGTTCCTGATCCATACCTAACAACATACGATTGGGCAGTTGAAGCAGGCATTCAGCCACTTGAGTAGATTATAAATTTGCAAAAATCTTTAATGGTCTGTGAGGTTTGTGATTAGGTTTATGAGCCTCGCAGATACATTTTTGTTGTATTTGATGTTTCGCTTTGGTATTCTGAAATGAGGTGTATTTATGGATCAATTAATTAACACACTGTTCAATGGTATAAGTTTAAGCTCGATTATTCTCCTTACATCATTGGGTCTTGCGATTACATTTGGTCTTATGCGTGTAATCAATATGGCTCACGGAGAATTTTTAATGATTGGTGCTTATATGACTTATGTTGTACAGCAAATCTTTGTAAAATGCTTTCCTGAGAGTGTGAGAAGTCTTTATTATATAGTTGCGATTCCAGTTGCGTTTGCTGTTACATTTATTCTTGGCAGTGCACTTGAAAAGCTTGTAATTTCAAGACTTTACGGACGTGAAATTGACAGCTTGCTAGCAACTTGGGGAGTAAGCTTGATTTTACAGCAAGCCGCTAGAAGCATTTTTGGTGCACAAGGTGTTAATGTTAATGCGCCTTCATTTTTGCAGGGCGGTATTACAATCGGCGGATGTACTTTTTCTTATAACAGAATTTTCATTATAGTACTTGTGATTTTGTGCTTGCTTGGAGTATGGTTTGTAATGTATAAATCAAATTTCGGTAAGCAGATGAGAGCCGTAATGCAAAATCGTCCAATGGCACAGTGTATGGGAATTAACTCACGAAAGGTTGATAATATTACATTTGCTTTGGGTTCTGGTCTTGCTGGAATTGCTGGCTGTTCGGTAGCTTTGCTTGGCTCTATTGATTCGACCGTTGGACAAAGCTACATAGTAAACTCATTTATGGCAGTAGTTTTGGGTGGCGTAGGCAAGCTTTTGGGAACTGTTTTAGGCTCTACAATTATAGGTTCAGCTAGCATTTTCACTGAAAATTATACATCATCAACAATCGCTAAAGCAATTGTACTTTTGATAGTTATTATCTTCCTGCAAAAACGTCCTCAGGGACTCTTTGCAATCAAGAGCAGAAATCTTGATGAATAAGGAAAGGAGTGCCGTTTAAATGAAAATAATTAAAAAGCAGGCAGGAAACATTTGCTTTGCTGTAATAGTTTTGATACTTGCATTAATGCCTGTGTTGTTTAATGCGGGAGTTATTACAACATCTTCTACAATTTTGTTTTTAGGCAAGTGTATTGCTTTTGCAATCGTTGCAATGGGACTAGACTTGATTTGGGGATATACTGGAATACTTAGCTTGGGACATGGACTTTATTTTGCTCTTGGCGGATATGGAATGGCAATGTATCTAAAACTTCGAAGTACTGGCGGAAAGATTACAGATTTTATGCACGTTGGCGGATTTGAAGAATTGCCATTAATCTGGCGACCTTTTAACAGCTTGTTTTTGTCAATTGTAATGATATTTGTAGTACCTTCAGTTGTAGCTGGAATTATTGGATATTTCATTTTCAAAAATAGAGTTAAGGGAGTGTATTTTTCAATTATCTCTCAGGCTCTAACTTGGGCTGCATATTCAATGTTTATTGCACTTTCACCTTATACAAACGGCAACGTTGGTATTACTGAAATCAAATCAGTTTTTGGAAGTATTAAGGGTTCTTCAAATCAAGGTAATATGTTCTTGCTTTTCTATGTTGCACTTATTTTGATGATTTTGGTTTTTGCTCTTTGCAAATTCCTAGTTGGCAGAAAATTCGGTAAGATTCTTATTGCGATTAGAGATGGTGAAAACCGCACATATTTTTCAGGATATAAAGTAAGTAGTTACAAAAATTTTGTGTACATTCTATCAGCTATAATTGCTGCAATTGCTGGAGCAGTTTTTGTAAACTTTAATGGTTGTATCACACCATCACAGATGACAATTCCATATTCAATTACAATGGTAATTTGGGTTGCAATCGGCGGACGCGGAACTATAATTGGTGCTGTAATTGGTGCATTTTTGATAAACATATGCGAATATAATCTAAGTTCAGGCGGTATGGTTGAAATCTGGCAGTATATTATTGGTGCATTGTTCTGTATTACAATTATTTTCTTCAAAGGCGGAATTGTTGGTCTTGTAACCGAACAAATTCCTGCACTTGTTAAGAAAAAGAAGAAATCACAATCTGAAAAGGCGGTGGAAAGTGTATGAGTAAAGTTAATGAAAATGTACTAGAAATCAAAAATATTTCAGTTTGCTTTGACGGATTTTATGCCTTGACGAATGTTAGAACTAATGTTAAGCGAAACAGTATACACTTTTTCATCGGTCCAAACGGAGCCGGTAAGACTACTTTGCTTGATATAATTTGTGCGAAAACTAAGCCAACTTCTGGAACAGTTATGTTTAATCCCGAGAATCGTGAGCCTGTAAAGCTTACGGGAATGAAGGAGTACAAAATTGTTCTTGAGGGAATCGGCAGAAAGTTTCAGGTGCCTTCTGTATTCGTAAATCTGACAGTTTTGGATAATATGATTTTATCTTTAAAAGGTCATAAGAAAATTTCCGATTCAATTTTCAAAAAACCTAGCAAGCAGGATTATGCGGATATCGACAATGTTCTGAAAAAAGTTGGACTTGAGGACCGCGTCGATGTTCGTGCGGGAAGTTTAGCTCATGGTGAAAAGCAGTGGCTTGAAATAGCAATGCAGTTGGTTCAAAAGCCTGAGATTATCATGCTTGACGAGCCAGCCGCTGGTATGGGTAAGCCTGAAACTTTCGAGACAGGTGAGATTCTAAAAGAAATCAAAAAAGAATGTACGGTTATTGTAATTGAGCATGACATGGATTTTGTAAAGCAGGCGGCAGATATTGTTACAGTTCTTCATGAGGGTAAAATTCTTATGGAGGGTGACATCAGTGATGTTCTTGCTGATAAAACAGTTCAGGCTGTATATCTTGGTAGAGGAGGGGAATAAAAATGCTTACATTAAAAGGTGTTGATTCATATTATGGCGAAAGCTGTGTAATTAAAAATTTGTCGCTTGATGTTCCTAACGGCAAGATTGTAAGCTTGATTGGCAGAAATGGTGTAGGAAAAAGCACTACTTTAAAAAGCATTTTGGGACTTGTTAAAACTCCAAATGGCAGTATTGATTTTAACGGAAAAGATATTATTAATCTTCCTACATACGAACGTGTTAAGCTTGGAATTGGATATGTTCCGCAGGGGCGTGATATTTTTCCGCAAATGACTGTTGCAGAAAATCTTGAGCTTGGTTTACAGCCAATTGGCGGAAAGGGCAAAATTCCTGAATATTTATATGACCTGTTTCCAATTTTGCCAAAGTTTGAAAAACGTAAGGGCGGAGATTTATCAGGCGGTCAACAGCAGCAGCTTGCTATTGCCAGAGCGTTAGCTGCCGAGCCTAAGCTTTTGATTCTTGATGAACCGACGGAAGGTATTCAGCCTTCAATAATTCAAGATATTGGAGCAGCTATACAGAAAATTAATGAGTGGAAAAACATAACCGTGCTTATTGTTGAGCAGTATCTTGACTTTGTTTTAGAGAATGCAGAATATTTGTACGTCATGGAAAAGGGAGATATTATTTTTCAGGGTGAAACTGCTAAGTCTGATCATAGCGAAATTCAAAAGATAATGACCGAATAAAAGGAATGATACATTGTGTATGAAATCCCAAAAATTTTAATTGTGGACGATTTACCTGACCATATTGCGTTTGCTGGCTCTATATTGAAGGATAGGGGCTATAAGATTTTTGCAGCGACTAGTGGTGAAAAGGCGTTAAAGTTCTTAGAAGAAAAGCTGCCTGATTTGATTGTTTTAGATATAAACATGGACGGAATCACTGGCTTTGAGGTATGCAAGATTATAAAAGAAAACCCTAGAACTAAGGATATTCCTGTTATATTTTTGACGGCTGAAAATAGTCCTCAAAAAATCAAGCAGGGGTTTGAAATTGGCTGCTGTGACTATGTTCAAAAGCCATTTGTGCGTGATGAATATATTGCTCGAATTGAAACTCACCTTAGTATATCACGTCACAACAAGGAAATGGCTGCTGCGTATAATGAGCTGAATTTATTTTGCTCCGCAGTTTCGCATGATTTAAAAGCACCGCTTAATGTAATAAATATGCTTATCGAAACTTTGAAAAATGAGTTGGGTGATAATCAAACTGGCGAGATTGATAAAATTACTGGGATGATTCAGGATAAATCTAACTCACTAACGAAGATGATTGAGCGCTTGCTTGAATTTTCTAAGATGTGCAACATTACTCCGCATTTTGAGATTCTTAATTTAGTGGATATTATTAATGATATTTTCAGCGAATTTAAGTCGCTTGAGCCAAGGCGTTCGGTTACTTTAATATGCGGCACATTACCCGAAATTACAGGTGATAGGGTACTCGTAAATATGATGCTTAAAAATATTATCAATAATTCTTTTAAGTTTACACGCAAAAAAAGAAATGCAGTTATTAATGTTTCGAGCTATGAGGCTGGATCGTTTACAGCTATATCTATAAAGGATAATGGAGCGGGTTTTGACATGGAATATTCTCATAAGTTATTCGGGATTTTTCAGAGACTTCATGAGCAAGATGAATTTGAGGGTAGTGGAGTCGGACTTGCACTAATTGATAGAATTATGAAACGTCATGGCGGAAAGGTTACTATTACAGGTGAGGTTGATAAAGGAGCAGAGATAACGCTTTTTTTTGCAAATAACAAATAATATATCTAATGTTTATTAAAAAGCAAAACAAGCCGCAAATTTTATTATAGATTTGTGGCTTGTTTTTATACAAATTAAAAGAAACACACTTGAAATTTTGGTATATATATGCTACTATTACAATTATATAATATAAATAGAAATGACGGGTGATTTGTGTGATTAAATATTTGTTTGATACTAATCGTGGCAAATTGAGAAGTGCGGAAGATACTTGTGCAGATGACCAATTCCAAAAGGAGGTTCAGGAAGTTTTATTGTTAAATTCTGAGGAGTTTGAAAGTTTAAATGGAACTTATAAATTCAAAATCAATTTGCAAAAGAGCATGGAGGCTATTCAATATTGCAAGATTGAAATGTTTAGCAGTGTAATTCAGGGTACTATGAAAATTCCTAAACAAGTAGATGAAGACGAGGCAATTAGTTTTGGATTTTACATTGATGAGAACAGATTGCTGATAATTGATGATGAAGAAAATATTGGAACTTTATTGAACAAAATGAAGGAATATACATATGGAACAAGTTCATTAACGCAGTTTGTTCGAGTGTTTTTTGAAACGCTTTTGGATAACGATGTTTTTTACTTGCAGCAGCTTGAAAATAGATTTAGTGATTGGGAAGGCGAATTGTTAGATTCTGTTGCTGAAAACTTCAATGAAACAATGATTGATTACAGAAAAAAGATTTTGTCACTACATTCATATTACGAACAGTTGATTGATATTGGTGAATTCATGCAGGAAAATTTCATGCAGGTGTTGTCCAGTGACGAGTGCACATCATGGCAGTTTTATACAAACAGGGTGTCAAGACTTCATGACCACGTTGAAAAGCTTAGAGAATATTTATTGCAGATTCGTGATTTATATCATTCTCAAATAGCTATTAAGCAAAATAAGGTGATGAGCTTTTTAACCATTGTAACCACAATATTTCTACCGTTGACTCTTGTTGCGGGATGGTATGGGATGAACTTTACAGGTATGCCTGAGCTTGGTTGGAAATATGGATATCCTGTAATAATCATATTGAGTATTGTGATTATTATCGCGGAGATTATTTATTTTAAAAAGAAAAAAATGCTGTGACTATAACGGATATAGTTTTATATTTTGCATTAAAAAGTTGAGTAACTAAAAATGTTACTCAACTTTTTTATTATGTATTGAATTTTTATTAGATTTGTGTTATAATTTTTAAAAATAATAAGGGAGTATATGCTATGGGGATATTAAGATTTGAAAATGTGACAAAGAAATTCGAAGATAATATCGCGCTAGATTTGTTGTCATTTGATGTGCCTGAAAATAAAATTGTTGGGCTAATTGGTGCAAATGGTGCAGGCAAATCAACGTCTATGCGTCATGCAATAAGATATCTAAAGCCAGATAGCGGTAGCATATTATATAGAGATGATGACATCTACTCGCTGTCAAATAAGTCGTTTCCAATTTCATATATTCCCGATAATCCTATATTTTATGAGGAACTGACAGTTAGAGAACATTTAGAGTTTATAGGTGCAATGTATAAAACTAACTGTAAAATTGATACATTGGTAGAGCAGTTTGAGATGAAAAAGCATATTGACAAAGTCCCTTCTCAGCTTTCAAAAGGAACAAAACAAAAGCTTATGATTATGTGCGGGCTTTTAAGGCAGTATGAGCTTTTGATTGCTGATGAACCATTCACAGGGCTTGACCCTCGACAGATAAGGGTTTTGAAAGATGTGTTTTTAGAACAAAGAAAATTAGGTAAGACTGTACTTTTATCTACGCATCTTTTGAACATGATTGAAAACATTTGCGATTATTATATTATGATAGATAATGGTCAGTTGTTGGCTCAGGGTAGTTTGGAAGATTTGATAAATAAAGGTAAGTTTGAGACTCTTGAAGATATTTACTTGCATTTTTCAGATGATGAAAATGATGCTGACGACCAACAGGAGTGATTATGTTTAGATATTTACTTAAGCAGCCTTGTCGAGAGTTTAAAGCCTTTTTGATAAATCAAATAATAGGATTTATAACGATTGGTATATTTCTAGTTGGCTTTATTTTTGCAGTTTTGGAAGGATTAAAATCAAGCGAGTTTATTATAAATGACAATATATTTAAAATAGGCATTGGGTTGGTTTTTTATAAACTTGGAACAATTCTTTTCATGAAAGATCCGCCGTTTAAAATGCACCCTGCAAGCATTCAATATTTTTATAATTCGGCTCAGTTTTCAAAAATTAAGGCTATGGTTCTCATTAAGAAAATGGCAATTAAGCTTATAGTTTCTGTTGCTTTTTGCTTGATTATTTATCAGTTGGAGTTTTCGGTAAGTATGATTCTTGCGACGTTTTCTCTATTTTTATATCTTGCTGTTTGTTCATTTATTAGGTGGATAAAATATAATAAAAAAAGTGCTGGGATTGTTTCTTTATTTTATATAGTTTCTAGCATTTTGTTTGTTCTTTATTTTGTATGGCAGCAAATTTTAGCTTTGTTTTTTTTAATGATTATGCTTATTTTTATAATCATTTATTCAAACCAAATGTTGATAGATATTGGTGCTTATTATGATGATGCTGCTTATGCACAAAAAATGAATCACGCAGGAATACATAATAATATGGCACAAATGCAGCAGCTGACAGACGAACATTTATCAAACAAAAGACACAAAGTGAAGATATATGATTTGAAAATTTTCAAGAGAAAACCACTAGTTGCAAAAGCAATTATTGAAACAATGCGAATGAGTACGCAATTTGTTATAATACTATTAGTTTTATCAGCGTTCGCAATTGTTTTAAATACAACGTCGATATTTATAAACGTTCCTTTTTTAGGGGATAAGGTGTTTGTGAAAATTGCCGGAGGATATTGTGTTGGTATGCTCTTGTGTGCAATAAAGCAAATTTATGTAAAACAAATCTTGTCGATTTGCGACAAGCAAAAACAGGGTGTTTTCATTCCGTATTCGTTTAGCGATATATCAAAAAGCTACGGTTCAATATGTATACTTATCACCTTTTTCATATTGATGATATTTTCTATTTTGTTAAGCACAAGCATTATAAAAGTAATATTAGCAATTGTTTTGAGCAGTGCTATTATGATTTTTTCATTGGTATCAATAGATAATCAAAAGTACTATAAAACTAAAGACACTATGTCAAGTTGTGCATTAATAGTAGTTTCGCTGCTATTGTTCTAGATATTTCATACAAAAAAGACGTTTTCAATTTAAGAAAACGTCTTTTAATATATTGGTAAAAGTCTAGGCAATTATATTTATTATTACGCCTGAAAGTACAGCGACAAAATACAAAATACCGACAATTGCGAAGTTTTGCTTGTAGTTCTTGTTTGTCTTAAACAGTACAACTAAGCCGAGTCCTGCACCTGTGGAAAGTCCAGCAATTGCTGAACCAAATGACACAATTCCTCCAATGTACAGCTGAGTGATTACTACTGAAGCTGCACAGTTAGGAATAAATCCAAATAGAGCAGTGACAAAAGGCTGGAATGTTGAATTTGTCATCATAATTCGGCTGAGGTTTTCTTCGCCAGCAAATTCGATTGCAAAACCTAAAACAAGGTTTACAATTAAAATGAAAATTGCAATGTTAATAGTGTGCTTTATTGCAGAGCGGACGATGCCGTGATGTTCACAATCACAATTTGCATGCTCACAGATTTCTTTGAAAGGCGGTTGCGTTTGAGTTTTTTTCATCATCTTTAAAGCCAAGTCAACTAAAATACCAGCTACAATTGCTATTAGAGTTTTTATAAGTATGAAACTCCACAAATCACCGATTTTTTCAGGGTTCGCAATTAACATTGGAATTGCCTCGTCACTAGTTGAGATGAAAACTGCAACTAAAGTTCCAACCGAAATTAGCCTTCCTGAAAACAGATTTGCAGCAGCAACTGAAAATCCGCATTGTGGAACAATTCCTAGCAAAGCACCTCCAATTGCTCCTAAAGGGCCCATTTTCTGCAGCCTGTCTGCAAGCTTGTTGCTTGAGTTATGTTCCATATATTCTATTAAAAGATAAACACCAAATAGAAAAGGTAAAGTTTTCAAGGTGTCTAAAAGAGCGTCAAGTAAAATATCTAACAAAATAAACCTCCTGGATTTTTAAATTCTAATTATAAAATCAACTAAATAATTATACAATACAATTTTAAAAAGGTCAATAGCTTAATCTTGATTATATATTTATTTATAATATTTTGCAGGGTATTTTTAACTTATATATCGATATGAAAGAATTATTTTGCTTTTTGCATAATTTTTTTTGTAGAAACGGCTTTTAATTTGTAGAAAAGTATGTTATAATATAAAAGTCAATATTTTTAAAATGTAAATTTGTTTTTAAAATTAAAATATATAATTAAAGCGAGAAATACAAAACGAGGTAGAAAATGAACGATATAAATAATAAAGCCAGTGAATTAGAGGCGTTAATGGATACATCTTTGGAAATGGATATTCAAAATTTCATGAACCAAATGATGGTTTATAATGCTGGAATTAAAGAGATTAAAACTAAACTTGAAATTTTAGATGAAGAGTTTCAAACAAAATATTCATATAATCCGATTCATCATGTTGAATCTAGACTGAAAACGGCAAAGAGCATTATGAAAAAAATAAAGCAAAAAGAATTGCCGATTACTATATCAAACGTTAAAAAGAATATTACAGATATTGCGGGAATACGTGTTATTTGTAATTATATTGATGATATTTATAGAATTGAAGATCTGCTTTTAAATCAGCATGATGTCAAGCTTCTTAGGCGACGAGATTATATTCAGGAACCGAAGCCTTCTGGATATCAAAGTTTGCATTTGTTGGTTGAAATTCCAATATTTCTATCTGACGGAATGACTCCAATACCTGTTGAAATACAAATTAGAACTATTGCAATGGACTTTTGGGCGAGCCTTGAGCATAAGCTTAAGTATAAGGCAAACACTGAAGTGGCTGAAGATTTGAGATACAGATTGAAAATTTGTGCTGAAGCTATTCAAGAACTTGATAATGAAATGCAGGATATTAATAATTGCATTCAAAACAGACACGAAAATGAACAAGTAAATATTAGTTTTTAGTTTTTAGTATTTAGGTTTAATTTATTTTTGCTTTGTTGTTATATTGTTTAAACAATTACTTCTTGCGTTCTATGTGTAAAATTCTCTGTTTATGCTATATTTTGCATTGTATATTTGTGCAAGGCTCTAAATATAAAAAATACTATTGACAGCAATTTGTCAATAGTATATAATTAAAATGTTAATGAAAATATATAATGTTCATACTTAGATTGTTAAAATAATAATTATATGAACAGGATTAGTATAGTTTTGAACTAATTCTTTTCGTTTTTTTGATTAATAAAAGTCTAATGTATATATGGAGGGATTTTATGAATATAAAAGAGGCAAAGGATCAAATACAGAATGCGATTACGGCATATTTGATGAAGGATGAATTTGGAGAATATCGAATTCCTATTCACAGACAGCGACCTGTATTTCTATTAGGTGCACCTGGTATTGGTAAAACTGCTATTATGGAGCAGATTGCGCAGGATACGGGAATCAGCCTTGTTTCGTACTCAATGACGCATCATACTCGTGAGTCTGCTTTGGGTATGCCACAGATTGAAACTCGTAACTATACTGGTATGGATTATAAAATCTCGGAGTATACAATGAGTGAAATTGTTGCCTCTGTTTATGATACTATTGAGGCTACTGGCATTAAAGAGGGTATTTTGTTCCTCGATGAAATCAACTGCGTAGCTGATTCTTTGGCTCCTGCTATGCTTCAGTTTTTGCAGTATAAAACATTTGGTAAACATCAGGTTCCACAGGGCTGGGTAGTTTGTACAGCTGGTAACCCTCCTGAGTATAATAAATCTGTAAATGTGTTCGACGTTGTTACTATGGACCGTTTGAAGAGAGTTGACGTTGAGCCTGAATTTAAGATTTGGAAAGAGTATGCTTATAAAGGTCAAATACATACAGCAATTGTTTGTTTTCTTGAAACTAATGAGGAAAGCTTCTATAATGTAGGCAGAGCTGTTGAGGGTGAAATTGTTAACTTTGTAACTGCCAGAGGTTGGGAAGATTTGTCTGAAATGATGACTCTTTATGAAGAGGGCGGAATTGAAATTGACATAACTTTGCTTGAACAGTATTTGCAGAATCCTGTTATTGCTGATCGTTTCATGCGTTATTATTCTAAATATGTTGAGTATTACAATCAGTATATGGTTGATGATGTTCTTGACGGTACTGTTACAAATGAGATTCTTCAGGCTGCTAAGATTGCAACTGGTGATGAAAAACGTTTGTTGTTCGGAATGATTATTGAGAGTGTTTCTGGTATAATGAAGGAATCGCTTGAAATGGAAAAAATGCTTAAGGAAATTCATCCTATTTTGCAGGATACAATTGCTAAGCTTAATGCAAACTTCTCAAATCGTGAGGTGCTCAGCCAGCATATTATGGCTCAGCAGACTAAGCTTGCTAAGCTAACTAGAGCACAGGTTATTTCTCCTTCTAATAAGAGAGTTATGCACTGGATAATTTATAGCCTAACTATTTATATGGATAAAACTACACAGTGCAGAGATAATTATGGTTCTGTTCAAACTGTATTGGCTGAGTTTAGTACTTCAATTAGCCAGCTTAAGTCTATTACTAATTCTGCAATTAATAAAATGCAGAATGCGTTTACTTTTGTTGAGGCTGTGTATGGTGACGGAAATGAAGTTAAGTTTTTGTATAATGAATTAAAGCAAAATTATCATTCAAGAAACTTTATGAATAAGTTTGGTTTCCAAAATTATGTTGGCGGAGAAGTTCCTCCTACTGATTTTTCACCTATCGATGTGTTAAAGCTAAATCCTAATCTTAGACAATAATTTTTATAAATAAAAAATATTTTTCAAAAAACACTTGACAAAGTGGGAAAGATAATGTATACTATATAAGAAACAAAGCAGAGCCTAATCCGTTCTCACCTTAAGCATGCAGTTTGCAGAGTGAAAAGGTTAACATGATTTTTACGATTACGTGATAGTTATGCGGGTACGGATTTGTTCTGTGCCCGTTTTTATTTTATTTTGGAGGTGCTGTGTCATTAGCAACAAAGAACATCAAATTAATGAAGAAATCCGCGATAGAGAACTACGTGTGGTTGACGTTGATGGAACTCAGTTAGGTATTTTATCTGCAAAGGAAGCTCTCGATATTGCGTTTGAGAAGGATCTAGACCTTGTGAAGATTGCTCCTCAGGCAACTCCGCCTGTGTGCCGTATAATGGATTACGGTAAGTTCTGTTTTGAGCAATCAAAACGTGAAAAAGAAGCAAAGAAAAATCAAAAAGTTATTGATGTTAAGGAAGTAAGAATGTCCTCAACCATTGATACTCATGACTTTAATACAAAGGTCAATCAGGCAATTAAATTTCTTAATGGCGGCGACAAGCTTAAGGTTTCAGTTCGTTTTAGAAAAAGAACTGTTGCTCATCCAGAGTTTGGTGCTGAGCTTTTGAATAAGTTTAAGGATGCTATAACAGAGGTTGGCGTTGTTGACAAGCCATCTAAGATGGAGGGGCGAAGCTTAGTGATGTTTGTTTCGCCAAAGAATACTAAGTAAACTGTTTAAGGAGGATAAATTATATGCCAAAGATTAAAACTCATTCTGGAGCTAAAAAGCGCTTTAAAGTTACAGGCAGCGGTAAGGTTAAGTTCCAGCATACAAACAAAAGACATAGATTAACACAAAAGGCACATAAGCGTAAGAGAATTCTTCGTGGTGCTGCATATGCTGATGATTCTAACATCAAGAACGTAAAGGCTCTAATCCCTTACAAATAATAACGAGTTGTAGGGAAAACTATTAAAAATTTCAGGAGGTAATAACTATGGCTCGTGTAAAGGGAGCAATGGCTACTCGTAAGAGAAGAAAGAAAACTCTAAAGCTTGCTAAGGGATACTTTGGTGCTAAGAGTAAACATTTTAAGATGGCTAAGCAGGCTGTTATGAAATCAGGACAGTACGCTTACATCGGAAGAAAGCAGAAGAAGAGAGATTTCAGAAGACTTTGGATTACAAGAATTTCTGCTGCTGCACAGATTAACGGTATGAATTATTCAACATTCATGAATGGTGTTAATAAGGCTGGCATCACACTTAACAGAAAGATGCTTTCAGAGATTGCAATTAGTGACCCTGCTGGTTTTACTGCAATTGCTGAGAAGGCTAAGGCTGCACTTTAATATAATATTTAACACGCATGTTTAAAATAGGCCTGCGTGTTTTGTTGTTTATTATGGATAGATTTTCAGGTGATTGAGAGGTTTTTTAATGCATATAGTTAGTAGGGATAATCCGAAAATTAAGAAATTTTTGAAGCTGCAATCTTCAAAAAAAATGCGTCAGAATGAGGGGCTTTTTGTGCTTGAGGGTGCAAGACTTTGTGCTGATGCTTTTGATGAGCATAGAAATGGCAAGCTTCAAATTTACTGTGCATTTGCTTCTCAAAATGCCCTGGAAAAATATTCGCAGTTTATTGATGTAACACTTTTTGACAATCAAAAATCCGATGTTTTTTTTACGCTAGATGATAGTTTGGCGGATAAAATTAGTGATACAAAGACATCTCAGGGTGTGTTTATTATAGCTTATTTGCCTGATAATAGTTTTGATAGCAGTAAAATAAAGTCTGACGGAAAATATGCTGTGCTCAACAATTTGCAAGATCCTGGCAATGTCGGAACAATTCTTCGTACGGCTGATGCTGTTGGAGTTGATGGTGTTGTGCTATCTAATAATTGCTGTGATTTGTATAATCCTAAGGTTTTACGTTCGACAATGGGGAGTTTGTTTAGGCTTAATATTTTTGTTGCAGATGATTTTTCTGACGTTTGTGATTGCTTTAAAAGTAAAAATGTTAAGGTTCTTGCAACTGTTGTTGATAAGGACGCTACGTCGTTAACTGACGTTGATTTTTCTGGTGGATGTGCTGTTGTTATTGGTAATGAGGGCAATGGTTTGAGTGGGCAGGATGTTTCGCTGTGTGATGAAAAAATTACGATAAAAATGAACGGAAATATTAATTCATTGAATGCTGGAATGGCTGCTGGAATAATTCTTTGGGAAATGTCTGGCAAGAAGTAGTTGAATGTGACGAGGTGATCTTATGGACAAGCGTGTATACTGGTTGTGGTTGGTTATGATTTTTGGTCCAGCTAACGAAAAACTGTGGAAGATTGGAGTACGGTTTGACACTGTGGAGCAGTATTACAATGCGTTACAGGACAATAGCATTTCAGAAATTAATGATAGGGAAAAGGATAGAATTTTAAAATGCAGTTTGGAAGATGCTGAGCATATAATTTTTAGCTGTGCAGAAAAAAATATTGATGTATATTGTTACGAAAGTGAGGGCTTTCCGGAAAGGCTTAAAGCAATTGCTAATCCACCTGCAGTTTTATTTTGCAGAGGAAACCTTGACTTTTTGAACAATAGTACATCAATTGCGGTTGTTGGAACGAGAAATCCGTCGGAGTATTCTAAAAAAATTGCTAGCTTGCTTTGTGAGGATTTGTGCAAGCGCGGCTGTTTGATTGTCACTGGAATTGCCAATGGTATTGACCAGATTGCAAATGAGAGTGCAATTCAAAACAATTCGCCTAATTATGGAATTTGTGGTAGAGAAATTGACAGCGATTATCCGCATGGAAGTGAACAGCTTAAAGGAAAAATTTCTGAGCGTGGTGCTATTATTTCAGAAACATGTTCGTTTTTGAAAAGCCAGTCAGTTAGTTTTTCAAATAGAAACAGGATACTTATTGGACTTTCTGATGCTGTTTTGTTTGTTGAATGTTCTGCTGATAGCAGGGGGCTTGACAATGCTAAGCATGCTGTTTCTCAAGGCAAGTATATTTTTGCTGCTCCTCCGCATGATATTTTTGATAAGAGATATTTTGGTCAGATTTCACTGATTCGTCAAGGATGTAAGCCTGTTTTTAGTGGTGAAGATTTGATTTATTATTTGTCGTCAACTAGGGTGCAGGATTTTTCTTTTGATAAAATCGGTGGGAAATATACCGATGCTGACGATTCAAATTTGTTTACTCACGAGGAATTAGTCAATAAACCAAGGCGTAAAATTAGAAAAAATAAAAAGACTTTTGAGAATAATACCAGTGAAGATATTAGTAATAATGTCAAAAATAACACTATTGATTATGAGAGTCTTTCTGAAACTCAGGCGAAAATTTGCAGGCTTATCGAAAAGAATCCTACGCATGCAGATAAAATTGCAGTAGAGCTTGAGATAGACATTTGCGATGTACTTACTGAGCTGACAATACTTGAAATTGACGGTAAAATCAAGTCACTTCCAGGTAAAATGTTTGGCGTTTGAATATAAATAAATCGGCTGCAGTCGTTAAGTTAGGAGAAATTAAATTGTCTAATCTTATTATAGTAGAGTCACCAACGAAGGTTAAAACTATACAGAGATACTTGAGCGGCGATTATGAAGTAGTGGCGTCAATGGGACATTTGCGCGACTTACCAAAATCTAAGCTAGGAGTAGATATTGAAAATAATTTTGAGCCTCATTATGTAAATATTAAGGATAAAGAGGCGTTGATTAAAGAGATAAAAAAGAAAGCTAAAAAATGTGATCATGTTTATCTCGCAGGTGACCCCGATCGTGAGGGAGAGGCCATTTCGTGGCATTTGGCACAGATTTTAGACTTGGACTTGAATGATAATAATCGTGTTGCTTTTAACGAAATTACCGAAAGTGGTATCAAGGCTGGTATGAGTAATCCGCGTTCAATTGATTTGAATTTAGTGAATGCTCAGCAGGCAAGACGTATTCTGGATAGAATTGTGGGTTATAAGCTTTCTCCTTTCTTGTGGAGAAAAATTCGACGAGGTCTTTCGGCTGGTCGTGTTCAGTCGGTTGCTGTTAGAATGATTTGTGATAGGGAAGATGAAATTCGTGCATTTCAGTCTAAAGAATACTGGTCGATTGATGCAAAATTGCTTGCAAAATCTAGTAAAAAGTCTTTCACATCAAAGCTTACTACTGTTGATGGTGAGAAGATTGAAATTGATAGCAAGGAAAAGGCCGACGAAATACTTGCACGTCTTGAAAACGCTGATTTTACTGTTCAAAAGATTAAAAAGAGTGTTCATAGAAAATCACCTGCTGCACCTTTTACAACTTCAACTTTACAGCAGGAGGCTTCGCGTCGTTTGTCTTTCCAAGGTAGACGTACAATGAAAGCGGCTCAAGAACTTTATGAAGGTATTGAGATTAAGGATTTGGGTCAGACTGGTCTTATCACTTATATGAGAACTGACAGTATGAGGATTTCTGACGAGGCTAGAGCGGCGGCTTATGAGTTTATCAATAATAAGTACGGTGAAAAATATATTCCCGAAAAGCCAAAGGAGTACAAGTCAAAAGGCAATTCACAGAATGCTCATGAGGCTATCAGACCTACTCATCCTGAGCTTACTCCTGAGATTGTAAAGGCAAGTGGTGTTACAACTGACCAGTACAGACTTTACAAATTAATTTGGGAAAGATTTATTGCTAGCCAGATGGCTAACTGCTTGATGGATACTGTTTCTGTTGATATTGATGCCAATGGCTGTGGGTTTAAAGCGTCTGGATATTCAATTAAGTTCGATGGTTTTACGGTGCTTTATGAGGAGTCTAAGGACGAGGTGAGTGAAAAGAAAAATGTTCTTCCAGCAATCGAAAAGGGTGACATTTTGAAGGTTGAAACGCTTGACGGAAATCAGCATTTTACACAGCCGCCTCCACGTTATACAGAGGCAACTTTAGTTAAGGCGTTTGAAGAAACTGGTATTGGACGTCCTTCAACTTATGTTCCAACTATTACAACTATTCTTGCGAGAAGTTATGTTGAGCGTGATGCAAAACAGCTTAAACCAACGGCTCTTGGCGAGGTAACTAATCAGCTGATGAAAGAGCATTTTGATAAAATAGTTGACGTTAAGTTTACTGCAAATATGGAAAATACTCTGGACGAAGTTGAAAAGGGCGGCGAGAGCTGGGTTAAAACTCTTGATAATTTCTATTCGGAATTTGATAAGGAGCTTCAAGATGCTGAAGTTGCAATGGAAGGCAAACGTGTAAAAGTTCCTGATGAAGAAACTGATCAGGTGTGTGAAATTTGCGGAAAACCAATGGTAATTAAGATTGGCAGATATGGAAAATTTATGGCTTGTTCTGGTTTTCCTGAGTGTACTAATACAAAGAGAATTGTTCAGGAGACTGGTGGATTCTGTCCATTCTGCGGTAAGAAAGTACTACTTAAAAAGTCTAAAAAGGGTAAGAAATATTATGGTTGTGAGGATAATCCAACTTGCACATTTATGACTTGGGATTTGCCTACAGAAGAAAAATGCCCACAGTGCGGCAGTTCACTTTTCCAAAAGGGCGGAAAAAACGGCAAGCTGATGTGTCATAAAGAAGGCTGTGGATATGAAAGGAATTTAGGGAATGATTGAGCAGGTTAAGGTTATTGGAGCAGGTCTTGCTGGTTGCGAGGCAGCGTGGCAGCTTGCTAATGCTGGAATTAGTGTAAAGCTTTATGAAATGAAGCCTCAAAAATACACTCCTGCCCATAAATACAGCGGTTTTGCTGAGCTTGTTTGCTCTAATTCTCTAAAGGCTGATAGAATCGGTTCGGCGGCTGGAATGCTTAAGGAAGAAATGAGGATTTTGGGTTCGCTTACAATGGAATGCGCGGCTTTGACTAAGGTTTCGGCTGGCGGTGCGTTGGCGGTTGATCGTGAGAAGTTTTCTGATTTGGTTACTGAAAAAATTAGAAATCATCCGCTGATTGAGGTCGTTGAAAATGAAGTTTGTGAGATTCCTGACGGTAATGTGATTATCGCAACAGGTCCGCTGACTAGCGAACCGCTGACCGAAAGTATAGGCAAGCTTTGTGGTGATTATCTATATTTTCACGACGCGGCGGCACCGATTGTAACTTTTGAAAGTTTAGATAAAGACAAGGTTTTCTTTGCCTCGAGATATGGAAAAGGTGAGGCTGATTATATAAATTGTCCTATGGATAAGGACGAGTATTTGAAATTTTACAACGAGCTTATTAATGCTGAATCTGCACCTTTGAAGGAGTTCGAAAAGGAGCATTTTAAGGTTTATGAGGGGTGTATGCCTATTGAGGTTTTGGGTAAGCGCGGTGAAGATACAATGCGTTTTGGTCCGCTAAAACCTGTTGGACTTACTGACCCAAGAACTGATAAGCGTCCTTATGCGGTGGTTCAGCTTAGATCAGAAAATTCGCAGGGTACACTTTATAATCTTGTTGGTTTTCAGACAAACTTGAAGTTTGGTGAGCAAAAGAGGGTTTTCTCATTAATTACAGGTCTTGAGAATGCTGAGTTTGTGAGATATGGGGTTATGCACAGAAACACTTTTATAAATTCACCAAAGCTTTTGAATGAGCAGTTTAATATGCGTGAGCGTGAGAATTTATATTTTGCTGGGCAGATTACAGGCGTTGAGGGATATATTGAGTCGGCGGCAAGCGGAATTTTTGCTGGTCTTAATATGGCGAGAGCTTTGCAAGGCAAGGACAAAATTTCACTTCCAAAAACAACAATGCTTGGTTCTTTGAGCAAATATATAAGCGACCAAACGGTTGAGAATTTTCAGCCAATGGGTTGTAATATGGGAATTCTGCCTGATTTGGGTGAGCGAATTCGTGATAAGAAATTAAGGTATGAAACTATCGCTAATAGAGGACTTGAAGATTTGAATATAGTTTTAAAAGATTTTTAGAAATTGTATGTTATATGTGATAGATTTTTTGTATGACGATAGAAAGGAATATATATTATGAACATAGTTATAGACGCTTTTGGCGGAGATAACGCGCCTTTAGAAGTTTTAAAAGGCTCTATTGATGCACAGAGAGATTTCAAAATTGATGTAACTCTTGTCGGTGATGAAAATAAAATTAAGCAGTGTGCTAGCGATAATGCACTTGATATAAGCAATTTGAAAATTAAGCATGCTGATACTGTTATTGAAGTTTGCGAAGAGCCTACTTCGATTATCAAGGGTAAAAAAGATTGCTCAATGGCTGTTGGAATGCAAATGCTTGCTGACGGTGAGGGAGACGCTTTTGTATCGGCTGGTTCTACTGGGGCTTTGGTTGTGGGTGCTACTTTTATTGTAAAAAGAATTAAGGGAATTAAACGTCCTGCACTTGCTACTATTTTACCTACTGCTGGAAATCCAACTATGCTTTTGGATAGCGGTGCTAATGCGGATTGCCGTCCTGAAATGCTTGTGCAATTTGGAATTATGGGTTCGGCTTATATGAGCAAAATTTTAGATGTTAAAAAACCTAGAGTAGCTATTGCTAATATCGGTTCTGAGGAATCAAAGGGAAGAGAGCTAGAGCTTGAAACTTATAAAAAGCTAAAAACTGCACCAGTTAATTTTACTGGAAATATTGAAGCTAGACAGATTCCTATGGGTGATTGTGATGTTGTTGTAACTGACGGGTTTACTGGAAATATGCTTTTAAAGCTTTTTGAGGGAATGGCTAAATTTTTCTCAGCAGAGTTAAAAGGTATGTTTACAAAGAATACAAAATCAAAAATGGCAGCAATGCTTATGATGAGCAACATGAAAGAATTCAAGAAAAAAGTTGACTATTCTGAGTACGGTGGTGCACCGCTTTTGGGTACTACAAAGCCTGTAATTAAGGCTCATGGAAGCAGTAATGCAAGAGCTTTTTACAATGCTATTAGACAGGCAAAGCAGTTCACTGAAACTAAAGTAATTGATGAAATTACAGCTTCATTAGCTGCTTTGAAAAAGACAGAAGAAAAGGTATAAAATCAGACGGTTTATGTTAGACCGAAAGGAGCGCAATTGAATGAACGAGCAGGAAAATATGAAGATTTTTCAGGACAAGCTTGGATACACATTTAAAGATGAAAATTTGCTTTATGAGGCACTTTCTCATTCATCATTTGCTAATGAGAACAAGAAATCAAGAAAGAGCAATGAACGTTTGGAGTTTTTAGGAGACTCA
Organism: uncultured Oscillospiraceae bacterium; assembly: GCA_964548535.1. GTDB lineage: Bacteria > Bacillota > Clostridia > Oscillospirales > Ruminococcaceae > CAZJRQ01. The sequence continues at coordinate 47,836 of CAZJRQ010000014.1, forward strand.
GTGCTTTCAATTGTTGTTTCAGACTATATTTTTACGCATTTTACGCATATTCCAGAGGGTGAGCTGACTAAACTTAGAGCATCTCTTGTTTGTGAAAGTTCGCTTTTTGAGTTTTCTAAAAGAATTGATTTAGGCAGTCATATTTTCTTGGGAAAAGGTGAAGAAATGACAGGCGGAAGAGAACGTCCGTCTATAGTTTCTGATGCTTTTGAGGCAGTAATTGCGGCAATTTATCTTGACGGCGGAATGGACGCTGTAACACCATATATTTTATCGTTTATTCCTAAAGATATTACGCCTAAGGGTGCTGATACTTTCCATGATCATAAGACAGTTTTACAGGAAGTTATTCAAAAAAATCCTGAAGAAAAGATTATTTATCATCTAAAATCAGAGTCTGGTCCTGACCATGATAAGCATTTTACAGTTCAAGTTTTGTTAAATGAAAATGTTATTGGCGAGGGCAGTGGACGGTCCAAAAAAAGTGCAGAGCAGGCGGCGGCCAAAGAGGCTTTGGCACTTATGGGAATTGAACACTAATGTCGCACAGTAATATTTCGATTTTTGTTCCGCATATCGGTTGTCCGCACACTTGTGCTTTTTGCAATCAACGAACAATTTCGGGTGAGCAGAACATTCCTCATGCGCAAGATGTTATTTCGGCTTGCAAGCAGGCAATGGAGCAGGTTTCTGACATTCGAAATACAGAAATTGCTTTTTTTGGAGGAAGTTTCACAGCAATAGAGAAAGATTATATGCTTGAACTTTTGGAGTCCGCCAGCCAGTTTGTCGGTGAAGATAAATTTGAAGGTATAAGAATCTCAACGCGTCCTGACTGTATTGACGATGAAATTCTTACGCTTTTGAAAAGATATGGTGTTACATCAATTGAACTTGGTGCGCAGTCAATGTGTGATGATGTTTTGGATAAAAATGAGCGTGGGCATACAGCTGAAGATGTTAGAAAAGCATCTGCTTTGATTAAGTCATATGGTTTTGAACTTGGACTTCAAATGATGATTGGACTTTACGGCTCTAATGCTGAAAAAGAACTTTGTACAATGGTTGAAATTGCTAAATGTCGACCCGATACGGTGAGAATTTATCCTGTAGCAGTAATTGAGGGGACTAAGCTTGCAGAGCTTTACAAGTTTGGTGAATATGTTTTAGCTGATTTTGATGAGGTTGTAAAGCTTTGCGGGTTTATGCTAAAGTATTTTACTTCGAAAAATATTCGTGTTATACGTCTGGGACTTCATGCATCTGATAATGTGGCGGAAAATATGGTAGCTGGATTTTATCATCCGGCATTTGCAGAACTTGTTAGGTCACAGCTTTATTTAGATTTGATTGAAAAAGTATACATCTCAACTGACGATGGTATGGGTGATGTGCTTGAAGTTTTTGTTTCACCGAAAGATGTTAGTGCTGCTGTAGGTCATAAAAAAAGTAATAAAATTTACTTTGAAAAACATAAAATTAATGTGAAATTTTCGATAGATGATACACTTTTAAAAGACGAAATTTGCATAAAAAGGAAAGTTTATAATGTACTTAAAATCACTTGAATTACATGGGTTTAAATCTTTTCCCGATAAAATAAAGCTTGATTTTAATAAGGGTATTTCCGCAGTTGTTGGTCCAAACGGTTCAGGAAAGTCGAACATCGGCGACGCAATGCGTTGGGTAATGGGTGAGCAATCGTCGAAAACTTTGCGCGGCGGAAAAATGGAGGACGTTATTTTTAACGGTTCTAAAACTCGCTCTCGTGCTGGATTTGCACAGGTTACTTTGACGATTGACAATGACGATAGGGTGTTAGGGATAGATTCAGAATTGGTTTCTGTGTCCAGAAAATTGTACAGAAATGGTGACAGCGAGTATATGATAAATGGTTCGAATGTCCGTCTTAAGGATATTGTCGAGCTATTTATGGATACTGGACTTGGTCGCGATGGGTACTCGATTATTGGTCAGGGAAAGATTGCTGATATTGTCAGCAGTAAGTCTACTGAGCGTCGTGAAATTTTTGAAGAGGCTGCCGGAATATCAAAATTCAGGTATAAAAAAGAAGAGGCTGAGCGCAAGCTTGTCGCCGCTGAGGATAATATTTCAAGATTGCAGGATATAATTGGTGAGCTTGATAGTCGAATTGGACCGCTTGAAAAGCAGTGTGAAAAGGCAAAGAAATTTCGTGTTTTTGATGATGAAAAGCGCAAGCTTGAAATTTCAGTTTGGACGCATAAACTTAATGAGTATCTAAAGTCACTCCAAGGATATCAAGAAAAGCTTACCTCACTTGACGAGCAATATACTGTTTTGACTGATGACCTTGATAAACTTGAGGATTCGATTGAGGATTCTTTTGCGATGAGTGCTGAAAAGTCGGCGTTGATTGATGAATTGCGTGAGAAAATTCATGCGGTTGAGCTTGAAAATTCGCAGGCTATGGCAAATGTTGCCGTGCTTGAAAATGATATTTCACATCTTGAAGAGTCAATATTGCAAATTGAAGAGCAAATTGAGCAGTCAAAAAGCTCAAAATATTTTATAGAAACTGAGCTTGAAAAAAGACGTTCAGATCTTGAAAATATTGCCTTAGAAAAAGAAACTTTCTCTGGTGAGATTGAAAAATCTGAGCAAGATTTTGCTGATATTCAGCTAGAATCTGAACAGTTTGACAAATCATTTTTGGATGATAATAATAAATTAAATGCTTTGTATTTGAAAAAATCTGAATATAGCTTTAAGCTTGAGGCGGCAAAAAACAGTAGCTTTGATGCACAAGAAAGCTTGAATTCTGCATTGTTAGAGCTTGAGGAGTTTGAAGAAAAATCAAAGTTTACTATGTCTGAAAGGCGTAAGCTTAACGAGTCTAAAGACAAAGTTTCTGAGCAGAAAACTGAACATCAAAATAGGCTATCTGGTTTTGCAAAACTGTTAGAATCAAAATTGGCTAAGCTTAAGTCGGTAGAGCAGTCTTTTAATCAAAATGATATTAAGTTGCGTGAAACTGTACAAAAATTAGGACTGCTTAGAGATTTGGAAAACTCTATGGAGGGTTTTGCATACAGTGTAAAGAATGTTATGAAAGCCTCCAATCAGGGTAGGATTTCTGGAATTTGCGGTTCAATTGCTCAGCTTATTACTGTTGATTCAATGTACACAGTTGCGATTGAAACTGCGCTTGGCGGTGCTTTGCAGAATGTTGTCGTTGAGAATGAAGATACTGCAAAGAGGTGTATGAGATTTCTAAAAGAATCAAACTCTGGACGTGCAACTTTCTTGCCGATAACATCTGTTAGAGGTCAAACTCTTAATAACGCGCCGCAGGGACAGGACGGTTTTATCGCTATTGCAAGTGAGCTTGTTAAATTTGATTCTAAGTACAGCGGTGTTATAAATTATCTGCTGGGCAGAATATGTATTGTTGAAAATATTGACTTGGCAACTGTGATTGCTAAGAAGTGCGGATATAAATTTAGAATTGTAACTCTCGACGGTCAAGTTATCAACGCCGGAGGTTCGTTTACAGGAGGAAGTGTTTCTAACAAGACAGGAATACTTACTCGTAAAAATGAAATTGAAACTTTGGAACAGAATAAGATTAAGGCTGAATTGCAGTTAGATACTTTGAAGACTTCAAAAGAGTCGTTATCGCAAGAGACTGCTAAGCTTTCGGCTGATACTGAAGGTGTTAAAGAGCAGATTGAAATTTTGTCTAAGGAAGAATTTCGTCTTGAAATGGAAATTAAGCGAGTGTCGGAATATGTTTCACAATATGATGAAAAGCTTGATAGCTTGGATGTAATCATAGAGAATTGCAAATCTAAGCTTACAGCATCAAGTGATGAAATTGATAAGGCTAATGAACTGTTAAGTGATACTGAAAATCAGATAAAAAATAGTGAAGAAAAAATTCAAACTTCGCAGAATGAACTTGCTGAAATGAAAAAAATGCGTGAAGAAATGTCGGCAAATTTGTCTGATTTGAGGATAAAGTTGATTGAGCTTAATAAGGATGAGCAAGCTTGCAGATTGTCTATTGAACAGCTTTCGTCAACTCTTGAAAATAATAGTGATGATGGCGGAAAGCTTACTGAGAAGATTATTTCTCATAAGAAGACTATCAGTGAAAAGCGAGTTCAGATTGAAAAGGTGAAGTCATCTACTGATGATTCGTCAAGCGTTGTTTTAGAAATTGAAAATAAAATAAGCGTTGCTCAAAGAGAGCATAACGAGTTTGACAGCAAGGCTAACAAGCTAAGGCAAGAACAGAAGATTAAAATGGACGAGAAAGAAACACTTTCTAATGAAGTTAATCGAGTTGCTGAACGTCAAAAATCTTGCACAGCTGATTTTGATAAACTTGTTGCACAACTTTGGGATAATTATGAACTTACAAGGTCAGAGGCTGAGGAGCAGTCTGAACAGCTTGAGGATATTCAATCTGCAAACCGACGTCTTATTGAGCTTAAAACTAAGATAAAGAATTTAGGACATGTAAATCTAGGTGCTATAGAAGAGTATTCAGAGGTTTCTGAACGATATGAATTTATGAAGCATCAATTTGAAGATGTTATGAAATCAAAGCATGAATTAAATGAATTGATTGAAAATCTAACTGATAACATGAAGTCAATGTTTGTAGAAAGCTTTGATAAAATAAATAGTAATTTCAAATCTATATTTGTTGAGCTTTTTGGTGGTGGCAGTGGTGAATTAGTGCTAACTGACTTGAATAACGTGCTGGAATGCGGAATAGATATTAAGGTACAGCCACCTGGCAAATTGATTAAAAAGCTTTCACTGCTTTCGGGCGGAGAGCAGTCTTTTGTAGCTATCTGTATCTACTTCTCAATACTGAAAATTCGTCCGTCACCATTTTGTCTGCTTGATGAAATTGAGGCAGCACTTGATGATGTTAATGTTACTAAATATGCACAGTACCTACATAATTTCACCGATACGACTCAGTTTATTACGGTTACTCACAGACGTGGTACAATGGAAGAGGCTGATGTTTTGTATGGTGTAACTATGCAAGAGGATGGTATTTCAAAGCTATTAAAAATGAGTATGGAAGATACTAGCCAAATCAAATTTGAATAGAGATTGGAGAGAGTATAATGGGATTTTTTGAAAAACTAAAAGCAGGTTTAAAAAAGACAAAAGACTCTATGATGAGCAAAATTGAAAGCCTTTTGAATTCTTTTACAAAGATTGATGAAGATTTGTTTGAAGAACTTGAGGAAACTTTGATTTTGTCAGATATCGGAGTAAATACATCGGTTAAAATTTGTGACGAACTTCGTGCAAGAGTTAAAAGTCAGGGTATTACTGATCCTATGGAAGTTAAAGATTTGCTAAAGGATGTAATTACTGAAATGCTTGGTGAAGAGCAACCTCTTGATTTGTCAACAACTCCGTCTGTTATTCTAGTAATTGGTGTAAACGGTGTTGGAAAAACTACAACAATCGGTAAGCTTTCATATCAGCTTTCACAAGAGGGCAAGAAAGTTATTGTTGCAGCTGCCGATACTTTCCGTGCTGCTGCGATTGAGCAGCTTGAGGTTTGGACTGAGCGTGCTGGAGTTGATATTATTAAGCATAATGAGGGTTCTGACCCAGCGGCTGTTGTGTTTGATGCTCTAAATGCTGCAAAGGCAAGAAATGCTGATGTAGTTATTTGTGATACAGCTGGCAGACTTCATAACAAAAAAAATCTTATGCAGGAATTGCGTAAGATTGCAAAGATTGTTCATGAGCAAGCTGAGGGTTGTTCACTTGAGGTACTTTTAGCACTTGATGCAACTACTGGTCAAAATGCAGTAAATCAGGCAAGGCAGTTTAATGAGGTTGCTGATATTACAGGCATAATTTTAACAAAGCTTGACGGCACCGCTAAGGGTGGAATTATTATTAGTATCACTGATGATTTGCAAATTCCGGTTAAGCTTGTGACGGTTGGAGAGAAAATTGAAGATATTCAGCCGTTTAATTCACGTGATTTTGTTGAAGCGCTATTTGAATAGTGAGAATGATAGGATAGATAATGGGGAAAAATAAACATAAAAAAATTCAGAAGGATGTGCTTGATATGAAACTTATTATTGCTAGTAATAATAAGGGGAAAATAAGAGAGTATAGACAACTGCTTGAACCGTTTAATTATGAGGTGTTTTCGCAAAGTGAGGCTGGTGTTGATTTTGAGGCTGATGAAACTGGCGAAACTTTTGCGGAAAATGCGGCTATCAAAGCAAGAGCAATTTTTGAAAAATTTGATTGTGCAGTTTTAGCTGACGATAGCGGGCTTATTGTCGATGCATTAGATGGTGAGCCTGGAGTATATTCAGCAAGATATGGTAATTTATCTACTGATAAAGAGCGTTCAGATTTAATTTTGAAGAAGCTGTTAGGAGTTCCAAATGACGAGCGTACTGCGAGATTTGTATGTGCTATACATTTTATAAGTAAATGGGGCGAAGAGATTTCTGTTGAGGGTGTCTGCGAGGGAGCAATCGGACGTGAATCCGTTGGTGAAAACGGCTTTGGATATGATCCTATTTTTATGTACGGTGAAGAAAGCTTTGCAGAAATTTCAGCTGACGTAAAAAATGAGGTATCACATAGAAATGCTGCACTTAAGCAGTTAATTGAAAAGCTAAAGTAGAGGTGATTTCTAGTGAGGAATAAGTCGCAGATTGCGTATAATAAAATAGCAAAAAATTATGATCAATCGTTTGACGGCAAGCTAACACGCAAATTTCGCAACAGACTTACTCAGCAGATTGTCATTGATGACGAAGCGGTTGTTTTGGATGTTGCTTGCGGAAACGGAAGATTTCTTGAGGATATGTTCAAAACAGTTAGGGGAGCAAATCCAGCCAATTTTTATGGTGTGGATATTTCAGGAAACATGATAAAACAGGCAAAAAAATTAAATCCAAAGTTTAATTTTAAAAGAGCAAATATAGAAAATTTGCCGTTTTATGATGATAAATTTGACGTTATTACAATGTCTTGCTCACTTCATCATATTGCTAATCCTCAGGAATTTTTCGATGAGGTTATGCGTCTTTTAAAACCTGACGGTATGTTTGTGGTTACTGATTTAAGACTGCCGCCCGTTGCAAGGGAAGTGTGCAATTTATATCTTCCGCTATCACCAAGGGGTGATTATAAATTTTACAGTATAAAAGAAGTTATTTGTTTTTTAGAGGGTGCAGGATTTAGTTTTAGCAACGGTGATATTGATGCTGAGCAATTTCCGTTTGGATATCAAATAGCTGCATTTAAATAATTAAAAATAAGGAGTTAAAAATATATGTTAACATCAAAGCAAAGAGCAGAATTAAAAGCATTGGCAAATCCGCTTGATTCAGTGTATCAAGTTGGAAAAGGTGGCGTTAATGACTCACAAATTGCACAGATTGATGATTATCTGCGTGTGCATGAAATTGTAAAGATTAAGGTTTTGGATAATTCACTATACACAGCAAAAGAAGCTGCGGCTGAAATTGCTGAGAAAATTAATGCTGAGGTTGTAACTGTAATAGGTTCAAAGGCAGTGCTGTTTAAGAGAAATGAAAAAGAGCCTGTTATTAGACTAAAGTCTGACAACAAAAAGAAAAAATAAGAAAGCGGGGATTCGTTCACGCTAGTTTGTGTGTTGTATGCAAATTTGTAGCATGAGCATAAAAACAAGTTATGAAATCTATTGCTATTTTCGGCGGAACATTTAATCCTGTTCATTTGGGACATGAACATTTGCTAAAAGCAGTCTTGGGTGAAGACTTGGTTGACAAGGTCATTGTTATGCCTTCAAAAATACCTCCGCATAAGGAGGCTAATGATCTTGCATCTGAGCTGGACAGATTTAATATGTGCAAGATTGCTTTTTCAAATTATCGGCAGGTAAGTGTATCTGATTATGAGTTCTCAAGGAGTAATAAGAGCTTTTCGGTGTATACTATAAAGTACTTGAAAGAGAAATATCCTGAAGATAAGCTTTATTTTATAATGGGCAGTGATATGCTTTTGTCTTTTCATAGGTGGTATAAGTATCAAGAAATACTTAAAATGTGCGGAATTATCTGTTTATCACGTTGTGATGATGATGGCAATAAGCTTGAAAATTATGCGGATAGTCTTCGTGATAAAAATGAAGTGCATATTGTTAATGTTGAGCCATTTGAGGTTTCTTCGACTTTAATAAGAGAAAAACTTAAAAAATATGAGGATTGCTCTTGCTATTTAAATAAAAATGTTGTACAATATATAGAAGAAAATAATTTGTATTAGTAGAGAGTTGGCGATTTGTGGATAAGAAAATAATAGGGAAGTATAAAAGTTTTCTTAAAGATAACCTTTCTAAAAAGAGATATAATCATTGTATAAATGTGGCAAATTCAGCTTTGATTTTAGCTAGAAAATATAATGCGAATGAAGAAAAATGTTATGTCGCAGGTCTTTTGCACGATGTTTGCAAGGAAATGCCGATTGATGAACAGTTTGAGTTTGTTGAAAAATCACCCCTTAAAGTAAGTGAGATTGAGAAAAGATCTACAGTGCTTTATCACGGAATTGCTGGAGCTGAGTTTGTTCAGATAGAATTTGGAATTTACGATACTGATATAATTAGTGCTATTAGATATCATACAGTTGCTTGTAAGGATATGGATAGGGTTTCTCAAATTGTATATTTGGCTGATTTAATTTCTGATGACAGAGATTATAAAGATGTAAAAAGAATGCGTAGGATTGCTGAACAAAGTTTAGATAAGGCAATGCTAGAGGCCTTGAAGTTTTCAATTGTTGACACTGTGAAAAAGGATAATACAGTTCCATTGTCAACACTTGAATGTTATAATGATTTTGCGAAAATAAAAAATTACAGATAAAACGGAGGAAAAATATGAGCAATATTACTCAGGATGAGATACTAAAAACTATAGTTAAAACACTGGATTCAAAAAAGGCTGAGGATATTCAGATGATTGGAATTAGAGATTTAACAATTGTTGCGGACTATTTTGTTATAGCAAACGGTACTTCGAATACTCAAACAAAGGCCCTTGCTGATGAGGTTGAGTTTCAGCTAAAACAGCGTGGTGTTGCACCTCTTAGAACAGAGGGTTTTCAGGGTGGCACTTGGATAGTTTTAGATTACGGTGATGTTGTTGTACACGTTTTCTATAAGGAAACAAGAGAGCATTATAATCTTGAAAGACTATGGTCTGATGGTGTTCATTGCGACGTTGAAAAGTACTTGTAAAAAATTTGATGATTTTATAATCGTCTGTGAAATAGTCACTTGATTATATTATTATATATTAAATTTAGGGGGTACTGCAATGGCTTATTACGATGTTGGAGAAGGTTAAGGTATTTCTGTTGAAGAACAAAGAGAGGTTGACAGGCAATTTTTAATATCTTCGGATAAGGGTAAGGAGATTATTAAGGTAATCTCGATTATCTATATTATTGCCGCTGTATTATCACTTTTTAGTGGTAGTGACTCGATTATATACAGGATTGTGTCAGTTTCAATTAGTATAATTATTTCTCTTAACTTGATGAACGGAAAGACATGGGCACGAATACTTATCATGATTTGCGTTGCTTTGTCACTTGTTGGAGCAATTATAGCTTTGGTGAGTGTGTTAGCAATAGGTGTTGGAGCTAAAATTTCGGGTGGTATTATGATTTTTGCATTTTTATCATTGCTGGTGAATTTGGCTATTTCAGGCGCATATACATGTTTTTTGTATTTTAATAAAAACGTTGATAATTATTTCAAAAGATGCAAAAACGCAACAAGGTAGTTTTGTAAGTATAAAGTTAATTAATTACAGGGGGTACAATAATGGATAATTTTGAAAACAACAATGGAAATTTTGATAGCGTGAATAACAACAACGAAAATTTCGACAACGCTAACAATTACAACAATGGTAATTTTGACAACGCTAACAATTATAATAACGGTAATTTTGACAACGCTAACA